>NZ_BAABAF010000028.1:0-520 GCF_039537285.1 Microbacterium kribbense | reverse complement strand
TAGCGTTGATGGTAATAAAAAATCCATAATTGTCGTTAGACAAAAATGGACTAATTACTATCAGCGCTATTATTTTTTAAAAAAATAAAGAACACATGTCAAACTCGTTGTATAATTAAGTCACCACAACAAAATAAACGAGGAGGTTTGACATGTGCTCAAATGATATTATATCAAATATTCTAGGAATTAGCGATAAAAATTTAGTATTTACAGGAGATGGAATTGAAAAAATAAGAGGTATTGAGTTTAAGGTATTAAACGCAGTGCTTACATATGTTCCAAAAGCATGCTCTAAATGCGGTTGCGTAAATGAAAATTATTCAGTAGTGAAAAATGGAAGACAAATTGTTAAAGTAATTTTAAATAGGTCAGGTAATAACCCTCTTATGCTTAAAATAAAAAAACAAAGATTCTACTGCAAACACTGTAATGAAACGTTTATAGCTGAAACTCCACTTACAGACAAAGGGTGTTTTATCTCCAGAGACGTTAAAATTTCAATATTGCAGGATCTTTG
>NZ_BAABAF010000027.1:0-589 GCF_039537285.1 Microbacterium kribbense | reverse complement strand
ACTAATTACAGCACATTCACTTTTGTCATCAGCTAATTTCTAAAATCATTGTTTTTTGCTGTTTTCCTGTTGTACGCTAGTGCATTTTTGTCGCTAGCTAACGGCGTCTTGGTCGGAACTGTTTTCCGACCCGAAAAGTGCTAGATTTTCGAAAAAGTCGCACCGCATTAACCGGTACTTGTATTCTCGACCTTTTTCAGTATTGACGGGCTTTCCACGTCTTTTTTTATGTTCTAATTTTTGAACTGAAATAGCTTTTTTCGCTTGTAGATTTTTAATTGCCCGTGCAACCACTCTTTTATCAAGCCCGGTCGTTTCAGCAATCTCCTGATTGCTGTCACAGCAAGCCTCGAGTTTGTTATCGGTATGAGTGATTATGTACATCAGAATTTCAAAATCATTGCCTTTGATGTTTTTCGACCTTGCATAATCGAATAATTGTTGCATTAATCGCACGCCCCCTCGTCTTGTAGACGTTGAATCGTATCTCCGAACCATTTCGTTACGATTTTCTTTTCTTCATCAGTTCCGAATTTGAGGACTCCCATGTAATTTTCGCCGTATTTATCGATAATTTCTCGAATATTTG
>NZ_BAABAF010000026.1:0-725 GCF_039537285.1 Microbacterium kribbense | reverse complement strand
CAGAAATTAAAAACAGTAAGAAATATCTTCCTAGAGTACTTGGAATAGATGAATTTAAGTCTCTAAAATCAGTTGATGCTGCAATGAGTGTAAATTTAGTTAATAATGAAACGGGCAAAGTTTTTGATATTTTACCTGATAGAAGAAAGTATTACTTGAGACAGTATTTCTTGTCATATCCTAAAGAGGTAAGAGAAAAGGTTGAATTTATAACTACTGATATGTATGAGACGTACATAGAACTAGGTAAAGAATTGTTTCCAAATGCTACGATTATCCTAGATAAATTCCATATTGTACAACTTTTAACTAGAAATATAAATAAACTTCGAGTAGATATAATGAAGAAATTCAAGACTAACAGCCATGAATACCGTATGCTAAAAAGATATTGGAAGTTGCCTCTAGCAAAGCATTGGAAGTTAAATGGGGTTTATTTTTACAAATATGTTGGGTACAAAAAACTTACTAATACCAAGGAAATTTGCTCTGAACTTCTTAGTTTTTCAGATGAATTGAGGGAGGCATATGTATTTTATCAAGATTTTCTATATTATATTGAAAAAAGAAATGTAAAAATGATTTCAGAAATGCTATCAAAGGATTTAAAAGACTGTCCTTTATGCTTTAGAACAAGCCTTAAATCTTTGAAGAATAAAAAACAGTACGTATTAAATGCTTTAATTACAAAATATACAAATGCTAGGGTTGAGGGTAAGAATAAT
>NZ_BAABAF010000025.1:0-774 GCF_039537285.1 Microbacterium kribbense | reverse complement strand
AGCTTTAGTCGGTTCTCACTGACCATCGCACGATGGCTCACCACGTCAACGACGTGACACTCAGCACCGAGAACTACACCACCCCAGGGGACGTCACCAGGCCGCCGTGCGCCGGTAGAGCGTTGTTCCTGCCGCATGGCGCCGCCGAACAGGAGCCCCACGGGTGCTGTGGTGCCAGGCAGACCGTGGGGCTGGTGTCGGGTTGGGATCCGACGGCGTCGACGTGCACGCCTGCGATCAGAGGGCCGTATACGGCGGGTCCGCAGGCTCACCCGCGCGTTGGCACCCGCGCGTGAGCCTGCGTGTGGGGCCGCGCGCGGTGGGCGACGGGTGGTCGACGCGCGCAGTCGACGCACGTGCGGCTGAACGCGGGCGCGCGCGTGGCATCCAGTCGTGCTCCAGAAAGTTGCACCCGCGTACGTTTCTTTCATGCGCGCATGCGACAAACATGCGCGCGAGCGCACGCGCGCTGACGAAGACGAGCGCGGATGCGAGATGCCGGCGGGCGAGCGAGGTGGGTGCGTGTGGGCGCGTCGACGTCACAGTGGGCGCCGTCGCGGACATCAAAGGTATGGCCGGCGTTCGAAAACTGGACCGTTGCGCCACGCCGAAACCGTCTAAAGTCCGAGCGCGGTGGACAGAAGTGCGTCGCACTACCGGCCCGCTGCCCCCGCGCTGTCGGCGGCGCTCGAACTTTGAACGGTTTCGGCGTTCGAAAAGTGAGCAGTTGCGGGCAGTTTAGCCCTGTGGTTGTTCGGTTGTGGTGCGGATGCT
>NZ_BAABAF010000024.1:0-999 GCF_039537285.1 Microbacterium kribbense | reverse complement strand
ATGGCGGTGACGGTGGGATTTGAACCCAAAGAGGTTCGATCCTTCTCAATCCATTCCAGTCGGTCTGCCGCAGAATCACGCGGTTACGCGCCTTCCAGCATCTGCTGTCGATCGTCCTGGATCGGGCCGGATCCTATTCAGTTGTGGGCACCGTGTGGGCACGGCCCCGAGCGTGTCACCGGCCAAACGAGGACGACTCGGCCAGCGGAAACGAACGGAGAAACATACGTCCGCTTTCACCCCACCCTACGCACGATGTGCCCCAGTCCGCAGGATCAATGCGGCGCGAGCAGGCGCTCATAGTCCCGCCCGCCACAGTAGACGCCAAGGACCTGGACGCTGTCCGCATCGACAGCGAACGCGACCACGACACGACGACGGAACCCGATCGTCCGCAACCCGGGCCGCAGATCGTCCCTTGACCGTCCAAGGAACGGGGAGTCCGCCAAACCGTCACAGAAGTCAAGGATCGCGAAGACGAAGTCGGCGGCGTGGCTGGGGAAGCCTGACTCCTGCGCGATCCAGAGGGACAGCTCGGACAGGTCCTGCTGCGCGTGCGGCGAGAAGACGACCCGCCGGGTCATGCGGTCTGTGAACGTCTGTGCGCGTGCAACCGGGCCAGGTGTGCCCGCACGTCCTGTGCGCCCACCGCGGTGGAGGGATCGGCCCGGAGCTCGTCGTACGCGGCGACCACTTCGGTGCGCAGCCACAACTGAACAGCCTCATCACGCGCGAACAGTGCACGCAAGCCATCCCGAATCACTTCGCTCTCACTCGCGTACTCCCCCGACGCGACACGCTCCTTCAACGCATCCGCCATCTCATTGGGCAAAGTAATGCTCAGCTGCCTCGTCGTACGCATGACCCACCCCCACACTCAATATGACTGAATCCTACTCCGTGCGAACGGCAACGGGATTGACCCCCGACAAGTTCACGGATCGCGTACCGACCCGCCGTGCACGCTGAGCCGCCTCGGTGATTGAGTCCTGCCACTTT
>NZ_BAABAF010000023.1:0-2029 GCF_039537285.1 Microbacterium kribbense | reverse complement strand
TGTCGGCGGCGCTCGAAAACTGGACAGTTCCGGCGGTTGAAAAGTGAACACTCGACGATGGGAGAGTGATCACTTTGGAGGACTGGGCGTTGATCCGGCGGCTTGCTGCGGAGGGCGTGCCGAAGGCGAAGATCGCGGGAAGGCTGGGGATCTCGCGGACCACGGTCATCAAGGCGGTGAACTCGCAGTCACCACCGAGGTATGAGCGGTCTGGGCGTGCGACGTCGTTCACCCCGTTCGAGGCTCGGGTGCGTGAGCTGCTGACGACGACGCCGGATATGCCGGCGACGGTGCTCGCGGAACGGGTCGGATGGGCGGGTTCGATCCGGTGGTTCCGGGACAACGTGGCCCGGTTGCGGCCGGAGCAGCAGCGCATCGACCCGGCGGACCGGCTGGTCTGGGCGGCTGGGGATGCGGCGCAGTGTGATCTGTGGTTCCCGCCGTATCGGATCCCGCTCGAGGACGGGGCCGGGCAGTTGCTGCCGGTGCTGGTGATCACGGCCGCGCACTCCAGATTCATCACCGCCCGGATGATCCCGACCCGGAAGACGGAGGACCTGCTGCTGGGGTCGTGGGAGTTGATCCAGCAGCTGGGGCGGGTGCCGCGCCGGCTGATCTGGGACAACGAGGCCGGCATCGGCCGCGGGAAACGCCACGCGGCGGGTGTGGACGCGTTCGTGGGCATGCTCGCCACGAAGCTCGTGCTGCTGCCACCGCGGGATCCGGAGTCCAAGGGTCTCGTGGAGCGCCGAAACGGCTGGTTCGAGACGTCGTTCATGCCCGGCCGGCAGTTCGGCTCGCCGGCAGAGTTCAACGTCCAGTTCACGGACTGGCTGAGCCGTGCGAACCAGCGGGTGGTGCGCACCGTGAAGGCCGCGCCGGTCGAGTTGCTCGAGGAGGATCTCGCGGGCATGCTGCCGTTGCCACCGATCCCGCTGCGTCTGGGCTGGCGGAACCGGGTGCGTCTGGGCCGGGACTACTACGTCCGGGTCGACACGAACGACTACTCCGTCGACCCGCACGCGATCGGCCGGTTCGTGGACGTGACCGCGGACTTAGAGCCACCAGTTCCAACACCCGGTCCCGGCAGTCGATGACGATGGCCTGGTCCGGGACCTGGCCGACTACGACCGGGCATTCGGGATCGCCAGCAGCGGTGAGGCGATCTGATGGGCACCACGAAGACGACCGAGACCGTGAAGCAGATCACCTATCTCGCCGGCGCGCTCAAAGCGCCCCGGATCACCGAAGCCGCCGCTCGGCTCGCGGACCAGGCAAGAGACGCGGGCTGGTCGTTCGAGGGCTACCTCGCCGCCGTCCTCGAACGTGAAGTCAGTGCACGGAATGCGTCTGGGGCGGAGTTGCGGATCAGAGCCGCCGGGTTCGGGGCGCGGAAGACGCTCGAGGACTTCGACTGGGACGCGCAACCGGCCACCCGGCAGCAGATCGCCGCGTTGGCCTCGGGCGGGTTCCTAATCGAAGCGCGGAACGTGGTGCTGCTCGGGCCACCGGGAACAGGGAAGACGCACCTCGCCACCGGCCTCGGGATCGTCGCAGCCCAGCACGGGCATCGAGTCCTGTTCGGCACCGCGACGGACTGGGTCACCCGCCTCACCGACGCGCACCGGCAGGGTCGGCTCCCGCAAGAGCTCGCCAGGCTGCGTCGTTACGGGCTGATCATTGTCGACGAGGTCGGCTACCTCCCGTTCGAGCAAGACGCGGCGAACTTGTTCTTCCAGCTCGTCTCGTCCCGCTACGAACACGCGTCCTTGATCCTGACCAGCAACCTGCCATTCTCCGGCTGGGGAGGCGTGTTCGGCGACCAAGTCGTCGCCGCCGCGATGATCGACCGGATCGTGCACCACGCCGACGTGCTCACCCTGAAGGGCGCGAGCTACCGGCTCCGCGGCAGGGGAATCGACAGCCTCCCCAGCATCCGCACCACAACCGAACAACCACAGGGCTAAACTGCCCGCAACTGCTCACTTTTCGAACGCCGAAACCGTTCAAAGTTCGAGCGCCGCCGACA
>NZ_BAABAF010000022.1:0-1404 GCF_039537285.1 Microbacterium kribbense | reverse complement strand
GGTGACGTCCCGCTGAGTGGTGGAGTTTCTCGACACCGTGCGGATCAGCTGTTGTTGATTATGCCGCGTTGAGTTCTGGGATCGCCACCTCCTCGTCGGTGACGGTGAGGAGTTTCATGGAGTGCTCGCTGAAGTAGCGGCGGTCGGCGCCGTCCCATTCGTCGTGTTGCTCGATCAGGACATGCCCTGCCAGGCGCAGGAGCGCTGCGGGGTTGGGGAAGGTGCCGACGACGTCGGTGCGGCGTTTGATCTCCTTGTTGACGCGCTCGAGCGGGTTTGTGGACCAGATCTGTCGCCAGTGCTGTTGCGGGAATCCACAGAACGCGAGGATGTCGTTCTTCGCGTCTTCGAGCATGTCCGCGATCTTCGGATGCGACCGAGTCAGCATCCGCACGACTTCGTGGAACTGGGCGAAGACGTGCTCGGTGTCGGGTTGCGCGAAGATCGTGCGGATGATCGACGCGACCATCGGCCCCGATGCCTTCGGGACGTTGGAGAGCACGTTGCGCATGAAATGAACACGACACCGCTGCCATGCCGACCCGGCGAAGACGGTCTCGATTGCGGAGATCAGCCCGGTGTGCGCGTCACTGATGACGAGTTTCACCCCGCCGAGCCCGCGGGCCTTCAACGACCGCAGGAACGTCGTCCAGAACGGCTGCGACTCAGTCTCCCCAACCTCGAAGCCCAGGACTTCCCGGCGCCCGTCGGCGGCGACGCCGATCGCGACGACGACAGCTTGGGAGACGACTCGGCGGCCGACCCTGGCTTTGCAGTAAGTCGCATCGAGGAACACATACGGGTAGGTCGTGTCGGCGAGGGGCCGGTCACGGAACGCGGCGACGTCCTCGTCCAGGTTCGCGCAGATCCGCGACACCTCACTCTTGGAGATGCCGGTGTCGGCGCCGAGCGCCTTCACCAGATCGTCGACCTTGCGGGTCGAGACGCCGTGAACATACGCCTCCATCACCACCGCGAACAACGCCTGGTCGACGCGCCGGCGCCGCTCCAGCAACGACGGGAAGAATGACCCTTGCCGCAGCTTCGGGAGCCGCAACTCCAGATCCCCGGCCGTGGTCGTCAAGGTGCGCGGGCGGGTGCCGTTGCGTTGCGTGACACGACCCGGGGAGCGTTCGAAGGGAGCGGCGCCGATGAACGCGGCCGCTTCGGCATCGATCAGCTCCTGATAAAGCGCTTCCGTCGCGACACGGATCCGGTCAGTGACATCGGTGAGTTTCAGTTCCCCGAGGAGCTCGAGGAGGGCAGACTGGTCAAGAGCCATCGTGCGTTGTGTCTTTCTGTGAGTAGCTTTAGTCGGTTCTCACTGACCATCGCACGATGGCTCACCACGTCAACGACGTGACACTCAGCACCGAGAACTACACCACCCCAGGGGACGTCACC
>NZ_BAABAF010000021.1:0-1691 GCF_039537285.1 Microbacterium kribbense | reverse complement strand
TTTCTCGTTGGAGATGACGGGGAAGGATGTCCCGGGTCTGTTGGAGGCGCGGGAGGTGATCCCGCAGGGCACGAAGGTCAATGTGACGTTCCTGGGTAATGAGGATCTGCCGATGCGGGTCGCTGCGGCTGCGGCGGTGCGGGAGGCCGGGTTCGTCCCGGTGCCGCATATCTCTGCCCGCCGGTTGGCTTCGCAGGCCCAGTTGGAGCAGTTCCTGGCGGCGTTGCAGGAGGTCGGCGCGACCGAGCATGTGTTCTGTGTGGGCGGGGATCCGGCCACTCCCGAGGGTCCGTACCCGGATTCGCTGAGTGTGATCCGCACCGGCATCCTGCAGCAGTACGGGGTGCGTGAGGTGTCCATCGCGGGCTACCCGGAGGGGCATCCCGACATTGCCGACGACGTGCTCTGGCAGCATCTGCGGGACAAGTCCGCCGCGCTGAAGGAGCAGGGCCTGGAGGCGGTGATCCTGACCCAGTTCGCCTTCGACACCGACCCGGTGATGGCCTGGATCAGACAGGTCCGTGCGCACGGCATCGATACTCAGATCCGGATCGGCACGCCGGGACCGGCCGGCATCAAACGACTGCTCGGGTTCGCCCGCCGGTTCGGGATCGGGGCGAACGCGATGATCGTGAAGAAGTACGGGTTCTCCCTGACGAACCTGTTGGGCACTGCCGGGCCGGACCGGTTCGTGTCCGACCTGTCCGCGCTGCTGGCGGCGGACCCTTCCAGCGGCACCGTGAAGCTGCACTTCTACACGTTCGGCGGTCTGAAGGCCACCGCCGTGTGGGCGCACGAGTTCACCACGGCGGGGGCCTGAGATGGCCCCGCACTCGCCGGCCTCCAAGGACACCGCGTGCCTGATCGTGCACGGCCCCGACCAGCCTGGCGTGGTCGCCGCCGTCAGCGCGTTGATCACCCGCAACCAGGGCAACATCATCGCGCTGGACCAGTACACGGACAACCCCGACGGCGGCCAGTTCTTCCAGCGGGTCGTCTTCGCCCGGCCCGATCTGTCCCTCGAGCTGCCCGCGATCGAGGCCGATCTGGAGCAGACGCTGGCCCCGTTCGGGCTGTCCTGGCGGCTGACGGACCAGTCCGTGCCCAAGCGGATGGCGATCCTGGCCTCCACCAGCGACCACTGCCTGCTGGATCTGCTGTGGCGGCACCGGCGCGGGGAGCTGCCGGTGACCATCCCGATGGTCATCAGCAACCACACCAACACCGCTGACGACGTGCGCTCCTTCGGGGTGCCGTTCTTCCACGTGCCCTCGCAGGGACCGGACAAGTCCGCCGCCGAGGCGAAGATCCTGCAGCTGCTGGGCGGCAACGTGGACTTCGTCGTGCTGGCCCGCTACATGCAGATCATCAGCGAGGACTTCCTGGAGAAGGTCGGCGTGCCCGTCATCAACATCCACCACTCCTTCCTGCCCGCCTTCATCGGCGCCGCCCCCTACCGCAAGGCCGCCGAACGCGGCGTGAAACTCATCGGCGCGACATCCCACTACGTGACCGCCGACCTGGACGAGGGCCCGATCATCGAGCAAGACGTGGTCCGAGTCACCCACGCCGACACCGCCGCCGACCTGCAACGCCGCGGCGCCGACGTGGAACGCGACGTCCTCTCCCGCGGCGTGCTCTGGCACGCCCAAGACCGCGTCATCCGACACGGCAACCACACCATCGTCTTC
>NZ_BAABAF010000020.1:0-2386 GCF_039537285.1 Microbacterium kribbense | reverse complement strand
CCGGCCGTTTGAGCAACAAGAATCCGGCCATTCTGGATAGGTTCCGTTACGTGGGGGCGGCACGCGCCGCACCCACGTAACGAAACCGGGAAGCAGATGACAGTGAGTACGCAGGTGCAGGAAGAGATCCGCCGGTTGGACGCGGAGGGAGTGGCGGGCAGGCAGATCGCCCGCCGGCTGGGAGTCAGTCGGGACTCGGTGGTCAAGTACACCGGGCAGACCGATTACAGTCCGACCCCGCCGATCGTGCGGCGACGTCCGGGAGGGTCTGTCGTGGCGGGGTTCACAGACGTGATCGACGGCTGGCTGGAGGAGGATCGGGCGCGGCCGCGCAAGCAGCGTCACACCGCGAAGCGGGTGTTCGACCGGCTGGTGGCCGAGCGCGGCTACCCGGGGTCGTACTCGCCGGTGCAGCGGCACGTGAAGGCGTGGCGGGCCGCGCACCGCACCGGTGGCGACGGGTTCTTGGAGTTGGCGTGGGATCCCGGCGCGGCGCAGGTCGATTTCGGGCAGGCCGACGTGATCCTGGACGGGGCACGGGCCCGGCTGCACATGCTCGTGGTCACGTTCCCGTTCTCGAACGCCCGCTACGCGCAGGGCTATCAGGGCGAGACGGCCGAGTGCGTGTGTCATGGGTTGCGCACGGTCTTCGAGCACGTCGGGTTCGTGCCACGCGAGCTCGTGTTCGACAACGCGACCGGGATCGGCCGCCGCCGTGGACAGGAGGTCACGGAGTCGGCCCTGTTCGCCGCGTTCAAGCTGCATTACCGGTGCCGGGCCCGCTACTGCAACCCGTATTCGGGTAACGAGAAGGGCAGCGTGGAGAACGCGGTCGGGTTCCTGCGCCGGAACCTGATGGTCCCGGAGCCGGAAGCGGCTGGCCTTGCCGGGCTGAACCGGATGCTGTTGGCCCGTTGCGACCGGCTGGGCGAGGCCGATCACTGGCGCAAGCATCAGCCCGTGCGCGTGCTGTTCGCCCGGGACAAGGCTGCAGGCCTCGCGCTGCCGGGGGCACGGTTCGATCCGGTGCGCTACGAGGCCCGCACCGCGGATAAGACCGGCACGGTGCGCATCGACGGCGTCGCCTACACGGCCGGGCCCGCCTACTCGCTCCGGCGGGTCACTGTCGGGCTGCGTCACGACCGGGTCCAGATCCTGGACGAGAACGCCCGTCCCGCCGTCACCTTGCCGCGCGTGTTCGGCGCGCACGCTGACACGGTCCTGGACCCGTCGGTGCTGCTGCCCGCGCTGGCACGAAAGCCCGGAGCGTGGAGCGAATCACCCGTCCGCCGCCACGTCACCGACCCGGTCCGCGACTGGCTCGACCGGGCCTCCCCCCGCGACCGACGCGACGGGCTGGCCGTCCTGGACCTGGCCACCCGCTCTGCGGGCTTCGCCTGCGCCATCCAAGCCGCGGACACGATCCTGGCCCGCGGCCACACGCCCCACGCCGACACGGTCGGCATGCTCGCCAGGCGCCTGGCCGCGGGCGTGGAACCCGACCCCGGCGCCGCGGACCTGACCATCTACGACCGCCTGGGCAGACAGGCCACCACCGAGCAGGTGCCGGCATGACCGGCGCGAGCGTGCAGGAGATCATCGACGAGGGCAGGAACGTGCCCCTGACCGGCTCCATCCTCGCCGACTGGGCACGCCGCGGCACCCCGAAACAACGCGACTACCTGCTGGGTCTACTCACAGCCGAACACGCCTCACGGCAGCACTCCCGCCGGGTCCGACTCCTCAAAGCAGCGGGCCTTCCCGCGCTGAAATCTCTGGACGGCTACGACTGGGGCGCGATCCGGTTCCCCGACGGATTCGACCGGCACCAGCTGGCCGGCTTGGCCTGGGAAGACGACGGCGAGGACCTGGTCTGCTACGGCGACGTCGGCACCGGGAAAACGCATCTGGCCTGCGCTCTGACCGCCGCGACCTGCCAGGCCGGGGACCCCGCCCGGTACTTCACCGCCAGCAGCCTGATCGCCCACCTGCGCGACGCCAGCCACGCCGGCCGGCTCGACCGCGCCCTGGCGGCCATCGCCCGTAACCGTCTGGTCGCGATCGACGAACTGGGCTACCTGCCCATCGACCCCGAAGGCGCACGCCTGCTGTTCCAGGTCATCTCGAACGCGTACGAACACCACAGCCTGATCATCACCACGAACCTCGAGTTCTCCCGCTGGGGAGCCGTGTTCGGCGACGACACCATGGCCGCCGCGATCATCGACCGGCTCGTCCACCACGGCCGCCTGCTCCACTTCCACGGCGACTCCTGGCGCGTCCAACACGCCCTCATGGCCTGAACCCCGCTCACACGGCCGGAAACCCCGCCACAATGGCCGGATTCTTACCGCTCAAACGGCCGACATCCACTTGACGGAACACA
>NZ_BAABAF010000019.1:0-5553 GCF_039537285.1 Microbacterium kribbense | reverse complement strand
ACAGGTGGGGTATGGTTGTGAGGTTGCCCTGTGATGATGGCCGGTTGTTGTGGTCTTAGTTGTGGGTGCGTCTGGTCCTTGAGAACTCAACAGCGTGCACTTGTCAAATGCCAAATTACCTCGTCCTGACCTTTTTGGTTGGGTGAGATTCCTTTGGATCAATTTATATGGATGTCAGCAATGATGTTCGTTTTTTGGTCATGGTTGAACTCGCTGCAGCGTCTGCCGTTTTTCCGGTGGTGTTGTGGCATCGTTTTTTTACGGAGAGTTTGATCCTGGCTCAGGATGAACGCTGGCGGCGTGCTTAACACATGCAAGTCGAACGGTGAAGGGGAGCTTGCTTCCTGGATCAGTGGCGAACGGGTGAGTAACACGTGAGCAACCTGCCCTGGACTCTGGGATAAGCGCTGGAAACGGTGTCTAATACTGGATATGAGCTCTCGCCGCATGGTGGGGGTTGGAAAGATTTATCGGTCTGGGATGGGCTCGCGGCCTATCAGCTTGTTGGTGAGGTAGTGGCTCACCAAGGCGTCGACGGGTAGCCGGCCTGAGAGGGTGACCGGCCACACTGGGACTGAGACACGGCCCAGACTCCTACGGGAGGCAGCAGTGGGGAATATTGCACAATGGGCGCAAGCCTGATGCAGCAACGCCGCGTGGGGGACGACGGCCTTCGGGTTGTAAACCTCTTTTAGCAGGGAAGAAGCGGAAGTGACGGTACCTGCAGAAAAAGCACCGGCTAACTACGTGCCAGCAGCCGCGGTAATACGTAGGGTGCAAGCGTTATCCGGAATTATTGGGCGTAAAGAGCTCGTAGGCGGTTTGTCGCGTCTGCTGTGAAATTCCGAGGCTCAACCTCGGGCTTGCAGTGGGTACGGGCAGGCTAGAGTGCGGTAGGGGAGATTGGAATTCCTGGTGTAGCGGTGGAATGCGCAGATATCAGGAGGAACACCGATGGCGAAGGCAGATCTCTGGGCCGTAACTGACGCTGAGGAGCGAAAGGGTGGGGAGCAAACAGGCTTAGATACCCTGGTAGTCCACCCCGTAAACGTTGGGAACTAGTTGTGGGGTCCTTTCCACGGATTCCGTGACGCAGCTAACGCATTAAGTTCCCCGCCTGGGGAGTACGGCCGCAAGGCTAAAACTCAAAGGAATTGACGGGGACCCGCACAAGCGGCGGAGCATGCGGATTAATTCGATGCAACGCGAAGAACCTTACCAAGGCTTGACATATGGAGGAAACGGCTGGAAACAGTCGCCCCGCAAGGTCTTCATACAGGTGGTGCATGGTTGTCGTCAGCTCGTGTCGTGAGATGTTGGGTTAAGTCCCGCAACGAGCGCAACCCTCGTTCTATGTTGCCAGCACGTTATGGTGGGAACTCATGGGATACTGCCGGGGTCAACTCGGAGGAAGGTGGGGATGACGTCAAATCATCATGCCCCTTATGTCTTGGGCTTCACGCATGCTACAATGGCCGGTACAATGGGCTGCGATACCGTAAGGTGGAGCGAATCCCAAAAAGCCGGTCCCAGTTCGGATTGAGGTCTGCAACTCGACCTCATGAAGTCGGAGTCGCTAGTAATCGCAGATCAGCAACGCTGCGGTGAATACGTTCCCGGGTCTTGTACACACCGCCCGTCAAGTCATGAAAGTCGGTAACACCTGAAGCCGGTGGCCCAACCCTTGTGGAGGGAGCCGTCGAAGGTGGGATCGGTAATTAGGACTAAGTCGTAACAAGGTAGCCGTACCGGAAGGTGCGGCTGGATCACCTCCTTTCTAAGGAGCAGCTGGAGGCTTTCGGGTCTTCCAGGCGCCAGATCATCACCGTTCGTGTGGTGCTGGTAGCTCATGGGTGGAACATTTGACGGGGTGCCTTCCGGAAGGGTCCGGGCTTAGTACGCTGCTTGCAGCTGGAAGGGTCTGGGTTCGGGTGGAGGGCGCATGCACGCTGTTGGGTCCTGAGGGACTGGGCGATGTCTTCTTCGGAGGGTGTCGACGGTTTCTTCTGGGCCTTTTCTGGTTCGCCTTGTGGGGTGGGTCGGGGAGGGTACCGCCCGTACTTTGAGAACTACACAGTGGACGCGAGCATCTTGGGTCGGCCTTCGGGCTGGCCCGTATAGATGATCTTATTTTTAATGATCATTGGTCAATTTCTTGCCAGGGCTTCCTTCGGGGGGTTCTGGTGCGAGTTTTTGATTCGACTCATGTGATTTTCAAGTCTTTAAGAGCAAATGGTGGATGCCTTGGCATCTGGAGCCGAAGAAGGACGTAGCAATCTGCGATAAGCCTCGGGGAACTGATAAGCAAGTTTTGATCCGAGGGTGTCCGAATGGGGAAACCCCGCCAGGCGGCGTGCCGACCTGGTGACTCCCGTCTGAATATATAGGGCGGGTAGAGGGAACGTGGGGAAGTGAAACATCTCAGTACCCACAGGAAGAGAAAGCAACAGCGATTCCGTTAGTAGTGGCGAGCGAAACCGGATCAGGCTAAACCGAAGTGCGTGTGATATCCGGCAGGAGTTGCGTATTCGGGGTTGTGGGACTTTCTGGGCTGCTCTGCCGAGCGGCCGGCGTGACAAGAGGGTATAGACGAACCGTTTTGAATGGCGGGCCATAGTGGGTGGGAGCCCCGTAGTCGAAATACTTGTTCTTGGCGTGGAGAGTATCCCAAGTAGCACGGGGCCCGAGAAATCCCGTGTGAATCTGTCAGGACCACCTGATAAGCCTAAATACTCCCAGATGACCGATAGCGGACTAGTACCGTGAGGGAAAGGTGAAAAGTACCCCGGGAGGGGAGTGAAATAGTACCTGAAACCGTTTGCTTACAAACCGTTGGAGCCTCCTTTGCAGGGGTGACAGCGTGCCTTTTGAAGAATGAGCCTGCGAGTTAGTGATATGTGGCGAGGTTAACCCGTGTGGGGTAGCCGTAGCGAAAGCGAGTCTGAACAGGGCGTTCAGTCGCATGTCCTAGACCCGAAGCGAAGTGATCTATCCATGGCCAGGTTGAAGCGACGGTAAGACGTCGTGGAGGACCGAACCCACTTAGGTTGAAAACTGAGGGGATGAGCTGTGGATAGGGGTGAAAGGCCAATCAAACTTCGTGATAGCTGGTTCTCTCCGAAATGCATTTAGGTGCAGCGTTGCGTGTTTCTTGCCGGAGGTAGAGCTACTGGATGGCCGATGGGGCTTACCAGCTTACTGACGTCAGCCAAACTCCGAATGCCGGTAAGTGAGAGCGCAGCAGTGAGACGGTGGGGGATAAGCTTCATCGTCGAGAGGGAAACAACCCAGACCACCATCTAAGGTCCCTAAGCGCGTGCTAAGTGGGAAAGGATGTGGAGTTGCTGTGACAACCAGGAGGTTGGCTTAGAAGCAGCCACCCTTGAAAGAGTGCGTAATAGCTCACTGGTCAAGTGATTCCGCGCCGACAATGTAACGGGGCTCAAGCACGCCACCGAAGTTGTGGCATTGACATTTTTAGGTAGGCCTTCGTGGTCCAGCCGTGTTGATGGGTAGGAGAGCGTCGTGTGGCCGGTGAAGCGGCGGGGTGACCCAGTCGTGGAGGCCACACGAGTGAGAATGCAGGCATGAGTAGCGAAAGACGTGTGAGAAACACGTCCTCCGAAAGACCAAGGGTTCCAGGGTCAAGCTAATCTTCCCTGGGTAAGTCGGGACCTAAGGCGAGGCCGACAGGCGTAGTCGATGGACAACGGGTTGATATTCCCGTACCGGCGAAGAACCGCCCCAGTCAATCCAGTGGTGCTAAGAGTCCTAGCCCGGGACTTCTCGTTCCTTCCTTCGGGAGGGGGCGGGTGCTCGGGTGAACGCTCGACCCCATGCTGGTGCGGCTAGCGTATTAACAGGTGTGACGCAGGAAGGTAGCCTCTGCCAGGCGATGGTTGTCCTGGTGCAAGTGCGTAGCCCGACTCCTAGGCAAATCCGGGAGTCATGGAGGGTGAGACACGATGCGGATGAAAAGTGGGTGATCCTCTGCTGCCAAGAAAAGCATCGACGCGAGGTTCTAGCTGCCCGTACCCCAAACCGACTCAGGTGGTCAGGTAGAGAATACCAAGGAGATCGAGAGAATCGTGGTTAAGGAACTCGGCAAAATGCCCCCGTAACTTCGGGAGAAGGGGGGCCATCCGCTTATTAGGCTTTACGCCGAAAGGGTGTGGTGGCCGCAGAGACCAGTGGGTAGCGACTGTTTACTAAAAACACAGGTCCGTGCTAAGTCGCAAGACGATGTATACGGACTGACGCCTGCCCGGTTTAAGCCCCAGTAAACGGCGGTGGTAACTATAACCATCCTAAGGTAGCGAAATTCCTTGTCGGGTAAGTTCCGACCTGCACGAATGGCGTAACGACTTCCCAACTGTCTCAACCGCGAACTCGGCGAAATTGCATTACGAGTAAAGATGCTCGTTACGCGCAGCAGGACGGAAAGACCCCGTGACCTTTACTATAGCTTGGTATTGGTATTCGGTGTGGCTTGTGTAGGATAGGTGGGAGACGGTGAAGCGGATACGCCAGTATTCGTGGAGTCATTGTTGAAATACCACTCTGGTCACTCTGGATGCCTAACTTCGGACCGTGATCCGGTTCAGGGACAGTGCCTGGTGGGTAGTTTAACTGGGGCGGTTGCCTCCTAAAGAGTAACGGAGGCGCCCAAAGGTTCCCTCAACCTGGTTGGTAATCAGGTGGCGAGTGTAAGTGCACAAGGGAGCTTGACTGTGAGACTGACAGGTCGAGCAGGGACGAAAGTCGGGACTAGTGATCCGGCAGTGGCTTGTGGAAGCGCTGTCGCTCAACGGATAAAAGGTACCTCGGGGATAACAGGCTGATCTTGCCCAAGAGTCCATATCGACGGCATGGTTTGGCACCTCGATGTCGGCTCGTCGCATCCTGGGGCTGGAGTAGGTCCCAAGGGTTGGGCTGTTCGCCCATTAAAGCGGTACGCGAGCTGGGTTTAGAACGTCGTGAGACAGTTCGGTCCCTATCCGCTGCGCGCGTAGGAAGTTTGAGAGGATCTGACCCTAGTACGAGAGGACCGGGTTGGACGAACCTCTGGTGTGTCAGTTGTTCCG
The DNA here is from genome assembly GCF_039537285.1 of Microbacterium kribbense. Classification (NCBI taxonomy): domain Bacteria; kingdom Bacillati; phylum Actinomycetota; class Actinomycetes; order Micrococcales; family Microbacteriaceae; genus Microbacterium; species Microbacterium kribbense. Next base: position 469 of record NZ_BAABAF010000019.1, on the reverse strand, counting down.
CCAGGAGCACCGCTGATTAGCTACGTTCGGGATGGATAACCGCTGAAAGCATCTAAGCGGGAAGCCGGCCTCAAGATGAGACTTCCATGCCCTTCGGGGTGAGAGGCTCCCAGCTAGACTACTGGGTTGATAGGCCGGGTGTGTAAGCACGGTAACGTGTGCAGCTGACCGGTACTAATAAGCCGATGACTTGATAACAACACCACTGTGTCTGGTGCTTGCGTCCACTGAGTGGTTCTCGATGTGCGGTCGGGAACACAACAACATAGCGATACTTGTTTGTGCTGGATCGAAACATCCATGAGTGTTTCGGCGGCCATAGCGAGAGGGAAACGCCCGGTCACATTCCGAACCCGGAAGCTAAGCCTCTCAGCGCCGATGGTACTGCAGGGGGGACCCTGTGGGAGAGTAGGACACCGCCGGACTCAACTTCACGAAATGGCCACCCACGGGTGGCCATTTCCATTTC
>NZ_BAABAF010000018.1:0-7365 GCF_039537285.1 Microbacterium kribbense | reverse complement strand
TCTGCTCGCGGCACCCACGCCTCTCGGCACCGGGAGCGGAAGCTCTGGGGGCATCCTGCCGATTCGCTTCCCCAGTGATTGAACCGGTGTCGGATGCCCGCGTTCTTCACGCCCCCAGAGCGTTCGAACGAGTCTCACCATACATGAGGCGTGTCCCCCAAATGGGGGACAATTCTCGATTCCTGAGCAAATCCTGAGATCGGGTCGGACGGCCGCTCGCGGCGCGAATTCCCCACCGACATGAGCGCCCCGCGCAAACCTCGGCGACGAGGCGCGCGGGACGCGCCGGCTGGAACGAGCGCTTCCGCGCCCACGCGACCGCAAAGACGTCCACCGACTACCCGCACCCACTCAGCTGGGGGCCGGGCACACCTGTTCACGCGATCTCCGAGTATCTCGGCGCCGATCCGCGCACGGTACTCGCCGTCTACGCCCATGCCTTGAGCGAGGGTCGGCGCCGGGACGCCATGGGCCGGCTCATCGTGCCCAGCCTTGACCTGCCACCACTACGGCGGCAGGTCAAGCATCTGCGGCTGCCCGTAAAGCGCATCGCGGGTAATTTCTGACCGTGCCACGTGGTCACGGGCGGCGCGGGCGTCCAGCGCAGCGGTCCGGACTGCGCCCGCCAAACGATCACCGATGATCGGACCCACCGCCGCAACCGCTACCGCGCGGGCAAGTTCGACACCGCGCCATCGAGAATCCGCCTCCGAGAACTGGTCACTCTGCCACATCAGCGGCGATCACTCCATCGACGTAAGTGACGATCGCTCTATCGGCCTCAGTGACGGTGGCTGATATCTGGAGTGACGGCGAACGACTCCCGCCGGTGGTGAGAATGTGACGATCACCCTTTGACTGCGCCGACGGTCATTCCGGCGATGACTTGCTTCTGGAAAATCGCGTAGATGATGAGCTGCGGCAGGAGGACCAAAGTTGCCGACGCCATCATCCCGCCGTAGTCGACGGTGAACTGGCCCTGGAATCTGGACACGGCCAGCGAGACGGTGACCATGTCAGGGTTGCTGATCAGGATCGACGCGAAGGGAAACTCATTGAACACGCACACGACGTTGAAGATGAGGATTGTCGCGATCACTGGACGCATCAGCGGTAGCACCACTGACCAGCACAGGCGCCACAACCCGACGCCGTCGATTATCGCTGCCTCCTCGATCTCTCCCGGAAATTCGCGGAGGAACCCGGTCATGAGAAGGGTGTTGAAGGGCACCGTGACGGCGATGTACGGGACGATGAGCGCGGCGTACGTTCCAAAGACCCCGAGCGCCAAGTCGAGTCGGTAGACCGGGAACAGCAGGATGTACCCCGGCACGGCCAGTCCCACCAGGAAGTAGAAGCGCACCGATGATTGCACGCGCTTGCGGCGGAAAACCATTCACGCATCAAACCCGCGACGGTTCAATGGGCCCTTCCAGCCGATGCGACGCTGCGACGCCTATGGCTCTTACCGAACCGACCCCGCACACAGGCGCTCGATGAATGCAGCAGCCGCGAGTACTCGCGCGTCGTCGAAGCGTCCCCCCATCACCTGCAGTCCGATCGGCAGGCCATGAGAGGACAGACCAACCGGGATCGTGGTCGCTGGCAGGCCAGCGAGGTTTGCGGGATAGAACATCGCCGACCAGGCGTCGAAGAACGGGTCGACGGGCAACCCACCGGCCGTCTCGGGCGTGTCCCGACCGAGCGGAAAGGCAGTCACCTGCGCGGTAGGTGTCAGCAGGATGTCGAACTCGCCGAAGAACCGCAACCACCGTTCCGTGAACGCTGACCGGCGGTAGATCGCGTCGAGATAGTCGGCCGCGCTTTTGTGTTCGCCGGCGCGGATGATCGATGCGGTTCCGGGAGTCATTGCGTCTTCCCATTCCGCAAGCAGCACGCCCTCTGAGGAGAATCCCTCACATACGGCGATGTCATTCCACAAGTCGTTCGGGTCTCCTGTCGACGGATGCGCATCGGTCAGGGTGAGGCCAGCCTCGCGAAGATGCTCAATGGTTTCGCTGAAGCGTTGTCGGACGTCCTCGTCGACTGGCGCGAAGCCCAGATCGTGGCTGTAGGCGATGCGCAGTGCGCCGATCGTGGTGGTTGATGCTGACAGCAGCGTCGAGTACCCGGGCCGAGGGTTCGGGAAGGATAGGTCGTCGGCGGGGTCTGCGCCCGCAATGACGTCCATCAGAAGTGCACAGTCGCGCACGCTGCGTGCAATCGGTCCGGTCACCGACAGCGATTTCCACCCGCGGAATCCCGGGTCCTTGGGGACGACGCCGAATGTTGGCTTGTGGCCTGTTACGCCGCAGAAGGCCGCGGGTAGCCGAATGGAGCCGCCACCATCAGTACCAAGCGCGCCCGCGACCATTCCAGCAGCTACCGCTGCGGCCGATCCACCGCTCGAGCCGCCCGGTGTGCGTTCGAGATCGTACGGATTGCGCGTCGGCCCCCACACCGCGTTGTCTGTAAAGCCGCGGTAGCAGAACTCGGGGTTGTTGGTCTTGCCGATAAGGACCGCCCCTGCCGTCCGCAATCGAGCGACCGGGACTGCATCGACTGACGGCCGGAAATGTTTGTATGCCCGTGAGCCATTCGTTGCGAGAACGCCTCGCATCCAGATGTGGTCCTTGACCGCGATCGGCACGCCGTGAAGCGGGCCGATCGGCTCGCCCGCCGCGACGGAATTGTCTGCCGCAACCGCTGCGGACCGTGCCTCATCCGTGAGCACGACGGTGAAGGCACCTATGTCCGCGTCGACTTCCGCAATTCTGGCGAGAGCACGGTTGACCACGTCGATGCTGGATATCTCGCCGCTCGCGATCTTGCGGGCGGTTTCCGTCACATCCGGGATGGCTCCCACGGTGAAGGTCACGGTTTCGATGCCCTCCGGAAGAGCACGGCTTCCTCGTCGTAGTTCTCGCGGCTGCGCATCGCGACCTCGCGCTCGTGGTCGAGATCCAGTGTGCGCCCGAGGAGGATGTAGACGATGGCTGAGACGATCAGTCCCGCGAAGATCGCGATGTCGGCACCGCCGAGCGCCTGCGCTATAAACCCCGTGTACCACACCGTTACGGCGAACGGAATCATCGCGACGATCCCGGCGCCATACGCTGTCAAACCGCGCCAGCCCCAGTTGCGGTACAAGCCACCCGGGGTGAAGATCTCGCGAATCGCGTATTGCCCGCGGCGCACGAAATAGTAGTCGACGAGGTTCACCGATGTCCAGGGAACGAGGACATAGAGGAGGACCACTAGGAAGCTGGAGAAATTGTTGAGGAAGTCACCCGTGCTGACTAGCGAACCGACGAACGCCGCGGCCGCGATCAACAGGCACGCGACCACGCGCACGGTGCGAGTAGGCCGGATCGGCTTGACCGAATCGGCCATGGTGATCAGCTCCATAGCGGCAGCGTAGATATTAACGGTGATCACGGCGACCAGTCCTGGAAGAGCGGCCAGAAGAAGCCAGTAGCCAGAGCCGGGGAGGATCTGGTCGGCGGCCTGTTTTACGGCTTCTAGCGGTGATGCCTTCGAGAACATTGCCGCTAGCAGCGCGCCCAAGGCCATGAGCCAGGTGGCACCTGCGAAGACGCCTCCGTACGTGTACCAGAGCGCCTTCGCTGGACTGGTCTGCGGCGGCAGATAACGCGAATAGTCGGACACATACGGCGCCCAACCCAGCGCATATGCCGCTGCCGCACCGAACTGAACGAGGAAGCTCGTCCAGGTAAAGTCTCCAAACGACAGCTGGTGTGCATCCAGCCCACTCGTCACGATGACGGCGACCGTGAACACGCCGAAAGTGAGAAGAAAGAGCAAAGTCAGCCACTTTTGGGTCGTGTGTATCCAGTGGTACCCGAAGATCGCGAGCAGCACCGCGAGACCGCTGATAAGGAAATACCATAGCCCGTCAGCTTTCACACCGACAGTCATATCGAGCGCCTCGGCGCCGAGCATCTGGTTGAACATATTGAAGCCAACCAAGCTAAACACGACGATCGCACAGATGATGAGCACACCGCGGTAGCCGAACTGCGCGCGGGACTGGATCATCTGTGGAAGCCCGAGCTGCGGGCCCTGTGCCGAATGGAACGCTGTGAAGACGGTGCCCGCAGCCACGCCGAGCACGATGGCAGTGAGCGACGACATGAACGTAGCACCAAGTGCCGCACCTAACATTCCAGTAGCCAAGGTCGTGACGTTGGCGTTCGCCATGAACCAGAGGGGGAACAGGGACCATGGCTTGCCCCCTCGAGCGCTCAAGGGAACCCAGTCGATGGATCGCACCTCTACGCCGCGTCCAGGCGGCGTAGACATGCGAGGTGCGGATCGCTCACCCCCAAATTGGGGTGGCTCCGGGTGGTTCGGGTCTTGGAGCTTCTGATCGTTCACTGTCTTCTCCTATGAAAATGGAACGGATTTCCGGCAACGCGACGGCGCGCTACCGCGGGTATATCTGTCGATTGGCTGCCCGAAGCCGACGCGTCGCGGTGGATTTGTGGGCGACCATGCCCTCGAAATCCGCAATCGTCTCCACGGGGCCAGCCACTTGGCAGGTCGCAGATTCTGCCACGCGCTGATACGTGACCGTCTTCAGATAGCGTGACACGGAGAGCCCTCCCGTATACCGCGCGCTGCGTCCCGTTGGCAACACATGGTTCGTGCCCGTAATCCCCTTGTCGGAATACGCAACAGTCGACCACGCGCCCAGGAATAGTGAGCCATAGTTCTGCAGTCGCCGTACGAAGAAGTCGTCGTCACGCGTCATGATCTCAAGATGCTCGGGCGCGAGGATATCCATCAACTCGGCCGCAGTGCTCGCGTCGTGCGCGTAGTAGACCGTGCCGTAATCCCGCCATGCCGCACCTGCAACGTCGGCGGTCTCGAGATCCGCGAGTTGTCGATCTATCTCCTCGATTACCGATAGGCCGAACTCCCGCGATGTCGTCACAAGCGAAGCCGGCGACTGGGGTCCATGCTCGGCCTGGGCCAGGAGGTCCGCCGCGACAAGCTGTGGTTCGGCGGTCTCATCGGCGATGGCGGCAACCTCGGACGGCCCTGCGAGGAGGTCGATGCCAACGCGACCGTACAGCTGACGTTTAGCCTCAGCGACGTATGCGTTTCCCGCCCCCACGAGTACATCAATGGGCTGGTCGCCGAGAAGCCCGAACGCCATCGCGGCCAAGGCCTGCACACCCCCCAGCGCGAACAGGCGATCGACTCCTGCCAGATACGCGGAGTACATGATGGCCGGGTGACCACCCGCAGCCGAGGTCGGCGGAGTGCAGGCGATCACCGTCCCCACTCCGGCGGCCTTGGCGACACCGACAGTCATCGCTGCGCTCGTGAGAATGGGGAATCGGCCTGCGGGAAGGTACGCTCCGACGCGGGACACTGGAATGACCTTCTGGCCCGTGATCACCCCCGGAATCAGCTCGACCTCGAAGTCGACATGCTGCCGCCGCTGCTCCTGCGCGAACCGGCGAGTGTGGTCGACACTCATCGCCATGGCTTCGCGGACCTCCGAAGGCAGCCCATCTCCGCTGGCCGCAAGCATTTGCGCTCCGACCTCGATGTCCGTCCCCTCCCAACGATCCAGCCTGCGGGAGTATTCGAGGACGGCATCGACCCCACGGCTCTCGATCTGACTGAGCATCTCGCTGACGGTTTCGACAACCTGAGGCAGCCGTTGTGCAGCAACGCCGCCGATCTCAGGAGCCTTGAGAGTCTCGAACTTCCCGGAAATGTACTTCTCATCGGACACATCGATCTGCATGCGGTGAGGCTAACAGTGGCCAATCTCATCGCACAAGGCTGTATTAGGCTCGACGTCCCATAGACTAACCCTGTGACTCTGGCACAGATACGAGCTTTCCTCGCCGCATACGACACAGGGACTTTCACCGCGGCAGCGGCGATGCTCGGCATCAAGCAGGTTTCTGTCTCTGAACTCGTGGCCCGACTCGAGGCAGAGGTCGGCCTGGAGCTGTTCACGCGCGGAGCACGCCGACTCAGCCCTACCGCAGCGGCCGAGGAGTTCCGAGGACACGCAATCGATGCCATCAACGCGCTCGAGGATGGAGTCAAGTCCCTCCGATCAATCACATCCCTCGAGGGCGGTGTCTCCACGTTCGGCGTACTGCGAAACGCCGCCTACTACGACTTAGCCGACCTCGTACAGCGCTTCCACAAGCGCTACCCGAACGTCAGAATCCGCATGGTTGGGCTGAACTCCGCGCTCGTAGCCGACGCGGTCGCCGCCGGGGAGATCGAGTGCGCACTCGTCGTCCTCCCGATAGAGAACGAAGGCTTGTCCGTCAGAACTCTGTTCCACGACGAGGTCCTGTACGTCTCGACATCCAGATCCACTCGCCGCGGCCCGGTGAGGATCAGCGAACTCGCCGACGCGTCACTCGTCCTCTACGACGCGCACACTGGATGGCGCGATCCAACCCGACATCAGATCCAAGAACGGGCCCAGGCTGCAGGCGTACGTGTGGAACCCATCATCGAAGTCGAGCACGTGGAGACCGCGATCAGTCTCGTGGCGGCCGGAGTCGGCGACTCCTTCATAAGCAAGACGATCATAGATACCCCAGGCTTCCCTACCAGCATCCGGACATTCCCCTTCGCCGAGCCACTGTACGACACCCTCGCCCTCGTACGCCGCGAGGACGCAAGGCTCTCACCAGCCACAAGGAAGTTCGCAGACCTCGCCGAACGGATGTTGTTGTCGAAAGTCGGGCAGCAGGGATCCTGAGCGTCGGTGCGCCATGGCAACCCGACAAGTAGCACGAGATATCGAAACCTTCAGGTCCCCTCGGCAACTCCACTCGGGCAGGGGCCACGACGTATGGAGGTAAGGCAACCACCGCGAGGTTCTAGTCGTGCTCCTTTCGAAGTCAGGCGGGTGCGGTGTCGCGGGACGCCGATCCTGGGTATCCATCGCGATACATCACTCGCCCACCGCAAACATCTCTCACCTGCGTACCAACGACATGCTCGAGTTCCGGCGCCGAAACGCCCTCGAACCCCCCAGCGGTTCTTCCCCTCGTCCCAGGGCTGCTGTGAGGAGAACCAACTCTCGATCCGATACGCGCCTCGCACGACTCCGTGCGCAACCCCGAGACAATACTGTGCCTGTTCTCAGGCCCAGGGTGCGATCTTCCAGTGACCAGGGGCCATTTCGTAAACCTCGCGCTCCGTCGAGCCCGGACGCCATGCCATCTCTTCACCATGATGGCCGGCGCGTCAATCGGGTGTCGGCGGCGCTCGAACTTTGAACGGTTTCGGCGTTCGAAAAGTGAGCAGTTGCGGGCAGTTTAGCCCTGTGGTTGTTCGGTTGTGGTGCGGATGCTG
>NZ_BAABAF010000017.1:0-11627 GCF_039537285.1 Microbacterium kribbense | reverse complement strand
CATCTGCTTCCCGGTTTCGTTACGTGGGTGCGGCGCGTGCCGCCCCCACGTAACGGAACCTATCCAGAATGGCCGGATTCTTGTTGCTCAAACGGCCGGGAACCAGCCGCCGAGCCGGCAGGAAACCCCCGCCGAAACGGCCTACACGCAGTCGATCACAGACACACGAGCTGCGCGACCAGCCCACGATCCACCACCGGCGCCACAGAGGGCTGCTCCGCCTTCTTCTCCACGGCCGTTTCGGCTCCCTTCGCGACAGCCGCCGGGGCCGTCTCAGCCTGCTTGCTCATTGTGTTCCTCCTTGATCGGAGTTACACCGTTGAACGTACAGTCCCACCGCGCACGGCCGCGCGCACCCGGGCTACGTCCACCTTGGGGGTTCGGTCTTGGTTCAACAGCCCGTTCGTCTCCTGGCCGGTGTCTGTGAGCTGGGTATAGCAAAAGCCGCTCAGAGGCTCGGCCAGTGCGACAGCCCGTATCAGCGCACACACGCGCGCAGTGAATTCCGCGCTGGAGCCCACGGTCGAGTAACCCCAGTCTTTGTCGTTGTCCGACGCGAGACTCACACCACCGAACTCCGTGACCATGAATGGGTGCTCCGCCGGTGCACCGTCATCGACGTACAACCGGCGCCCCGCCGGACCAAACCCATGCAGCATCGCCTCAAGCGAGTGCCGGTCCCGATAACGGTGCGCGAGCACCTCCGGATCACCCTCGTAGTCGTGGATCGTCCAGATGTCGGATGAAGTGTGCTCCCACCCGTCGTTCGAGATGACCGGGCGAGTACCGTCGAGTGCGCGCGTAAGGTCGGCGACACTGCGGCTCAGCGCACGGGGACGGGGCCCGTGCGCGATGTGTTGCACTCCCCAACTCTCGTTCAATGGAACCCACGCAATGATGCTGGGGTGAGAGAGGTCGCGTTTGACCAGGCTTGTCCATTCGGAGATCAGGTTGGACACCGCCCGTCTGTCGAACGAGTATGCGCTTGCGGTTTCGGACCACAGCATCAAACCGAGGCGGTCGGCCCAGTAGAGGAACCGTGGGTCTTCAGCCTTCTGGTGCACGCGGGCGGTATTGAACCCGAGCGACAGGATTAGCTCGACCTCGCGACGCAGAGCCGCAGCGCTGGGGGCGGCGAGATGAGACTCGGGCCAATAATTCTGCGCCAGGACGGCGCGGATCTTCGTGGGTCGGTCGTTGAGCATAAACGTGGATGCCGTGGCCTCCACACTGCGCATACCGAAGTAACTTGCCACCTCGTCGACTGAGCTGTCGTCACCGTCCGCCGGCTCAAGTCGCACGACAGCATCGATGAGGATGGGATGGCCGGGGCTCCACAGCAGCTCTTCGTATTGCTGCCCGTTTGCTTGGCGTGGCAGGCGCATTCGCACGGTCTCGAACCGCGACTGCACGAGCGTGCGTGTTTGCGCGAGGACTTCCCCCTCATACGCGACTTCGACATGCAACCAAGCTCCGGCTGCGGGCAGATCACTGAGCGACACTTCCACGTCGACACCGGCGGCCGGGATGTCGGTCGTCCACACCAGGCCGTCGATCGCCACCGGAGCGACCGCTTCCAGCCATACCGGCTGCCAGATCCCCGTCGTACGGTGATACCAGATCGCGTGAGGCTCATCCCTCCAGTCCTGTTTGCCGCGCAGGATCGAGACATCATCGGGGTCGTCCACTGCGTGCACGACGATCGTGTTCTCGCGTTCAGGATCGATCGCGTGGGTGACGTCTGCGGAGAAGGGGGACTGGCCGCCGCGGTGCGTGCTGACTAGCACACCGTTCACCCACACACGCGCTTCCCAGTCCACCGCTCCGAAGTGCAGAATTAGCCTCCGCCCGGGCACCCAGCCGGCGCTTTCCAATTCCGCACCGGCGAAAGAACTCCGATACCAGACCGAGTGCAGCCCGTTCGGCTCAGCGATGCCCGATGCCACGGATTCCGGAGGAAAGGGCACCCGGATCGTGCGGTCAAAGCCGACCGTGTCTGGAGCGCCATTCGAATATCCGACGGTGAATTCCCACGGACCGGTCAGGTCCGTCCACTGCGGGCGCACGAGCTGCGGGCGTGGGTATGTCCCGTCCTGGTGGGACGCGGTCGGGAGCGAACCGGCTCTCAAGAAGTGCCTCCTACAGTGCTGGCACGCTGTGCGATGGTGAATGGGACCGGGTACACGCCCGGCACCGGTGGATTTGTCCTGAGCAACTCGATCGCGATCCGCGCTAGTTCCCGCGTATTGGGGGCGACGGAACTCAGAGCTGGTGTGCTGTAGCGCGCCTCTTCGATATCGTCGAATCCCATCACAGCGACCTCCTCTGGGATGCCGACACCGCGCTCGGTGAGTACGTGCATGGCTCCGAGGGCGAGAAGGTCGTTGAACGCGAACACCGCATCGAAAGATATTCCGGCGTCCAGCAGCCGAGTTGCGCCTGCCGCTCCGTCGGCCCGCCGATATTCGTCGACGGTGATGATCAGGTCCGGATCCATCTCGATGCCCGCCGCGGCCAGTGCATCGCGGTAGCCGCCCAGACGCAGCACAGAAGTCTCGTTGGGTCCTGCCTGCTGAGCTCCGATCGCGGCGATGCGGCGACGTCCGAGCGAGAGCAGGTGCTCGACGGCGGTACGCGCCGCAGCGGAGTTGTCGACTGCCACGTGCGGCAATTGGGTCTTCCCGACGTGCTCGCCCAAGAGGATGAGCGGAGTAGCGTCCACGCGGTTTTCGAAGTCCGAAGCCGACAACACCAGCGGGCTCAGAATGAGCCCGTCCATCACCGGAAGGTCGATGCCCTCCGCGATTCGCCGCTCGGCATCCTCTCGCCCGTCGGTCTGATTGACCAGTACAGTGATGGCCCGCTCCTGCGCCGCGCGGACGAGGTCGGATGCGAGTTCCGCGAAGTAAGGCTGGCTGAGGTCAGGCAGCGCGACCGCGATCATGCCGCTGCGGCCACTGCGAAGCTTTCGAGCTGCGACGTTGGGACGATAACCGAGTTCGGCGATGGCCTCCCGCACGCGGGATTTCAGGTCATCGGTGACCCAGCCAGTGTCGTTGACCACATTGGACACGGTCTTCGCCGACACGCCGACGTGCGCCGCGACATCTTTCAGCGTCGTCTTGCTCACTGCACTCATCTCCGTCGATCGCGCGTTCCGTTGCGAGATCACAGTGCCACACCACAGCCCGATATTCAACGATTACCGATTGGGTCTTGTTCAACGATTACCACTCAGGTATAACAGACTACGTCAGGTTCGTTCAACGTTGAACATGAGAGGAACTCCGATGAAGACACAGCAACCGCTACACCATCGAGGTTCGCGCGCCATCGTGATGGCTGCCGCGGGCATCGGTGTCGTGGCGCTGGCACTGACCGGTTGCGCGGGCCAAGGAAGCGGCAAGGACGGAGGCGGCACCGACGCGAGCGGCAAGGTCTCCCTCGAGTTCTGGAACGGTTTCACCGGGCCAGACGGCCCGGCACTGCAGAAAGTGATCGCCGACTTCAACAAGTCCCAGGACAAGGTGACGGTCAAGGCGAACATCATGCCCTGGGACACTCTCTATCAGAAAGTCCTCACCGCCGTGGCCGGCAACAGCGGGCCCGACATCATCGCGATGTCCGCCTCGCGGATGCCGCAGTTCTCCGCGCAGGGCATGTTCGCTCCGGTCGACGACTACTACAGCGACCCGGCCAACGACTCGAGCGCTCTCGCCCAAGCCGCTATCGATGCCTCGAAGTTCGATGGCAAGAACTACGGTGTCCCGGTGAACTACACGCCAATGATGATGTATTACAACAAGGACGTGTTCACGGCCGCGGGCCTGGACCCCGCGAAGCCGCCGACAACCTGGGACGAGCTCAAGGCGATGGTCCCGAAGCTGACCGTCGACTCGAACGGTGACGGCAAGCCCGAGCAATACGCTTTGGCGCTCGCAGATCACGAGACTGTGCCGGTGTTCCCCGCGCTTTTGTGGGGCACGGGCGGTGCCGTGGTCTCAGATGACGGCAAGACATCCCAACTCGACAGCGCGGAAAGTCTCAATGCACTGAACTACTGGGTGTCCCTCGTGAAGGACGACAAGGCGTCTCCGATCGGACTGTCGGGGGCAGACGCCGACAAACTGTTCACGACGAAGAAGGCCGCGATCGAGATCGTGGGGCCTTGGATGACTTCCGGATTCGACGCCGCCAAGCTCAACTACGGCATCGTCGCTCCACCGGCCGGACCGACCGACGACACGATCCTCGCCGACGTCGTCGCGATGGGTCTGCCCGCTGGCATCAGCGACACCAAGAAGAAAGCCGCCTACGAATTCTTTGCGTACTGGAACTCCAAGGAAGGCCAGATCACCTGGGCCAGCGGCTCCGGCTTCCCCCCGAACCGCGCCGACGTCGCCGACCAGATCACATCTAGCCCGTACCCGGCGATCTTCGGCGCCGCCGATGTCGGCAAGCGCACCAAGATCCTGCTCGCGGGAGTCGCGCCCGGTGGCACGATCATCGACACGATCTTCTTCCCCGCCGTGCAGAAGGCGCTCAACGGGGAGGGAAGCGTCAACAGCATCTTCGCGGACGCGTCGAAGCAGGTTCAGGCAGAACTCGACAAGTGACGGATCCTGTGTGGGCCGGGGCGCCACAGCCCCGGCCCACACAGGTCAAGGAGACCCACCGATGACTGTCACTGACGCAGCCGCTTCGACGCGCCGGCCAGCACCGCGGCCGCATGCGCTCACCCGCCGGCACCGCTCGGCCGCTGCCCGCCGTTCACGCAACGCATGGTTCTTCCTCGCACCATCTCTGGTCGTGGTGGCGCTGTTCACCCTGTATCCGATGGTGCAGGCAGGTTATCTGTCGCTGACCAGCTACAACCTCATCTCCGCCGCCAAATGGGTCGGCTTCGACAATTACGTGGCACTGGCTACCGACCCAGCATTCTGGAACGCCTTCTGGAACACGATCTTGTACGCACTCGTAGTCACGCCGGTCACCGTCGTGCTGGCGCTCGCGTTCGCCGTCATGCTCAACCGCGCGTTTTTCGGGCGGACGTTCGCCCGCACCGCGATCTTCCTCCCGTTTATCGTGTCGCTCGGGATCATCGCCATCGCGTGGTCATTTCTGCTGGATCCGAACATCGGATTGCTCTCGTACTGGCTGAGCAGGATCGGCATCGTCACCGAACAGGGATGGCTCACCGACCCACATTTGGCGATGCCCGCTGTGATGATGGTCGGAGTGTGGAAGAACGTCGGCTTCTACATGGTCATCTACCTCGCCGGGCTGCAATCCATCCCGACGGAACTGTACGAGGCAGCCCGCCTCGATGGCACAAGCGCTGGGCAGCGATTCCGGCACGTCACACTCCCGCTTCTGTCAAACCAGACGCTTCTGGTATCCGTCCTCGCGTTGATCGCGACGCTGCAAGCGTTCGACCAGATCTACGTGATGACCCACGGCGGTCCCTACTTCAAGACCGAGACTCTCGTGATGCTCATCTACCGCAAGGGGTTCCAGGAACTCCAGTTCGGGTACGCCTCCGCGATCTCGTTCGTGCTGCTCCTGTTCGTGTTCGTGTTGTCGATGGTGCAGTACGGGTTCCTGCGGCGCCGGGCGGTGACATACTGATGGCCGCCCTGTCCGTCGATCAACTCCGACGCCGACGCTCGATGTACACGGCAACGAAGTGGATACTGTCGATCGTCGCGATCGTGACCGCCCTGCTGATGCTGCTGCCGATCGTGTGGATGATGCTCACCGCGTTCAAACCCGAAGCAGACATTGTCACGTACCCACCGACGCTGTGGCCACGCCAGCTCACCCTTGAGCACTTCGCCGACGTGTGGAACCGCATCCCGTTCGCCCGCCTCTACCTCAACACGATCATCTTCGCGGGTGGCGTCACCGTCATCTCCCTCCTGCTCGACTCGATGGCCGCCTACGCCCTGGCCCGCATCCCCTTCCGCGGCCGGGGCGCGGTGATGATTCTGATCCTGCTGCTGCTCATGCTGCCGTTCCAGGTGACGCTGATCCCGCTTTACGACATGTTGAACGGCATGGGGCTTACGAACACGCTGCCCGGAATGATCATCCCCCGCATGACGAACGCGTTCGGGATCTTCTTCCTCACCCAGTTCTTCCTGTCACTGCCGAAGGATCTCGAAGAAGCAGCACTCGTTGACGGCGCCTCCGAGTGGCGCATCTACCGCCAGGTGATCCTTCCACTGGCCAAGCCCGCGTTGCTGACGCTCGGGCTGTTCCATTTCCAATACAATTGGAACGACCTGCTGTGGCCACTCGTGATGTCTTCCGATCTTGAGAACTCCACGCTCCCGGCAGGACTCGCACTGTTCATGGGCCAGCACGTCGTTGAGTACGGGTTGCTCATGGCCGGGTCGCTACTTGCAATGCTGCCCGTGATCGCCTTCTTCCTGCTCATCCAGCGCAGCTTCGTCGCCGGCATCGCAACAACCGGATTGAAGTAGCCAGGATGCCTCGACCGAGGCATCCTGTTGACACTGAAAGGCACCCATGACCACCTGGTTCCAAGACGGCAGGCTGCGCTACGGCGTCGGCATCGAAGACACCTTCATCCCGCAGATCCGCGCCGGGCATCGCAAACTCGACGAGTACGAACTGACTCAGCACTATACGAACTGGCGCGGTGACCTCGACCTCGTTGCCGAGAGCGGTGCAGAGTTCCTGCGCTGGGGAGTACCTTGGTACCTTGTCGAGCCCGAGCCGGGCGTGTTCGATTGGTCATGGATCGATCAGGTCGCCGAGCACATGCAAGCCCTCGGGTTGCGTTGCATCGTCGATCTCATGCACTACGGCACGCCGCTGTGGCTGGATAACTCCTTCGCCAACTCTTGCTACGCCGAACGGGTCGCAGCATACGGACGCGCCGTCGCCGAGCGCTATCGCGGGGTGTGGGACGATTTCACAACACTGAACGAACCCATCGTCAACGCCGAATGGTGCGGAGAGATGGGCAACTGGCCCCCATACTTCGTCGGTGACGACGGCTTCCTCACCATCACCCGCGCCCTCGCCCGTGGCATGGTGCGCACACAACAGGAAATCGCCGCTGTCAACCCTGATGCGGTGTTCGTGCACGTCGACGCCGGATTCCGCTACGAAGGCGAGACCACTCCAGTGCCGCGAGCCATCCTCGAAGAACGGAGGTTCCTCGCACTCGATCTGATCATGGGACGTGTCGACGACGCCCATCCGCTCAGTGCGTGGCTTAACACGCAAGGAGTCACCGACAGCGAACTGGCCTGGTTCGCCGACAACGCAGTCCGCCCCGACGTGATCGGCGTCAACTACTATCCGACGTTCACCACGATCAGCATGCAGAACAGCACGAAAACACCAGTCACCGCCGGCACCGCAGGCCTTCGAGATCTCGTTCAGCTCTACAGCGCCCGCTACGGACTACCGCTGGCCATCACCGAGACATCGCTGGTCGGCACCCCCGACGAGAAGATCGCATGGCTCCGCGAGTCGGAAGTAGAGCTGGAGTCGCTGCGTAGCGAGGGCCACCCGATCGTGGGATACACCTGGTTCCCGTTCCTTGATCTCGTTGACTGGCTGTACCGCTTCGACGACAAGCCAGTCGATGACTGGATGCTGCCATTCGGTCTCGTCAATCTGGTGCGCGGCGGCGACCAGCAGCTCACACGTCGAAAGAACAGCGCATTCGAGGTGTACCAGGAGATCGCCCAGCGACACCGCTGATCGCCAACTCACTGCCTGAGTCCCGGCCTCGGTACCCGTCGGATACTGGGCGCAGCAGTTGGAGACCCCGGCGCGACGGGGTTGACCGTGCTCGACGGCGGCTGTGCCAATCATTGCGGTGCGACTCCCTGGGTCCAGAAGTTCGAGTCTCAGTCGGCTCCACCTACCGTGGGGGCGCACACCATGCGAGATTCTGTGGGCAAAATGTGGGCACGGGCGATTCCGACGTCGGCCACGGTCGTCCTCGACCCGTCTCGATGCGTCCGGATCCCGCGGTGCCCCGGACCACGGTGTCCGGACGCCCGGCAAGAAAACCGAACGAGACGGAACCAACAAGAACGGGCCGGATCGAAACCGCCTGAAAAGGAAGTCGATCCGGCCCAAAAATGGCGGTGACGGTGGGATTTGAACCCAATAAGGTTCGATCCTCCTCGATCCGTTCCCGTCGGTCTGCCGCGGAATCATGCGGTTTCATGGCTTCCAGGATCTGCTGTCGATCGTCCTGGATCGGGCCGGATCCTGTTCAGTTGTGGGCACGGTGTGGGCACGACGTCCCCACACATGCCACTGGCCCGAGCAGAGAACCACCGAGCCGGTCTATATCTTCTTCGAAGGCGGCCGCCCTCCGTTTCACCAGCACTCTAGCCCAGGCGACCCGGGCCCGCCCGAGCCCGGCGCCGATGGGCTTTCCCGTGGGCGCACGCCGATGCATACCGACCGATCGTCATCGATGCCGTCCACTGTCGAACTGCGTCAGAGCCGTTCTTCAACGGTCCACGGGTTGCGGGCGCCGTGCAGGACGCCGAACACTTCGACGTGCTCAATGTCCTCGATGACGCGAAACCACACGTGATGATGCTTGAACACTCTCTGCGCCTCATGCCGCACGCCCGGCGGATCTGACGGCGCAGCAGCGGGTGCTCCGCGATGAACCGCAGTGTCGTGGTCAGATCGATGTCGAACCGCGGAGTAGGTGAGCGAGCTCGTTCTCGAGGAAGTACGTCTCGATCTGTTCGTAATCCCGCCACGCGTTCGAGTCGAGGACGACGCGGAAGCTCACGCGGAGCGCCGACCACGCAACCGCGCCTCGAACGCATCCAACGCAATGGCGTCAGCGTCCGGGTGCGGCCCCTTGACCGCTAGCCGCGCATCGACCATCGCCAGCATGTCCGCGGGGACATCGTCGTAGTCCAGCGAGCCCTCGACGGCGCAAATCAAATCGCGCCGGGACTCCACGTCCAGTCGCAGAACCTGCTGCAACAGCCCGCTATCGACCATCACCCAATGATAACCGCGGTCACCGACCTCAACCCGGAACTACTCGAACATAGTCGCTCAATGCGCGTGAGGGTGCACCCGAAACCCGTACGGGAGCGGCGGCAAACCTGGAACGGCTCAAGGACAAACTCGAGAGGCTGACGCAGAGCTGGCCGGACCGTCTGGCGACGAAAGGCCGGTTCGTCTTGGACTACGAGGGCAGCCTGCAAGTGTATGAAGGCGTTCCGGTATCGCCGACATGATCGTGTGACGGGGGCGCCGCAATTGATGTGGCGACGCCCCCGCCGATCAGGCCGCGGCTTCGTCCGCGTCGTTGGTCGCGTTGAACCGGCCGTCGACGAACGCTTTGAAGAGCACGAGGAGGTCTTCCTTGTTGCCGATGGCGCGAAGCGTGACTGCGAGGATGGTCTGGCGGCCCGGTTCGAGCCCCGGCTGCTTTCTCAAGTCGAGCTTCCGCGACTTAAGCACCTTGCCTTCGGACGTACGCACGGCCTGTTCCATCTGTGCGTATGACAGTAACGTAGTGCCGTAGTACCGCCCCGCAGACATGAGAAGAGTCGGCCCCGCCCATCCGATGGGAACGAGCAGCAGCTCCTTCCCATTCGCGACCGGAAGTGTGACCTCTGCCTCATCCCATTCGCAGGTGACCGGATTCCAGACCTGCTTACGGAACGTCTGCACCTGATGGCCGCCGGAGACAAACTCCGGGTAGTTGGCGACCACCCACTCAGTGAAGCGCGCCATCGGTCCATAAATGATGCGTGTGGTGATGTCACTGGTGATGTCCCGGTCCACGCCATCTACGAACAGCGGCAGATCCTCGAGCTGGTGAAGCATGCCGATGCGCACGAGCGGCGCAGCATCCCCAGTCAGAGTCTCCCAGATCCACATGCCGACCTCACCGGCGCCACCATGGCCGCGAAATCCTTCTTCGGCCATGCCGAGCCTGGTCTCCCAGGGCTCGACGAAGCGGCGCAGATACTGCTCTCCGCGGAAACGAGCCGCTCGCGACCCATCGAAGATGCAGCCAGTCACGGTGTCGAGGAACGTATCGACACACCGGACCGCGTCATCTGCAAATGGCTGCGGACGCTCCATCAGCCTGACTGCATGCGGATCGAGGTACAACCGGTTGTCGGCGTCCACATCGATGTTGATGAACGGTACGGGACGGCTGATCCCGTAGTGGTCAGTTACCGAAGCCATTGGGCTTCTCCTTACTGGTTGTTGGCCAGAGGAGAAGCGAGAATCGGGCGATTCTCAACGAACTTCCGCTACGCTGTGAGTACAAGCAAGCACCCACCGCGCCCTCGGGCCGGTATCTGGCCTGATACTGTTGACGCAGAGTCAGGCCAGAATTCTTTCTCGGGTTGTTACCCCTTCCGCGCCAACTGCCACTTCGCACGTCCAACGTTCGCGACGCGCGAGCTGCGGTTCAGGTACGCGAGTGCAGCGCCAATCGCATCGCGTGAGTCGGACCGTCCGTGTTGCTGCAGGAACTCCTCGATCCCGGCGGGCGTGGCGAAGTCCGCGGCCTGAGTCAGAACCCTGACCGCAGTCTCGACTGCATCCGAGCGCGATTGGTCGGCGATGTCGTCTGCAAGTGGGAACAGGCCGGCCTCGGCGTGAGGAGCCGACTCGGGGGCCGAGACTGCTGCGGCCTCCGGGAATCGGCGAGTAAGCGCGAGCCGATACCCCTGCTCCTCCTGCTCAAGTGCAGAGCGCTCGTCATCGAGCTGTTCAAGTTGCTGCCGAAGATCGCGAATGGTGTCTTCCGTCTCTCGACGCGCTGCGATAGTGCTCTCAATGAGCTCCATGAGCAACTGTGGTGTGATGGTCATTTCAAGCCCCCTTACCTGATCTAGAATACCACACTCAGGGAGTGCGTGATGGATACCCAACACTCGTTTTCACACTCTCTGCACTCGCGTATGGGTATCCATCAGTCTTTACAGGTGTTCCCTTAGAGACTGCACCCCACTCGTGAGGGTCCAAGGCCTACCGCTCTGACTTCGAACTGAGCCGTCCGAGGTTTGATGGCCCATCATTTCGAGCTGAAATGATGAGGTCATGTGGAGGAGCATCGGTCCCGCAGCTCGGGATCAATGCGGCACGGAACTTCCTCTGTCCGAAAGTTCGAGACTCAGTCGGCTCCACCTACCATGGGGGCGCACCCAATGAGGTTCGATCCTTCTCGAGACGTTCCGTATCGACGGCGTTCGAGAACTGCATCTTCAACGTCAGCTACCCGATGCGCGGGAAGGAAGTGCTCGTCGTATACGAAGCCGCCGAGATCATGGTCTTCGACACCCGGCGGTTCGCTCATCATCGAGCATCTCTGGCCACCGTCGGCATCAAGTACGTCGGCAACGGCAAACACCGCGAGCCGAGGAAAAAGACGGAACCGTCACCCATGTCCCGAGACATCACAATCGGCAGTCATGTCCTGAGCAGATATGGGCAAACCGTGGGCAGGGCAAAAGGAAAATCCCTGCTGAACAGGGATCTTCATGGCGGTGACGGTGGGATTTGAACCCAAAGAGGTTCGATCCTTCTCAATCCATTCCAGTCGGTCTGCCGCAGAATCACGCGGTTACGCGCCTTCCAGC
>NZ_BAABAF010000016.1:0-14826 GCF_039537285.1 Microbacterium kribbense | reverse complement strand
AGCTTTAGTCGGTTCTCACTGACCATCGCACGATGGCTCACCACGTCAACGACGTGACACTCAGCACCGAGAACTACACCACCCCAGGGGACGTCACCCCATCTCTCTAGCTCAAGGGCGGCGACCGGTGCTAAGAGCGACGGTCCGGAACCCAGCGTTACCCATCGACGAGTCAGGAGTGTTTTGCGAGCGGGCCGAGTTGCGGTACCGGTTGCAGTAGGAGATGTGGCAGAGGTAGCTGCCGCCGCGGAGAACACGCGCGGTGCCCTGCGCGGGCCCTCGAGGGTCTGCCTCTGGTAACTCTCGGTACGTTCGCGGGTGGAACCAGTCGGCGCACCACTCCCACACGTTGCCCACCGGTTGCCAGAGGCCGTATCCGTTGGGTCGGAACGATCGCACGGGCGCCGTCGTCAGCCAGCCGTCGTCCGCAGTGTTGCCGCCCGGGAACTGTCCTTGCCAGATGTTCGCACGCCAGCCGCCCTCGTCGACCTCATCGTCGCCCCAGGGATATTTGGCGCCGTCGATCCCGCCCCGCGCCGCGTACTCCCACTCGGCCTCGGTGGGCAGCCGGCGTCCCGCCCATTCGCAGTACGCTGTGGCGTCGTTCCAGCTGATGTGCACGACGGGATGGTCACCCCGGCCGTCCACCGACGAGTCGCGTCCGCCCGGGTGAGCCCAATCGGCCCCGCGAACGCCGAACCACCACGGCGTCCCGGCAGCCGGGCCGATCACGTCCTCGTCGGGCGCCTGCAGCGCGAGATGGAACACGGCCGAGAACCCGAAAGTCTCGGCCTCGGTCGCATAGCCGGTCTCGTCCACGAAACGCGCGAAGTCGTCGTTGGTCACCGTCGTCGCATCGATCGAGAACCCCTCGAGTTCGACCCGGTGCAACGGCACCTCGCCGTCTTGCGGGTTCCGATCACCGGACGAGTCACCCATGGTGAATGCCCCTGCCGGAACTACGGACTGCTCGATCGTGTGCCGATCCACGCGAGCCGCCATCGTCACCTGCTCCGGAGCGCGCCCGAACTCAATGAACGTCGCCCGGCTCGGTGTGCCGCATCCACAACCGCATCCACCGCCGGCAGCATTCTCCGACGCATCTGTCACTTGATCACCTCAACTCGACGCGCGAATCTGCCGTACGTAGGTCGCGACCCGCTCGGCCAGTTCCTCATCGTACGGCCCCCAGTCCGGGTGGGACGTACCCGGTCCCCGGTAGGGCTCGTCCTGGTAGCGGGCTTGGTACTGCCCAAGCTTCACCTGCAGCTCGGCCTTGATCTGCGCGTATGCGGGATCGTCGGCGACGTTGCGGACCTCGGTGGGATCGGCGTGCAGATCGTACAGCTCCCACTCCGGCTCGAACACGACATCCGATGCCCCCGGTACGCCGAGCCCAGCCCCGTAGTAATAGATCAGCTTGTAATCCGCGGTCCGGATGCCGTAGTGCGCCGGGGCTGCGTGGATCGGGTCGTCATGCTCCCAGTACCGGTAGTACGCCGCATCCGCCCAATCCTCGACCTGCTCACCTCGTAGCAGCGGCCGGAACGATCGGCCCTGAGACGTGGGCAGCGCCACGTCCGCATCGATCCCAGCTATGTCGAGGAACGTCGCGGCGAAATCCACGTTCGTGATAATCGCCTCGCACCGCGACCCCGCCGGGATCTCAGCCGGCCACCGGACCAGCATCGGCATCTGCAGGGACTGATCGAACATCAGCCGCTTGTCGAACCAGCCGTGATCACCCAGGAAGAACCCCTGGTCCGAGGTGTAGACCACCAGTGTGTTATCAGCGAGCCCGTGCTCGTCGAGGTAACCCAGTAGCCGCCCGACGTTGTCGTCAATCGACTGGATGCACTGCAAATAGTCGCGCATATAGATCTGGTACTTCCACCGCATTCGCGTTTCGCGGTTCTCCGGCCCGCGCAGATGCTCGGGCACCTCCTGCTTCAGATCGTCGGCGCCCATGTCATCGGCGATCGTCATGCGCACGCCGCGCACCGCCTTGCTGCGGCTGGCATAGTCGTCGAAGAACGTCTCCGGCTCCGGGATGGACCCATCCGCATACAGGTGCTTGTGCTTCTGATCAGGGATCCACGGCCGGTGCGGCGCCTTGTGATGCAGCATCAGGCAGAACGGCTGGTCCGTGGCCAGCGAGCCGATCCAATCCAGCGACAGATCCGTCACGATATCGGTCGCGTACCCCGGCACAGTCGCCGGTCCGTCCCCGTCGATCATCACCGGGTCGACGTAGTCACCCTGCCCCGGGAAGATCTTCCAGGCGTCAAACCCACGTGGCAGCGAGATGCCGTGCTCCCCCAGATGCCACTTCCCGAACATCGCCGTCCGATACCCGCCCTCGTGCAGCGCTTCGATGAACGTCGGCACCCGGTAATCCATCTCGGTCCAGATCGACGACACCCCGTTCACGTGGCTGTACGTGCCAGTGAGGATCGTGGCGCGCGACGGGCTGCAGATCGAGTTCGTACAGTACACGGCATCCATCCGCACCCCCTCGGCTGCGAGGCGGTCCATATGCGGGGTGTGATTGACCCGGCTTCCGTAGGCCGAGATCGCATGCGCTGCATGATCGTCCGACATGACGAAAATGATGTTGGGTCTGGCCATCTCCTGTATCCCCTTTGGTCTCAGAGCTGGACGCTCAGCGTGCGGCGGTCGTCGCCGACATCAAACCCGACGTGCAGCCGATACTCGCCTGCCTCGTACTGCCACCCGTCATCCCAATACGCGAAGGCCCGCCGGGGCACCTCGATCGCGACGACGGACTCGGTACCGGCCGGTGCACGGACGACGGCGAAGCCCACCAACCAGCGCGTGGGCCGATCCACGGCTGAGTCGTGCCTGTCCGCATAGACCTGGACGACCTGCTTGCCCGCGCGGTCTCCCGTGTTCGCGAGTCGGATCTGCAACGACGCCGACTCACCGACGACTCGCGAGACGGTCGCGTCGGCAACCTCCCACGTCGTATAGCCCAGTCCGTACCCGAACGGATAGGCGGGGCGCACGCCCGAGCGCAGCCACGCCCGATACCCGATGTGGATCCCCTCGTCGTAGCGGAGCACGCCGCCGTGGGGCGTGACATCGAGCACCGGTACGTCGGCCATCGCGGCCGGCCATGTGGTGGGCAGACGTCCGCCCGGTTCCCGGTTGCCGGTGAGGACGTCGCCGAGCGCGTGTCCATACTCCTGGCCGCCGAAGTAGGTCAGAAGCACTGCCGCAACATCGTCACGCCAGGGAAGCTCGACCGGAGACCCCGAGTTGACGACGACGATCGTGCGCGGGTTGGCCGTGGCCACCGCCCGCACCAGGTCGTCCTGTCGGCCGGGCAATGCCAGGGAGGCGCGGTCGTAGCCTTCGGACTCGACTCGCGAGTTCGTTCCGACGACGACGATGACGACCTCCGCTGCCGCCGCCACGGCGGCGGCTTCGGCGATCAGCCGGTCCGCGTCAACGACTGGCGGTTCGGTGCCGATCGTGATGCTCAGCGCGTGACTGAGGGTTCCGCTCGAGGGTGCCCGGCGGAACTCGATCCGGATGCGGCGGGTCACGCCCGCCTCGAACGAGACTGGCGTCGAGGCGGCCGGTGGTGACAGCAGGGCGGCACCGAGGTCCTCGCCCGCGGCGTCGGCCGTCTTCTCGGCGAGCAGCTCGCCATCGACGAAGACGCGCCCGGTGCCGACGGATGCGAAGCCGAGACCCACCTCCTCCGACTCGGTCGGGGTGTAATCGGTCTCGAAGACCAGCGACGACATCTGCCCGATCGGGGCATCGCCGCCGAAGTAGACGAGGCCGCTTGCCAGCCGGTCCTCCGCGTATAGCACGGTGCCCGCCTGGTCGAGGAACTCGACCCGCGCGCCCGGACCGCCGGTGACCGGGTTACGCATCCCCGATCGGGTGAGCTCAGCCAGTCCCTCCTGCACGACAGCGCCGACCGTGTAAGTGATGTCGGCGTCTGGATACGCTTCGCGGATCCCGTCCAGTGGTGAGACGACGTGCTCCGGAACAACAGTGGCGCTGCCGCCGCCCTGCGAGCGCGCGTGGCGCGCATTGTTCCCGATCACCGCGATCCGGCCGGGCGCCGCAAGCGGCAGGATGGAGTCGTTGCGCAGGAGTACAGTGCCCTCGGCCGCGGCCTCCCGCGCGAACGCGATGCCGTTCTCCGCATGCGCAGGCGCGGCAGCGGCGGGCGCCACACCCTCCAACGCGCCCACGCGCGCGGCGAGCCGGAGGATGCGGCGCACCTTGCGGTCGATGGTGGACTCGTCGATCTCGCCGCGCTGCACGGCCGCGATCAGAGCATCGCCCCACGCGCCGTCGGGCCCGGGCATCACGAGATCCTGCGCGTGCCTGGCACTATCGACGCTGCGTACCGCCGACCAATCGCTGACCACGACGCCATCGAAGCCCCACTCGTCGTTCAGTGGGCTCTCCAGCAGCTGGTTCTCTGTCGCAGTTGCCCCGTTGATCGAGTTGTACGCGCTCATCACCAGCCAGGCGCGCGCCTCGACGACTGCGTCCTCGAACGCCCGCAGGTAGAGCTCACGCAGCGCCCGGCCCGTGACCTCGACATCTGCGGTGAAACGTTCCGTCTCGAAGTCGTTCGCGACATAGTGCTTGGGCGTCGCGCCGACCCCGTTGTCCTGAACACCGCGCACGTAGGCTGCTGCCAGTCGTGCCGTCAGCATCGGGTCCTCGCTGAACGCCTCGAAGTGACGGCCGCCCAGCGGCGAGCGGTGCAGGTTGATGGTGGGGCCGAGCACGACGTCGACTCCCTTGCGCCGTGCCTCCACGGCGCTGGCAGCACCGTAGCGCCAGGCGATCTCGACGTCCCATGACGATGACAGCGCCGTCGCCGATGGCAGGTTCAGGGACGGGGAGCGCTCATCCCACACCTCACCTCGGACGCCACTGGGGCCGTCCGAGACCAGGATCCTTCGCAGGCCGATCTTCTCGATCGGCCACGTCGTCCAGAAGTCCCGGCCGGTGAGTAGCATCACCTTCTCTTCGAGCGTCAGCTGTGCGAGCCGCTCGTCGATCACTGCGCCAATGCCGGTCGTCATCGTCATGTCCTCGAATCCCGTTCTCGCTCGTGCGCGGCCGGCACTGCGACCGCGATATCTTCGCTCGGCTCGTATCCGATGCGCCAGGCCTTCAACCACACTGGTCCGTCCGCGACGGTCGGTGCTCCGTGCAAGCGCCATCGTCGTCCGCTGCTGGCAGGCATCCCGATCTCGCGCTGGAACTTCTGCTGCGCGAGGTCAGGGGTCGGCGGGTCGGTCGTCCAGCCGACGATCGCGCCAGGCGTTTCACTCGCCGCGGTGAACACGCCGTCGGTGATCTGCGTCGTCGGGGATGCCGTCACCTGGCGCGCCCCGCCGGGCCGCCACTGCTCCTCCAACTCTTCTTCGGGGATCGCCCCGAGGTCTCCGTACTGTTCGATCCACCCATCGAGCGCCGCGCGGAGGCGGTCGAGGTCGCCGCGGTGCTCAGGGCGGGCGGCGAGATTGACCACCTCGTGTGGGTCGGCGATGATGTCGTACAGCTCTTCTGCTGGCTTGGACTGCGCGACGACCGCACGTTGAGCGGCGGTCATCCGTGACGGCTGCTCCCCGCGGGCACGCTGCTGGCACTCGTCCGAGGCGAGCCGTCGGAACCCAGCCCACGTGGCGAGATGATCCGGGTACTCGGTGTGGATCATCGCGGGTTTGTCCGGGTGGTAATTGCGGATATACCGGAATCGCGCGTCCCGCACCGTCCGTGATCGGTCGTCAGCTTCTCCCTGCCGGTCGCGCCCGCCGAAGACGTGTGCGTTCGGCTCGGCGACCACGGTCCACTCGTCGTCGAAGAGGGGCACGCCATGCATTCCGGCCGGGATCGGGAGCCCGGCCAGCGCGAGCATCGTCGGGGCGAGGTCCATCGTGTGAACAAGGCCCGTCGCCACCGCACCGGCAGTCAGGCGCCCCGGCCAGCTCACGATGAGCGGTTCGCGCAGACCCGACTCATTCGGCCAGCGCTTGGCTCGCGGCATCCCTTTTCCGTGGTCGCTCCAGAACACGACGACAGTGTCCTCGAGCAGACCATCCGCCTCGAGTTCTGCGACGATTTCACCCACCCAATGATCCATCTCGGTGATGAGGTCGGCGTAATGCGCCCATGCGGTACGGAACGTCTCATCGTCGGGGTAGTACGGCGGCAGCGGCGCATCGGCTGGATCGTGGCGGACCTCATCGACCACGTGCGGCGTCGCGGCGCAGAACGCGTCGTCGTCCAGGTAGAGCTGCGACTCATGTGTGGCCATCCCGTGGAAGATTGCGAAGAACGGAGTGTCGTCGCTCGGGCGGTTCCGCCAGTGGGCGGTGGGGCTGCAGTCGTCGAATGCGACTTCGGGAAGGTCGATCTGAAAGTCGGTGAACCAGTTGTTCGTGCAGTAGTAGCCGGCCTGGCGGAACACCTCCGGCAGAAGGCGTACCTCGGACGGTGGCACGGCCTTCGAACGCATGTGCATAGTGCCGATGGCCGTCGGGAAACAGCCGGTGATGATCGCGGACCGCGACGGCGCGCAGATGGGCGCAGCGGCGAACGCGTTGTCGAACCGTACGCCGCGCGCAGCGAGGGTGTCGAGATTCGGCGTGTGAGCGTACTCGGCGCCGGGCCACACTCCGGTGTAACACCCGAGGTCAGGGTTGATGTCATGCGTGCTTATCCAGACGATGTTGGGGGGCTGGTCGGCACCCATCAGGCCGTCACTCCGCTCTGGATGTCGGCGAACTCGGCAGCCATCGCGGTGAGGACGTCGGCAGTGATGGCTCCGCTCTTGGCCAGGCCCATGATGCTCACCCACGGCGCCGACGAGACCAGCTCGGTCGTGACGAGCCAGGGCACGTAGCGCTCGAGGACGTCTCGCGCAGAGCGCTCTGCGAGCAAATCGTGCAGCGGGGCCTCCAGCAGTTCGAGCGCGGGCAGCTCGTCGCGCGCCGGGAGGGGGGCCGCGATCTCCCGTGCCCGTTCGGCGTCCGCTGCTGCACGCAGATACTGCGGACCGGGAGATTCTTGGGCGGGTAGGCCGAGACGCTCGTAGAGGCTTTCGGGTGCGTCGTTGCGTCGCAGCAGGTCGACAAGGAGCCGAATCATCCGTAGTTCGATCTGGTCGTCCACTACGGGCGTGTGCTGGCCCGGGTCTTCCTGCAGGTCCCAGAGCAGCGTCCCATGTTGCCACGAATTGATCCGGAAGTTCGAGCCTGACTCGACACGCATCGTCCGGAGCCCTTTCGTGAAGGTGAACGGTTCGGCGGGCTCCCATTCCGTGAGCTCGGCGACGGCAAACCGACTGCGCATGTGCGTGGGCATGAGGGTGAAGTCCTCGATCGGCCGGTTTGCGGCATCAACGCTGGCTCGCATGTAGACGTAGCGTCCGTCGGTGACGTTTACATGGCCGCCATGGATGCCGAACAAGGCCCCGTTCTGTTGCGCCTTGGGGATCGCCAGGTCTCGGCCGAGCATGTCGGGTGCCGGCTCAAGGTCGAAGAACTGCAGCACTGTCGGGGCTATGTCGATGGTCTGCGCGAGGTCCCCTCGACGCGGGTCGCTGCCACCGGAGCGCGGGTCCCAGAGGAACATGGGCAGGTGCACGAGTTCGTTGAACCACGGCTGCACGGACTTTGCCCACCAACCATGCTCTCCGAGGAGGAAGCCATGGTCGGTGTTCACGATGAGCATCGTGTCGTCCCACATGTCGTGCTCGTCCATAAAATCCATGACACGACCAAGCGAGTAGTCGCACATGGACACGAGCGCCGCATACTCTCGGCGAGCATGCTCCACTTGGTCCTCGGGTTCGACC
The DNA here is from genome assembly GCF_039537285.1 of Microbacterium kribbense. Classification (NCBI taxonomy): domain Bacteria; kingdom Bacillati; phylum Actinomycetota; class Actinomycetes; order Micrococcales; family Microbacteriaceae; genus Microbacterium; species Microbacterium kribbense. Next base: position 6,965 of record NZ_BAABAF010000016.1, on the reverse strand, counting down.
ACCTTGCTGTAGTCGGGCCAGTCGAACTGCGGGCCATCGTAATCGTGCGGGTAACGGTCCTTGAAGCGCTGGTGGACGAAGAAGGGCTCGTGCGGATCAAAGAGCTCGATCTGCAGCAGCCACCGGTCGGCAGCGACGTTCGTGTCGAGGAACTCGATGCCGGCATCCACGGTGCGGGTCTGCGTGTGCTGATCCTCGGACTGCATGTGACGACGGTTGACTTCGTCTTGCCGCCGCATGCTGGCGGGGAAGCCAGCACCGCGCAGTGCCTCGACGTCACCCTTCCAGTTGTCGCCTTCCTGGCCCCGGAAGAACTCCCACGTGTTGTAGCGCGTGTGGTATGTCGCGCCGCCGTCCTCCCAATAGTGCTGATGGTCAGACACCAGATGTGTGTGGACGCCGGCGTTCTTGAGCATTTCCGGCATCGAGTCATCGAACGGTTCGAGAGGACCCCAGCTACGGTGCAGAAAGTTGTAGCGCCCGGTGTGCAGTTCGCGACGGGCGGGCATGCACGGCAAGGAACCGGCGTAGAAGTTGTCGAACGTCACCGCCTTCTCAGCGAGCCGCGCGAAGTTGGGGGCATCGACGAACGTCTCCGCATAGGGCGGCAGCATGTGGCGATTCAGACTGTCGAACATCAGGATGATGGCGCGCATGGTGATGGCCTTCCTTGGGCGTGGGTGGTTCAGACCGTGACGGAAACGGTGCTGGTGGACTCGCGGTGCTGGCGGGCGAGCAGAGCATGACGTTCCTCTCGCCGCCTCGCCTGCAGGGTCGGATCGGGCACCGGGGCGGCCAGGAACAGGCGCTGCGTGTAGGGGTGTTCGGGGTGGGTGGTCACTTGCTCGGCGTCCCCCCACTCGACGATCTCGCCGCGATACATGACGGCGACACGTGAACTGAGGTGGCGCACCACGGCGAGGTCGTGCGACACGAACAGGTAGGCGACGCCGGTCTGCTCCTGAATGTCGGCGAACAGCTCCAGCACGCGCGCCTGAGTCGACAAGTCAAGGGCCGACACGGGCTCGTCGCAGACGATCAGCCGTGGCCGCAGCGCGAGCGCGCGTGCGATGGCGACCCGCTGACGCTGCCCACCGCTGAACTCTCGAGGCAGTCGCTGCCCCGCGTCCCCGGGTAGCTGGACCTCGTCCAGAAGCGCCCGGACTCGGCTGCGGGCATCTCGTGCCGACATGTCACGGACCATGAGCGGTTCCATCAAGATCTGCTCGATCGTCATGGACGGGTTCAGCGACGTGTACGGGTCTTGGAAGACCACCTGGATGTCATGGGCGAGCGAACGTCGCTGTTTGGCCGACAGATGCGCGATGTCGCGGCCGTCGTAGGCGATGGTTCCTTCCGTCACCGGCGCCAGGCCCAGAATCGCACGTCCCAGGGTCGTCTTACCTGACCCCGACTCCCCAACCAGGCCCACGGTCTCCCCCGGCAAGATGTCGATGGACACGCCCTTCAGCGCCCGGAACGGCTTCTTACGGAAACCCTTCGCGGGGTATTCCACGACGAGATCACGAACGTCGACCAGCTTCTCGGTCATCGGATCGCTCCTTCCGCAGCAGGCGAGTCCACATGCTCGTCTGTCGTCGCCGGCTCGGCCTCTTCCAGGACGGCGTCGAACAGCGACTGGGTGTACGGATGCTGCGGGTGCGCGAAGAGGTCGATCACCGGCCCGTTCTCAACGATCCGGCCCGATCGCATCACTGAGACGGTGTCGCAGATGTCCGCGACAACGCCGAAGTTGTGGGTCACCAGGATCATCCCCATGTTGCGCTCTTCCTGCAGACTGCGCAGGAGGTCAAGAACATCGGCCTGCACGGTGACATCCAGAGCAGTCGTCGGCTCATCAGCGATGATCAGGTCGGGATCACATGAGACGGCACCGGCGATCAGCACGCGCTGAGCCATACCGCCCGATATCTCGTGCGGGTAAGCGGAGAAGGTGCGCTCGGGATTCGGGATGCCGACGCGGGCCAGCAAGTCGATCGCACGACGTTTCGCTTCCCGCCGGCTGATCCCGAGCTTCGCGCGCATCGGCTCGACGAGTTGACTGCCGACCGTGAACGAAGCGTCCAGGTTCGACATCGGCTCCTGCGGGATGTAAGAGATGCGCCGGCCCCGCAGCGTGTTCATCCGTGACTCGGACAGGGAAGCAAGATCCGTGCCCTCGAATTCGACGGATCCGGCGATGATCCGGCCGCCGGAAGGCAGCAGCCGCAACACCGACCACGCCGTCTGCGTCTTTCCCGACCCGGATTCACCGATCACACCGTGCACTTCACCGCGGTGCACGGTCAGCGATACGTCTTCCACCACAAGCTTGACCGTTCCATCGTCCTGCCCATAGCCAACGGCGAGGTCGCGAATGCTCAACAACTCCTCACGGTCAGCCCCCACCACACCGGCGCCATGACGGATCACAGCCTGCTTCTCGATCGTCGGTACCGCTAGGTCGGCCGTTCGCTGCCTGGGGGCACGCGCGCCCGAACGCTCCACCGTGTCGCGTATCGCATTGGCCAGAAGAACCAGCGATACACAGGTCAGCCCGATCGCAAGACTGGGCCACAGCATCAGAACGGGGTCCGAGTAGATATTGGCGAACCCGTCGTTGAGCATCCCGCCCCACGTCGCCAGCGACAGGTCACCCAGCCCGAGGAACTCGAGTCCCGCCTGGATGGAGATCGCCACACCGGTGACGAAAGCGGCCTGCACCAGCGCCGGCCCACGCACGACTGTGAGGATGTGCCGTGCGATGATCCGCCCGTCACTCAGGCCCGACACGCGGGCCGCGTCGACGTACAGTTCATCCCGCACAGCAGAAACGGTCGCGTACACGAGCCGGTAGAACGCCGGCGACAGCAGCACCCCGAAGATGGCCATCGATATCCACATCGACGGCCCGACCACCGCGCGCGCCGCCAGCAGAACGATGATGCCGGGCAACGCTTGGACGAGTCCCATCACCCAGTCCGAGACGCCCTCGAACCACTTCCTGTAGTAGCCCGCGACGAGTCCTGTTGTCACACCCAGCACTGCCGCCACTGCCAGCGCCAATACCGCACCCGCGACGCTGAACCGCGTCGCGAACAGCAACCGGGAGAACGCGTCACGGCCTGCACTGTCTGTGCCCAGCAGGTGATCGGCCGAGACCGGAGCCAGGACATCCAGCGCCGATGCGGTCTCGGGATCGTGCGGTGCGAACAACGGTCCGATGACCGCGACCAGCAACACGAGAACGAGGAAGACTAAGGATCCGACGGCCACCGGCCGCTTCATCAGGCGGCGCAGCAGGGATTGCGGAGGACGACGCACAACAGCGGCGATCTCATCAGTGAGACCAGCAGGCAACGATTCAGTCATGACAGACGCACCTTCGGGTTCAGCCAACCCTGGATCAGGTCGACGACGAGATTCAGAAGAACGACGATGACAGCGGTTGCGAGCACCAGTCCCATCACCAGCGGGATGTCGCCCTGTGAGGTCGCCGTGACCGCGACTTGTCCGATCCCGGGGATCGCGAATACCTGCTCGATGATCACCACCCCGCCCAGCAGCCCGACGAAGTGCACGCCGAGCACCGCCAAGGCAGGCCCCCCGGCGTTGCGCAATACGTGCTTGAAGATCACCGAGCGCGGCGAGATGCCCCGGCTGCGCAGCGTCCGAACGTAGTCCTGCCGCAGCGAGTCCAGCATCGACCCACGGATCTGCTGGGTCACCGCGGCGATGCCCCCCAGGGACAAGGCGATGACGGGAAGAGTGATCGACCCGATCCAACCCATGGCCGAATCTGTCAGCTGCACAAAACCGGTGGGACTGAACCAGCTCAGGTTGATGGCGAACACCAGCACCAGCCCCAGCGCGATCAGGAAGTTCGGAATCGCGGTACCGACCAGCGAGAGCACCTGCACAACCGTGTCCACAGTCCCTCCACCGCGCGTCGCGGCCACCACACCGAGCACGACAGAGATGATCGCGATCAGAATCGTCGCGCCGAACACCAGCGAGAGGGTCACCGCCAACCGACTCAGGATCGCGTCCGTGACCGGTTGGCTCGTGAACCACGACGCCCCGAAGTCGCCCCGCACAGCACCCGACACCCATGCGCCGAACTGCACGATCAGCGGCTGATCCAACCCCAGCTCATGCGACTTCTGCGCGACCGCTTCCGCGGAAGCATCCTGACCCAGAAGCTGACGCGCGATATTCCCGCCGCCCGCATACAGCAGCAAATAGGCAATCACGCTGATCGCGACCACCATCACCACGCCCGAGGCAATCCGCCGGGCAATAAACGAAAGCATCTCAATCCTTCCGGATGGGCGGCGTGGGGGCGCTACGAAGCGCCCCAACGCCACGCCTCAGCCCTTGGGAACGAAGTTCCACAAGTAGGGATACGCGTTGCCGGTCTGCGTCTTCACCGTGGTGGTCGGGGCCGTCGCGTACGTCTGCTGCGGGCGGTACCACGGAGCGAACCACGCCTGCTCCACGACATACTTGTTGAGCTCCTTCGCCGCAGCCGCCGCCTCCGCATCACTACCAGACTGAATGGTCTTCGCGAACCCGGCGATCTTGGCATCCCCCACATGGAACGGGTTCCATCCGGCATTGGGCAGAAGGTCAAGCGCCAGTGACTGCCATACCGTCGGCGTCGTCTGAAGCTGCATCACCGTCGACGAGTACTTCGCCGCCAGCAGGTCCGCGAGGAAGCTGCTCGATGCGACGCTGACGAACTTCACGTTGATCCCGATGTCGCCCAGGTACTGCTTGACGAGGGCGTAAACCGCCGGCGGGAAGGCCGCCGACTGCGGCTGGGTCAAGGTGATCTCACCGGCAGCGTAGCCTGCCTCCTTCAACAGCTGCTTGGCCTTGCCGGGATCGTAGCTGTAGTACGAGTCGAGCGACGGGTCCCCACCGGTAGAAGCGGGCGAGATGATCGACGAGGTGACCTCGCCGTAGCCGTGTCCCACGGCTTTGAGCAGGGCGTCACGGTCGAACGCATAGTTGATCGCCTGACGAACTCGCACGTCTGCCAGTGCCGGAGACAGCTTCCCCTCGCGGTCGAACAGGAGCAAGCCCGTGAAGTTGAGCGTCTGACCGTTCGCCTTGTAGCCGGCCGACTCGACCTGCTTGATCGTCGAGTTGTCGACCAGCGGCGCGCCATCGATCTGGTGGCCCTTGATGGCGTTGAGGATCGCGGTGGGCGTGGAGTACACATTCATCACGAGCTTCGCGTAGTGCTGCTGATCCGGGGCCCAATAGTCCTTGTTCTTCGCGAACACGTACTTCGAACCGACAACCGTCGCGCCCTTGTCAAGGACGTACGGGCCCGAACCGACGGGATTGGTCTTCTCATCGGCCGCACCGAAGTGCTTCGGACTCTCCTGCAGACCGGGATTCTGTGCAAGGAAGGACAGCAGCGCCGGGTTCGGTGAACTCAGCGTCAATTGGAGAGTCGTGGCGTCCACCGCCTTCACATCCTTGAGCTGGGCGAGGTACGCCTTCTGCGGCGAGGCACCGTCTCGGAACCGCAGGAGATTCTGCGCCGCCACAGACGCGTCGAACTTCGTCCCGTCGGTGAACGTGACATCATCACGCAGCTTCATGGTCAGCACTGTGTTGTCGGCGTTGTACGACCACTCGGTTGCCAGCCAGGGCTTCACCGTGCCATCCGGGTCCTGATGCAGCAGCGAGTCATACACGGCCTGCAGATACGGTGACTCATTCGCCCACGGTGCGTCATCCACCGCGAAGGTACTCGAGGCGACGATCGTGCCGATCGTCAGCGTCCCTTCCCCCGCCTTGACACTGCCGCTGCCGCCGGACCCTCCGCTCGAGCATCCCGCCAGCGCGACCGCAGCCACGGTGATCGCCGCGACGGTCGCTGCCATCCGCTTCCTGAAGTTGAACATCTTCGTCTCTTCCGGGTCGTGCGGTCCGTCGTGGACCGGCCTTGTGCAGACGCTAACAGGATCGGACCGTGTATTCAACAAGTAGAATCAAATCGTTACTACTTGTGGAATGCTTGTAAGGCTAGAAACTTGCGTAGGCTGGGGGCGGGAGGAGTGACGATGAAGCTCGAGCACCTGCTCCTGGGCGTGCTGCTCATGAGACGCCGCACGGGATATGACCTCAAACGGTTCATGGATCTGCAGGGCGTGTTCATGCGCCCGCGCACGCAGATGAGTCAGGTCTACCGATCCCTCGTGCAGATGGCTCAGAAGGGCTGGGTCACCTATGAGGTGAGCAGTCGCCCTGGCGCGCAGGATGCGAAGATCTACCGTACGACGCAAGCCGGCCGCGACGAGTTCATGGCGTGGCTCGACAGTGCTTATCACCCGACCGTGAGCCCCCTGAACTTCGAGTTCAGGGCACGAGTATTCTTCAGCGGCTTCCGCGACGACGAGTGGCTCATCGCCTTGTTGAATGCCGAGATCGAGGCCCGCCAGCGGCAGATCGCGAAGTACCGGTTCCGCGACCGGACGATCGAACTCGACCCCGGTGTGGACTTCAATCTCGATCAAACGAACCTGGTGGAGGACTTCCAGCATGAGAGCGGAGCCGCTGCCATGGACCTTCACGTTGAGCGGACTATAGAGCTGCGTGACCTGATCGAATCAAGGCGAGCCAGGCCGGCCGGAGCGACCGCGACCGAAGCGTCATCAGGCGAAGCTAAGAGACTGACTAATTCGGCACGTCAGTTCGCAACTCCCCAGTGATGTCTTGCTGAAAGTACAGTGGGGTCGGCCCTTCAGCATTATGAGTCGACCGTCGTCGATACTCCTTCGCACGTATGCTCCCCAACGGGAAGCACGGGCTGTCAACATCGGAGCGCTCGCTCTATGCCGGGAACGTGCCGGTGACGTCCCGCTGAGTGGTGGAGTTTCTCGACACCGTGCGGATCAGCTGTTGTTGATTATGCCGCGTTGAGTTCTGGGATCGCCACCTCCTCGTCG
>NZ_BAABAF010000015.1:0-27784 GCF_039537285.1 Microbacterium kribbense | reverse complement strand
GGTTCAAATCCCACCGTCACCGCCATTTTTGGGCCGGATCGACTTCCTTTTCAGGCGGTTTCGATCCGGCCCGTTCTTGTTGGTTCCGTCTCGTTCCTTCTCGGATGTGGGCACCGTGTGGTCAGGGATTTTCTTGTCGGGGAGCTGGGCGGTGGGGTCGGCGGCACCAGCCGGATCCGGACGGATCGAGACGGATCGAGGACGATCAAGACCGGCGTCGAAATCGTCCGTGCCCACATTTTGCCCATAAAATCTCGCATGGTGTGCGCCCCCACGATGGGTGGAGCCGACTGAGACTCGAACTTCCGGACTGCGGAAGTCCCGGGCCGAGCATCGCTCCCGAACGTCGGGACCGATGCTCTTCGGCACGACGCCAGCCTTTCCATTCGAAAAGCTGCGGTATCAAACCTGGGATGGCTCAAACTGCACTGGTGGTGATGATGGAAGCTGAGCTCTGGAATGTGCTCGCGTGCGTCGTCGGCGTGATCGTGTGTTGGAACCATCGCACGCGTCATGTATTCACGATTGACCACGCATGAGTCGAGCTGCACGATGCGCACATCGTGGACGATCGAGTGCTCGACGCCGTGTGGCGCCGCGATCTAAATGACGAACCGGTCGCGCCGACCCCGCGCGTTGCCGGGTGTTCGTAGCCCGAGCGACCGTGACCGCGCGCCATCGGGTGTACCTGGCGAACGTCGACCTCGACGCGCACGTGAGTGAGGCAATAGCGGAGGTGAACACCGCTCCGCCGTTCTGGGGCGAGACCCACTGGGGGCTCCACCGGGTGCGCACACGTGACGGCAGCCCCATTCGGATGGATCTCCGCCACGGATGCCGTGAGAGTCCACGGTTGCCGCTGCCGCGTCCAGCACGGGTCAGATCCACAATGAGGGAGTGAGGCGATGGCTGCCGCGGGCAGGCTGGCCTTGCCCTTGCCCTCGACTGCGTCGACTTTGCCGAGTTGTCGGGCGTCGATTCACGAAGAGTAGAGCCGGGGTGCGGCTCGCGCAGAGGGCGGTGTGTCGGCGCCGGTTCCAAGGATGGCGGTCAAGCGCAATACTGGGTGGCCCTCAACGAGGCGATCCCGTGGCGCCCAACGGCAATATTCGCTTCCGGATGCCTGGACCCACCCTACGCGCGGTCGCCGACGACGCGTCCGAGGCGGCGAATGACGATACGATACGAATCGAACAGTTTGCAGATCGATCGAGAGGACATCACAGTGGCCAAGGATCTCTCCCCGAGCGATGCCGTCGTCGTCGCGTACAAGCGGACGCCCTTCGGTCGCGCGCGCAAGGGTTCACTCGCCGCAGAGCGGCCCGAGGACCTTGCCCTGGCCGCAGTGCGAGCAGCGCTCGCCGATGTGCCGGCCGTCAACCCCGCGACGTTGGACGACTTTTACCTCGGCACGGCGGTTCCCGAAGGGGCACAGGGCGACAACGCGGCACGGCGCGTGGCCGTGTATGCGGGATACGACTCACTGCCCGGCGCTTCGATCAACCGCTTCTGCGCGTCGTCCGTGCAAGCCATCGCCTCCGCCGCGCGCGCGATCCGCTCCGGCGACGGGGACGCCTTCCTCGTGGGAGGCATGGAGTCCACGTCGCGCACACCCCCGATGCCCACCGACGTCTACCCGGGCTCGGAGGTCCCGGCGTCCCGTTCCGACGAGATCTTCGCCTCCGACGTCCGCTGGATCGATCCGCGCAGCCAGGGTCTGCAGCCGGATGTCTACATTGCAATGGGGAGGACCGCCGAGTTCGTCGCGGGCCTGACGGGCACCTCGCGACAGGATCAGGATGAGTGGGCGCTGCAGTCACAACGCCGCACGGTCGCCGCGGTGGCGGCGGGATGGTTCGACGCCGAGATCGTGCCCTACGTGCGCGCTGACGGCATCCTCGTCACGGCCGATGACGGTCCTCGACCGGAAACGTCGATCGAGGGCCTTGCCGCACTCCGGCCGGCTTTCAAAGAGAGCGGCACTGTCACCGCCGGAAACGCCAGTCCCCTCAATGACGGCGCCTCTGCCGCAGTGCTCATGAGTGCTGCCAAGGCGCGGGAGCTCGGTGTGCGGCCGCTCGCCCGAGTCCTGGGCGCGAGCGCCAGTGCACTGTCTCCGGAGATCATGGGTCTAGGCCCGGTCGGGGCAACCCGGAAGCTGCTCGACCGGCTCGGCCTCACTGTCGCCGATCTCGACCTCGTCGAGCTTAATGAGGCCTTCGCCGCGCAGGTCGTCCCCACCGTGCGCGAGCTTGGCTTGGACCCCGACAGGGTGAACGTACACGGCGGTGCGATCGCGATCGGGCATCCGTTCGGCGCCACCGGAGTGCGCCTGACCGGCACACTCATCCGTGCTCTTCAACAACGCGACGGGACCCTCGGCCTGGTGACGCTCTGTGTCGGGGGTGGTCAGGGCATGGCGCTCGCGCTCGAGAGGCTGAGCTGATGGGCGCTGTCGACCCCCTCGTTCGCGAGATCCTCGCCGGCGAGCCGTCGCTCGCCTGGTTCGGCTTCACGGTGGATGAAGCAGTGAGCGGGCGTGCCGTCGCGTCGACGCAGGTCGGCCCCGAGCACGTCAACGCGAACGGCATGGCGCACGGCGGGTTCGTCTTCGCGCTCGCCGACCAGGCGTTCGCGATGGCGGCCACCACGGTACTGCACTTCTCGGCTACGGCGGACGCGCAGATCCACTACCTTGCCCCCGCCCACGTCGGTCAGCGGCTTGTGGCCACCGCGCAGACGAGCTGGCACGACGGCCGGCGGGCCGTCGTCGACGTCATCGTGACCGCCGACGGCGACGTGATAGCGACCTACAGCGGGATGGCTCGCGCCGTGCGGCGCACGTGACGCCCACGCGCAGTGGCACGGATCTGCGTCCGGGGCCACCGCGCTATCGCGTATCAGGCGGTCGTGCGGCCCGCGACGAACTCGCTGTCGGGCGAATCGGTGACCGGCAGACCGGAGGCGACGAGAGCAGCTCGCGCCTGCCTCATGAGACGGTCGGGGATGCGCGGCGCCGGGGCTCGCAGCGCTCCGCCGTTGAAGCCGGCCAGCCATTCCTGATACTTCCAGGCTGTGCGGTTGATCACCGTGGTGCCCACGGCCGACCCGGTGAGGATGGCGGTGTTCGCCGCACGTGCCGGAGCGACCTGCCACCACAGCTTCATGGCATCCTCCCACTGGCCGTTTCGGGCGAGGTCGAAGGCCGTCGGGAAGTACCCACTCATCCAGTTCGTGTTGCTCGTGCCCGAGAACTGGAAGTCCATCACCGACATGAGCGGAATGGTCTCTCCTTCGATAGGGCAGGAGATGATCACCTCGTCGCGGAAGTGATGGTTCATCTCCATGATGCCGGGGATGCCAGGGTTGCCTTGCTCCGCTTTGATGGCGACGATGTTCGGGATGGTATCGAGCACGTTTCGCACCCACGGTACGGGCATGCCGGCGTTGTCGATGCGTTCGAAGCCCCACGCAGGCAGGCCAAAGAGCATCACGCCCAGGTCAGTCGAATCTGCCAGGGTCTTGGTGTAGTCGTACACCTCGTCCAGTGTCGTCGGCCAGAACGCGGTCGGGTACGACAGCAACACGCTGTCGACGCCCTCCTTCTCGGCGAGCTTCAGCGCCGCAATGTTCTCATCGAGAGTGTTGAACGCGGCGTGGAAGAACAGCTGGAAGTCTGATCCGCCCGCTTCGCGGGCGACAGCGGTGACGCGCGCGTTCTCCTCCGGCGTGATTGCGAGCTCGGTAACCAGGAGCGTGCCCGCGAAGCCGAGATCCTTAAGTTTGAGGATGTCGTGGCGGATGGCGTTCTCGTTAATCTTCGAAAAGTCACGGCTGTACGACGGCATCGTGACCGCGATGGCCCCGTGCCAATGCTGCTTCGCCCATGCTCGGGCCTGATCCTTGGTGTATTCGACCATCTGCGTCTCTACTTTCTGGTGGTGACGATTCCGACGGGCAGCTCGGTGCCGATGCCCCGTGCGCGCGCGAGGTCAACAAGTGACTCGGCGACGACGATGTCCTGTATGCCGGCACCCGTGGATTTGTAGATCCGGATGCCGCGATCGCGATCGATCGCGCGCTCGCCGGCCAGCGCCGTATTCAGCGAGATGGTTAGGGCGTCGACGTCGATGCCCGATGCCCGAGCGGCGAGCATGTCGCCGCTGCCACGGACCACTTCGTCGACGCCGTCCGCTACTACGAGCGCGGCGCGCGCGACAAGCTCGACGGGAAGCTCGCGCTGTCCCGGTGTTGTCGAACCGATCGAGACCACGGTCGCGTCGGCCATGACCCAGTCCGACTGAATCGTGGGGGTCTCGTCGCGGGATCGCGCCGCGCACAGGACGAGGTCGGCGTCCTGCACAGCGGCGGAGGCGGTGTCCACAGCCGTCACAGTCACGCCCAGTTCAGCCGTGAAGCGCTCAGCGAAGGCTTCGCGCTTCGCCTGAGTCGGGCTGAATACCCGCACCGAGGCGAAGCGAGCCACCAGACTCAGCGCCGCGATGTGCGACCGCGCCTCGAATCCCGAGCCGACGACGCCGACGGTCAGCGGCCGCGCCGGCGCGATGGCGCCGGTGCCTACGGCGCTGGTCGCCGCCGTGCGCAGTCCGGTGACCCGATTGCCATCCACCAGTGCAACCAGCTCCGCCGTCTCCTTGTCGAACAGCGAGATGAGGTAGCTGACGCGCAGCCCGTCCGCGAACGATCCGTTGATCGACTTCGTGCCGAACAGGCGGCCGCTGGCCGGCACGGCCGGCATGACGCGCATCCATTCTCGACCGCTATCGGCGAAGATGCGTCCAGGATTTCGCTGTGCGTCTGCTGGCGCGGCGTAGGCGGCGCGGATCGCGCGGATCGCGCTGGGCAGATCGGCGAGGCCTTCGACATCCGCATCCGTCAGGAACAGGGGCGAGCGCGCCGACGGCGCAGACTCAGTGCTCATCTGGACTCCTTCGTCTTCCTTTGGCATTGTCAAACACGATACGTACCGTATCTGTTTCGTCTATGCTTCTGCAAGACGCCCACAGAAGAGAGTGCACCCATGGCCATTGCGACCGTCAATCCCACGACCGGCAAGATCGAGATGATCATCGACCCGCACTCGTCGGCTGAGGTCGACGCGCGGATCGGCGAGGCCGCTGCCGCCGCGCGGCTGCTGAGGACGACGACGTTCGCGAAGCGGGCGGAGTGGATGCGGGTGGCCGCAGACATCCTCGACGCTCAGGCGCCGGGTCTCGGTGAGCTCATCACGGTCGAGATGGGCAAGCCGATCGCGCAGTCGATCGCCGAGGTCGAGAAGTCGGCGAAGGCGATGCGGTTCTACGCCGATCACTCCGAAGGGTTCCTCGCCGACATCCCGCTCGCTGAACCGGCGACGGTGAATGCGTCCAGGGCCTGGACGCGCTACGAGCCGCTCGGTGTCATCCTCGCCGTGATGCCGTGGAACTACCCGCTCTGGCAGGTGATCCGCTTCGCGGCCCCGGCGCTGATGGCCGGCAACGCCGGTGTCTTGAAGCATGCATCCAATGTGCCCCAGGCCGCGCTCTTCCTGGACACTCTCTTCGAGCGCGGCGGGTTTCCTGTCGGCTCATTCCGCACTCTGCTGATCGGGGGCGCTGACGTCGCCGCCGTCGTCGCCGATCCGCGGGTACAGGCGGTCACTCTCACCGGCTCCGAGCCGGCCGGGCGCTCGGTAGCGGCGCTCGCGGGCGATCATGTCAAGAAGGCGGTGCTCGAGCTCGGCGGATCCGATCCGTTCATCGTGCTGCCGACGGCCGATGTCACCGCGGCCGCCACCACTGCCGTGCGGGCCCGGATCGGCAACAGCGGGCAATCCTGCATCGCGGGCAAGCGCTTCATCGTGCACGCCGACGTCTACGACGCGTTCGCCGCAGAGTTCACCAGACAGATGTCGCAACTGATCGTCGGGGATCCGTTGCTGCCGCAGACGCAGGTCGGGCCGTTGGCGACCGAATCGGGCCGCGACGACATCGTTGCCCTCGTCGAGGATGCCCGCGACAAGGGCGCGACGATTCTGACCGGCGGCACCATCCCCGACGGGCCGGGCTGGTTCTATGCCCCCACAGTGATCGCCGACCTGCCCGACGACGCCCGCCTGGTTCAGGAGGAGGCCTTCGGTCCGGTCGCATCGCTGTATCGCGCTGTGGATGTCGACGAGGCCCTGCGGATCGCGAACCAGACGCGGTTCGGCCTGTCCAGCGCCGTCTGGACGAACGATCCGGACGAAGAGGCGTACGTCATCGCCCGACTCGATGCGGGGGCGGTGTTCGTCAACGGCATGACCGTCTCGTATCAGGAGCTTCCGTTCGGCGGCATCAAAGCGTCGGGATTCGGCCGTGAGCTCGCCGCCGACGGCCAACGCGAGTTCTGCAATCTCAAGACGGTCTGGAAGGCTTAACCCGACACGGGTCCACGCGGACCGGTGGGAGGCGAAGGGGCTTCGAGTGGCGATCGACTACAACTTGTTGCGACCGCTGCGCGCGCTGCTCGAAGAGCGCAGCGTGACCCGGGCCGCCGAGCGCCTGCACATGTCGCAGCCGTCGATGTCGACCGCGCTCGCGCGGCTGCGTGCCCACTACGCAGACCCGCTGCTGCTGCGCCGCGGCAATCGGCACGTGCTCACGCCGCTCGCCGAGCGGCTGCTGGCGGCGCTCCCGCGTGCGATCGCCGAGACCGAGCATGTGTTCGGCCTGCAGTCGCGGTTCGAGCCGGCGACCAGCACGCGCACGTTCACGATCGCCGCCGTGGACTACATGGCCGCGCGCGTCGCGCCGGACCTGCTGCGCATCGTCGAGCGCGAGGCACCGAACGTGCGGTTCGAGTTCCCTGCGGCGGATGGGCGCCTGGTCCATGCCATGCCTGACGCCCTGCGCACGATCGACGGCGCGATCCTCCCGCACGGGTACGTCGCCGATCAGCCGCACCTCGACTTCGCCGCAGAACCCTGGGTGTGTCTGGTCGATGCCGCCTCGGCGGTGGCCGCACATCCATCGCTGGATGAGCTGCTCACCCGGCCGTGGGTGCAGACCCTGCCCGCGCGGGAGGGCGCGAGCCCGGTGCGCCAGCAGCTGCGCTTCCGGGGTATCGATCCGACGGTCGTGGCGGCGACTCCGCATTTCTTCGTCGTGCCCTCGCTACTCCTCGGCACCGACCGGGTCGCGATGGTCCCGGCCGGATTTGCGCGAATGGCGGTGCGTGCCGAGCCGCGACTGCGGCTGGTGGTGCCGCCGCTCGACCTCGATCCGGTCCGCGACGCCTTCTGGTGGCACCTCGACCGGGAGCAGGATGCCGAGCACATCTGGCTCCGCGGCGTGGTCGACCGGGTGCGTCGCACCGCCATCGGGAATCCCGATGACGGTGATAGCGGAATCGGCCTTCCCTGAGTCGCACGGGCAGAGGAGGATCAAGTCGCGGCACTCGACTGTGCAGCAACCGATACGGAACGTATGGAACACAAAGGAGTGTCGTGAGCACGAACGTGGATGTGATCGTGATCGGTGCCGGCCCCGTCGGCACCACCGCGCTCGCCCTTCTCGGCCGAGCCGGCCTCACGGCCATCGGGCTGGAGAAGGACGAGGAGATGTGGCCGACCGCGCGAGCGGTGCACTTCGACGGCCAGACGATGCGCACTCTGCAGGGCCTGGGGGTCGCCGACCAGTTCGTGGGCGTGACCATCCCGATGAAGGATGTCGCCGTCGTCAACGAGGCCGACGAAGTCCTCGTGCACGCGCCCACCGACCGCCTCGGCGACCAGGGCTGGAACGAGCACATCAGCTTCCACCAGCCCGACATCGAGCGGTTGCTGCGCGAGGTCGTCGCCTCCAGCCCCGGGATCGACCTGCGATGCGGGGTCACCGCGACCGAGGTGCGCACGACCGACGACGGCGTCGAGGTGACCGCCGTCGACGCGCACGGCGACGCGCAGGTGCTCACGGCGCGCTGGGCCATCGCCTCCGACGGCGGCCGCTCGGCGACCCGGCACGCCCTCGGCATCGAGACCGACAAGCACGGCGAAGACGCCCGCTGGCTGGTCGTCGACGGCGACCTCGTCGACGCCTCCGGCTGCGATGCAGACATGGTACAGTTCGCCCGCTACTCCCGTCCGGCACTATGGCTGCGCCTCCCCGGCACGCGCGTGCGGATGGAGTTCATGCTGGTCCCCGGCGACGATCCGGCCGAGATCGTCACCCCGGCCGCTGTCGAGCGCATCAGCCGCGGCATCCTGCCGACCGACCGGTTCACTCCCGATCGCCAGGCCGTCTACACATTCCGCGGCCGCATCGCGCAACGCTGGCGCGCGGGCAATGTCTTCCTCGCCGGCGACGCCGCCCACCAGGCGCCGCCGCTGTTCGGCCAAGGGCTGTGCGCCGGCATCCGCGACGTGGCGAACCTGGTCTGGAAGATGGACCTCGTCGCACGCGGCGCGGCCGATGCCACGCTGCTGGACACGTACGAGAGCGAGCGCAAGCCGCACGCGCAGTACTGGGTCGAGACGGCCGCGCAGCAGGCCGAGATCATCCAGACCCTCGATCCCGAGGTCGCGAAGGGGCGCGACGAGTTCGTCCGTGCGCATCCCGAGGCGTCCGCCGTCCCACCGTCGCCGGCACTCGGCCCCGGCCTGCACGACGGCGACCGAGACGAGCGCGCGGGCCGGCTCGGCATCCAGCCGATCCTCGTCGACGGCACTCGTCTGGACGACATGGTGGGAAACCACTTCCTCGTGGCAGTGGACCGCGAACTCTACGCCGAGCTTGCGACGGCCGTCAAGCTCGCGCTCGACGACGACGCCGACGTCGTCACGCTGACCGACCCGCTCAAGATCGAGCAGATCCTGGCATCGGTCGGCGCCCGGGCGGTGGTGATGCGGCCCGATCACTACATTCTGGGCGTCGGTGACACCGCCGCCGAGGCCGAGCGGATCATCGCCGGCATCCCATCGATCGCGCACGCCGCGACATCCACCGTCTGAAATCGCGAGGAGAACGCCATGACCTTCAGTCCCATCACCCACATTCGGCACTTCGACATCGCCGTGCCGGACTTCGAGAAGCAGATCGAGTTCTACAAGAACCACTGGGGTCTCACCGTCCAGCACGATGACGGCGACGTCGTCTACTTCGCCGCCGAGGGCTCGCCTGAGCAGTACGTCACCCGCGTGCGCCGATCCGCCGACAAGCGGCTCGACCTGGTGGCATTCGGCGCAGCGGACCGAGCGTCGGTCGACACTCTCGCGCAGGACCTCATCCAGGCGGGCGTGAAGCTCGTCTTCGAGCCGACCGATCTGCAGACCCTCGGCGGGGGCTACGGCTTCCGCTTCTTCGACCTCGAGGGCCGTACGGTCGAGGTCTCCACCGACGTCGCGGTGCGCCAGCACCGGAAGATCGAACGGCGCGAGTCGATCCCGGTGCGCCTCTCGCACGTCGTGCTGAACTCGAACCGGCCCGAGGCGATGCGCGACTGGTACGAGAAGCATCTCGGCTTCCGGCTCTCGGACACGCTGAACCACCCGCACGTCGGCGACCTGTTCTACTTCATGCGGTGCAGCTCGCAGCACCACTCGATGGCCATCGCGCGCGGCCCGCACGCGTCGCTGCAGCACGCGTCGTTCGAGCTGCGCGGCATCGACGAGTACATGTTCGGCAGCGGCCGGATCATCCGCGCCGGCTACCGCAAGCTCTGGGGGCCCGGGCGCCACCGCGCCGGTGACAACACCTTCACCTACTTCACCGACCCGAACGGCAACACGATGGAGATGACGACCGAGCTGGAGAACCTCGAGGAAGACACCTGGCACCCGCACATCTACGACGTGCAAGAGCCCGAGACCTCCGACCAGTGGGGCACCGGCGGCGACATGAACGAGTTCATCACCAAGGAGATGTTCAACGACTCCGACGACCGTCACCTGTTCGTGGCGCCCCCGGTCTGAGCCATGCGTCCTTTCGCCATCGGCACGTTCGAGATCGACGGCGCCGCCGTACCCGTGCTGGTCTCCGGCGATGACCTCCACGACATCCGTGCGATCCTCCCCGGCATCCAGCGCACCGGCGACCTGTTCGCCGACTGGGATGCGAACCTCGACGCCCTGATGGCGTTCCTGGGCGCGCCCGCGACGTCGTCGCAGTCGCGCGCGGCTCTCGCGCAGGCGGGCCGGCTGCACGTGCTGCCGCCGGTTCTGCCGGTCGGGCCGATCCTCGCGGCCGGGGTGAACTACCGCGAACACATCCTGCAGATGGCGGTCGCGCACAAGCTCGGCGCGGACGGCGCGTCGGACGAGCAGCTGCTCGCGGACGCGGCAGCCGAGATCGACGAGCGGGTCGCCACCGGCGACCCCTATATGTGGACCGGCATCCCGTCCGCCGTCTCGGGAGCAGAGGACGCGGTGCACCTGCCCGACTTCGGGGCGGATGTCGATTGGGAGGCCGAGCTCGGCGTGGTCATCGGCCGGCGCGCACATCGAGTGGACGTCGACGAGGCACTCGACTTCGTCGCCGGCTACGTCATCGTCAACGACATCTCGGCCCGGTCGCTGGTGCCCCGCACCGACGTGGCCAAGATCGGCACCGACTGGTTCCGCGCGAAGAACCAGCCGACGTTCTTTCCCACCGGGCCGGTGCTGGTGCCCGCACGCTTCGTCCCGGACCCGATGAGCCTGCGCATCCAGCTGCGCCTCAACGGCGAGCTGATGCAGGACTCCTCGACCGCGAACATGGCGTTCGGCGTGCCGCAGCTCATCTCCTACGCCTCGTCGATCGCCGTGCTCGACCCCGGCGACCTCATCATCACGGGCTCACCGGCCGGAAACGGCTCACACCACAACCGGTTCCTGCGCGGCGGCGACGTGATGGAGGTCACGATCACCGGGCTCGGCACGCAGCGCACCCCGGTCCGGGCGCCCTCCGGGGTGCCGGCGCCCTGGCAGGCGTCCCGGCGCGCAGCGGCGGCGAGGACGACGGCGTGACGCTCCGGATCTCGTACTTCGTCCCGTCGGCACCGCTGCTCGCCGCCCGGGAGCGCGGCCTGCTCGACGGCATCGACCTGATCGAGATGCGCACTCCCGGCAGCCCGGCCCAGCTGGCGGGCCTCGCCACCGGCGAGCTCGACCTCGTCGTCACGGCGATCGACAACCTCTTCGAGTGGACGGCGGCGGGGGCGGACGTCCGGCTCGTCGCCCAGGTCGAGCACACGACCCCGCTTGGGATCTATGCGGATCCCGCCATCGCCACGCTCGCCGATCTCGACCGCCGCCGCTTCGCCGTCGACGCGTTCGCGAACGGCTTCGCGCTCGTGGCCCGCCACCTGCTCGGGGGCGCCGGCATCGAACCCGACTACATCGAGGTCGGCGGCGTGCGAGAGCGCCTGGACGCGCTCGTGGCCGGCATCGCCGACGCCACGCTGCTGGGGCCCCCGTTCGACGGACAGGCGCTGGCCGCCGGCATGCACGAGCTGCTGCGCGTCGGCGACCTGCTCCCTGCGTTCCCCGGGCAGGGCCTCGTAGTTCGTGCCGCACTCCTCGGCTCCCCCGAGCTCGACCTGCTGCTGGCCGGGCTCCGGTCGGCCGGGCTGCTGCCGGTCGACCCTGCGGGTCTCGACCTGCTCACCGACATCCGCCGTGAACTCGGGCTGCTGCCGGCCGATGTCGCACTGTCCGCGCTGCTGTCCACCCGATGACGCTCGCCACCCGATGAGGAGTCCCATGTCCACGCGAACCCCCGCCGAGATCCTCGGCCAGCCGCTGACGATCAACAAGCTCACGCTCAAGAACCGGGTCATCCTCGGCCCGATGGCCGTGTTGCAGCCCACCGAGGACGGCCGCCCGAGCGACCAGTCGATCGCGTTCCTCGCGCGCCGCGCGAAGGGCGGCGCCGGCGCGGTGTTCGTCGGTGGCTCGGTCGCGACGGCGCGCGCATTCCGCGAGTCTCCGTTCTCGCCGAACATCCGCTACGACGACGACGCGTTCATCCCCGACCTCACCCAGCTCGTCGACGAGGTGCACGCGACCGGCACCGGCGTGGCGGTGTTCGCGCAGCTGTTCCCGGCCTTCGGGCGGATGGGAGTGCCCCGCGACGGGCACGGGATCTCGTCGGCATCGCCGAAGTCGGTCGACATGGGTGGGTTCGGACTGCCGGACAACGTCTACATCCCCGGCGGCCGCATCACGCCGCTGCCGAACGAGGCGACCGTCGAAGAGATCAAGGAGCTCGAGCAGGCCGTCGTCGATGCGGCGCGCCGGGCCAAGGCGGCGGGCTTCGACGGCATCGAGATCGCCGCGCACATGTGCTATTTCTACTCGTCGTTCCTCTCGCCGTTGGCGAACTTCCGCACCGATGAGTACGGCGGCTCGGTCGAGAACCGCGCGCGTGCACTCAAGGATGCCGTCGCAGCGGTGCGCCTCGAGATCGGCCCGGATGTCGCGCTCGGCCTGCGTCTCAGCGCCAACGACCACGTGCCCGGCGGGCAGGGACCCGACGGCTTCGCGGCCGTGACGGCCGAGATCGCGAAAGCCGGCCTCGACTTCGTCGCCCTCACCGACGGCAACTACGAGTCGATGAAAGACAACGTCACGAGCGAATCCGGCAAGATGCTCCGCGAGGGCGAGCCCCAGGCCTTCCGTGCCGCGCTCGGACCGCAGGTGGCGCTGTTCGTCAGCAGCACGCCCGACCCCGCCCAGGCGGCCGCGGCGATCGAGGACGGCACCATCGACGCGACCATGCTGGCCCGCCAGCTGCTGGCCGACCCCGACTACCCGAACAAGGTCATCGAGGGGCGCCAGGCCGAGATCGTGTGGTGTGACCATGCGAACTCGTGTATGCGGCGGCTCATCCTCCAAGTCCCGGTGCAGTGCCATCTCAACCCGGAGATGGGCCGCGAGAGTCCGAGTTCGAAGCGCTCCAACGCCGGACAGAACCTGTTCATCTGGGCGGCGGGCAACCCCTTGCTGATGGCGATCGCCGACAAGGCGGCGCGGGCCGCGCAGAAGCGCAAGGCGCGCTGACGTGAGTGCGGCGTACAAGCTGGCGCTGCTGCTGAAGCGCCGCAGCGAGCTGTCGCAGGGCGCGTTCGTCGACGCGTGGTTGACGCGCGAACGCCGCCGTCCGCTTGTGGCCCCGGGCCTCGTCCGCCATGTCTTCCACGGTCCCGTTCCCGGGCAGCGGCCGATTGCCGGTGCGGATGCCGCGCACTACGACGCAGTCGTGGAGACGTGGTGGAAGCGGGCCAACGACGCGGCCGACTGGGTCACCTCGCGCGAGTTCGAACAGCAGTGGCTCGTCGACCGCGGCGAGCTGCTGGGGGAGCGACCGGCGGCCGTCGGCGGGCGGCCGAACATGATCTGGGAACGGGAGGTCACCGACGCCATGGCCCCGGTGACGGTCATCGTGCTCCCCGTTGCCCGGGGCTCGCTCCGCTTCAGCGAGTTCGAAGATCATTGGATCGGTGCACACGCGCAGCTCGCCCTGGCCGGACCGGGCGCCAAGAGCCGGCTGGTCAGCATCGAAGACACGCCTGCGCCGGTGCCGCCGCCCGCGTGCTTCACAGGCACGCGGTACGACGGTGTCGGCGCGATCACGTTCGCGTCGCCCGAGGCACTGGCCGCGGAGTTCGACAGTGCGTGGTACCGGGAGCAGCTCGCGCCGGACGAGCGCCGCTTCACAAACCCCGACGCGTCGAGCGCGCTGGTCTGCACGCCGATCGATCTCACCTGATCGGCGCCCCGACCGGCCCGATCAGAACCGGTCGCGCACGTGCCGGTCGCGGCCGTAGAGGGCCACGACGCCGAGGATGATCAGGCCGTAGACGATGCGGGTCTGCGCCTCGCTGAGCCCTTGGCTGACGATGATCGTCGACAAGACCGTCAGGATCAGCGCACCGAGCGCCGTGCGCGTGACGCCGCCGCGGACCGAGCCGAACGTCGTTCCGCCCACCAGCACCGCGGCCAGCCCCGAGAACAGGTAGGGGTCGCCGATCGATTGGGACCATCCCGAGCCGAATGCGGCGATGAACATGCCGGCCAGCCCGGCGAGTGCGCCGGAGGCGGCGAACACCGCTGCCCACACCGCCGTGGTGCGGATGCCGGTCAGGCTCGCCGCGCGCGGGTTCACGCCGGTCGCATACAGCCTGCGCCCGATGCCCGTCTTCGCCAACACGAGCCACATCAGCACCCCGAGCGCAGCCACGATGACGATGACCGGGGGGATGGGCAGACCGAACGTGGTGCCGTTGATCTGGGCCAGGGATTTCAGCTCCTGCGGCGGCTGGCCGTTGTAGTCGCCGCCCGCGACGAACATCGAGCCTCCGGTGAGGGCGACGCCCACTCCGAGGGTCATCACCAGCGGTTCGATGCGAAAGCGGTGGCAGAGCCAGCCGACGAGGCTCCCGGTTCCGCCGCAGACGGCGAGCACCACCAGCAGGGCCACCGGAACCGGCCAGCCGAGTCGACTCGTCGCATTCGCCGCGATCATCGCGCCGAACGTGACGTATCCGGCGATGGCCAGGTCGAGGCCGCCGAGGATCACCACGAGGGTCTGCCCCATCGCGGCGAGAGCGAGAAGCGCGGCGATCGTGATCACCGCGATCGCTGCCTGCGGCCGGGCGATGAAGGCGGGCACCAGTGACACGAGCACGACGGCCAGCACAACCAGGATCGCGAGCTGGATGAGCGGAGTCTCGAGCGCCCAGCGCCGCAGCCGCAGCCATCCGGATGGCGGTGCGGCCGGCTGCGTGAGCGAGCGGGTGACGTCGGTGAACGACTCGGTCATGCCAGGCTCCTTGCGCGGCGCGGGCTGAGCAGCGTGGCGCCCAGCAGGACGCCGACGACGAGGGTGAGGCCGAATGCGAACTGCACCAGGCTCGGCTGCACCCCGGTCGCGGTCAGCAGCTGCTGCATGAGGTAGAGGACGAGCGCTCCGAAGAAGGTGCCCAGCAGCCCGCCCTTGCCGCCGCCCAGAGCAGTGCCGCCGAGGACGGCGGCCGCCAGCCCCAGCAGCGCGTACGTGGTCGCCAGCGATGACTGGGACGACTGCAGCAGTGCCGATAGGGCGATGCCTCCGAATCCGGCGAACAGTCCGCCCAGCATGTACGCCAGTGTGCGTACGAGCGTCACGTTCACTCCCGAGCCGTACGCCGACACGTCGCTCTCACCGGTCGCCAGCAGATTGCTCACGAACGCCGTGCGGCGCAGCCCGAACCAGGCCAGCACGACCAGCCCCATGGTGATCGCCGCGCCCGGAAGCCAGCCGTAGGCGCCGGCCAGGCCGTCCGACCAGTTCGGCGGCGCCGAGACCGGATTCTTCGAGATCGTGATCGCCAGCCCGGTCAGCACGAAGAGCACGCCGGTCGAGGCCACCACCGGGTGCAGGCGCACGACCGTGACGAGCAGACCGGTCACCGTCCCGATGCCGGCAGACGCCAGCAGCAGCAGCGGGATGGCCGTGAACCAGTCGCCGAGACCCGCCGGCAGCAGCACGGCGACGAACAGGCAGTTGATGAACGTCGCCAGTGGACCGACCGAGACGTCGATGCCGCCGGAGAGGAGCGCCGGCGTGGAGGCGAATCCCACCAGCACGAACGGCGCGAGCGTCGCGAGCGTCGCCGGGAGGCGGTCGGGCGCGAGGAACGACGGGCTGACGATGAGGTTGACCGCCAGCAGGGTCGCCGCGAGGAAGCAGGCGAACGCCCACGAGCGTCGCTGGAGGAAGGCGAGGATGCGGTTCATGCCGCCGCTCCGATCTGCTCGCCGAAGTATGCGGCGACGACGACTTCGGTGGTGAGCCGCTCGCGCGGCACTTCGGCGAACACCTCCTGGTCGCGGAACACCAGCACGCGATCGACCAGCTCCACGAGTTCGTCCACCTCGCTCGAGAGCATCACCACGCTCATCCCGTCGGCGCACAGCCGCTCGAGCGTCGCGTAGATCTCGCGCTTGGTCATGATGTCGACGCCCCGGGTGGGATCGTTCAGCAGCAGCACCTTGGGGTCGGTGGCCAGCCAGCGCGCGAGGATCACCTTCTGCTGGCTGCCGCCGGACAGGCTCGAGATCGGATCGCGTGGCGCGCCCAGCCGAATGCTCAGCGCGGCGGCGAACTGGCGGAATCGGGCGGCCATCCGCGTGGCGCTCAGAAATGGGCCGCGCCGGTCCTGCCGCAGCGTGGGCAGGGCGAAGTTCTCCAGAATCGACATCGGTCCGAAGAGCGACTCCCCCCGTCGTTCCCGCGGCAGGTAGGCCAGGCCCAGCCGAGCGCCGTTGCCGGAGCGCACTTCAACGTCGGGGCTGAGGGCGCGGATCACCGACCCCCCGCCCATGTCGAGGCCGGCGAGTCGCCGCAGGAACCGGTCCTGCCCGTGCCCTTCCAGGCCCGCGACGCCGACCAGCTCTCCCGCGTGCAGCTCGAAGTCGACGGGGGCGGCGTCGGACGTGAGGCGCACGGCCGTCGCACGGAGCGTGACCCCGCCCAAATCGCGGTCACGCGTGGCGCGCTCGAACTGTCCGGAGGCGCCGGTCATGTCCGCGACGAGGCGGTCGACCGAGAGACTGGTCCGTTCGAGGGTCGAGATCGTCCGCCCCGAGCGGAGCACCGTCACCCGGTCTGAGATCTCGAGCACCTCATCCATCCGGTGCGAGATGAACAGGATGCCGACTCCGGATGCCGCCAGTCGGCGCATCTCGTCGAACAGTCGGTCCCGGGTGCGCACATCCAGCGCCGCCGTGGACTCGTCGAGCACCAGCACGCGTGGTTCGCGGATCAGGGCGCGGACGATGCACACCGCCTGTCGGTCGGACAGCGACAGCCGCCCGGCGGGCATGTCGAGGTCGATGCCGTCCACGAGGCTGCCGAGCATGTCGGCGGCGATCCGCCGGCGCTGGCTGCGGCCCAGCGCCCGCCGGAAGACGCCGTCGGCGCCGAGCCAGATGTTCTCGAGCACGGATTGACTGCCTGCGGTGAGCACTTCCTGGAACACGACGCCGATCCCGCGACGCGCGGACTGGGCCGGATTCCGCAGCTCGACCGGGTCGCTGCCGAGCATGAAGGTGCCGCCGTCGGGGCGGTGCACGCCGCCGATGATCTTCACCAGCGTGGACTTGCCCGAGCCGTTCTCGCCGAGCAGGGTGTGGATCTCGCCCGGCACCACGTCGAGCCGCGCGTCGACGAGGGCTCGGGTGGCCCCGAACCTCTTGTTGACATCGGTCAGATGAAGACCGAGATGTGGGTCGGACATGCTGTCGCTCCTCAGTGCGCGGACACGCCGCATCGCGTGTGTTCATTCAAAACTAGACGAATCGTATCGGATGTGTCTAGTCTGATGCCGTGCGATGACGCGCCGAACTCGAAGAGGAGCTGCAACCATGGGGAAATCCACTCATATCCGTCGCCTGGGGCCCCGTACGGCGGCCTTCGCCGTGCTGGGAGCGCTGGTGCTGGCAGGATGTTCATCCACTGCCGGGGCCCCGCCGGTGGCGAAGGGGACCGACGCGTCGGCCTCCAGCTGCGGTACGACGCCGAACATCGGCGCGAACGATCCCGACGGCCTGCTCACGAGTCTGCCCAAGGAGATTCAGGACGGCTACAACGGCTATCCGTTCGCGGTCGAGAAGTCGGCGTGGGCGGGCTGGAAGTCGAAGAAGACCAGCGGCTTCACCGCCGCGATCGTCGGGCAGGCGCCGGCTGCTCCCTTCATCGCCGCGTACCAGAAGGCCCTCGCGGCGTCGCTGAAGGACGCGGGCGTCGATGTGGTGCTCGACGTGGCGCCCAATGACCCGACGGATGTGCCGGGCCAGCTGCAGCAGTTCGGGCAGGCGCTGTCGTTGAAGCCCGACATCATCTTCTTCAATCCCGCCGCACCCGAAGCCGCCATCGACCTGGTGAAGCAGGCGCACGATGCCGGCATCCCGGTGGTGTCCGTCGTCGTGCCGATCGACAGCCCCGATGCGATCTCGGTCACCTACAACGCGGTGCTGCAGTCGATGGCCACGGCGTCGTCGGTGTTCGGCGCCATCGGCGGTTCGGGCGATGTGCTCGAGGTCACCGGCGTGCCGGGCATTCCCAACGAGAAGTTCTGGGAGGCAGGCCGCGACGCAGCACTCAAGCTGTGCTCCGGCATCAAGATCGCGGGGTCCGTGCAGGGCCTGTTCCAGCCGCCGCTGGCCCAGCAGGCTGTGGTGCAGTTCCTGGCCACCCATCCGGCCGGTGTGGACGCTGTGATCCAGGCCGGCACGATGGGGTGGGCGATCCGCGATGCGTTCGCCCAGAGCGGCCAGCCGGTGCCGCCGATCCAGGATGTGGGCGCTTCGCAGGGCATGGCGGCGTATGCGGCCGCGCACCCCGATTACCACTACTTCGGAACGGCCACGCCGCCGATCCCGATGGCACAGATGGCGGCGCAGGTCGGCCTGAAGGTGCTGGCAGGGGCCGACGTGAAGGTGAATCAGATCGTGTGGGCGCCGTACGTCGTCGATGCGAAGAACCTGTCGAGCGTCGTCGATCCGTCGTGGAAGGCGGGCGACGGCACCGACCTTGCACCCGAGGGCGTCTACTTCACCGACGAGCAGACCGCGGCGTTCTTCGCGCACCCGGAGAAGGGGCCGCAGAGCGCGAAGTGAGGGGAATCGGGCGGGCCTGCGGATGCGGGCCCGCCCGCTCCGGGCATGCAACAGAAGGCGGTGTGAGCGATGTCGATGATGCTCGACACCCGTGCGGTGGCGCCGGCCGACCGCTCCGACTACTGGTCGGCGGGCATCGCCGCGCACTTCTTTCCGGTGCGCGTCGAGCCGTTCGACGCCGCCCCGTTCGATGCGCGGCTGAGCGGCGGCGATGTGGGCCCCCTGTTCGTGCGCACGATCAGCGGCAATGCGCATCGGGTCGCTCGCACCCCGCGCTTGGTCGACAGCGGCGACCCGGAGTGCATTCTGCTCTACCTCGTGCGGCAAGGAGCGTGTCGAATCGAGCAGGACGGCCGCCGTTGCGAGCTGCGCCCCGGAGACCTGGGAGCGCACGACACATCGCGGCCCTCGGTCTTCGAAGCGCCCGTCGGATTCGACGTCCTGGTCTTCGCGGTGCCCAAATGGCTGCTTGGTCGTGAGGCCCGGGAGGTCGTCGCGCATACGGCCACGCGTGTCGGGGGAGTCGACACGCCGCTGATCCGCCTTGCCCTGCCGCTGCTCTCCGGCATCGCGAAGGCCGCCGACGGCGGCGGGGTCACGGGGCCGGCGGGTGAGGTCGCCGGCGAGATGCTCCTGCCCGTGATCCGCAGCCTGTACGGCGACCGCGAGGGCGATCGGGCGACATCCCGGTCGGGCCTCCTGCCGCGCATGCGCCGGTATGCACTCGCTCACCTGCATGACCCGCAGCTCGGCCCGGAGCAGATCGCCGAGGCGCACTACGTCTCGGTGCGGTACGTGCACAAGCTCTTCGCCGCGTCGGGCGGTGCGTCGGCATGGATCAGAAGGCAGCGAATGGATGCCGCTGCCGACGAGCTGCGGGCGACGAGTCACCCGGTGTCGCAGATCGCCGGGCACGTCGGCTATGCGGATGCGGCCAGCTTCGCCCGCGCGTTCCGCCGGGAGTTCGGCCGGTCGCCGCGCGAGGTCCGCCGCAGCTGACGGACTCGCACGGCGATCGCGGCGATCACGCCTGCGGGAATCCCGCGGCCCGCAGCCGACTGCCCCAGATTCCGGATTTGCCCGGTGCGATGATGCCGTTGGGGTCGAGCGTGTCCTTGAGCGTCTCGTTGAAGCGACGCTGCGCGTGGTCGTTGAACCCGAACTGGTCGGCGGCCAGGTCCATGAACGACAGGTGCGCGCGATATTCGCCATAGCCCATTTTGCCGGCGATGGCGACCATGCGCTTCGCGTGGTCGTACGCGCGCTCCACCTGGTCGGGGTTCTTCGTGTCGAACGGGATCACGTTGATGAACGTGGTCGAGCGGGCGTTGATCGGCAGCATCCCGCCCAGGTAGTCGAGCCCGGCCTCGTGGCAGAGCCGCTGGAAGAGCTCCTGGGCCTCGCGCGCGTGCTTCGCCGTGAGCGGGATGACCGGCGAGAAATCGACGTGCCCGCCCTCTTCGCCGCCCGACCAGCCCGCCATCTTATAGAGATCCTGGCTGGGTACGCCGATCTGCACGCGCT
Source organism: Microbacterium kribbense (assembly GCF_039537285.1). Classification (NCBI taxonomy): domain Bacteria; kingdom Bacillati; phylum Actinomycetota; class Actinomycetes; order Micrococcales; family Microbacteriaceae; genus Microbacterium; species Microbacterium kribbense. Next base: position 7,644 of record NZ_BAABAF010000015.1, on the reverse strand, counting down.
CGTGTGGGTTGGGCAGCGTCTCCCACTCGGCGGCGGAGTGCTTCGCGCCGAACACGCTCACGCTCGGGATCGCCTCGAAGCGCCTCTTCAGCTTCGTGAAGTTGTGGTCGACGACGGCTTCGTCGCCGTACAGGGCGAAGCGCATCATCCAGCGCCCCAGCCCCAGTTCCTTCGCGATCTTGTCGATGATCTCCTCGGGCATCGGCCCGGGCTTGTCGTACCAGTCGGCGCGGGCGGTGAGCATCGACGCCATGCACAGCGTGTTCGACAGCTGCGGGCGCATGTCGATCGTGCCGGCCAGCATCAGCTCGCGCAGCGCGTCCACGACGGCCGGCATCTGGTGGTCGTCCCAGACCTGCAGCCACAGCGGCATGTACACCTCGGGCTTGGGCATGAGCCAGTAGCCCATCTTGGTCACGATGCCGAAGTTCGACTGCATGAACAGCTCGCTGGATGTCGGTCCGAGGCCACGCTTGTACAGCGGCCAGGTCGGGTTGCCGTCCATGGCGCCCGACCCCGTCCGCAGCAGGTCGCCGCTCGGGAGCACGACCTCGAAACCGCAGTGCGAGGCCTGGTCGATCGAGTACGGCATATAGGTGAGGCCGTGCTCGAGCGTGTTGGAGACGACACCTCCGAACCCGATGTCGACGATGGATGCCACCAGGTCATGGCCGCCTGCTTCGATCGCGTCGTGCAGGTCGTACCAGCTCACCCCGGGCTCGACCATCGCGTAGCCGAGCTCCTCGTTGATCTCGAGCACCTTGTTCATCTCCTTGAACGACAGCATCACGGTGCCCCGCACCTGGGGCGCGGCACCGCCGTAGCCGTTGTTCTTGCCACGGCCGATCGGCCACAGCGGCACGCGGTGCTCGTTGGCGATGCGCACGATCGCCTGCACGTCCTCGGTGCTGGTCGGCGAGACGACGGCCGAGGCGAGATTCGTGGCGGTTCCCGGCACCTGGAACGGATCCTGGAACTCGCGGAGCACCGCTTCGTCGGTACTCACCTTGTCGGCTCCGATCGCCGCGGCGAAGGCGGCGAGTGCGCGACCGAGGTCGGCTACGGTGACCCCGGGTGGGGTCGGGTGGCTGGTCGCAGTGCTGGTGGTCATAGGTTTCTCCTTCTCGTCCTCGAGTGGATTGCTCGTGCTGCCGTTGTATCGCCGGTGCCCCGTGTGGTCGCTCCGCTGTGCACGCCCGGCATGAGATCGTGCCGGACCTGCACGGTGCGGCGCATGGCGCGCCCCTCGTGCTTGACTCCCGACGACGTCCGACGAGAGAGGAATCGACGATGACGACAGGTCGCCTGGAGGGAAAGGTCGTGCTGCTCACCGGCATCGGCAGCGGCATGGGACGCGTGACAGCGCAGCTGTTCGCACGTGAAGGGGCCACACTGGTCGGCTGCGACCTGGACGCCGACGGCGCAGCCGAGACCGCACGCCTGATCGACGCGGCGGGCGGGCGCATCCATCCCACCGCGCCGCTCGATCTCGGCGACCGCGACGCGGTGACGCGCTGGATCACCGCCGCCGTCGAACGGCACGGGCGCGTCGACGTGCTGTACAACAACGCGAGTGCACCGCGCTTCGGGCCGTTCGGCGAGCAGACGGCGGCCGACTATGCGTTCACGATCCGCAACGAGCTCGACATCGTGTGGCACGCCAGCCAGCTGGCCTGGCCCCACCTCGCGGCCTCCCGCGGCGCGATCGTGAACATCGGCTCCGGGGCCGGGTTGCAGGGCGCGCGGGCGCTGCCGCAGGCCGCGCACGCGGCGGCAAAGGGCGGTGTGATGGCTCTCACCCGACAGCTCGCGGCAGAGGGGATCGCGTGCGGCATCCGGGTCAACTCGGTGAGCCCGGGCGTGATGGCGACTCCGCCGGTCCTCGCGATGTACGCCGAGCTGGGCGAGGCGGCGCCCGTCGCGTCGATCGTGGCCCGGACGATCGACGGCAAGCCGGGCGACCCGCTCGCCGTCGCCTATGCGGGACTGTATCTGGCCTCGGACGAGGCGGCGTGGGTGACCGGCGCGAACCTCGTCGTCGACGGGGGCGCCAGCGCGACGATGTAGCGGACATGCCGCGATCCCAGGCAGCCGGACTAGTATTCGATACTGTCCGTATCGTATGCTGTGAGTCACAGAAGCCAGGAGGTCTGCAATGAAGCTAGGACGCATCGCCATCGACGGTCCGGACGGGGAGGAGATCCGCGTCGTCGCGGCCGAGCCCGAGCACGATCGGGTCATCGATCTGAAGAGGGCCTACGCGCTGTCGCTGCAGAAGGGGGGCGCGACCGTGGAGGGCGCCCGCCATCTGGCACACGCCACGTTCCGCGACCTCACGCAGGGCATCTCGGCGGGGGACTTCTTCCTCGATGCGGCTCATCGGGCTCTCGACGCGGCCGACGACGCCGCGCTCGCGATCGCCGATGTGTCGTGGCGAGCGGCGATCAAGCCCCCGGTCATCCGCGACTCGCTCACCTTCAACGGGCACATCAAGAACTTCTTCGGCAACGTCATGAAGACGATCCCGACGCGCGCCGTCTACGAGCGCCCCGGCTATTTCAAGGGCACGACCTCGACGATCTACGGTCATGACGAGACCATCCCGTACCCCGACTTCACCGAGCAGCTCGACTACGAACTCGAGATCGGCTACGTGGTCGGCAAGCCCGGGCGGAGCCTGACCCCGGAGAACTCCTGGAGCCATGTCTTCGGGATCACCATCTTCAACGACTGGAGCCTGCGCGACGTGCAGAAGCTCGAGTCGCCGATCGGCATGGGCGCCCAGCACTCGAAGGACTTCGCCTACGGCATCGGGCCGTGGATCACCACCCTCGACGAGATCCCCTCGATCATCGGCCTGACCGGCCAGGTGCGCGTGAACGGCGAGGTGTGGTCGAACACGAAGGTCGAGGACTTCATCTGGACTCCGGAGGAGACGATCGCCTACGCCTCGGTGCTCAACGGCATCCAGCCCGGCGACCTCATCGGCTCCGGCACGATGGCCTTCGGCGCGGGCGTCGAGCTCGGCAGGTTCCTGCAGCCGGGAGACACGCTCGAACTCGAACTCGAGGGCGTCGGCACCCTCCGCAACCGGATCGCGGCCGAGAAAGAGTCCCCGGCATGGTGGCCGACGCCGCAGCCCTTCCCGTTCGAGGAGAACTGACATGACCAGCCGCAGACCCGTGCGCCGGGTCGTCACCGGCCACGACGATCAGGGGCGCGCCGTCATCCTCTTCGATGATGCGGATGCGCCGAACACGTTCGACTCTGACACCATCCCGGGATTCGGCGCCACGGTCGCGTGGTTCACGCCGGCCGGCGCCGTCGACCACGTGACGGACGCCGATCCGGCGCCGGCCTGCGCGAAGATCGACTTCCCGAGCGTCGGCGAGACGGTGGTGCGCATCGCGGACTTCCCACCGGACGATGTCTATCCGCGGGATGCCGGTGACGCCGTGTTCGGGGAGATCGGCGCGCAGGACGAGCGGGCGGCCGGTGCGCACAGTGCCGACAAGCACTTCTGGTTCCACCGCACCGAGTCGATCGACTACGCGGTCGTGCTCGAGGGTGAGATCACGCTCCTCGTAGACGAGGGCGAGGCCACGATGAGGGCCGGTGACGTCGCCATCCAGCGCGCCACCGCGCACGCGTGGTCGAACCGGACGGACACGCCGGCGCGCGTGCTGTTCGTGCTGGTCGGGACCGACCCGATCAGCCCGGCCGAGATCGCGGCGCGCCGCACCGCGGCCGCCGTCGCGGAGTCGGCGTGATCGTCGACGAATCCGCGGCCGACGGCGAGATCATCTGGCGGCCGGATCCCCGCGCGGGTCAGACGCAGACCGAGCGCTTCGCCGACTTCGTCCGGACGCGCGGTGTCGCGCTCGCAGAAGGGTACTCGGCCCTGTGGCAATGGAGCGTCGATGACCCCGACGCGTTCTGGTCGGCACTGATGGACTTCGCCGGCGTTCGACTGGGCGGCGAGCCCGGTCCGGCGCGCGACGGCGCGCCGATGCCCGTCACGCGCTGGTTCCCCGGCCGCACCCTCAACTTCGCGCGGCACCTCCTGGACGGGCGCGAGGGTACCGCTCTCATCGCGGTCGCCGAGGACGGCGCCACCGAGGAGATCTCATTCGCCGACCTGCGCGGGCAGGTCGGCGCGCTCGCCGCACACCTGCGCTCGCTCGGTGTCGTGCCCGGTGACCGCGTGGCGGCCGTGCTGCCGAACGTGCCCGCCGCGGTCGTCGCATTGCTGGCCACGGCGTCGATCGGCGCCGTCTGGTCGGTGTGCGCACCGGAGTTCGGCCCCGGCGCGCTGGTGTCGCGCTTCCGGCAGCTCGAGCCCACAGTGCTGATCGCCGCGCCCGGTTACCGCCTGGCGCGCGCCGACCGCGACCGTCGATCCGAACTCGCCGACGTGCTCGGCCAGCTGCCGAGCGTACGCCATGTGGTGTGGGTGACCGCGCACACCGATTCCGTCCCGGCGCCCGAGGCGGCCGTTCCCGCCAGCGCGTGGGACGACGTCGTGCGTCGGCCGGTCGATCCGGAGTACCTCGACGTCGAGTTCAGCCATCCCTTGTGGGTGCTCTTCTCCTCGGGGACCACCGGCATCCCCAAGGGCATGGTCCACGGCCACGGCGGCGCGCTGCTGGAGGAGCTGAACCTGCTCCTGTTCGGCGGGAACGTGCGCGCCGGCGACCGCTACTTCTCGGTCGCCTCGACGAGCTGGGTCGTCTGGAACACGCTCGCCAGCGCGATGGGCGTCGGCGCCGTCGCCGTGCTGGTGGACGGCAATCCCACGTTCCCCACGCTCAACCGGGTCTGGGAGGTGGCGGCCGGCACGCGTGCCGCTGTGATCGGGGTCGGCGCCGGATTCATCCATGCCTGCGCCAAGAGCGGCCTGGTGCCGGCGCGCGCGCACGACCTCTCGGCGCTGCGTGCGGTCCAGGTGACGGGATCCCCGCTGTCGGCCGATGGGTTCCGCTGGCTCTACCAGAACGTGGGCGACGTCTGGCTGGCGTCGATGAGCGGCGGCACCGACATCATCGGATGCTTCGTCGGGGGCGCCCCGACCGAGCCGGTGCGGGTCGGCTACATCCAGGCGCCCGCGCTGGGCGTGCGGGTCGAGGCCTGGGACGACGCGGGCAACCCGACGCAGGGCAAGGGCGAACTCGTCGTCACCGAGGCGATGCCGTCGATGCCGCTGCGCTTCTGGGGCGACGACGACGGGTCACGCTACCGTGCGAGCTACTTCGACACGTATCCCGGAGTGTGGCGCCACGGCGACTTCATCGAGATCTCCGACCGAGGAATCCAGATTCTGGGCCGATCGGATTCCACACTGAATCGCAACGGCATCCGTCTCGGCTCCGCAGACATCTACGCGGTCGTCGAGGCGCTGCCCGAGATCGCTGAGGCGATGGTCGTCGGGGCCGAGATCGGTGACGAGGACTACTATCTGCCCCTGTTCGTCACACTGGGCGAGGGCGTCGACGAGGATGCAGCCCGCGCGGCGGTGGTCGCCGCCATCCGCAAGAACCTTTCGGCGCGCTACCTTCCCGACGACATCATCGTGATGCGCGGCATCCCGCACACCCGCACCGGCAAGAAGCTCGAGGTGCCCGTCAAGCGGCTCCTGCAGGGCGTGGCGCTGGCCGAGGTGGTCGATCTCGGAGCGGTCGACGACGCCCAGCTGCTGCAGGAGTATGCGGCCCTGGCGCGCGCGAAGATGGGTGCGTCGGCACGTCGGTGACCGCACCTGGGCGTCGGTGGACGTATCGTATCGGATGAGTCGATTCGAAAGGCGGCCACATGGCGATCCGGAGTGAGCAGAGCAGGCAGGCGATCCTGCACTCGACGATGAAGCTGCTGGATGAGCGCGAACCGGAATCGGTGTCGATCCAGCAGCTCTCGATCGAGCGGATCGCGCGGGATGCCGGCGTGAGCAAGACCACCATCTACCGGTGGTGGCCGAACAAGGCCGCCGTCATCATCGACACGTTCCTCGAGAACCACATTCTCGCGACGCCCGTCCGTGAGGATCTGCCGGCGCTCGAGGCGCTGCGCGAGCACGTGGTGTCACTCGCTACCGTGTACGACGGGTACGAGGGGCGCCTGATGGCGCAACTCATCGCCGAGTGCCAGTACGATCCTGCCACGCTCGAGGAGTTTAAGAAGCACTTCTGGCGTCCCCGTCGCGAGGCCGTCAAGATCCTCATTGCACGCGGGATCGAAGAGGGATCTATCCGCGGCGACAGGGCCACCGACGAACTCGCCGAGCGGATCTATGCGCCGATCTACTTCCGCCTGCTGTTCCAGGAGGGCTCGTTCGATCCGGACGCGATGTCCGCCGCGTTCGAGCTCGCCCTGGAGGGGATCGCCGCCCGCTGATGCCAAGGCCTGCGCCGACCAGAACCGGTCGGGCACGTGCCAGGCGGCCGTCACGTTCGCTCTGGCTCTGCTCCGCCGTCCGGCGGCGTCCCGAGGTATCGGCGTCAGCGCACTCCGAAGAAGACCTCGAGCGTGGCCGGACTCGCGGTCAGCAGCAACTCGCGCACGGGCTCGCTCGTCGGGGAACTCGCTTGCCTCGAAGAACCAAAAACCAGCGGCGCGACGCCGGGAGCCCCCACAGCTGTGCGCGCCGGCGGTCCGCGATCGGACACTTCAAACCGGACCAGTTCGAAGAACTGAACTACGCTCTAGCCCAAGACGCGATCAGCCGACAGCCGCCTAACACCACCCTCCGAGAAACCCAGGCCGGTTCACAATCTGAGCCAGCTTGACCCACCCACGCAGCGTGGCAGGATTCGCCCCGAACACGTGGAGAACGACGTTCGCGCGCTCACGCACGCGGAACAGCTGTTCGGAACAGGTCGCGATGCCGCATCGTTCGCGGTGGTCACGATCGGTGAAGGAATCGGCTGTGGCATCTTCCTCAACGGGAACGTCGTAGAAGGCAGCCAAGGGGTTGCGGGTGAGCTCGGACATCTCCCGCTTGCCCCTGACAATCTTGTGTGTAGCTACGGACGGCGTGGATGTGTCGAGACCATGGCGGCCTCACGATCGATCGTTCGTGAGGCTGGATTATCTGTTGAGGTTGCATCCTTCGCCACGGTGATCGAAGCTGCTCGGCTCGGTGATGCGCGCGCTATGGCAGCATTCGCAAAAGCCGGCGACACGATCGGCGCCGCACTGGCCGCGCTCGTCAACCTGGTCGGACCCGAGGTCGTCATCATCGCCGGCGAAGCCGTCGCGGAGTTCGATCTGCACGGTGAGCGCATACGCGAAACATTCGCGGAGCACGCGTTCGGAGCCGAAATCAACTGCAGCATTGTCCTGCGGTCCCACACCTTTGATGACTGGGCGCGAGGCGCCGCCGTCGTCGTCATCCGAGAGATCGCCAGCGGTCAAAAAGTTCGGTGACGTCGACCATCCATGACGTCACCATTGGCATCGACCATCGACGGCCACAGACTCACTGCGCCCACACAACCCGAAGGCGAAGCCGCCGACATCCTCGCCACGTTTCAACGCTGACTGGCGGAGACCAAAGTGGCAGGACTCAATCACCGAGGCGGCTCAGCGTGCACGGCGGGTCGGTACGCGATCCGTGAACTTGTCGGGGGTCAATCCCGTTGCCGTTCGCAC
>NZ_BAABAF010000014.1:0-33656 GCF_039537285.1 Microbacterium kribbense | reverse complement strand
CAGCGCCGATGGTACTGCAGGGGGGACCCTGTGGGAGAGTAGGACACCGCCGGACTCAACTTCACGAAATGGCCACCCACGGGTGGCCATTTCCATTTCACACACAAACACATCAGACGAGGGAGAGTCATGGCCGATCACGAGAATGGCGGCGGGCGCCGAGACGGCGATCGGCCCCATTCGGACCGTCCGCGCCATGATGATGGCGCGCCTCGTCGCGATGGTGGCGGCCGGCGCGAGGGTGCACCGGCACGTGGTGACCGTCCCTATCGGGGTGGCAATTCCGGTCAGGGGGATCGTCCGTATCGCGGTGCGAACTCCGGCCAGGGCGATCGCCCCCATCAGGGCGGTTCTGGTCAAGGTGATCGCCCCTATCGGGGCGGGAACTCAGGTCAGAGTGATCGTCCGTATCGTGGCAATTCGGATCGGTCGCAGCGTCCGCCGTATCGTGGCGGTGGCGCGGCGCAGGGAGATCGTCCGTATCGAGGTGGCTCTGATCGCGGCGAGCGTCCGCCGTATCGCGGTGGCGCAGGCCAGGGGGATCGGCCGTACCGGGGTGGTTCTGATCGCGGCGAGCGTCCGCCGTATCGCGGTGGCGCAAGCCAGGGGGACCGGCCGTATCGTGGCAATTCGGATCGGTCGGAGCGTCCGCCGTATCGTGGTGGTGGCGCGGCGCAGGGGGATCGGCCGTATCGAGGTGGCTCTGATCGCGGCGAGCGGCCGCCGTATCGCGGCGGGAACTCTGCTGAGGGGGACCGCCCCTATCGCGGTGGTGACGCCGGCCGGGGCGGTCGCCCGTATCGCGGCAACTCCGACCGTGCCGAACGTCCGCCATATCGCGGAGGAGGCGCCGAGCGCAGCGACCGGCCGTATCGGGGCCGCGACACCGGCAGCAATGATCGTCCGTATCGGAGCGGCTCGGGTCATGGGGATCGGGCGTACCGGGGCGGCTCTGACCGCACCGATCGTCCGCGTACGGAGCGCCCGCAGGGCGATCGGCCCTACCGGGACCGCGCGCAGGGTGGGCGCCCGCAGGGGGACCGCCCGTATCGGGACCGCGCGCAGGGTGAGCGTCCGCAGGGGGACCGCCCGTATCGGGACCGCGCGCAGGGTGAGCGTCCGCAGGGGGACCGCCCGTACCGGGACCGCGCGCAGGGTGAGCGTCCGCAGGGGGACCGGCGCCACACCGAATGGCCGCGCCGCGACGACCGCGGATACGCCGGTGACCGGCCGCGACAGTCGCGTCCGCCGCAGGACGTGCGGGACGAGCGCGGGCAGGACCCCGAGCTGCCGGACGACATCACGCCGAAGGATCTGGCGCCCGCGGCCCGCAACGAGCTGAAGACGCTGAGCAAGGAGAACGCCGACCGGGTCGCGCGTCATCTGGCGATGGCAGCCGAGCTGATCGATGAGAACCCGGCTCTCGCTCACGAGCACGCACTGGCCGCGTCGCGGCATGCCGGGCGGATACCGGTCGCCCGTGAGACCGTGGCCATCACGGCATACCGGATCGGTGACTACGCACTGGCGCTGCGCGAACTGCGCACCTACCGGCGCCTGTCCGGCCGCGAAGATCAGATCGCTCTGATGGTCGACAGCGAGCGCGGCGTGGGTCGCCCCGAGCGTGCCCTCGAGGTCGGTCGGTCGGTCGACCGTGCCGCGCTGCCGACGGATGTCCGGGTGCATCTGGCGATCGCGATGTCGGGCGCCTGGCTAGACCAGGGCGACGCCCACCGTGCGTTCCAGGAGCTCGAGATCCCCGAGGCCGACCCCGCGCACGCCTTCGAGTGGAGCCCCGAGCTGTTCTCGGCGCGGGCGATCGTGCTGGCCGAACTGGGCCGTGCCGACGAGTCTGCTCACTGGCAGAAGCTCGCCGATGTCGCCGCCGAGGCGCTCGATGAGGCATCCGGTGTGGGCCTGGACGAGACCGTCTACGTCGAGGATCTCGAAGAGAGCTTCGTCGACGACGCAGAAGACGCCCAGCCCGCCGAAGCCGACGCCGACGCCGCGTCCACGGAGCCCGCCGAGCCGGCCGAGCCGGCCGAGCCGACCGACGCCGAGCCCGCGGCCCGCCCGGAGGACGAGGCGTGATGGCGCTGTTCGGCAGATCCGGCAAGGCCGCTGTCGAGAAGACACCGCTGGACGGCGTCGACACGGTCCTGGCCGACCTCGACGGCGTCGTGTATGCCGGCGCCGGCGCCCTGCCGTACGCCGTCGAGAGCCTGACCCGCGCCGCGGCCGACGGCCGTCGCCTCGGCTACATCACCAACAACGCGTCCCGCACCGATGCCGATGTCGCCGCGCACCTGCGCGAACTGGGACTGGATCGCACCGCGCCCGAAGAGATCGTGACCAGCCCGCAGGCCGCCGTGCAGCTGCTGCGCACCAAGGTGGCGCCCGGCGCGACGATCCTGGTCGTCGGCGGCGAGGGACTGATCAGCGAGGTCGATCGGGCCGGCTACATCGTCACCGCCAGCGCCGACGACGCCCCCGCGGCCGTGCTGCAGGGCTTCTCGCCCGACATCGCGTGGACCCAGCTCGCCGAAGCCGCCTTCGCACTGAAGGTGCCCGAAGAAGAGGGCGGCATCCCCTGGATCGCCACCAACACCGACTGGACGATCCCGCAGGCCCGCGGCATCGCCCCGGGCAACGGCACGCTCGTGTCCGCCGTGCACATCGCCGTCGGGCGCCTGGCGACCGTCGCAGGCAAGCCCGAGACTCCGATCTTCGAGGAGGCGATCACGCGCTTCGGCGCTCGGCGCCCGCTGTTCATCGGCGACCGGCTCGACACCGACATCGCCGGGTCGCAGGCCGCCGGCATCCCCTCGGTGATGGTGCTCACCGGCGTCGACCGGCCCAAGCACATCCTGGCCGCGCCCAGCACGAGCCGCCCCACCTACATCCTCGAAGACCTGCGCCAGCTGTTCGAGCCGTATCCGGCCACCCACACCGACGGCATCCGGACGACGGTGCGGGATGCCGCCGTGCAAATCGACGGCACCGAGCTGCGTGTGGTCAGCCCCGGCACCCGCCCGATCGACCTGCTGCGCGCCGCATCGGCGGCGGTGTGGGGATCGGGCCGGGCGATCTTCGGATTCCACGTCGCCGAACAGCTCTATGCCGATCCGTTCATCCACCCCTGATCCGGCGCACCCTCCGACTACGATGGGGGCATGGAGGACGTGGATCGCGACGAGCTGATCAGCCGCCTGCGCGTGATCGAGGGCCAGCCGCTCTCCGAACGCGCCGAGGCCTATGTCGCGTTGCACGACCGGCTCGCCCGCGAACTGGACAGCGGACCGGCGACCCCGCCGCAGCCATGACGCAGCGGCTCGACCTGGCGCTCGCGGCGCGCGGCCTCGCCCGCTCGCGCACGCACGCGCGCACCCTCCTCGAGCAGGGTGTGGTCACCGTCTCGGGGCACCCCGTGGTGAAGGCATCCACCCCCGTCGACGACACCGACGAGATCGTCGTGGCCGCATCCGACCACTACGTCAGCCGCGCGGCGCACAAGCTCGTCGCCGGGCTGGAAGCGTTCGGCGTCGCCGCGGACGGGCGGGTCGCGCTCGACATGGGCGCCTCCACCGGCGGCTTCACGCAGGTGCTGCGCGAGCGCGGCGCGGCGCCCGTGATCGCGGTGGATGTCGGGCACGGCCAGCTCGCGGCATCCGTCGCCGACGACCCCGACGTGATCAGCGTCGAGGGCTTCAACGTGCGGCACATGACGGCCGACACCCTGGCCCGGGCCAGCGGGGTCGGCGCGCTGCCGCAGCTGATCACCGGCGACCTGTCGTTCATCTCGCTCACGCACGTGCTGCCGGCCGCCCGGGCCGTCGCGGCACCGGACGCCGACCTGGTGCTGCTGGTCAAGCCGCAGTTCGAGGTCGGCCGCACCGCCGTGCGCGGCGGCCTCGTCACCGACCCGGCGCTGCGTGCGGACGCCGTCGGCACGGTGCTGTGGGCGGCGTGGGACGAGGGCCTGGGCACCTGCGGCGTGATCGCCTCACCCGTGGTGGGCACGCACGGCAACCACGAGTACATCGTGCACCTGCGGCCGGACGGCGGCACGAATCCGACACAATGGTTGGGCACCGTCAACGAGATCACGGTGCCCAAGGCGGGCCGGAGCAAGACGGCGAGGAGCAGATGACAACACCGCAGCGGAGCATCCTGGTCGTCGCGCACGCCCAGCGCGAAGACACCGTCGAAGCCGCCGCCCGCATCGTCGAGGCGCTGCATGCCGCCGCCGCGCAGCCGGTGCTCGCCGGCGACGACCGCGACGAGCTGATCGCGCTGCGCGACGTGTTCGCCGACACCGCGGCGCTGGGCACCGACATCCCGATCACGGGTGTGGAGCTGGCGATCGTCCTCGGCGGCGACGGCACGATCCTGCGCGCGGCCGAACTCGTGCGCGGCGGCACCGCGCCGATCCTGGGCATCAACATGGGTCATGTCGGCTTCCTCGCCGAGATCGAGCGCGACGACATGGATGCCGCGGTGCGGCGCGTCATCGACCGGGACTACCGGGTCGAAGAGCGGCTCGCGCTGTCGGTGCGGGTGAAGGATGCCTCCGGTGCCGTCATCTACACCACCTGGGCGCTGAACGAGGCCACGGTCGAGAAGGCCAGCCGCGAGCGGATGCTCGAGGTCGTCGTCGAGATCGACGGCAAGCCGCTGTCCAGCTTCGGGTGCGACGGCATGGTCGTATCCACCCCCACCGGCTCCACCGCTTACAACTTCTCGGCCGGCGGCCCCGTGATCTGGCCGACCGTCGAGGCCATCGCGGTCGTGCCGCTGTCGGCGCACGCCCTGTTCGCCAAGCCCCTCGTGGTCGGCCCCGAGACGTCGGTGGCCATCGAGGTGCTCGAGCGCTCCGGCGGCACCGGCATCCTCTGGTGCGACGGACGCCGCTCGCATGAGCTGCCCGCCGGCGCACGCGTCATCGTGCGGCGCTCGTCCGAGCCGGTGCGGCTGGCGCGACTGCACCCGGCCGCGTTCACCGACCGGCTGGTGCGCAAGTTCCGGCTGCCCGTGGCCGGCTGGCGCGGGCCGGTCGAGATGGAGCAGCGCGGGTCGTGATCGAGCAGATGCAGCTGCGTGACCTGGGTGTGATCGCCCAGGCCACGTTGCCGATCGGGCCCGGCTTCACTGCGATCACCGGCGAGACCGGCGCCGGCAAGACCATGGTCGTCACCGGGCTGGGCCTGCTGCTGGGCCAGCGGGCCGACTCCGGCGCGGTGCGCGCCGGAGCAGCCCAGGCGTCGGTCGAGGGCGTGTGGATCGTCCCTCGCGTCGGCCCGGTCGCCGACCGCGTGCACGAGGCCGGGGGAGAGGTCGAGCCCATCGACGACGCCCAGGTCGAGCTGTACCTCGGACGCACCCTGTCGGCCGAAGGGCGCAGCCGCGCGAGCGTGGGCGGACGCAGCGCCCCCGCCGGCGTGCTGGCCGATCTCGCCGACCACCTCGTCGTGGTGCACGGACAGTCCGACCAGCTGCGGCTGCGCTCGGCCGCCGCCCAGCGGGACGCGCTCGACCGGTTCGGCGGCGCCGGCATCGCGGACGCGCTGGCGGCCTACCAGCACGACTTCCAGCAGTGGCGCGACATCGACCGCGAGCTGGCCGAACTGCACGAAGAGCGGGATGCCCGCGCCCGCGAGGCCGCAGACCTGCGGGTCGCCCTCGCCGACATCGAGCAGGCGGATCCGCAGCCCGGCGAAGACGTCGAGCTGGCCCGCCGGGCCGAACGGCTCGCCAACGCCGAGGCGCTGCGCGAGGCCGCCGCCACCGCCCATGCCGCGCTGTCGTCCGAGGACGACGAGCCGGACGCGACCGGTCTGGTCGCGCACGCGCGGCGCAGCCTGGAGCGCGCCGCCGGCGACGACCCCGCCCTGCAGGAGCTGGCCGACCAGGCCGCCGACGTCGGCTACCGCATCGCCGACCTGGCGCAGGGCATCGCCACCTATCTCGCCGATCTCGACGAGACCGGCCCGCACGAGCTGGCGGCCGTCGAAGAGCGGCGCGCGCAGCTGGGCGCCCTGGTGCGCGCGCACGGCACGCTGGAGGCCGTCATCGCGCTGCGCGAGAGCGGTTCGGCGCGGCTGGCCGAGCTCGACGACGATGGCGACCGCATCGAGCGGCTGACCGGGCAGCGCACGGCCGCGGCATCCGCCCTCGACGAGGCCGCCGCGGCGCTGACCGCCGCCCGCACCGCCGCCGCGACCCGGCTCGGCGCCGCCGTCACCGAAGAGGTGCACGCCCTGGCGATGCCCGACGCGCGCGTGGAGGTGGCCGTGACACCCGCCGCCGCCACGGCGCACGGCCGCGACGAGATCGCGATCCTGCTCGCGCCGCATCAGGGCGCGCAGGCGCGCCCGGTCGCGCGCAGCGCCTCCGGCGGCGAGCTCAGCCGGGTGATGCTCGCGATCGAGGTCGTGATCGCCGGCACCGACCCGGTGCCGACCTTCGTGTTCGACGAGGTGGATGCCGGCATCGGCGGCGCCGCGGCCATCGAGGTCGGGCGCCGGCTGGGAACGCTGGCCCGCTCCGCGCAGGTGATCGCCGTCACGCACCTGGCCCAGGTCGCCGCGTTCGCCACCAATCACCTGAGCGTCGTCAAATCCAGCGACGGCACCGTCACGTCCTCGAGCGTGCGCCGCCTGCAGGGGTCCGAACGCGAGGCCGAGATGGCGCGGCTGCTGTCGGGACTCGCCGATTCCGATGCCGCACTCACGCACGCCCGCGAGCTGCTCGCGCTCGCCCAGGCCCACCCGTGAGCGATCGAGCCGTCGCCGCGCACTGATAGGATTAAAGCCCGTGATGCATACTTCTGGCGCAGGCAGTTCGGATCCACTCGTCGACACCGCAGCGAACACCACGCAAACGCACGACACCACCAAGCACGTCTTCGTGACCGGTGGTGTCGTTTCTTCGTTGGGCAAGGGCCTGACGGCCGCGAGCCTGGGCAATCTGCTGACCGCACGCGGACTGCGGGTGGTGATGCAGAAGCTCGACCCGTACCTGAACGTCGACCCGGGCACGATGAACCCGTTCCAGCACGGCGAGGTGTTCGTCACCGACGACGGCGCCGAGACCGACCTGGACATCGGGCACTACGAGCGCTTCCTCGACGTCAACCTCAACCAGGCGGCCAACGTCACGACCGGCCAGATCTACTCCCGCGTGATCGCCCGCGAGCGCGCCGGCGAATACCTCGGCGACACCGTGCAGGTCATTCCGCACATCACCGACGAGATCAAGCGCCGGATGCGGCTGCAGGCCGACGCCGACCCGAAGCCGGACGTGATCATCACCGAGGTCGGCGGCACGATCGGCGACATCGAGTCGCAGCCGTTCATCGAGGCGGCCCGCCAGATCCGCCACGAGCTCGGCCGCGACAACGTGTTCTTCGTGCACGTGTCGCTGCTGCCCTACATGGGCGCCTCCGGCGAGCAGAAGACCAAGCCCACCCAGCACTCCGTGGCGGCGCTGCGCTCGATCGGCATCCAGCCCGACGCGCTCGTGCTGCGCAGTGACAGGCCCGTCACCGAGGCCAACAAGCGCAAGGTCGCGCTGATGTGCGACGTCGACGAGCGCGCCGTCGTCAACGCCGTCGACGTGCCGAGCATCTACGACCTGCCCGAGCTGCTGAACAGCCAGGGGCTGGACGCGTACATCGTGCGCGCGCTGGGGCTGGACAAGGCCCACGAGGTCGACTGGTCGCGGTGGCAGAAGGTCATCGCGGCGGTGCACAACCCCAAGCACGAGGTGACCATCGGCCTGGTCGGCAAGTACATCGACCTGCCCGACGCCTACCTGTCGGTGACCGAGGCGCTGCGCGCGGGCGGCTTCGCGCAAGAGACCCAGGTCGACATCCGCTGGGTGCGCTCCGACGAATGCGAGACGCCCGAGGGCGCAAAGCAGGCGCTGGCGAGCCTGGACGGCATCGTGGTGCCCGGCGGCTTCGGCATTCGCGGCATCGAGGGCAAGCTGGGCGCCCTCCGGTTCGCCCGCGAGCAGGGCATCCCGACCCTGGGCATCTGCCTGGGCCTGCAGTGCATGGTCATCGAGTACGCCCGCCACGTGGCCGGCATCCCCGCGGCATCCTCGAGCGAATTCGACCCCGACACCACCGACCCGGTCATCGCGACGATGGCCGAGCAGGTCGACATCCTCGCCGGCGGCGACCTGGGCGGCACGATGCGCCTGGGGCTCTACCAGGCGGACCTGGCCGACGGGTCGCTGGCCGCCGAGCTGTATGGCTCGAACACCGCCAGCGAGCGGCACCGGCACCGCTACGAGGTCAACAACTCCTACCGCGACCGGCTCGCCGAGGCGGGCCTGGTCTTCTCGGGCCTGTCGCCCGACCGCAACCTGGTCGAGTACGTCGAGCTCGACCGCGACGTGCACCCGTATTACATCGCCACCCAGGCCCACCCTGAGCTGCGCTCGCGTCCGACCTCGCCGCACCCGCTGTTCACCGGACTGATCGCCGCGGCCGTGGAACGGCACCGCTCCAGCGAGCTGTTCGACGTCGACACCGATGACTGACCCCGCCCTGCTGCGCGACGAGCCGTTCACTCCGGCCGGCGGCAGCAGCGAACTGGTGTTCGCGGGCAAGGTGTGGGACGTGCGGCGCGACACGTTCGGGTACAACGGCGATCAGCTGGTGCGCGAGTACGTCGCGCACACCGGCGCCGTCGCGATCGTCGCGCTCGATGCGGACGGCCGGGTGCTGCTGATCCAGCAGTACCGGCATCCGATCCGCCACCGCGACTGGGAGATCCCCGCGGGCCTGCTGGATGTCGCGGGCGAGCCGCCCGAGCAGGCGGCGCGTCGCGAGCTGGCCGAAGAGGCCGACATGACCGCGGCGGAATGGACGCCGCTGACGAGCGTGTTCACCACGCCCGGCGGCAACGACGAGATCGTGCACATCTATCTCGCGCAGCATCTGACCCGCACCGACGGCGCCTTCGACCGGGATGGCGAGGAGGCCGACATCCGTGTGGAATGGGTGCCGCTGGCCGATGCCGTCACCGCCGTGCTCGAGGGCCGGATGCGCAACGGGATCCTGGCGGTCGGGGTGCTGGCGGCGGCCGAGCGGCTGCGACGGGCCGAACCCGGGGGCTGAGATGCTGCTGGACCGGGCGGTGGAGGAATATCTGCGGCACGTCACCCTCGAGCGGGGGCTGAGTGCGCACACTGTCGCGGCCTACCGGCGCGACCTCGCCGGCTACACCGCGTGGCTGGCCGGCCACCAGGTCACCGAGACGGGTGCGATCACCGCCGATCTGGTGGCCGGGTTCATCGGCGAGCGGTCGGGCGCGCAGCCGCGGCCGGCGGCATCCAGTCTCGCCCGGCTGCAGTCCTCGGTGCGGGGGCTGCACCGATACCTGGTGCGCGAGGGCATCGAGCAGGCCGATCCGACCGGGCGGCTGCGCCCACCCAAGCTGCCGCAGTCGCTGCCGAAGGCGTTGACGATCGATCAGGTGGAGCGGCTGCTGACGGCCCCCGATCCGACCGAGCCGCTCGGGCTGCGCGATCGCGCCCTGCTCGAGATGCTGTACGCGACCGGCGCCCGGGTGTCTGAGATCGTGCAGCTGGATGTCGACGACCTGGCGCACGGCGACGTGCTGCGAGTGCGCGGCAAGGGGTCGAAGGAGCGCATCGTGCCGATCGGCGGATACGCCCGCGACGCGGTCGACGCCTACCTGACCCGGGTGCGGCCCGAGCTGTCGCGGCGCGGGCGGGCCACCCCGCGGCTGTTCCTGGGTGCGCGCGGCGCCCCGTTGTCGCGGCAGAGCGTGTGGCTGGTGATCCAGGCCGCCGCCGAGCGCGCGCAGCTGGCCGCGCACGTCTCACCGCACACCCTGCGTCACTCGTTCGCCACGCACCTGCTGCAGGGCGGCGCCGATGTGCGGGTGGTGCAGGAGCTGCTCGGGCACGCGTCGGTGGCGACCACGCAGATCTACACGCACGTGAGCGCCGACGCGCTGCGCGACGTGTACATCACCTCGCACCCGCGTGCCCGCTGAGCCCGGCCGACTCACCGGCATCCGCCCGTGCCTGTGCCCGGGTCACGCGTGGTGGGCGGTCATCATGATCGAGCCGAGGTTGTCGCGGTAGCGGCGGAACGTCGTCCAGATCTCGGCGATCCGCGGCAGCACCGAGGGGTGCGCGAGGCAGCGCGCCGTGAACATGGTCGACCCCCAGACTCCTTCGTCTGAGAGGAAGGTCGGGATGTCCAGCAGCAGCAGCCGGCCGGTCTGCTCGACGTCGACCTCGAAGCCCTGGTCTTCCAGCAGCCGCCGCCACTCGTCGGCGGTCAGCGGGCGCGCCAGCACGTGCAGCACCGTGGTCAGCACGCGCTCGATGTCGTCCTTCGCCGACTCGGACAGCGAAGTCGGGGTCAGCAGCAGCTCGTGGATGCCGTACCGGCCGCCCGGGCGCAGCAGGCGCACCGCCTCGGCGATCGTGGCCGCCTTGCGCTTGGCCGGCTCGAGCGTGAGCAGCGCCTCGCCGTAGATCACGCTGGCCGCGTCGTCGGCCAGGCCCGTCTTGTGCGCGGGGGCGACGATGCTGCGCTGGTTCGGTCCGTGCAGCACCCGCTCGACACGCGCGTTCTCAGCGCGGCCGCGCTCGATCGCGGTGTACGAGCGGGGGTTCGCCGCCAGGGTGCGCTCGGTGGTCACGCCCAGGCCCGGCCACATGTCGACGACGTCGTCGTGTGCCGTGATGGCCAGCGCATCGAGCATCTGCAGCGACGGCGTCAGACCGCCGGGGCGCATCACCTTCTTGCCCAGGCGCGCCAGCATCCAGTGCGCGGGCATGCGCGCCAGCGGCACGCCCTCGCCGAGCAGTGGGGCGGGCGGGACAGGCGGGGTCGAAGCGGTGGATGCCGTCACCGACGATGAAGTGCTCACGCTGTTAGTTTAGGCAACCCTTACTCGCAAGGCCAGGGCCCTGCCGGATCGGATTGCCGTCACACCGTTTGTCATACGCTCGAGCAGAGAATAGTGCTGCTGGTGCTGGCCGGCGCCCTCGTGCTGGGGGCGCTCGCACAGCTGTCCTGGCGCCAGGGCTTCCGTCTCGCGGACGCGGGCCTGGCTTTGGTGGGACTGGCAGCGGCGTGGCGCGAGCTGCTGATCGCCGGATGGGTCCTGGGGGCGATCGGCCTCGCGGTACCCGTGCTGGGGACCGTCGTCGCGGTCCGTGCGGCCCGAGTGGGCGACATCCCACCCGGGTACCCGGTGCCCGGTGCGCACTCTCGCTAGAATCGAGCGGACGGACGACGAGAGCAGGACAGCGTGGCGCGCAGCACGGCGAGCAAGACGGCGAAGGCCGATGCGGGACCGATCGGTCCCACCGGTCGCCCGTACCACGGCTTTCCGACCCCACCGAAGCTGACCTCGCACGGACCGGCCCGCATCATCGCGCTGTGCAACCAGAAGGGCGGGGTCGGCAAGACGACCACGACCATCAACCTGGCCGCAGCACTGGCCGGCTATGGGCGCAAGGTGCTCGCCGTCGACTTCGACCCGCAGGGCGCGCTGTCGGCGGGCCTGGGCATCGCCACCCACGAGATCCCCACGATCTACGACCTGCTGCTGGACTCCAAGCGCGACCCGCACGACGTGATCGTGCCGACCGCGACCGAGAACCTCGACATCATCCCCGCCAACATCGACCTGTCGGCGGCCGAGGTGCACCTGGTCAACGAGGTCGCCCGCGAGATGACGCTGGCGCGCGCGCTGCGCGGCGTGAGCGGCGAATACGACGTCATCCTGATCGACTGCCAGCCCTCGCTCGGCCTGCTCACCGTGAACGCGCTGACGGCCAGCCATGGCGTGCTCATCCCGCTGGAGTGCGAGTTCTTCGCGCTGCGCGGCGTCGCGCTGCTGGTCGAGACCATCGACAAGGTGCGCGACCGGCTCAACCCCGCGATCAGCCTCGACGGAGTGCTGGCCACGATGTACGACTCGCGCACACTGCACTCCCGCGAGGTGCTCGAGCGGGTCGTCGAGGCATTCGGCGACCAGGTGCTCGAGACCGTCATCGGCCGCACCGTGAAGTTCCCGGATGCCTCCGTGTCGGGCATGCCGATCACCGAATTCGCCCCTGAGCACGCGGCCGCGCAGGCCTACCTGCGGCTCGCGCGGGAGCTGGTCGCCCGTGGCGCTGTCGCCTGAGACGCTGCCTGACCAGACCGCACCGGAACAGCCGGACGCCGGGTTCCGCGTCTCGCTGGGCGTGTTCGACGGGCCCTTCGACCTGCTGCTGACGCTGCTGAGCAAGCACGAGCTCGACATCACCGAGGTGTCGCTGTCGAAGGTGACCGCCGAGTTCATCGCCTACCTGCGCGAGATCCAGAGCGCCGACGAGCTGGATGAGGCATCCGAGTTCCTCGTCGTCGCCGCGACCCTGCTCGACATGAAGATCGCCGGTCTCCTGCCGCAGGGCGAGCTCGTGGATGCCGAGTCCGTCGCCCTGCTCGAGGCCCGCGACCTGCTGTTCGCGCGGCTGCTGCAATACCGCGCGTTCAAGGAGGTCTCGGCGTGGTTCTCCCGGTGCCTGCAGCGCGAGGACGCCCGGCATGCGCGCTCCGTGCGGCTGGACGAGAAGTACCGCAGCGCCGCCCCCGAGCTGGTGTGGACGCTGTCGGCCGACGACTTCGCCGCGATCGCGCTGCTGGCCTTCGCGCCGAAAGAGATCCCGCACGTCGGGCTCGACCACCTGCACGCCCCGCTGGTGTCGATCCGCGAGCAGGCCGCCGAAGTGGTCACACTGCTGCGCTCGGCGGGCACTCTGTCGTTTCGCGAGCTGGTCGCCGGCATCACGCAGACCGGCATCGTCGTGGCGCGGTTCCTGTCGGTGCTGGAGCTCTACCGGCACGCGGCGATCTCGTTCGAGCAGCTCGAGCCGCTCGGCGAGCTGACGCTGCGGTGGACCGCCGAGCGCTGGAGCGAAGAGAACCTCGCGAGCTTGGGAGCAGACTATGACCGATGACCGCACACCGGATGTCGCCCGCAGGCTCGAGGCGATCCTGCTGGTCGTCGACGAGCCGCAGAGCCTGGTCGCGCTGGCCACCGCGGTGTCGGCACCCGTGCCCGCCGTGCGCCAGGCGATCGAGGGGCTGGTCGCCGACTACGACGGGCAGACCGGGGGACCGGAGCGCGGATTCGAGCTGCGCGAGGTCGGCGGCGGGTGGCGGCTGTATGTCCGCGAGGACTACGACGACCTGGTCACCGAGTTCGTCAACACCCAGGCGCCCTCCCGGCTCTCGCAGGCGGCGCTGGAGACCCTCGCGGTGATCGCCTACAAGCAGCCCGTCTCGCGCGGGCAGGTCGCGGCCATCCGCGCCGTCAACGTCGACTCGGTGGTGCGCACGCTGCTGTCCCGGGGCCTGGTCACCGAGGTCGGCACCGACCCCGAGACCGGTGCCATCCACTACGGCACCACCGACGCGCTGCTGACGGGTCTCGGGATCAACTCGCTCGAGGAGCTGCCGCACATCGCCCCCCTGCTGGACGACGTCGACGATGTCGGGGTCGACGCCATCGGTGCGGTGGAGCTGGGCACCGGCGGCCGCGCAGACGAGGGAGGGCCACGATGACGGCCGACAAGTCCGCGGACGAGGGCGTGCGGCTGCAGAAGGTGCTCGCCGGCGCCGGCGTCGCCTCGCGCCGGGTCGCCGAAGAGATGATCGTCGCCGGCCGGGTGCGCGTGAACGGCACCGTCGTGACCGAGCTGGGCTCGCGCATCCACCCCGACGTCGACCTGGTCGACGTGGACGGCGTGGCCGTGCAGCTGGACCAGTCCAAGCGCTACGTGATGCTGAACAAGCCCACCGGCGTGGTCAGCACGATGCGCGATGACCGCGGCCGGCCCGACCTGCGCGAGTTCACGAGGGACTGGCCGGAGCGGCTGTTCAACGTGGGCCGGCTGGATGCCGAGACCAGCGGTCTGCTGGTGCTGACCAACGACGGCGCCCTCGCGCAGGTGCTGGCGCACCCGTCGTACGGGGTGACCAAGGTCTACATCGCGAAGGTGACCGGGCAGGTCACGGCGCAGACCATCGGCCGGCTGACCCGGGGCGTGCAGCTGGAGGACGGGCCGATCACCGCTGACAAGGCGCGGCTGCTGGACCATTCCCGGGGCACCAGCCTGGTGGAGCTGACCCTGCACTCCGGCCGCAACCGGATCGTGCGGCGCATGATGGCCGCGGTGGGGCATCCCGTGCTCGAGCTGGTGCGCCGCCGGTTCGGACCGCTGCAGCTGGGAACTCTCCCCGCGGGGCGGGCCCGCGAGTTGACTAGAGTAGAGCGCGGCGCGTTGCTGACCCTGTCGCGCCGTGAGCCGGAGGAGTCGACACCGCCGGGAGCCGACCAGGAGACCTCGTGAGCCAGAGCACCGTGCCCGCACGCGGCGCCGCGCGCACCTCGGGCACGGTCCGCATCGTCGGGGCGGGACTGCTCGGCGCGAGCATCGGCCACGCGCTGACCGCGTTGGGTGTGGACGTCGTGCTTTCCGACACCTCGCCCGCGCAGCTGCGCCTGGCCGTCGACTACGGCGCCGGCCGGCCGGCCCGGGGCGACGACGAGCCGCGTCTGGTCGTGGTGGCGGTGCCGCCGGATGTCGTCGCCCAGGTCATCGAGCAGGAGCTGGCCGACCACCCCGACGCCGTCGTCACCGATGTCGCCAGCGTCAAGCTCGAGCCACTGCACGCGCTGCGCGCGCGCGGCGTCGACCTCACGCACTACATCGGCTCGCATCCGCTGGCCGGACGCGAGCGCGGCGGGGCCATCTCGGCCCGCGCCGACATCTTCATCGGCCGCCCCTGGGTCGTGTGCCGCGACGCCGAGACGAGCTCCGCCGATCTCGCCGTGGTGGAGGGCCTGGCCCTGGACCTCGGTGCGACGCCGTTGGAGATGGACCCCGAAGAGCACGACCACTCGGTCGCACTGGTCTCGCACGTGCCGCAGCTGGTCGCCAGCCTGCTGGCCGGCCGCTTCGTCACGGCACCGGAGGGCTCGCTGCGTCTGGCCGGTCCCGGCGTGCGCGACACGACCCGCATCGCGGCATCCGCCCCCGAGCTGTGGGTGCAGATCCTCGGCTCCAACGCCGAACCGGTCGTCGAGATCCTCGACGTGCTCGCCACCGACCTGGCCGCCGTCGCCGACGCGCTGCGCCATCCGGATGCGCCGGGTGCCCGGCGCACCGTGGCCGACTCGATCCGCCGTGGGAACGAGGGTGTCGAGCGGCTGCCGGGCAAGCACGGCCAGAACCGCCGGTTCGCGCAGATCGTCGTCATGGTCGACGACACCCCCGGCCAGCTCGGCCGGCTGTTCGGCGAGCTCGGCGACCTCGACGTCAACGTGGAAGACCTGCGCCTGGAGCACTCGCCGGGCGCCCAATTCGGCCTGGCCGAGATCAGCGTCGTGCCGTCCGTCGTGCACGGCGCGGTGGACGGGCTGACCGCACGCGGCTGGAAGATCGCGAGCATGCCCAATGACTGACGTGACCATCATCGCCATCGACGGGCCGGCAGGTTCGGGCAAGTCCAGCGTGTCCCAGCAGGCCGCGCGGGCACTCGGCTACGGCTACCTCGACACCGGCGCCGCCTACCGGGCGCTGGCCTGGCACGTGCTGGATCAGGGTGCCGACACCGCCGACGAGGCGGCCGTCCTGGCGGCGGCATCCGACTTCCACTATGCGATCTCGCTCGATCCCGACCACTACTGGGTGCGGGTCGGCGACGTCGACGTCACCGACGCGATCCGCGAGCCGCGGATCTCCGACGCCGTCAGCGGCGTCGCCCGGGTGCCCGCCGTGCGCGCGCAGGTAGGCGACCTGTTCCGGGCGCTGGCCGCGGCATCCGACCGGCCCGGCGTGATCATCGAGGGCCGCGACATCACGACCGTCGTCGCGCCCGACGCGCCCGTGCGCATCCTGCTCACGGCCGCTCCCGAGACCCGCGCCGCCCGCCGGGCCGCGGAGCTGACCGACCACGACGCCGCCGTCGTCGCGCGTGCCCTGCACAAACGCGACATGTCCGATTCGGCCGTCGTCGATTTTCTCACCGCTGCGCCGGGAGTCGAGGTGGTCGATTCGACCGACCTCGACTTCGCGCAGACGATCGACGCCGTGCTCGGCGTCGTCCACGACAAGCTGGAGGCAGCCCATGGGCGCTGACGACGAATACGAGGCCGGCCCCGACCACCTCGCCGCCCGGATGGCCGACATCGACGAGCAGCTCGCCGAGGCGCGCGCCGATGCACTGCAGGCCGCCCTCGGCGACTACGAGCTGGACGAGGAGGATGCCGCGCTGCTGGCCGGCGTGCAGCGGGGCGCCGACGGCATCGAGTTCTTCCCGGCACTGCCGGTGATCGCGATCGTGGGCCGGCCCAACGTGGGCAAGTCGGCGCTCGTGAACCGGATCCTCGGCCGCCGTGAGGCCGTCGTCGAAGACACCCCCGGTGTCACCCGCGACCGCGTCACCTACAAGGGCGAGTGGCTGGACCGCAGATTCACCCTCGTTGACACCGGCGGGTGGGAGCCGGACGCGAAGGGCATCGACCGCTCGGTGGCCGCGCAGGCCGAGGTCGCCATCGACCTGTGCGACGTCGTGCTGTTCGTGGTCGACGCGAAGGTCGGCGCAACCTCGACCGACGAGCACGTCGTCAAGCTGCTGCGCCGCAGCGGCAAGCCGGTCTTCCTGGTGGCCAACAAGGTCGACGATGCCCGGCAGGAGCCCGAGGCGGCAGCGCTGTGGAACCTGGGGCTGGGTGAGCCGCATCCGGTCTCGGCGATCCACGGCCGCGGCGTCGCCGACCTGCTCGACGAGATCATGGCGGTGCTGCCGGATGTCTCGGCGGTGGCCAAGAACGAGATCGGCGGTCCGCGCCGGGTGGCGATCCTGGGCCGGCCGAACGTCGGCAAGTCGTCGCTTCTGAACAAGGCCGCCGGTGAAGAGCGCGTGGTCGTCAACGACCTGGCCGGCACGACCCGGGACCCGGTGGACGAGGTCGTCGAGCTGGGCGGCAAGCTGTGGCGGCTGGTGGACACCGCCGGCATCCGGCGCCGCGTGCATCTGCAGCAGGGGGCTGATTTCTATGCGTCGCTGCGCACCTCGACCGCGCTCGAGAAGGCCGAGGTCGCCGTCGTCGTGCTCGATGTCAGCCAGCCGATCAGCGAGCAGGACGTGCGCATCATCGACATGGTGCTCGAATCGGGTCGCGCGCTGGTGCTCGCGTTCAACAAGTGGGACCTGCTGACCTCGCCCGAGCTCGAGGACAAGGAGCGCCGCCGCTACCTGGAGCGCGAGATCGAGCAGGACCTCGCCCACGTGTCGTGGGCGCCCCGGGTGAACATGTCGGCGCGCACCGGCCGCCACCTCGACAAGCTGGTTCCGGCGCTGCAGACGGCGCTCGAGTCGTGGGACACCCGCATCCCGACCGGAAAGTTCAACGCCTTCCTGGCCGAGCTGGTCGCCGAGCACCCGCACCCGCTGCGCGGCGGCAAGCAGCCGCGCATCCTGTTCGGCACCCAGGCCGGCACCCGACCGCCGACGTTCGTGCTGTTCACGACCGGGTTCCTCGACCCCGGCTACCGGCGGTTCATCCAGCGCCGGCTGCGCGAGCTGTACGGCTTCGAAGGCTCGCCGATCGTGGTCAACATGCGGGTGCGCGAGAAGCGCCAGCGCTGATTCCCGGTTCCTCCTCCGGTCGCCGCGCGAGCGAAGCGAGTCGAAACGGTCGGCGGGGATGGGTCCGGCCTCCCGTCATTGTGACAGGCTGGGCCTGTGAGGATCGAGTATCCCGAATTCGAGCGCCGGCGTCCGCTCGGTCCGCGTGACCCGGGGGATGCCTGGGTCATCACCGACGCGGGCGAACGGTACTGGGGGCGCTTCGGCGCCGCGGGCCTGCTCGCCGTCGATCACGACCGCGGCGTGCTGCTGCAGCACCGGGTCTCGTGGAGTCACCACGGCAACACGTGGGCCCTGCCCGGCGGTGCGCGGCATCAGGGCGAATCGGCCGAGGACGGCGCGATCCGTGAGGCGCAGGAAGAAGCCGGCGTGCCCGACGGCGCGGTGCGGGCGCGGGCCGAGAGCGTGCTCGATCTGGATGTCTGGACCTACACGACTCTGATCGGCGACGTGGTCGCCCCGTTCGAGCCGGTGATCAGCGACCCGGAGAGCCGGGCGCTGGAGTGGGTGCCGATCGATCAGGTGACCGAGCGCCCGCTGCATCCGGGCTTCGCCGACTCGTGGACGCGGCTGCGCGGGCTGCTCGAGGTGCGCCCGGCGATCGTGGTGGATGCCGCGAACGTCGTCGGCTCGGTGCCGGACGGCTGGTGGCGTGATCGCGCCGGCGCCGCCGGGCGGCTGATCGCCGACATCGCGGCGCTGCGGCAGCAGGGGGTGGATGCCACGGCCCTGGGGCTGCCGGTGACCACGTGGTTCCCCGAGATCTCGATCGTCGTGGAGGGACAGGCCAAGGCGGTGGCGGATGCCACCGGCGTGCGCGTGGTGCGGGCCGAGGCATCCGGTGACGACGCGATCGTCGCCGAGGCCGCGCGCCTGGCCGAGGCGGGCCGCACCGTGACCGTGGTGACCAGCGACCGCGGCCTCACGGCGCGTGTGGTCGCGCTGGGCGCGGCCGTGCACGGCACCAGCTGGCTGCGCGCCCTGCTGCCCACTTCCGGTCGTTGAGCCCTTCCCGCCCGCTGAGCGGGCGGAGCGAGTCGACACGTGAACGCCCGGCCCCGCCTACTCGCCCCCGCCCGACCGCCCGCGCAGCCGGTCGATGTCGCGCCGCTCGCGCTTGGTCGGCCGGCCGGCACCGCGATCGCGCTCGGCGAGCTTGGGCATCGGCTCGCGCACCGGAGTGCGGTCCTCCATCGCGAGCGCGGCCAGGGGGGCGCCGACGCGTTTGACCAGCAGTCGGCGCACGATCATGATCCGGTCGAATCCGGCGATCCGCACCCGCACCTCGTCGCCGATCTTCACATGCTGGGCGGCCTTGGTGCGCTCGCCGCCGATGCGCACATGCCCGGCCCGGCATGCGGTGGTCGCGGCCGAGCGGGTCTTGAAGACGCGCACCGCCCACAGCCAGGCATCCACCCGCACCGACTCGGCCATCATGCCTCCCGTCGGCGCAGCGATGCGAGCACGCCGGCGGCGATCAGCCCCTGCCCGGCGGCGTAGGTCGCCATCACGAGCGGGCTCGTCCAGTCCGGCATCGCGTCGGGCAGGAACAGCCGGAACGCCAGCAGGGTGTCGCTGGCCAGGAACAGCACCGCCCCGACTGCGACGGTCGGCGAGCAGCGCAGCGCGAATGCCGTGGTCGCGCCCAGCAGCAGGCCATAGATCGCGACGGCGACCAGCAGCGCGCCGGTGTGCGGCGCCAGCACGAGCACCATGCCGACCCACCAGGCCAGCAGCAGGACGGCCCACCAGCCGAATCGCCGCCGCCGCACGTGCCGGGCGAACAGCAGGATGTAGCACAGGTGTGCGATGCCGAAGAACGCCAGCATCATCGGCAGGGTGGGCAGGAACGGCACGAACGTGCCGGCGCCGTCGCCGAGCCACGAGAATCCGATCGCGAGGAGGAGCAGCGCCAGCGGCGCGCTGGCGCGCACCCCGGCGGCGCCGGCCAGCACCGCGAAGGCGAGCAGCGGCATGAGCAGCAGCTTGGTGGGGGCGGCGACCGCGGGCCACGGCACCGCGAGGGCGACCACGTGCAGCACCGCCACGAGGATGAACGGCAGAGCGGCCCACCGGGCGACACGGGGGCGGCGCATGCCGGTTGCGGCATCCATGTCAGCGGTCACGGCACTCCTTCGTCGTGGGAATCCCATCGTATGCTCACACTGTGACACCGACTCGTGGGGCGTTCGGACTGTCCCGAATGACGTCCCGCGACAGTGGCCAACCGCACCGGGCCGCGTCGCCGCTCGAGCTGCTGTTCGACCTGGTGTTCGTGATCGCGGTGTCGCAGTCGGCCGGCACTCTGCACGAGCTGCTCAGCGCCGGGCACGTCGGCCAGGGCGTGCTGGCCTATCTGATGGTGTTCTTCGCGGTGTGGTGGGCGTGGATGAACTTCACCTGGTTCGCGTCGGCCTTCGACACGGACGACTGGGCCTACCGCGTGATGACCATCGTGCAGATGGGCGGCGTGCTGGTGCTGGCGGCCGGAGTGCACGACGCCATGGCCTCGTATGACTTCACTCTGGTGACCTGGGGCTATGTCATCATGCGGCTGGCGATGGTGGGGCAGTGGCTGCGGGCTGCGGCATCCGACCCGCACCGGCGGCGCACGGCGCTGGCCTTCGCGATCGGCATCGCCGTGGTGCAGGTGCTGTGGGTGGCGCGCATCTACCTGCTCGACGTGCAGTGGCAGTTCATCACGTTCTTCGTGCTGATGGCGGCTGAGATGGTCGTGCCGGTCATCGCCGAGCGGCAAGGCCGCACGGCGTGGCATCCGCATCACATCGCGGATCGGTATGGATGCTTCACCCTGATTCTGCTCGGCGAGAGCGTGCTCTCGTCGGCGACCGGCATCTTCGCGGCCCGCGGGCAGGGCGCGCATGTGCTGGCGCTGGTCGGGTTCGCCGCCGCGGGGCTGGTGATCGCCGCCGGGATGTGGTGGGTGTACTTCTCGCGCACGCACGGCGAGCTGCTGGCGGCGACCGGTCGGGGTTTCGGCTTCGGGTACGCGCACTACGTCGTCTTCGCCGCGGCGGGTGCGGTGTCGGCCGGCATCGCGGTGAGCGTGGATGCCGCCGCCGACGCGACGGCGCTGGCGGCACCGGCCGTGGCGGCTGCGTCGGCCGTGCCGGTCGGGGTGTTCGTCCTGGCGGTGTGGGGCATGCTGCTGCGTCCGGCGATCTCTCGGCGCGCGTCGGTGCTCGTCGCGGTGCTGGGCGCGGCCGTTCTGGCCGCCGCGTTGGTGCCTTTCGTCGCGGTGGCGGCGATCGTGCTGCTGCTGGCGGTCGTGGTGGTCGTGCTCGAGGTGGACGGGCAGCGCCGTCAGCGCGCCGGCTGAGCCAGATCGAGCTCGACGATCACCCGGTGCGGGTTGGGGCGGGCGACCTCGCGGAAGCCGGCGGCGACGAACACCGACAGGATGCCGATGTACAGGTCGTTGACCGGCGTCTTCTTCGCCGTGGTGTCGGTCGGGTAGGCCTCGAGCACGCGTGCACCGTGCGCGCGGGCGTGCTCGATCGCCGCGGCCAGCAGTCTGGCGTTCAGCCCCTGCCGGCGGTACTCGCGGCGCACGACGAAGCAACTGACGGCCCAGACGTCCGGGTCGTCCCAGTCGTGGGGCGATGCGGCGAACGCGCGGGTGCGGGCGAGGCGGGGCTGGGCCGGGCGGGGCCCGACGCGCACCCAGCCGGCGGCTTCGCCGTCGACATAGGCGATCAGCGCGGGGGCGGGCGAGGTGCCCAGTTCGTCGTGCAGCAGCTGTTCACGCTGCCGCCGGGTGGTGGCCTGCCAGTCCTTGTTCGGCATCATCCACCATTGGCACTGGCAGCCGGCCCCGTCACCGCCCCCGCCGAGTGCGTGTTCGGCGTCTTCGAACCGGGCCTGCGTGGCGGGTTCGATTGTGATCGTAGACATGCAGGCGAGGCTAGCCGGGGCATCCGACACGGGCAAGGGGGCGGTTCTTGTCGGCCTGCGGACCGGGTAGGATGGGGGAGTTGTCCGCTTCGGCGGGCATCGGGATGTGGCGCAGCTTGGTAGCGCACCTGACTGGGGGTCAGGGGGTCGCAGGTTCAAATCCTGTCATCCCGACAGAAGGGCTGTTGGCAATACTGTTTGCATAACAGCTGGAAGAAATTGAAAATCACGAATGCCCGCTGCAAATTGCAGCGGGCATTCGTGATTTCTGTCTCTTGGGGGAGCGATTCCGACGGACCTCCTCGGGGATTCTGAGCGGAAGTTCCAACCACGCGTCAAGCGTGCGTGGAACGCCTGAGCCCTCAACCGTGTTGGCCGAACAATTCGGCGTCGCGAAGTCCACCATCCTGCGCATCCTTCGCGAAGGCCACGTCGTCGTGCGCCGCCAGCCGATGACGCCGGAGCAGGTGAGCGATGCCGCCCAACTCTACGAGGCAGGGCTGTCGCTCTCGCAGGTCTTGACCGGTGCTGTTTCCACCTTGCTCCGCCATTCCTGCGCTCCTCAAGCTCATGCGTCACCGCAGCGTCGGCGCCTCAGGTAGCGTGGCTGATGTCAGGAACTTCGTCTCGAGAAGGGGTGAGCGTGGTCAGCGAGATCGAGCTGGTCAGCGACGGCGACGGCGTCGCCATCTTTGGCGACCCGCGCGAGGTAGATCTGTTCCTCTCGACCGCCGGTGTGCCGTCGAAGGAGGTCGCACTTCATCAGACCTTCAGTGCCGCGCTTGAAGCCGGGGCGGGTGCCGCCCAAGCTGGATCGCAGATAGCGGCGAACTCGGGGCGATGGGTGAAGCTGACCGAAGAGTCGGCGAAGGCGCTCAAGCTTGGTAAGGCGATGAAGGGCTCGTCCGACGGAGTCTGTCGCGCGATTGCCACCACCAGCAAGGGCAAAGTCACGAAGGTCCTCGAGTTCGTGAAGCCTGGGTCTGTCGGCTCGATGCTCACCAGCCCAGCCATGCTCGCCGGCGCCGCGGGCATCATGGCCCAGCTGGCGATGCAGCAAACGATGGATGAGATCACGGACTATCTCGCCGCCATCGACGAGAAGGTCGACGACATTCTGCGCGCCCAAAAGGACGCAGCGCTGGCGGAAATGATCGGCGTCGGCTTCGTCATCGACGAGGCGATGACCATCCGTGAGCACACTGGGCGCGTCTCGGAGGTCACGTGGTCGAAGGTTCAGGGCTCCTCCCAGACCATCGCAACGACGCAGGCCTATGCGCTTCGCCAGCTCGATGCATTGGCCGAGAAGCTCGAGAAGAAGCAGCGAAACGTCGGCGACGTGGCCGAGGTCGCATCGGCTGCAGAGGCAACCGTCGAGGAGTGGCTCGCGGTCCTGGCTCGCTGTTTCCAGCTCCAAGACGGCCTTGCCGTGCTCGAGCTTGACCGCGTGCTCGACGCCCAGCCTGCCGAACTCGAACGACACCGTGCCGGACTCCAGGCCGCGCGACGCAAGCGGCGTGATCAGATCGCGACCACGACACACAGCTTGCTCGCTCGCATGGACGCGACCGCACGTACGGCAAACCAGAAGGCGCTGCTGCATCCCTTCAAAGCCGGCGGCGTCGTGCGGTCAAGCAATGAGGTCGCCGCGGACGTGGTCGTCTTCAATGAGCGGATCGGTATTGACACCGCTCGAGACGCCATCGAAGCCAAGCGGTGGGTTGTCGCAGTGGGTGAAGCGAAGGACAAGGCGCTGGAAGCCGGAGAAGACGGTGTCGATGCCGTGCGCGGATTCAGCGTGAAGACGTTTGAAGGCGCCAAGTCAGCGAGCGAGAAGCTGTCCCACGAGGTCGTGAAGCGCATGCCGGGGCAGAAGCCCAAGCAGCCTGATGACGAGGCTGAGATCTAGCGAATCCTTCGGCTCCCGTCACTGGCCTGCTTCAGGACCGTATCCACGACGAGTGCGGCGGAAACGACCAGTGTGAGCAACGGATCCTCCAGCGGCCGATGCATCTCGAGCACGTAGTTGTCGGCCTTTGTGAAGTTCTCCTTCCCGAAGCCAGCCCAGGTCTTGGTAATCCGGGCGATCTCGGAACCGTGCGGATCCTGGAGGTTGAAGTCCCACGCTCGCCAGTCTTCGGCGTTGATCGCGCCAAGGGTCACACCGTCCGCTTCCATTCGAAAGCGGACGTTGAACTTGCCGCCAAGCAGCGAAGCCAGGACGCCCAGGCTCTCTTGAATGATGTGTCCTACGAGCGATCCGTCTTCGCGCATGATCGTCACGTTGGACTTCAGCATCGTGGCGGGGCGCGTCAGCATCAGAAGGGGTCGCCCTTCGGCATCGACGATCTGAAGACGCTTGGTTGCGTTCTCCCGGCCAACCGCTAGCCGCGACATACTCGCGCCAAGCTCTCGAACACCGCCCAGGTTTCGTCCGTGCTGGTCGAATACCCCGTATTCCGCCCTCCTCTCGAAAAGCTTCGCCTTCTGGTTGACAACGAGCACCTGCTCCGTGAAGAGCGTTCCTCCGCCTGTACGGGTCGCGTCACCAACACCAAGCTTGCGAACCTGCTTCTGCACTCTCCTGTCGACGGGCACAGCGGGAACGACGGGAGGACTCGCGACCACGGCCACCGGCTGGACGGCCGACTGCGGGGGCGGTGAGGGCACCGGTGCGTCGACCATTTGACGGCCGGAGGAACCAACATGTTCCGTCCACCGGAGGCCATCCCAGTACCGATGCTCGTGCCGACCAAAGGGATCGGGAAACCAACCCGACGGGGACTGATGACTCATGGAATGGAGGTTATCGAGCGCCGACGACAAACGCGAGCAAGCAGAGGGGAGCGCGAGTGCTGAACTGGATCCGACGAGCGCTGAACCTCCCAACAGACGCCGTGCCCGTACCGGCAAGGTCCAAGAAACTCCACCAAGCGGTGCTTGGAGAGGCGGTTGTCTACTTCGCCCATACCGTTCCGACTTCGAAACCCATTGATCTCGGTAAGGCGGCGAAGCAACTCCTTGATACTGAACTCGCAGTGAGCGCAGCGTGGCCATCGGACAGGTCAGCGCGACTGCCTCCGTCCTTGGAGAGGATTGAACGAGACCTGACCCGCCTTCGACAGCTCAAGACATGGACCGACAACCTGAACGGGCTGCCGTCCTTGGTGAGGGGCGTTGTCTCGCATCCGGTGACTGCGTTCCGAGTCCTCCGATTGCTCAATGTAAAGCGCAACGACGTTCCGGACGAGGACGAGGAAAACTCGTCGCTCGAAACTGTGCGTGTCGAGGTCGAGAAGATCCTCGTGGACGCACAGAAGATCACGCTCATGGAGAAAGAGATAGAGGCTGATCTCTTCTGGAGCGAACAAGAGGACCTCGATGCTTATGTGCGGTTGTTCCTGCGCATGACGCAGCACACTATCCGAATCGGTGACAAAGAAAGGTCGATCACTCTTGAGCCTCGGCTGATGCTGCACCGTGAGGGTGTTGTGCAGATTACCGTCGGCATGCATCTACCTCCAGGTTGCACGCCGGCAGATGCGATCGACGCATCCTTCCCAGGATCACCGCTGTTCCACTCGTCGCGAGTGCCCGAGCCGTATGCGTCGCGGGGCGCCAAATGGGCCGGGGGAGAGTGGGCAGAGCAGCAAGAGCGAGGGGTTAGGGTCCGAGTCTTCGAGTATGAGGAACCCGCGTCGCTCTACGACTGGCTGGAAGTTCTTGTCGGTCGAATCTTGCGGGGAATCGGTGCTTTCGTCGGCGGCCCCTTCTAGACCTATCCGATGATTATGGTCCAGGCAGGAGCATGCTGCACAGACTGGGTCGACAGCCACGCCCGGGACGTCGTGCACCTCGCGATCCGCAAGGTCCCGCGCGGCAGCGATCAAATCACACTGGACCCCGGTCCTAACCTGAGCACCCACGCAGGCATGCGAATTCACGCCACCGGCGGCTCTGTGCTGCTGCTTCACTTGCGCGCCTGGCGTGCCGGCATCCTGGACCTCCACCATACCCTGCTGTACGAACGAATCGGGCTTGTCTACGTGCGGCTGCGCAGGCTGGAACAGTGGATCTCAGACTTCCAGACGGGCAAGCGAGACATATTGCGCACTTACCACAGAGTGTTGGAACTGGAGAAGGAAGTGCGTGGCGCGCATCATCGCGCAGGAACGGCACGCGACATCTCTCGCCACGTCGTCACTGCGCTGGGTGCCTTCGAGATTCTCGAAGTTGTCCGCAACGGCGTGAGCATGCTCGGTGAAAGGGCGAGTACGCGCGCGAGCCTACGCGCCGCGCGCGCGGCGAACGGGTTCGCACTGCTCGGGTTGACGGTCGCAATTCTCGCAGCGATTCCGGCGATCCCGTCCATCCTCGCGCTCATAGAGCAGCAGCGCCAGGCCGATCCGGAAGCAGGCTTCTGGTCGCTGATGCAGACCCTCGCAACATCACACTTCTGCTATCCGCCCTCATACTTGGCGCGGCTGTGCTCTATGCCGTGGCGCTCTTCTGCGTGCTCGCATTCCGTGTGATCCGGTACATCGTCAGGTTACGCAAACGGGGGTACATCTCACGAGTTGAAGAGTACAAGAATGTCGTCGACGACCCGGTTGATGCCTGAGCGTGCCAATAGGACGAGATCTCGATGCAACCCCTGATCACCCGCGCTCCGAGAGATCTAGAGCATCCAGCGACGAAGCGTCGTGCTTGAGGGTTCGTTCCAGTCATTTTCGAGGATGGAATGAACATAGCTCTCCGTGGATGACGCAACTACCGCGTTGAGCATGGCCTGCACCGCAGATTCATGCGACAAAGCCTTTAGCCAACGCGCGATGGCGTCGCCGACCGGGTATTGATCGCAGGCTTCCGCTGCAGTGAACAGCGCGTTTGCCAATGACTCTGCGAGGTCAAGCCTTCGTTGGCGCACCAGGTGGCGGAGCACGTCGAGAAGCCACAATAAGGGAGGGCGGAGTCCCTCTCGTTGAAGCCCGCCTACGTCCTGACCGTCTTTCAGGAGATCACACATGCTCTCCGCGAACTGCGTCATCCCCTCCGGATCCGCATCGAACCAAGTGTTCACCGTCGATCGTTCGATACGACGAAGTTCGGGAAGGAACAGAGCACCGTTCCCCCGATGTGCGAGAGCGAAATCGTTGAACGCCTTGACATCGAGCGGGTCATTGAGGAGTCGCTCGAGTTGAGTGCTCAACGGCCCGCTCCCGCCCTCGAGCTCACGCTCAATTGCTTGGAGCATGTCGTCGACGGTCGGATATCGCTGCCCTGGGGCCCTGCGGGTAGCGCGTGTGACCACTGTGCGATATCTCTCGGACGGCAGCGGCACGTACACGGGCGTCGGGAGTTCGCCGGTCATGATCCAGCCCACAATGGCACCGAGGCTGTACACGTCTGTTCGCGGGGTTGCGGAGTGGGCGTCGGCATGTTGCTCGGGAGCGGCCCACCGCTCCGTCCCGACCAGGTTGCCTTGTCGAGTGAGCTCTGCGGTCGTCGATCCTGGCGCGTTACGAGCAACACCGAAGTCCGACACCACCCATCGGGCACCGTTGTTATCGTCGAGCCATAGGATATTCTGCGGCTTCAGATCACGATGGACGCGACCCTCCATATGGAAATTGCGTAGCCCATGAGCCACCGCGCGCACGACAGCGAGCGCGAGCTCCTCACGGTCGCTGAGGGAGAGGCCCTTGATGGCGGGGGTGAGTTCACCGCTTGCGATTGGCATCGTGTACCACTCGCCATCCGGGTCAACGTCGATCACAGGCATAACGTTCGGGCCAGAGGCTGCCCTCATCGCTTCGACCTCACGTGTGAACCTGCGCTCGACGTTCCCCGCGCCACGGCGCATCTTGACCGCGCACTCGATCCCTGTCGTCAGATCGCGGCCACGTCCGACGATTGCGTGTTCGGTGGGTGCACCGAACACGTCGAGGATCTCG
Organism: Microbacterium kribbense; assembly: GCF_039537285.1. NCBI lineage: Bacteria > Bacillati > Actinomycetota > Actinomycetes > Micrococcales > Microbacteriaceae > Microbacterium > Microbacterium kribbense. The sequence goes on along the minus strand of NZ_BAABAF010000014.1, from coordinate 6,086 downwards.
TACCGCTCGTTAGGGCTGCTCATGTGCATATTCTCCCCTGATTCGATGTCGCGCAAGCGTCCGACCACGGCCTACGATGACAACCGCAGCTGCCGCGATGGTCGACAAAGGTGAGAGTCTCAAGGCGAGTCATGTTCTAGCCACGCGGCGCAGCCGTACCTGGCATATCGGGAGCTCGCCGCGCACTACTCTGCGGCGGTGCTGCCGGGCAGGGTCCGGAAGCCGAAAGACAAGGCGAGCGTCGAGAACACCGTCGGCAACATCGCCACCCAAATCATCGCTGCGCTCCGGCATCGCTCGTTCCCGTCGCTGCCGGAGCTACGCGAGGCGATCTATGAGCGGATGGATGAATACAACGCGATGCCGTTCGAGAAACGGGCAGGGTCACGCCTGGCGGTGTTCGAGGCAGAGGAGAAGGTGTTGCTGCGTCCGCTGCCTGCAGTCGCCTATGAGATCAGCCGGTGGGTATACGGACGCCGGGTCCGCAAGGACGGCCATGTGGTGTTCGAGCGCAACTTCTACTCCGTCCCTTACGCCTACGTCGGTCGCGGCGTCGACTTGCGGGTGACGGCGACGATGGTGGAGGTGTTCGATGGTGATACGAGGCTGACCAGTCATCTCCTCGCCCCGGCGGGCGTGATCAATGATCATCGCACGCACGATGCCGACTTGCCTGACGGGCCCCGCTACCGCGAGTGGGACGCGCCGCGAGTGCGGGAATGGGCGGGACGGATCGGAGAGAACATCACCGTCCTCGTGGACAGGATCTTCGAGTCGGTCCCTGTCGGTGAGCAAGGACTGGACGCGGCACTGGCCGTGTTGGGGCTCACACGCCTTTTCTCAGCGATCCGGGTCGAAGCGGCGGCGGGTGTTGCGTTGGCGTCGGAGGTCCGGTCGCCGCGTTATGCGCACCTGCGGCCGATCCTCGACACTGGACAGGACGCCCCGCCGGCGCGGCGCAGGCCGAGGTTCGAACCCTCCGATCCCGAGCCAGCAAGTCAGGGTGCGCCGGGCTTCGGCTTCGTTCGCGGCGCGGACTACTACGCGGGAGGTTCGCGATGACCCGGCTGGATGGCGAAACCAAACGGAAACTGCGCGAGATGGGCGTGGTGAGCCTGCTGGACGCGTTCGAGACGCAGGACGACACCCTCACCCTCGGGATGGCCTTCGAAGAGCGCGTCAAGCTCGTCGTTGACGATGCTCACGCCACGTTCACGCACTCGAAGGTCGAAGGTCTCATCCGCAGGGCAGGGCTGCGTTACCCCGACGCGGACCTGCGTCGGGTCGATCTGGTCGAGCAACGGGGACTCGACCGCGCGGCCCTCGCGCAGCTCGGGACGTGTTCGTTCATCGCCCGGCAGCAGAACGTCGTGTTCCAGGGATTCACCGGGTCAGGGAAGTCATATCTCGGATCCGCGCTCGCGAGACAGGCCTGCCAGCACCGCTACCGGGCGCACTACATCCGGATGCCCGATCTCGAGGAGTCCTGGGCGGCCGCGCACGACAAGCCCGGAGGGAGAGAGAAATGGCTTCGGAAGTTCGCTACATTCACGCTCCTCGTGGTCGATGAATGGCTCCTCGACGAGACCGACGACGAGGTCCGCTCCATGCTGCTGGAACTCCTCGAGCGACGTTACGACGCCACATCGACGGTGTTCTGCACTCAATACGCGAAAAAGGACTGGCAATACGCGAAAAAGGACTGGCACCAGCGCTTCGGCGGCGGCGTCCACGCGGACGCGATCATGGACCGCATCGTTCACAACACGATCTGGATCACGACCGGTGACATGAACATGCGCGAGCAGGTCGCCCTGTCCGCGGTCTGATCAACGCTGGTGAGCATCGGCTCTACGGGGCTGGCGCTCACCGGCGCTACTGCCGGCACCGACCGACAATATCGACTGGCACCCAACCGCAATAGTCAGTGGCACCCATACCGTCGAATACTCATTTGAAGAAGAGTCGTGGAGGTAACGTAAACTAGCAGTTCATTACATCCGAAGAGAATCGGACGTGCGGTCTGACATCGGTTCCCAGTGCGGGTCGTATCTCGATAGCACGGATGCCAGCTGTAGAGGGAAGCTTCTTAGCGTCAAGCCGACCTGCGAACTCCTTGGAACGTGAATGCCAGAGATTGAAGTTGAACTGGAGCGGCTGATCGGGAATAGGAGTCGGATTCCACATCGCTCGTTCATACACGATTTCGCCGTCTACGAGCCAGCGAATGGCCTCTGGCTGCCAGTCAATCTCGTAGCTGTGGAAGTCTGCAGCGGCGTCGAAGCCGATATCGATGACGGTCGGTGTCCCGCGGTAGCCGTACTCAAGCTTGGTCCCTTCTGGTCCGGGATTGTAGAAGACATTGACCAGCATTTTGGTGGTGTCCTTGCCTAAGAACTCAATATCAATCTCCTGTCGCGGACCATTTCGGTGCAAGAACATGCCCGTAACCAAACCACGAACCTTTGACGGACGGAACTCGGCGCGGAACCGACCGTAGCGGTAGGGGGCCACGCTAGCGATAGCTCCGGATGTGAGATCGCGCACGACCGCTGACTCCGCACGTAGCTCCAGCCGAACTTCGTCGTCATTTTGAGTTACGTTACTCGGCGTGAAGAGCGCCATGTTGCTCGGGAAAGTGTCATCACGCAACGTCCATATTCGCTCATCGATGCGACTGTTGGTTGTCCAGATGATGTGCGGTGGCGCGGGAACATGCGGATCAGGACTATCTGCCTCCAGAACTACTCGACCTGGCAATCGATGCTTTTCTGGCAATATCCAGGGACCGCTATCAAAAGCAAGGTTGGTGTTCGCGTGGCGAAACGTCGAAGGAGCGGTGTTCCCCAGTGTTCGCATACCAGTGTCGAGCGTGCTCGGGTATGGGAACGCTGGGTACTCCACACCGAGGAGCTCGGCCAGTGCGGCCCACTTGTCTTTTATGTCTGGCGTGAGCCGGAGCACTTGGTTCGGTGTGGCAGCAGGAGTTGGGATCTGTCCCGACGTTGCGATGAATCGTGCGGCGGGATGGGTTGCGGCAATCTGGTCGATTGCATCAGCGTCGAGCGAGCCGATGTTTACGTAGGCGTTAAAGGCCCGGTCTCCCTGACCTACTAGAAGAGCCTCCATTTCTGCAGTCGGCAGACAGTCAAGATCGCTTAGACAAGTGTAACCGATCATTGAGAGAGCTGTACCCAGCGCAGTCAAACCGGTATCAATATCTCCGACAGCAATCACTGGGCCCGGCAGTTGCTTGGCGGTTGGGAGTAGCGGTTTCTCGCGCGTGATTACACCAACCTGAGAAAGAACGGGCAGCACTGAGTATGAGTTCGTAGACGGTTCGTCGATTCGCTGCTCGATAATCGGGCGCGAGGCGGCGTAGGCGTTCATACGCTCGAACTGCAGATTGAGCCATAGGTCTATCGGCCCGAAGACCGGGAGCGCATCAAGCAGTTTCCGTGCACCATCGCGACTAATTACATAGCCAGATGCTTCCCATATGCCGGGGCTATCCAGATGACGTAAGCTCTTACCTGGCGCAACCGGAGCCACATCGCCAACTTCGTTGAAAGCGAGATAGAGCAGGTCGAAACCTTCTCCGTTTTGGGAGTGGTCAAGCGATCGCCAGGTCCGCTCGAGAGCGCCAGCGAATCCGTAACCCATGAAGACGTCGTCCTCTAGCACGAGCGCGCTCGGCACGTCCCCGTCAGCAATGAGCCTCCAGACCTCGATGTGAGAGAGTGCGACCGCGATCTCCTGCTTGGTCATCTGAATTTCGCGAGCACGGGCCTCGGCATCGATCCGCAGTAGCGGATTAGGATCGACAGTCAGCTGATCCGCCAGTGTAAATGTCGGAATCAGCACAGACAGATCTGGACCCGCTTCCATATACCGTGCATCTACGGCTGAGAACCGACGGACAAGTGACGACAGTCGTTCTCCGTTCCGATCGCGAAAGCGGTCGAGCTCTCGCCGTACTCGCCGCCATCTGTCAGGGCGCCGGTCCAGGTTAATCACGTAGATGCGCTGTAGCGCGTCCTTATCAGGTTGGTGAGAGAACGTGACTGCTCTACGCCTGGCGTCGAGCAGCCGTAGTCGTAGTCGCGCGTGATGAATCGCAGTTTGCTTGAAGTTGGCGAATTCGAGCTTATTCACGATCGCTCTTCCTTCTCGCTCCGCGGGATAGTCTCGCCGCGAACCCAGTTCCTCCAGTTGCGTTCGTCATCCCGGTATGCGAGCGGCCACTTACTGACCGCAAAATCATCCCAGTTCATAAGCACTTCGAAGTCGTATGCACCGCCGAGGACATCAATCTCCGCGGCATACTGAACGAGTGCTGTGGTGAGATTGCCGGGACCGGTAAGCGACTGGATACCCCGCGCACCCTGCGGCCGTCTGGTCAGTGCCTCGGTTGCGTTTGCCAATGCCAAGGCGATAACCGGATTTGCCGGGCCGGCGATCAACGGGTTGTTGTTAACGTAGAAGATCCGGCCGTCATATGCTTCATCGGTGATCGCGGAGGCAACGTCAACCATCCCATCGGAGGCAATGTCGTAGCAGAGAGCCTGCACGCGCAGGCGGCCGTCATGAACGAGCGCTTCAAAGTCCCCGCCCTGGTACTCGTCGTCAGCGTCGACATACACGCCACCCTGACGTAAGACGTAGCAGAGCCGGAAATAGTCTGCACGCATCGCTGGATGAGTGCAGGCATCGAACGCAGCCACGTGACTGGTGTCGAGGTGCTTGTTGATAAACCGTCTAGCTGAGCTGTCGTCGAACAGAAGGCGTGTGAATCCGAGTACCTTCATTGGCGCCCAAGTCTCCATACATGCCCGCACGTCGCTTGGGACGTTATCCGCGTCGTCCCAGAACTGCACCAGGACACGAGGCGCAGCATCCTCAGGTGACAGCTGCTGGCGGCTGTGGTCACCCAAAAGCTGCCGAACATACTGTGACCTCAAATGGTCGTCGGCGGCAATCTCTGTAGGGCTATGGTGTGGCGATTCTTTGGTGGGGTCCATGTTCTATCGGTGAGTATGAGCGGACGGTTATATTCAGTCAACCTCTACCACGGTAGCGGCGTCGCAGTGGGCTTTTCGCATAGCTACGTCCCGTCGTGGCTGCGCACCGTCCAACGCTCCTTTGAGCCTGCCGGTGACCGTAATTTCAAGCCGGTCTTGAGAAGTGCCACTCGCATCGTCTCCTGATTCACCTTCAGTCGTTCGGCAACCTGCGAGAGCGAGACCCCAGACTCATAGAGCTTTGCTGTTCACTCACCTGTTCCGGCGTCATAGGCTGGCGACGAACGACGATGTTGTCGGTTCGCAGGATGCCGAGGATGGTGGACTTAGCGACGCGGTACTCGTCGGCTAGTGATGTTGATGTCTCACCCGCTTCGTACCGCGTGATCACGTCACTGCGCGCGTCGTCGCTGAGATGCGTCCACTTGTGCCGCGCCGCAGGTGGTTTTCGAGTCTGTGAAGAATCCCTGGTCGTGGTGGGGATCCGGTGTAAATCCGCGGCTCCCGCCCCTGTTGATGAATTCTTTGAACAGAGGTTAACAAGGTCGACAGAAAAACCCAGGTGAGAATTTCTTTGCCTGGGTGTTGTCGTATCTGTCCAGTCTGCGCACTGCGGTGCCGACCGCATCACGGTTCCTCTCTGCCGGGACGGCGATGGGCTTCAAGGGCGAATCAATCAACCCTTCGCCGGACCAGGTCCGCCGTTGCTCGGACGAACCCCTGGTCGGCACCCGCTGTAGGGTGGGGTCGTGCGTCGGCGGAGCGTATTGCTGCGGGTCGGATGGTGGTGCCTGCTGGTCGTGAGCGTAGGCATTCTGGGTTTCGGCGCCGTCATCGCGATCGCCCCTCCGAGGGGTGCCGACGCCCTGCTGTACCGCGCCGATGGGCTCGCCTCGGTAGGGCTCGGGTTGTTCGGCGGACTGCTGGCGGTCATCCCGTTCCGGCGCCGGGAACGCTGGGCGTGGTTGTCTGTGATCGACTGCGTGTAGGCCGTTTCGGCGGGGGTTTCCTGCCGGCTCGGCGGCCGGTTTCCGGCCGTTTGAGCAACAAGAATCCGGCCATTCT
>NZ_BAABAF010000013.1:0-35958 GCF_039537285.1 Microbacterium kribbense | reverse complement strand
CGCCGCGGCGCCGACGTGGAACGCGACGTCCTCTCCCGCGGCGTGCTCTGGCACGCCCAAGACCGCGTCATCCGACACGGCAACCACACCATCGTCTTCAACTGAACACCCACCCAAACGAAAGAACAGAGAGGTTCCCCATGGCAGAGAATCTGCAGCAGCTCATCGACCAGACCAACCCGGTCGACCTGCTTCGCAACTCGCAGATCGGCTCCTACATCTACCCGGTGGTCCCCGCGGACTTCACCAGCTGGATCAAGGAGCAGAAGGCATGGCGCGACACGGCCGTGCTCTACGACCAGACGCACCACATGGACAACGTGTTCCTGAAGGGCTCGGATGCGATCAAGCTGATCAGCGACACCGCGATCAACTCGGTCTCGACCTTCCCGGTCGACCGCGCCAAGCAGTATGTGCCCACCACGGCTGCCGGCCACGTCGTCGGCGACGGCATCCTGTTCCACGAGTCCCAAGACGAGTACGTCTACGTCGGCCGCGCGCCCGTGTCGAACTGGCTGATGTACCACGGTGAGACCGGCGGCTACCAGAACCTCGAGCTGACCGTCGACCGGCGCTCGTCGTCGCGCCCGTACGGCCACGCCGTCTCGCGCCTCTACTACCGCTTCCAGATCCAGGGTCCGGCGGCGTGGCAGGTCATCGAGAAGCTCAACGGCGGTCCGCTCGAGCAGCTGCGCTTCTTCACGATGTCGCACATGGCCGTCGACGGCGTGCAGGTGCGCACGCTGCGCCACGGCATGGCCGGTGCCCCGGGCCTGGAGCTGTGGGGCCCGTACGCCGACCACGACAAGGTGCGCGACGCCATCGTGGCAGCCGGTGCCGAGTTCGGCCTGTTGCCGGTGGGTTCGCGGGCATACCCGTCGAACACGCTGGAGTCGGGCTGGATCCCCTCGCCGCTGCCGGCCATCTACACCGGTGAGGCCGAGCGCGGCTACCGCGAGTGGCTCGGCGTGGACAGCTACGAGGCGACCGGAACGCTGGCCGGCTCGTTCGTCTCGGACAACATCGAGGACTACTACCTGACCCCGTGGGAGCTCGGGTACGGCTCGTTCGTGAAGTTCGACCACGACTTCATCGGTCGCGACGCGCTCGAGAAGATCGACCCCGCCACGCAGCGCCGCAAGATCACGCTGGCATGGGAGCCCGAAGACATGACCAAGATCTACGGATCGCTGTTCGATGTCGAGGGACCCAGCTACAAGTTCTTCGACCTGCCGCTGGCCAACTACGGTTCGGCAAACTACGACTCGGTCGTGGATGCCGATGGCAACGTCGTCGGCTATTCGATGTTCACCGGCTACAGCTCGAACGAGCGCCGCGCGCTGTCGCTGGCGACCGTGAACCCGGACGTGCCCGAGGGCGCCGAGGTGCACGTGCTGTGGGGCGAGGACCCCAACAGCGCCAAGGCCACCGTCGAGCCGCACGCGCAGCTGGCGGTGCGGGCCGTCGTCAGCCCGGTGCCGTACTCCACGGTCGCCCGCCAGGGCTACCACGGCGGATGGCGCACCGGCTACACCGAGTCCTGATCCGGCACCATCGCGAAGGAACATCTGGCGGACGAGGGGTGGGGCACCACCGACCCCTCGTCCGCCCGTTGATCCTCCGCGCGGGATGCCACCAGGTCCGGTGACAGCCGGCGCGGCATCCCCCACCAGTTCCGGGCACGCCGATGCGGAAGGAATCGAATGAGTCTGCGCTTCGCTCTGCTGGCGATCCTGCGGGTCGGGCCGCTGTCCGGCTATGACCTGCAGAAGCAGTTCTCCCAGTCGGTCGGGCACGTCTGGCACGCCCCCGACTCGCAGATCTACCCGCAGCTGCGCAAGATGGAGGCCGAGGGCCTCATCCAGGGCGAGGACCAGGCCCGCGGCGAGCGCGGCACCCGGCGGGTCTATCACATGACCGACGCCGGCGAAGCCGCCTACAAGGCATGGCTGGAAGCACCGGCGGAGTATCAGCGGGTGCGCGACCCCGCCCACCTGCGCGCCGCCTACCTGGAGAACTCCACCCCGGCGGCAGCGCGGGCGTTCCTGCACGCGCACATCGCGCAATGGGAGGGCGAGCTCGCCCAGTTCCAGGGGCAGATCGACCAGATCGACACGATGACCAGCACGATGCTCAACCGGCGTCTGGAGCACACTCCCCCGGCTGAGCGGGAGCGCGCCATCGCCTACAAGCGCTTCGCCTATGAGGGCCTGGTCGAACGTGCCAAAGTCGAGATCGCCTGGGCGCAGCGCGGGCTCGAACTGGTCGGCCGGCTCGATGCCGGCTGACGCGACGCCCGAAGTCACTTGGCGGCCCACCGACCAGGATCGCGCGGCCGCACGACTGACCGACTTCATCGCCTGGGCGAACCGCCGCCACGACCTGAACCTGGACGGCTATCGCGACGCGTGGCGCTGGTCGACCAACGAGCTGTCGACGTTCTGGGAGTCGGTCGTCGAGTACTTCGACCTGGTCGGCGACGGGTGGGAGTCACCCGCGCTGGTCGACGAGGTGATGCCCGGTGCACAGTGGTTCCCGCATGTAAGCCTGAACTTCGCCGAGAACGTGCTGCGGCCGGCACGGGATGCGAACCGACGCGACACCACCGCGATCGTCGACGTCGACGAACAGGGTCGGCAGCACCGGTACAGCTGGGATCAGCTGGCGGGCATGGTCGGCGCTCTCGCCGCATGGCTGCGCGCACGCGACGTGCAGCCGGGCGACCGCGTCGCCGCCGTGCTGCCGAACATGCCCGAGGCTATCGTCGGGATGCTCGCGACGGCATCGATCGGCGCGATCTGGACGATCAACTCGCCCGAGTTGTCGGCCGAAGCGACCCTCGGCCGGCTCGCGCAGCTCGAGCCGCGAGTGCTGATCGCGGCATCCGCGTATTCGTACAACGGGCGCTCGTTCGACGTCGGCGACCGGCTCGAGCAGATCGTGGCCGGCCTGCCCGCTCTCACCGCCATCGCCGTGGTGGGCGAGGCGGCCGGGCCGCTCGGCGTGCCGAGCGCACCCTTCGTCGGCATCGTCGGCGAACCGGTCACCCCCTCCTTCGACCGGGTGCCGTTCGCGCACCCGCTGTGGGTGCTCTTCTCCTCGGGGACCACCGGCGCCCCGAAGGGCATCGTGCACGGCCACGGCGGCATCCTGCTCGAGGCCGTCAAAGGGCCCGGGCTGCACCAGGACATGGGCGCGGACGACCTCTACTACGTGGCCGCGAACACCAGCTGGATGGTCTGGAACACGCTGGTCATGAACCTTGCCGCCGGCGCCGCCGTGGTCACCTATGCCGGTTCTCCCACGCACGGCGGACCGGACCGGCAGTTCCGCAATCTGGCGCAGACGAAGGCGACGATGTTCGCCACCGGCGCCGCCTACCTGCAGCTGGCCGAGAAGGCCGACGTCCGTCCCGGCGAGCAGCTCGACCTCGGCGCGCTGCGGGCCATCCTCTCCACCGGGTCGCCCCTGCCGGTGAGCACCTGGGAGTGGGTGCACCATGCTGTCAAGGAGCGCGTGCACCTCGGCTCCGACACCGGCGGCACCGACATCTGCGGCGGCTTCATCGGCTCCAACCCGCTGGAACCCGTCCATGCCGGCCTGCTGCAGGGGCCGCTGCTGGGTGTCGCCGTCCAGGCATGGGACGAGGGTGGGAACCGCGTCATCGGCGATGTCGGCGACCTCGTCGTCCGCAGGCCGATACCCTCGATGCCGGTGTCCTTCTGGAACGACCCGGACGGGCGGCGATACCAGTCCGCCTACTTCGAGAAGTTCCGCGGCGTGTGGACCCAGGGCGACTGGATCACCGAGACCGCCGACGGCGAGTTCACCGTGCACGGCAGATCGGATGCGACCCTGAATCGCCAAGGCGTGCGGATCGGGCCCGCCGACATCTACGCGGCACTTCGCGACGTGCCGGAGGTCGTCGACGCCCTCGTGATCGGCGTGGAACTTCCCGGCGGGGGCTATCACATGCCCCTGTTCGTGCAGCTCGCCGAGGGCGCGATGCTCGACGAGGGTCTGCGCCGCACGATCGCGAGCGAGATCCGCCGCCGCACGAGCCCCCGGCACGTCCCGGACGTCATCGTCGTCGCCCCCGCGATTCCGATCACGCATGCGCACAAGAAGCTCGAGGTTCCGATCAAGCGCCTGTTCGCCGGCCGGCCCGCGGCCGACGCGGTCAATATGGGATCGGTGGCCAATCCCGAAGCGATGGTCTGGTTCATCGACGAGGCCGAGAGGTTCCTGGCGCGCCGAGGTCGCGGCAGCGCGGGGCCAGCACGGGCTGGAGCAGATCTGACGGCGTGAGCCGTGAGCGGGCGTGCGAGCAGCCCACCGCCCACATACTCACTATCGTGCGAGCTCGATGACATCCAGATCTGCCGGCACGCGGAAGTCGCCTCGGAACAGGTGCCGGTCACGGTCCCACACCTCGGCACGGCTGTTCCCCGGTGCCAGGTGGTGCAGCGCCAGCTGGCGCACCCCCGCGTCATTGGCCAGTTCTATCGCTTCGCGCGGCGAGGTGTGCGCTGCGTAATGGTGGTCACGCGTCGCCTTCGCCGACAGATCCCGCTGCTCCTGGTAGCGCCGCTCGACCCAACCGAAATCGACGGCTTCGTGCAGCAGGAGGTCGGCCCCCGCAGCGAGCCGGGCGACATTGTCGCTGCGGGCGGTGTCGCCGGAGATCACCACCGAACCGCCTTCAGCGTCGAAGCGATACCCGAATGCGGGAGTCATCGGGGCGTGCTTGACGAGCACGGCGCTGACGCGGACGACATCGTCCTCGTACACGGGGAAGGGCTCCATGTCCGGTGTGGGGCAGTCGTTCGCATGGAAGCCCGCATCACCGGGCACCACGATGTCTCGCGCACGGAACCAGTCGAGCGGCGTGGGCCGCAGCGAGTCGAAGAGCCGGTCGTTGATGTCGGTCGCATAGGCCCGCATCAGCATCTCGAACATGCGCGCTGTGCCAGGGGTGGGCTCATCGGCGAACACCGGGGACAGCGCAGCCGTGGCCCGGGCCGTCGGCGCCGGCAAGACGCCCCGATCACCGGGCCCGACGATATCGACGGTATGCGTGGGATCGGCCGGCATCCGCATGATCCCGAAGATCGCCAAGCTCGCCAGGTCGACCGTGTGATCCGAATGCATGTGCGTGAGGAAGATGCCATGCACGCTCGACATCGACAGCCCCGCCTGAACCAACTGACGCCCGACACCGGTTCCCGCATCGACGATGTAGGTGCGATCGCCGACGACGACCGCTGTCGATATGCCTGCCCGCGGCCGCTGCCCGGGCCACCAGACCGGCCCACCCGCCGTGCCCAGGGTCACCACCGACGGCTTGGAGCCGGTCATGCCCGCACCGCACCCAGCGACTGCGTCACCGGGCGCTTGGCCGCCTGGATCAGTTCGAAGATCTCAGCACGCAGCTCGCTGTACCGGGGCAGGCTCTTCGTGCCGAGCTGATCGCGTTCCCGGGGCAGGTCGATGACGACATCCCGCGCCACCTTCGCCGGAGCTCCGGAGAGCACGATCACGCGATCGCCCAGATACACCGCCTCGTCGATGTCATGGGTGACGAACACCACGGTCATCCCCCACCGGCGGTTCATGCTCAGGACCAGGTCTTCCAGCTCGATCCGCGTCTGCGCATCGACGGCGGCGAAGGGCTCGTCCATGAGCAGCACATCAGGCTGATAGGCCAGGCCTCGTGCGATCGCCGCACGCTGCTGCATCCCCCCGGACATCTCCCATGGATAGAGCTTGCCCCTGCCTTCCAGACCGACGTCCGCCAACGCCTCCGCGATGACCCTCGCCCGGTCCGCGGCAGGGAATCGCGCCTTCCGCAGCGGCAGCGAGATGTTCTTCGCCACAGACATCCACGGGAGCAGGCTGCGGGAGTAGTCCTGGAAGATCACGGCCAATTTGCGGGGCGGACCGGTCACGGGTCGTCCTTCGAACAGCGTCTGGCCGCTTGTGGACTCGGTCAGGCCCGCGATGCACTTGAGCAGCGTGGTCTTGCCTGCGCCGGACGGTCCGACCACGCAGACGAACTCGCCCTGATCGACGGCGAAATCGATACCGGCGAGAATCGTCGCAGACGCCGATCCGGTGTGATAGACCTTGCCGAGCTGGCGCAGTTCCAGGATGTGGTCGTTCGCAGTGTTCGTTTCCATCGGTTCCGTTCCTACCTCGATCATGACGCTCCCGTCGCTGCCCGCATCTGAAGCTGCCAGCGCAGGATGCGCTTCTCGAACTGCACGAAGATCAGGATCAGCACATAGCCGACGATGCCCAGCAGGATCGTGCCCACCCAGGTCTGCGTGACCATGAACAGCTGCTGCGACTCGATGACGAAATACCCGAGTCCGCGGGTGGCGCCGACCATCTCGGACACGACGATCAGGATGATCGCGATCTGCAGACTGATGCGGTATCCGGCGAACAGCTGCGGGCCGGCGTTGGGGAGGATCACGTACCGGATGGCCTGCCACCTGCTCAGCCGGTACGAACGGACCATCTCACGCGCCTGGGTGTCGACGCTGCGCACGCCATCGATGGCGTTCAGCAGTGTCGGCCACAGAGCCCCCAGTACGATCAGCGCGACATTCATCGAGGAACCGATGCCGAATATTCCGAGGACGATGGGGATCAGGGCCGGTGAGGGCAGTGAGCGGAAGAACGTGAGAATCGGCGCCAGCAGCGCGCGCCCCACTGCCCACTGCCCGAGAATCAGGCCGAGCACCGTGCCGAGCACGACCGAGATACCGAAGCCCAGCCCGAGGTTCGCGAGCGTGGGCAGCAGATCGGTACGCCAACGAGGGCCGAGTATCCAGTCGTCGACGAGGCTCGTCACAATGTCCTGCAACGGTGGGAAGTAGAGGGCCTCGCTGCCACTGCTGGCGATCCACCAGGCCGATACCAAGACGATGGGAAGCCAGGCGCGCATTATGACCAGGCGCCAGCCGCGTACCTTGGACCGATGCATCATGCCCCCCGACGCTCACGTTGCGATGCGTGCCAGAACAGCAGTGGCCGCGACAATGAGGCGACGGCGCCGCTGAATGCCAGGCCGAGCAGGCCCGCGAACAGCAGCAACGCGTATGCCTGATCGGTGACGCCGTTCAGCTGCGCCACGGCGAGCATTGTGCCCAAGCCGGGGATGCCGGCGATGTACTCCGTGACCACCGTGATGATCAAAGCGATCGTCACCGAGATGCGCAGCCCGGTCAGCGTGAACGGCATCATGCTCGGGATCGTCAGCCAACGCAACCGCTGGGCGGGGCTGAATCGGTAGACGCGGGTCATGTCCAACGCGATCCCCGACGTCTCACGCAGGCCGTAGACCAGCTGTGTGAGGATGGGCCACAGGGCGCCGAATACGATCAGGAAGAGCTTCACGCCGTCGCCGGGGCCCCACAGCAGCAGCGTCAGCGGAATCAACGCGACGCCAGGAATGGGTTTGAGGAACTCGATGACGAACCATGTCGACTCGTCGACGAACTGACTGCGATGGATTGCGATGGCCAGAGGAACCGCGATCAGCATGACGACGATGATGCCCAGCACCGTGATCCAGACTGTCGCCCATGTGGCCATCCAGAACTCCCCTGTCATGAGCAACCGGCCGCCGGCAGTGGCGACGTCCCACGGCGACGAGAGGATGCGCGCAGACACGGCACCGGTCATGCTGACGATCTGCCAGAGTGCGATCAGTCCGACCACACCGACCACGCTGAGCGTTGCCTCGACGCCACTGCTCAGTGGTGCTGAGGCACGACTGCGGCGCGATCGTTGCGGCGATGTCGAGACGTCGGCTGTGATGCTCATGCCCCTGCTCCGTTGCTGGTGGAATCACGATGTCAACCAATCTGGTCGATCCCGCACTATTGCGGCAAGGGGCGTTTGCCACTATCCGCTATACATTGAGTGTATGGAGATGCGCCAGCTGAGGTACTTCGTCGCGATCACGCAGGCCGGGTCCTTCTCACGAGCGGCCACCGAGCTGTACATGACTCAACCTCCTCTCAGCGCAGCGATCGCACAGCTCGAGCAGGAGATCGGGACACGGCTGCTGATCCGGAGCCCACGTGGCGTCTCGCCGACCACCACCGGGCGGGAGTTCCTGCGGTACGCGGAACGCATCCTGGCTGAGGAGCGGGAGATCCGGCGCCGGATGACCGCGCTGGAACACGGCCTCACGGGGACGATAGAAATCGGCTGCAGCCCAGCCCTGACCAGTTCGCACCTTCCCGCCGTGCTCGGACATCTCGCCACAGCCGGCGCGGAGGTCGACGTGCACTATCAGCAGGCCGATCCGCTGGCGATCATCGACGCCGTCCGAGCGCGGCGCCTCGACGTCGGCCTGCTGGCGACGGCGGCCGCCGAGGACCTGCGCACGCTCTACCACCCGGAACTCGACGTGGAGACCCTCGAACACGTCGAGATGGTCATTGCGCTGCCACCCGACGAGAACAACCTGCCGCCCACGATCTCACTGCGCGACGTCGCCACCCGGGAGTTCGCGATTCCGTTCCGCTCGATGCGCCACGGGGTCCGCGCCTCGCTGATGATCGCGTTTGATCGCGCGGGCCTGGCACCACCCCGCGTGCGGGACGTGCCGAGCATGCTCGAGGCATTGCCGCTGGTGACCGCAGGTCTCGTCGTGGCGGTCGTCCCGCTCGGCTTCTGCAGCCTGATCCACCCCGATCGCGTCGCCTTCCGGCGACTGGTCGATGGCCCGGACCCGCTGGAGGTCTACAGCGTCGCGCGTTCAGAGGATGTCGAGCTCCCCGTGGTGCGCCGATTCCGGGAGGCTGCACGTGCTGCGAGCAACCTCTCGGAATCGACGTGAGTGGTGCATCGTCAACCAGCTGGCTGCCACACCGCCGCAGCGCCATCGAACTTCTTTTTCAGCAGCCCGACTTCGAGCATCGCGTCGGCCAGCCGCTGAAGTTCGGCGCCGGTGAGCTTGCCGACGAACCCGGGAATCTTGATGGTCGCTGCGACCTTTGCATCCATTCCGGTCTCGGACACCAGCACGTCGACGACCTTGTCGTGGTGGTCTGCGGCGAATGCGTTGGCTTCGTCGAGTGCATCACGCATCGCAGCGACGATCTTCGGGTTCTTCTCGGCGTAGCTCTTGGACGTCAGCACGACCACATACGGATCACCGGCATTCAGAATCGGGTGCTGTGGGTCCCGGTACGCAGAGGCGAGAGGAACGTTCCCGTCAGCCAGCGCCATGCCGGTATACGGCTCGGCCAGAACCGCAGCGTCGATCGAACCGGACTCGAGGCCGGCAACCTGCTCGTTCATCGGCATCGACACCCATTCGATGCCGTCCGGCGCGCCCCCTGACCGCAGGTACGTCGCCAGAACGCCGACATACGGTCCGGAGCCGACCTGATTGGTGGCGACCTTCTTGCCCTCCAGCTCGGCGAGCGTCTTGATCCCGCTGCCGCGGCGCACCACGACCTGGTTGCCTTCCTGGGTCGAGTCCGCCACGGTCGCACTCGTGCCAGCAACCGCCACCAGCGGCATGCGCTGTTGGAGGGCGATGATGAACGGCGGAACCGCCGCGATCGCGAAATCGAGCTTGCCGTTCATGAGGGAGGGGACCGCCGCGGCGAAATTCTGGGTGGGTTCCATCGTCACGTCGAGACCGTGCTTCTTGAAGATGCCCTCGGACTGCCCCAGGGAGATCGGCACCGTGCTGGTGGTGACCACGCCGCCGATGGAGACCTTGGTCACGCCGGAGGATGAGTCGGCGCTGGTACCGCTGCCGGGCGCCTGGCCGCCTTGACTTGAACATCCCGTCAATGTGAGCAGTGCCACCACAACCACCGCGAGAATCGTTCGCTGCTTCATTTCAGACCTCTCCTCGTGCTGACGTCGTCGGTGACGTCATGCGCTGCACTGTGCGTAGGACCCATGATCACCGTCTGCAACCTATAGCGGAAGCGACCGATTCCCTGTAACACCTATATGCGCGGCATATAGGTGTTAGCCCGGCACTCCGGTGATGGGTCGCGGACGACGCGACCAAGACCGGCCCGGGTCGGGCGGGACGCAGTCCGGTTACGATGGCACCATGGCAGGCGACGCGAGTGACGAGGGGGTCGTCGTCGCGCAGATCGGCGACATCGATGACGGCTGGGGCATCCTGATCGACGCATCGGTCACCGGCACCGTCGATGACATCGCCGTGTTCAACGACCGCGGCGAGTACTTCGCGCTCGACAACAGCTGCTCGCACATGCAGGGTCCGCTCTCGGACGGATATGTCTCCGACGGCACCGTGGAGTGCCCGGTGCATCAGGGCCGATTCTGCCTGCGCGACGGCTCGGTCGTCTCGGACCCGCCCACCGAGCCGGTGGCGTCCCACCGTGTGAGCGTGGACGGCACCGACATCCGGGTGACGCCGAACCCCGCGCGGCTCGCGTCCGGCATCTGAGCCTCAGGCGGCAGCGCCCGGACGGCCGTGGGTCCGACCTCAGGCATCCAATGCGGCGATGAGGTCTGCCGGTGCGGCCTGCATCGGGTGCGGGCCGGCGATGTCGAAGAAGACCGTCGTGATCTCGTCCCCGTGTGCGCCCAGGAACGCCCGCAGCCACGCGGCCGAATGCAGCCCGACCGACGACGGCAGCATCTCGGGCTTGTGCACGGCATCACTGAACAGCAGCAGCGCGATCTCGCCGGATTCCGGGTCGCGGTACGTCCACACCTCGCCCGAGTCGCGCGGATCGTCGCGCGCACCCGGCCGCATCAGCGGCACCACGGTGGGCCCGTGCCGGAGCGCGAAGGCGACGGCGGCCATGTCCTGCGTCTGCAACGCGTCGGCGAGCTGGACGTTGCGAAAGTCCAGCTGCTTCTTGCCGCGCTTCTTCCGGGATGCCACGGGTCAAGCGTAGCCGCAACGAAAAGGACCCTCTCGAGTCGCTCATTGGGGACTGAGCGACTCGAGAGGGCCCGCGACGTCACACACGTGGTTGGGTTCGCTGGGGACGAACCTGCTTGCCGCTGGGGACGACTTCACCACGCCAGCGCGTAACGTATATCGGAAGAATACGCGCTCACCCACCTCACGCGCTGTCCCCTTTTTGGGGGACAAGACCCGCGGCACCCGCTCAGTACAGCTGGAAGATGACGTCGTCGATCGACTGGACCCCCCCGATCGAGACCGACAGATGATAGCTCGCTCCGCCGCCGGCAGCCTGAGGCCGGTTCTTCGCCTGGCAGGTCGCCACCGACGACCGGGTGCGGTCCCAGACGATCGGCTGCGCGCTGGAGACCTTCTGCCCCGCATTCAGCAGCACCACCATGTCGCTCGGCTCGCTCTGGCAGTCGGTCGACCGCCACCACGTGTCGGTGCCGCTGGTGATCGTGAACGACTGCGCGGCGGTGCCAACGTTCAGCGTGCACGCGTTCGCCCCGGTGTTGGTCAGCTCGATCGACAGCTTCGGGTCCTGGCCGCTCGCATAGCTGGTCTTGTCGGTGACGGCCTTGACCACGACGTCGTTGGTCGAGCACGGCGGTGCGGATGCCGCTGGATCGGGCATCGCCCCCGGTGTCGCGGGCGTCGTCGCGCCCGGCGTTGCGGGCGTCGTCGCACCTGGCGTGGCCGCGTCGGTGGCACCGGGCGTCGGCGCGGCGGGGCCGGTCGGTGCGGTGGATGCCACGACCGCCGGGATCACCGGCGCTGCGGGCTGCTGCGCGGCGGCCGGCTCGGGCTCGCCGTGGCCGATCCACGGCTGGGCGATCAGCAGCCACACACCCGCGGCCACGATGGCGGCGACCAGCAGCAGCCCCAGTCGTCGCCGGCGGTAGACGGCGGGCGAATGTCGGCGTCGGGGTGTGCTCACACAACGAGGCTAAGCCGCACCGGGTTTCGCAGCGGCAGGGCGCGCCCGGTCACAGCCGCTTGAGCATCCGCGTGTTGCCGAGCGTGTTGGGCTTGACGTGGGCGAGGTCGAGGAACTCGGCGACACCGGCGTCTGGACTGCGCAGCAGCTGCGCATACACATCCGGCGCGACGACGTGCTCGCCGATCGGCGCGAAGCCGTGCCTGGTGAAGAAGGATGTCTCGAAGGTCAGGCAGAACAGCCGCTTCAGACCCAGCTCGATCGCGCGTGCCTCGAGCACCTCGACGATCCTGCCGCCGATGCCCTCATGAAGTCGATCCTCGCGCACCAGCAGCGTGCGCACCTCGCCGATGTCCTGCCACATCACGTGCAGCGCGCCGCAGCCCAGCACCTCGCCGTCGGCCTCGGCGATGACGAACTCCTGCACTGCCTCATAGAGCCCGACGAGTTCTTTGCCGAGCAGAATGCGCCGGGCCACCAGCGGCTCCAGCAGCCTGTCGATGGCACGGACATCCGACGTGCGCGCCGGGCGGATGACGATCTCGCTCACCCGACCAGCCTACGGCCGCCCGCTGCCCCGGCCTGCGCGCCGCGACGGCTCGCACTAGGCTCGACCCACGATGACCCACACGATGACCCACCCGGAGACGGCGGGGCTGGATCTGCCCCGCTACCTGGAACGCATCGGGTACGCGGGGGACCTGAGCCCGACGGCGGCGGTGCTGGATGAGATCATCGCGCGCCACGCGAACGCGATCCCGTTCGAGAACCTCGACCCGTTCCTCGGCGTGCCCAACCGGCTGGACCTGCCGTCGCTGCAGCGCAAGCTCGTCGACGGCGGACGCGGCGGCTACTGCTACGAGCACGACCTCCTGCTGCGAGCGGCGCTGCAGCAGATCGGGTTCACCGTTCACGGCCTCTTCGCGCGCGTACTGTGGGGAGCGGCCCCGGGCACCGTCAACCCGCGCAGCCACATGCTGCTGCTGGTCACCGCCGACGGCGGGCAGCGCGTGGCCGACGTCGGGTTCGGCGGAATGGTGCTGACCGCGAGCCTGGCTTTTCGCCCCGACGTCACCCAGCAGTCGCCGCTGGAGCCGTTCCGGCTCATCGCCGACGCCGGGGAGTACACGCTGCAGGCGCTGGTGGGCGGGCAGTGGCATCCGCTGTACCGCTTCGACCTGCAGGAGCAGCTGCCGACGGACTACGAGGCCTCGAACTGGTACCTGTCGACGTCGCCGCTCTCGCGGTTCGTCACGTCGCTGATGGCCGCGCGGGCGACCGCGGACCACCGGTACGCCCTGGCCGGACGGCGGTTCACGACGCACACCCCGGGGCAGGACTCGCAGCATCGCATCCTGGCGGATGCCGCACAGCTGCGCGAGGTGCTCGAGGAGCGGTTCCGCATCGACACCAGCGCGCTCGACATCGACCTGGCCTTCGCGCGCGCAGCACCGGCCTGAGCACACAGTCGCCGCGAACGGCCCGAACACGAAGGGAGCGGATGCCCGCAGGCATCCGCTCCCTTCGTATGATCGGCTACGCGCCGGCGATGATGTCGGGCGTGGCCGCGATCTGCTCGGGGGCGCCGACGCCGATCGCCACCTTCTCGCCGCGTGGGCCGTGCTCGAACGTGAGCTTGCCGTCCACGGCATCCACCTTCACGTGGTCGCCGGCGTTGAGCTCGCCGTGCAGGATCCGCTCGCTGAGCTGGTCTTCGACCTCGCGCTGCATGGCACGGCGCAGCGGGCGCGCACCCAGGGTCGGATCGAACCCGATCTCGATGAGCTTGTCCTTCGCGGCGTCGCTGAGCTCGATCGTCATGTCACGATCCAGCAGCCGCTCGCTCAGGCGCTTGGTGAACAGGCCGACGATCTTGCGCAGCTCGTCCTTGTTCAGCTGCGGGAAGACGATGATGTCGTCGACGCGGTTGAGGAACTCGGGCTTGAAGTGCCGCTTGAGCTCTTCGTCGACCTTGCCCTTCATCCGCTCGTACGAGGTCGTCGTGTCGCCCTCGACCTGGAACCCGACTGGACCGCCGGCGATCGCCGAGCTGCCGAGGTTGGTCGTCATGATGATGACGGTGTTCTTGAAGTCGACCAGACGGCCCTGACCGTCCGTGAGCCGACCCTCTTCGAGGATCTGCAGCAGCGAGTTGAAGATGTCGGGGTGGGCCTTCTCGATCTCGTCGAACAGCACCACCGAGAACGGCTTGCGCCGCACCTTCTCGGTCAGCTGCCCGCCCTCTTCGAATCCGACGAACCCGGGAGGGGCGCCGAACAGCCGCGAGACGGTGTGCTTCTCGCCGAACTCGCTCATGTCCAGTGCGATCAGCGCGCCCTCGTCGTCGAACAGGAACTCGGCCAGCGCCTTGGCCAGCTCGGTCTTGCCGACGCCGGTGGGCCCGGCGAAGATGAACGAGCCGCTGGGCCGCTTCGGGTCCTTCAGGCCGGCACGCTGACGGCGGATCGTGCGCGCCAGCGCCGCGATCGCCTCTTCCTGGCCGACGACGCGCTCGTGCAGCGCCTTCTCCATGAAGACCAGCCGGCTGGACTCCTCCTCGGTGAGCTTGAACACCGGGATGCCGGTGGCCTGGGCGAGCACCTCGGCGATCAAGCCCTCGTCGACCACGGCCGAGGTGGCGACATCCCCGCTGCGCCACTGCTTCTCCAGCCGCAGCCGCTCAGCAAGCAGCGACTTCTCCTCGTCGCGCAGCGACGCGGCCTTCTCGAAGTCCTGCTCCTCGGATGCGTGCTCCTTGTGCGTGCGCACATCGGCGATCTTGTCGTCCAGCTCGCGCAGCTCCGGCGGGCTGGACAGGATCGACAGGCGCAGTCGGGCACCGGCCTCGTCGATCAGGTCGATGGCCTTGTCGGGCAGGAAGCGATCCGAGACGTACCGGTCCGACAGGTTCGCGGCGGCGACCAGCGCACCGTCGGTGATCTGCACTTTGTGGTGGGCCTCGTAGCGGTCGCGCAGCCCCTTCAGGATGTTGATCGTGTGCGGCAGCGTCGGCTCGGCGACCTGGATCGGCTGGAAGCGGCGCTCCAGCGCGGCATCCTTCTCGAAGTGCTTGCGGTACTCGTCCAGCGTCGTGGCGCCGATGGTCTGCAGCTCGCCGCGGGCCAGCAGCGGCTTCAGGATGGATGCCGCATCGATGGCGCCTTCGGCCGCGCCCGCGCCGACCAGCGTGTGGATCTCGTCGATGAAGACGATGATGTCACCGCGCGTGCGGATCTCCTTCGTGACCTTCTTCAGGCGCTCTTCGAAGTCGCCGCGGTAGCGGGACCCGGCGATCAGCGACCCGAGGTCGAGGGAGTACAGCTGCTTGTCCTTCAGCGTCTCGGGCACATCGCCCTTGACGATGGCCTGCGCGAGCCCTTCGACGACCGCGGTCTTGCCTACGCCGGGCTCGCCGATCAGGACGGGGTTGTTCTTGGAGCGGCGGGACAGGATCTGCATGACCCGCTCTATCTCTTTCTCCCGGCCGATGACCGGGTCGAGTTTGCCCTCGCGGGCGGCCTGGGTGAGGTTGCGCCCGAACTGGTCGAGCACCTGCGACCCGCCCTGCGCGGAGCCGCCGGTCTCGTGCGCGGCGCCGGAGACCGCAGCCGGCTCCTTGCCCTGGTAGCCCGAGAGCAGCTGGATGACCTGCTGGCGCACCTTGTTCAAGTCGGCGCCGAGCTTGACCAGCACCTGGGCGGCGACGCCCTCGCCCTCGCGGATCAGGCCGAGCAGGATGTGCTCGGTGCCGATGTAGTTGTGGCCCAGCTGCAGCGCCTCGCGCAGGCTCAGCTCGAGCACCTTCTTGGCGCGCGGCGTGAACGGGATGTGCCCGGTCGGCTGCTGCTGGCCCTGCCCGATGATGTCCTGCACCTGCTCGCGCACGGCGTCCAGCGAGATGCCCAGGGACTCCAGCGCCTTGGCGGCGACACCCTCACCCTCGTGGATCAGGCCGAGCAGAATGTGCTCGGTACCGATGTAATTGTGGTTGAGCATCTTCGCCTCTTCCTGGGCGAGGACGACCACACGACGGGCACGGTCGGTGAATCTTTCGAACATCTCTGGCTCCTCCGGGCGCGCGGGTGACGGCGCCTAACAACGAGCGTAGCCAGAGGGGGGATGCCCGTTGCCGGTGTTCGCCGTCGGCATAGCGCCCGCTTGACAACGAACCGAGACATCCATATCGTTTCTCGATAACAACGATTATCGATAGTAGACCTGATGATCTCGTTCTCGTGGATGCACCTGCTGGTGCTGCTGGCCGCGGGGCTCGTCCTCGCCCTGGTCGTCTTCTTCATCATCCGCCGATGGCGGCGCGCCGGGATCGACCTGGACATCGCCGCGACCCTCACCGCAGCGACCCTCTTCGCCGCCATCTCGCTGCTGGGTGCGGGCCTGACTCTGGTCGAGCTGTTGACGGCCGCCCAGCTGCAGATGACGGTCCCGGTGCGGCAGTTCTGGCCCCAGCTGCCCGACGGCATGACGCTGACGACGGCCGCCGGCATGCCGGCACGCATCGACGGCGGATTCACCTCGGCCGACCTCGCGGTTGAGAACGTGAGCGAGGGCGCCCGGGCGCTGTGGGCGATCGGGCAGACGCTCGGCGTGCTGGTACCCGCCGCGATCGCAGTCCTGATCGCGATCGCCTGCTTCCAGCTCATCCGCGGCCGCGCGTTCGCACCGGTCGTGGCGCGCATGGCCCTGGTCACGGCGTTCGTTGTGCTGATCGGCGGCGTGCTGGCCCAGGCATTGTCCGAGTTCGCCGGATCCCTGGTCTCCAACCAGCTCCTGAGCCTGAACGGCGTATCGATCGCGGGGCGCCGGCGCAGTGGGATCCGACCGCGTTCCTCCCGCAGGCGGCGATGACGGTGACGATCCCGCTGTGGCCGATCGGCGCGGCGTTCGGCTTCGTGGCGCTGGCCGCCGTGCTGCGCATCGGCAATCGGCTGCAGCACGACACCGAGGGGCTGGTATGACACCCCCCGAGGACGAGGCCACCGGCATCCACTGCCGGCTCGATGAGCTGCTCGCCGAGCGAGGCATGACGCTGACCCGACTGTCGGAGCTGGTCGGCGTCTCGGTGGTGAACCTGTCGGTGCTCAAGAACGACCGGGCCCGGGCGATCCGCTATTCGACCCTGTCGGCGATCTGCCGGGTGCTGGACTGCGAGGTGGGCGAACTGCTCGTTCGATCCGAGTGAGTGCTGCGGCGCATAGCATCGAGAGGGATGCCGGGGCGCGGCATCCGCGGAAGGGAGTGCCCCGTGACCGGCTTCGTCTTCAATCCGATGCGCGATGAGCCTGCCGCCTCGACCGGCGACGTGCCGCCGCGCGACCTCGTGGACCGGTCGGACATGTTCGGGCGTTGGGGCAAGCCGATGCGCGCCGCTGCGGGCGTCGACCCGACGGACGCACGCTTCATCGCGGCGAACCTGCAGCACTGGGTCGCCAACGCGGTGCGCGAAGCGGTGCTGATGGAGCGCACGAACCTCGCCTCGCTGCTGCCGACGCTGCAGGTGACCTCGCCCGACCTGACGCTGGAGCGCGTCTCGAGCATGCAGCACGGCGACGAGCCGATGCGGCTGGTCGACCTGCTGATCTGGGCGCGCCGATTCGACAGCGTGCGCGACATCCTGACTTCGGCATTCGGCGACGCGACGCGGGCACCGGTCGCGACGCTGCCTCCCGCCGACGAGGGCATGGGCCGTGTGGTCACGACCGCCCTCGGCCGCCAGCGCGGCAGCGCCGATGCGGCGGCGGACGCGGCGGACGCCGCGGACGCCGGCGGTGCGGCTCGGGACGGTGCGGCTCGGGACGACAGCGGCAGACGACGCGCCAGTCGGTAACGCGCCGAACAGCAGCGTCGGCATGAACTGAGTGCCCCGCACGTACTGGCACGCTATGGACTCCCGCGACCCGGATACCAGCGGCCACACGAACCGACTTCGCCGGTCGCGGCATCCGAACTCTTCAGTCGTCACAAATGGCGACCTGCAGTGCCGCCAACCGTGCATACGCGACGACTCAAGAATCGCGCCCCCACTTCGGTCGTCGCATATGACGGGTTCTGCTGACCCCGACCCTGCATTTGTGACGACTGAAGAACCAGGAACTCACACCCCCTGAGGCCGCCAACCGCCAACCGTGCATATGCGACGACTCAAGAACCGGGCGGTGCAGCCCGCCGTCCCGCTCCGGGCCCGGTCAGCGCGTGCGGTCGGCGATCGCGCCGCGCACCCGCTGCACCAGCGTCTGCGGATGCTGAAAGAGCATCGTGCGCGTCACCCGGATGACGCGCCAGCCTGCGGCTTCGAGGCGCGCATACCGCTCGACGTCACGCTCCCACTGCGCGCCGGTGCTGTGGTGCTCACCTTCATATTCGACAGCGATCCGCCACCGCGGGTAAGCCATGTCGACTCGACCGAGAAACTCGCCGTTGCCGTCGAAGGCGTCGTGGTCAAGCGTAGGTTCGGGCAGGCCTGCGTCGACGAGTGTGAGCCGCGTCCACGTTTCAGGACGCGAGGCGGATCCGGTGCGCACACGCCCGAGCGCATCACGCAGCCGCGCCACGCCAGGACGCCGCCCGGCGGCGAGCGCCGCGGCCAGTTGATCGATCGTGGCCAGCGCCGCCGGCATTTCCCGGTCGGGCATGCTGACCGGCGGCCGGGCGACGCGGACGAAGTGATCCGCAACCGCAACCAGGTCGTAGGAGTTCTGCAGGATCGGCCCCAGCATCCCCCACGTCGCCGCGGGACTGGTCAGCCGCAGGCCCGAAACCGGGTGGGTCCGCGCGGCGATGAGCGTGGGGCGAAGCGCATGACCGCTGACCCCGCGACCGCGTGGTGCCCGACCCGACCAGAGCACCCCCACCTCAAGCACTTCCGTGTCGAAGCACAACCACTCCTCACTCCTCTCGAAGAGCCGGCCAGGCAACGGTGCATCCCACAGGACAGCTGCCGTGATGCCGCAGAAGAAGGCACCCGGTGCCATGATCGGCGTGTACTCCGCCGCCCGTTGATGGATGCGCCTCACCGCAGCGCTGCGCGGGTATGCGCGCTGCGCGTTCTCGGCGGCGTCCGACACGAGATCGGCGCCGGCGCGAGCCCTGGCACCGTGGAAGGTGCGGGTCAGATCTCGTGCTCGCAACCGCGAGCGACTGACCCCAGCACGCCGTGCGGCCGCCACCCGAAATGCGGATCCGAGGTCACTGGGGATGTCGGGGCGTGTCATGGCGTCACTGTCGCACACGCGGTGAAGACACCGTGGTCGTTATCCACAGGCGCGGCATCCCGACTCTCCGACCCGGGCACCGCCGCCGTTGTTCGGTCGTCGCATCTGGCGGGTTCTGCCGTAATTCACCCGCCAGATGCGACGACTCAAGCACGCGCGTCAATATTCAGTCGTCGCATATGGTGACGTGCAGGCCGGCAGACCCGCCATATGCGACGACCGAGGTAGAAGCGCGAGCACGCCGCGTCAGCACGCGGCGAGAGCAATCCGCGGCCGGCCGCGGCATCCGGCATCCGGCATCCGATACCGCCCACGCCCACCGGCACCGGCACCGCCTCCTACTGCAGGGCGGAGGTGAGCCGGGCGATGTTGTCCAGCACCGTCGAGCGCAGCGGCTGCTGCTGCCACTCCTCCAGCGTGAGCTCGCGGGACAGGCTGCGGTACATCTCTTCGACCTCGCGCATCTCGCCGACGAACTCGGCACCCCGCACCAGCATCGAGATCTCCAGGTTCAGACCGAATGAGCGCATGTCCATGTTGCTCGATCCGATGATGGCGACCTCGTCGTCGATGGTCATCGACTTGGAGTGCAGGATGTACGGCTTGCGATACATCCAGATCTTCACGCCCGCCTTCAGCAGCGCTTCGTAATAGCTGCGCTGCGCGTGGAAGACGACCGCCTGGTCCCCCTCCTCCGAGACGAACAGCTCGACCTGCAGGCCGCGATGGCACGCCGTGGTCACGGCCAGCAGCAGCGCCTCGTCGGGCACGAAGTACGGACTGACGATGATGATCTTGCGCTGCGCGTAGTAGAGCAGCGCCAGGAACAGCCGCAGATTGTTCTCGAACCGGAACCCCGGCCCGCTCGGCACGATCTGGCAGTCCAGGTCGCCGGTGCCGTCGCGGATGTCGAACAACTCGACCTCGTCCTCCAGGGTCTCGTCGGTCTCGGAGTACCAGTCCGATAGGAACACCGCGTTGATGGATGCCACCACGGGCCCGTCCATCCGCACCATCAGGTCCACCCAGTGCAGCCCCCGGCGGATGTTCTTCTTCAGGTTGTACGTCGAGTCGGTCACGTTCTGCGACCCCATGTACGCCACGTCGCCGTCGACCACCAGCAGCTTGCGGTGATTACGCAGGTCGGGCCGCTGATACTTGCCGCGCAGCGGCTGCACCGGCAGCA
This sequence comes from Microbacterium kribbense, assembly GCF_039537285.1. Classification (NCBI taxonomy): domain Bacteria; kingdom Bacillati; phylum Actinomycetota; class Actinomycetes; order Micrococcales; family Microbacteriaceae; genus Microbacterium; species Microbacterium kribbense. Next base: position 15,676 of record NZ_BAABAF010000013.1, on the reverse strand, counting down.
TCAGCCGCCACACGGCCCCCATCGCCGTCAGTCGCCGCAGCGTCTGCCGGTAGAACGGCTTGCCCCGATTGGCCCAGTGGTCCAGCAGCACGCGGACGGTCACGCCACGGGCGGATGCCTCTTCCAGCGCCCGGAAGAAGTTGTCGGTCGTCGCGTCGGACTGCAGGATGTAGAACTCCGCGTGCACATAGCGTTTCGCACGGCGGATCGACTCGGCCATGTCGTCCAGGCTCTTCTGATAGTCCGAGATCAGATGCGCGGTGTTGTCACCGGCCAGCGGCATCGACCCGAGCGTGCGGTTCATCGTCACCATCGAGGTGAACCAGTCCGGGGCGTGCGGGCGCAGCGTGCCGAAGTCCAGATGCGCACTGGTGTCGCGGATGTACTCGTTGATGGCATCCTGCTTGCGCCGGCGCTTGCGCGGCAGCCGCGGCGTGCCGATCAGCAGGAACAGCAGCACACCGACTATCGGGATGAAGTAGATCGCCAGCAGCCACGCCATCGCGGCGGTGGGCCGGCGGTTGCGCGGCACGACGATCACCGCGGCGATGCGGATGGCGATGTCGAAGATCAGGACGACGATCGGCCACCAGGTCGCGATGAACGCCATCCGGTCCCCCTACGGTCTCGACTCAGCGTAGCCGTATCGGCCGACGGCGCAGGCCTGGACGCAGCGGGTCAGCGACCGGCGATGGGAGGCAGCGGGGGCAGCCCTCGCTTGGCGCGCTCTTCGGCCTGGATCTTCGAATAGGCGCGGCGCTCGCTGCGGTCCATCCGGATGACCGTGCGCAGCAGGAAGAACAGAATACCGAGCAACACCACGGTCGGGATCAGCGACCAGAGCGCGGCGACCCAGAAGTTGTCCATAGCGCCATCGTACCGGCGCCCGCTCGACGTTCCCCCTGAGCCTGCGCGCACCGGCTCCTCCCCAGCAGCGGCGATTCCACCCGATCGGCCGAGGCGTCCACAGATCGGCCGGCCGCCCGGCAGGGCCGAGGCGGCCCGGGCCAGGGTCGAGGCATGACGACGATCCTTCGCACCACGACCGCAGCCCAGTTCCTCGCCCTGCTGCCCGCCATGCTGGGCTGCACGCCGACCCGTAGCCTCGTGCTGGTGCCGTTCGCGCACAGTCGCTCGGTCGGCGCGATGCGCGTCGACCTGGCCGACGACGGACAGGTCGACCAGCTCGCCTCCACCTGCATCGGCATGGTGTGCCGGCTGGCCGACGTCGACGAGCTGACGGCGGTCGTCTACACCGACCAGCCGCTGCGCAGCGGCGACGACGAGCCGGCACATGCCCGACTCGCGCAGGCGCTCGCGCAGCGGGCGGATGCCTGCGGCCTGCACCTGCGCGACGCACTGTGCGTCGCCGCCGACGCGTGGGGCTCGTACCTCGACCCGGAGTGCCCGCCGGCCGGGCACGACCTGGCCGAGCTCGTGCCCGATGCGCGCGCGCCCGTGCCGCCCGGCGATCAGCACTCCGGCGTCGAGCTGCCCGAAGTGGCGGCCGAGGCCATCGCGCAGACCGCGACGGCGCTGGAGGGTCTGGATGCCGCCGTGGCGGCGATCCGGTTCGGCGATGCGACGCCGGGCCCGGCGCGCATCGACCCGCGGGCACTCGTGGCGGCATGCCGGCTCGACGACATGCCGGCGCTGTTCGAAGAAGCCCTCGGCCAGGATCCGGCGGACCTGGACGCATTCACGGCGGCACTGCTGGTGTGGACGCTCTCGCGACCGGCCACCCGCGACGTCGCGCTGATCCAATGGTCGGACGATCAGGATGCCGGCGACGCCGCGCTGCAGGCGCAGCTGGACTGGGAGGACGGGGCCGAGTACCCACCCGACCTGGGCGAGCGGATGTGGGGCGACGGTGCCCGACCCGACCCCGACCGGCTGCGCGCCGCGCTGGAGCTGACCCGGCACGTGGCGGCGCGGGCGCCGGCAGCGCGCCGGGCCGGTCCGTTGTCGATGTGCGGGTGGCTGGCGTGGGCGCTGGGACGCTCCACGCATGCCGCCGGCTACGCCCAGAGTGCGCTGGAGTGCGAGCCCGGGCACGGCCTGGCCGAGATCGTGCTGTCGCTGACGGCGGCCGGCCACCTGCCGGCCTGGGCGTTCACGGCGGCGACGCCGTGACCGGGTGGATTGTGTGACCAGGAGTGCTATTTGACGAGGGGGAACAAGATGGTCTCGCGGATGCCGAGCCCGGTGATCGCCATCAGCAGCCGGTCGATACCCATCCCCATCCCGCCCATCGGCGGCATCCCGTGCTCCATCGCGCGCAGGAAGTCCTCGTCGATGCGCATGGCCTCCAGGTCGCCCGCTGCGGCCAGCGTCGCCTGTGCGACGAACCGCTCGCGCTGGATCACCGGGTCGATCAGCTCGGAGTATCCGGTGGCCAGCTCGAACCCACGCACGTACAGGTCCCACTTCTCCACGACTCCGGCGATCTTCCGGTGGTCGCGCACGAGCGGGCTGGTGTCGACGGGAAAGTCCATCACGAAGGTGGGACGGGTAAGGCCGGGCTTGACGAAGTGCTCCCACAGCTCCTCGACCCACTTGCCGTGGGTGGCGTGCGGCGGTTCGGCCACCCCATGGGCGGCGGCGAGCGCGCGCAGGTCGTCGATCGAGGTCTGCGGGGTGAGGGTGACGCCGGATGCCGCACTCAGCGAGTCGTACATCGAGATGCGGTCCCACTCGCCGCCCAGGTCGTAGACGGTGCCGTCTGCCCAGGTGACCGTGGTCGAGCCGGCGACGGCTGTGGCCGCATTCTGGATGAGCTCTTGGGTGAGGTCGGCGATGCCGTTGTAGTCGCTGTAGGCCAGGTAGGCCTCGAGCATCGCGAACTCGGGGCTGTGCGTGGAGTCGGCGCCCTCGTTGCGGAAGTTGCGGTTGATCTCGTAGACCCGGTCGATGCCGCCCACGGCGGCGCGCTTGAGATACAGCTCGGGCGCGATGCGCAGGTACAGCTCGGCGTCGAACGCGTGGGAGTGCGTGACGAACGGGCGTGCCGAGGCGCCGCCGTGCTGGATCTGCAGCATCGGCGTCTCGACCTCGATGAAGTCGTGCGCGGCGAAGGTCTGGCGCAGGCTCGCGTTGACCTGGGTGCGGGCGCGCACGGTCTGGCGCGCCTGGTCCCGCACGATGAGGTCGAGGTAGCGGCTGCGCACGCGGGTCTCTTCGTTCAGCTCCGTGTACATGTTCGGCAGCGGCATCAGCGCCTTCGAGGCGATCGCCCAGTCCTCGACCATGATCGACAGCTCGCCGCGCCGGCTGGAGAGGACCTGGCCGCGCACGTAGACATGGTCGCCCAGATCGACCAGTTCCTTCCACCGCGCGAGCTGCTCGTCGCCCACGACCGCCAGCGACACCATCGCCTGGATGCGGCTGCCGTCGCCGGACTGCAACGAGGCGAAGCACAGCTTGCCGGTGTTGCGACTGAACACGACCCGTCCGGCCACAGCCGCGGTCACGCCGGTCTCGTCCCCCGCCTCGAGCTCGCCGAAGCGGGCGCGCAGGGCGGGGATCGTGTCGGTCACCGGTACCGAGACCGGGTATGCGCCTCCGCCGGCATTCGCACGCTCGGCGATCAGACGCGCACGCTTGGCCATGCGCACGGCCTTCTGCTCGAAGGCGTCGTCCTCGGCGGCGGTGTCAGCGGGCGTGGTGGGGGTATCGGTCATGCGGCGGGGCTCCTCGGCGATCCGTGCAAGTCTACCGGCGACGCCTGCACCGCCCCGAGCGCACCGGCCACCAGGTCAGGGCGCGAAGCCGGCACCGCCGGGTCGGGGCGCGAAGCCGGCACCACCCGGGTCAGGGCGCGAAGCCGGCACCACCCGGGTCAGGGCGCGAAGCCCACGCCGCCCGGGTCGGTCGAGGCCGGATCGGTCAGGGCCTGGTCGACGCTGGAGTGCACGATCGTCGACAGAAACGCGCGCGGGTTCTCGACACCCGCGGCAGCCAGCAGGTCGGCCGCCTGGCGCACGATCGAGCGCGAGAACTCGGTCGCCGTCGCGATCGCCTCGGCGTATCTCGGCCGGTCGGCGTCGGCGACCACGACCGGCTCGCAGCCCAGCTCCACCGCCAGGGCCTGGGCGATCGGCAACACCGCCGCCGGCGCCGTGACGGCGGCGAACGCGTCGGTGAGCTGGCGCAGGTCCATCGACGTGCCGGTGAAGGTGATCGCGGGGTGGATCGCCAGCGGAATGGCCCCGACCGCCGCGGCCGGCGCCAGGACGCCCAGGCCGTGCCCGGCGTCGGTGTGCATCACGAGCTGGCCGATCTGCCAGGCGCTGACCCCGGCGAGCCCCGCCACCAGAGCCGGCAGCTCGTCGTGCGGCACCGCCAGCACCACCAGCTCGGCTCGGCGCACCACCTCGGGCGCATCCAGGAAGGGCACACCCGGCAGCACCGACTCGACCCGGTCGTCGTCGGACCCGTGCGTGACCCCCACCACCGCGTGCCCGGCGCCGGCCAGGGCGGCGCCGATGATCGGCCCCACCTTCCCGGCGCCGACGATGCCCACGCCCAGCCGTCCGTCCCGGCTCATCGCGGACTCCCGCCGCCGGCGGGGGCGGTGCCCGCATCGCCTGCCCAGCGGTGGCTGTGGTCGGCCGCTCCGGCGGCGACCGCGGCGGCCTCGACGCGGGCGAAGACGTCGACGGCCGCATCCCGATCCACCGCGTTCAGCTCGCCCGAGACCCGGCCGCTGATCGTGTGCGCATGGAGGCCGGCCACCCGCAGCATCCGATCGACCGGTCCCTGGTGCATGCCGACGCTCTGCAGGCGGGCCAGCGGGAAGATGCCCAGGCTCCGCCAGATCACGCCGCGGCGCAGGAACAGCACCGGGCCCGACAGCAGATACCCGTTGCGCCGCCACGACAGCGGCCGCACGATCCACGCACGCCGCGGTGTGTTCGTGTAGGGGTCATCGGCGGCCGGTCCGAGGATGCCGTGCTGGAACACGAGCGGCCACTGGTCGTCGCCCATGCCGGGCAGCAGCAGCCGCAGCACCCGCTCGACGTCGGCGCGGTCGCCGACCGGCAGCACCTCAGCGAACTGGTCGGGCTCGTTCGACCCCGCCCGCTTGCCCGAGAGCCGGTTCACCCGGATCGCCCACCAGCCGGATGCGCGCCACAGCAGCGGCTGGCTCACCTCGATGGCGTGGATGCGGCCGGGCGGCAGCGTCTCGGTGATCGTGGTGAACAGGCCGTACGTGATGCGCACGCCGTTGCGGGTCGGCGAGATGCGGTAGCGCAGCGCCTTGGTCACCGACCGCATCAGAACGGTGCCGAAGCCGAGGAACATCGGCACGATCGTGAACAGGATCCACACGGTGCCCACGATCGAGCCCCACACCGCGGCGACGATGAGCGCGAGCAGAATCACGGTGCGACCGCTCAGCAGGCGCGAGAGGATCAGCCGCACGACCGGGATCTGCACGATCGAGTCGGGTTCGGCGACCGGCTGGTCCGACCCGAGCACGAGGTCGTTCACGGCGTCGGTGACGATGGATGCCGCGGCCTGCATCCGGGATCCGCCCGCGCGGGCCGCGCCGGCCACCCGCGCCTCGGCCAGCTGCCGGCCCGACGCCAGAGTCAGGATGTCGGCGCGCACCTCCTCGGCGGTGCCGGTGGCCAGATACTCGAGCTTGACGTTGGCGTCGGACCCGGCGCCGACGACCTCGAGCTTGGCCATGCCGACCAGTCGCGCGAGCATCGGGCGGGTCAGGTTCACCCCTTGTACGCGATCCAGGGGCGCGCGCCGGTGGCTGCGGAACAGCACGCCCTGGCGCACCTCGACGTCGTCGCCGGTGATCCGGAAGGTGTGGAAGCGCCAGGCCAGGTAGAACAAGCCGATCAGGATCAGCACCACCACCAGGACGACCAGCAGCGCCACCAGGATCAGGTTGTGCCGCAGCAGGAAGTCGATCGGGTCGCCCTGGTCCTGCAGGTCGGGCGCGTCGGGTGCGGCGGTGCGCACGAAGAAGTCGATGATCCGCTCGCGCAGGTTCGAGATCACGATACCGGCGACCACGACGAGCACCAGGCCCCCGCGGAACAGCGGCGTCAACGGGTGCATACGATGCCAGTCGCCGTCGCTGAGCGGCGAGCGCACCTCGGCGGCGACGCGACGCGGGTCGGTCACAGGCCCGTCCTGCGGGTCTCGGCCACGGCGATCAGGGTGTCGCGCAGCTGTTCGGCGGCGGGCTGGGTGAGCCCGGGGATGACCACCCCGGTCGACGCGGCCGCCGTCACCAGCTTGAGCTGGGCGATGCCGAACGCCCGGTCCAGCGGACCGTGCGTGATGTCGACCAGCTGCATGCGCCCGTAGGGCACCGCGACCAGCCGCTGCCACAGGATGCCGCGACGGAACACCAGGTCGTTCTCGCGCAGCTGATACCCGAATGCGCGCGCCTGCCGCGGCGTGATCGCGATGATCCACAGCAGGATCACGGCGGCGATGCCGCCGGGAATCCACGGCCAGGGCCGGCCCGAGACGGCGGAGATGACGCCGGCGGCGACGAGCACCAGAGCCAGCAGCGCCGTCACCGAGATGAGTCGCACCCAGACGTATGCCCGGGCCAGCTGGTGCCAGGTGCCCTCGCCCAGCGGGAGCCGGTTGTCGCTGCGCGGCTGCAGGATGCGGTCGAAGGTGCGCTGGTCCAGCACCGGGTCAGTGGCCGGCGTGGGATCCGTCGACGCCGTCCGCGCCGGGGTGGTGACCGGCTCCGGATTCGGCTCCGGGGTGAGTGTCATCGTCGTCCTTTCGGATGGTGCACAGGTGCTCGGCGATCAGGCCCGCGGCGATCAGCACCGCCGCGCAGACGATCGTCGCGATCAGCGCGCTCACCGAGCTCGCCGACGGGTCTGCCGGCCGGCTCAGGATGAAGGTGAGCAGCCCCAGTCCGAACCCGGTGAACACCGCGCCGACCAGGCTGGACGCCTTGGCGAGCACGGCGATGCGCACCGCCCGGAACGGATTGACCGGCGCGGTGGCGTGCCCGTGTGTGGCGCGGTAGATCGGCAGCGCCAGCACGATCACGCACGCGCCCACCACCAGGAGCATCACCGGCAGCGTGAACATCGGCGTGAACGTCGGCCGCCCGGATGCCGTCAACAGCTGGTCGAGCAGGTAGCCGGCGCCGCCGCCGAGGATGCCGGCCACGATCAGGGCGCCGGGTCCGGTGCGTCTCATCCGGCACCCCGCAGTCCGGCCAGCAGGTCCGCCACGCGCCCCGCGCCGGGCAGCTCGGCATCCGGATCCAGCGCGAGCCATGGTTCCAGCACGAACGTGCGCTCGGCCGCGCGCGGGTGCGGCAGCGTCAGCTGCGGATCGGCGCTGGTCAGCTCGCCGTAGGCGACGATGTCCAGGTCGAGGGTCCGGTCACCCCAGCGCTCGGCGCGCACCCGGCCGTGCTGGTTCTCGATGACGTGCAGCGCGTCCAGTAGCATCCGCGGGGCCAGACGCGTGCGCGCCAGCGCCACGGTGTTCAGATACTGCGGGGCCGCGGCATCCGGCCCGTCGAGCTTGACGGCCACCGACGAGATCGGCGCGGCCACCCGCACGTCGTCGGTCAGCGGCAGGGCCCGCAGCTGGGCGATCGCGGCGTCGAGCGTCGCGGTGCGGTCGCCCAGGTTCGCGCCCAGCGCGATCACGACGGGCACGCCGGCCGGCTGCCCGAATCCCTGGGCGAGGCGGCGGCTCATCCGCGCTCCCGGTGGATCGTGACGGTCACATCGTCGAACGGCACCGTGATGGGGGCATCCGGCTTGTGCACCGTGACATCCACCGCCTGCACGCGCTCGAACGCGAACAGCGTCGCTGCGATGCGCGCGCACAGCGTCTCGATCAGGTCGACGGGGTCGCCGGCGATGATCCTGGTGACCGCTTCGGCGACATCTCCATAGTGCACGGTGTCGAGCACGTCGTCGGATGCCGCCGCCGGTCGGGTGTCCACATGCAGCGTCACGTCGGCGGTGAACTCCTGTCCCTCGCGCCGCTCGTGCTCGTACACGCCGTGGTAGCCGAACGCGCGCAGCCCGCGCAGGGCGATCCGGTCGGTCATCGGCCCGCCCACGCCGCCGCCACGCGCAGGGCGTCCCGGGTCGCGGCGACGTCGTGCACGCGCACGCCCCACACCCCGGCCTGCGCGGTCAGCACGCTCGCGACGGCGGTCGCCAGGTCGCGGCGGCCCTCGGTCGCCTCGCCGGCGTCACCGGATTCGAGCAGGTCGGCCAGGAACCGCTTGCGGCTGGTGCCCACCAGCACCCGCGGCCCGACCTGCACCAGGGCGGGCAGGCCGCGCAGCATCGCCCAGTTCTGCTCGCCGTGCTTGGCGAACCCGATGCCGGGGTCGAGGATGATCCGCTCCGGCGAGATGCCGGCGTCGGTGGCCACCTGCATCCGCGCGATCAGCTCGGCGATCACATCCCGGGCCACGTCGTCGTATTGCGCGTGCGCGTACATGTCGTCGGAGTGCCCGCGCCAGTGGCTGATCACGATGTCCACGTCCATCTCGGCGGCCACGCGCAGCATGTCGGGGTCCGCCAGGCCCCCGGCGACATCGTTGATGATGCGGGCGCCGGCGTGCACCGCGGCCTCGGCGGTCGTGGCGTGCATCGTGTCGACGCTGATCACGGCGCCTTCGGCGGCGAGTTCGCGGATCACGGGGATGACACGGTGCTGCTCGAGCGCAGGGTCGATCCGGACGGCACCGGGCCGGGTGGATTCTCCGCCGATGTCGAGGATGTCGGCCCCGTCGGCACGCAGTTGCCGCCCGTGCTCGATCGCGGCGTCGGCCTGGATATAGCGCCCGCCGTCACTGAACGAGTCGGGGGTGACGTTGACGGCGCCCATGATGACAGTCACAGGCCCGAGCCTACGCTGTCGCGGGACGCGCCTGCCCGCTCTTGCGGCGGTGCGCTGGGGCCTGCGTGCCCTGGTCCGACTCCGTCGAGGCGGCGATCCCGGAGGCGTCGCCGCGGCGGGGGATCTGCACGGGCGGCAGCGCCGAGACCGGGCGGTCCTCGCTCGAGAGCCACTGCGGACGCTCGGGCAGCTTGGTCACATCCGAGAAGATCTCGGCGATCTGGACATGATCCAGCGTCTCCTCCTCCAGCAGCGCGAGCGCCAGCTTGTCGAGGATCTCGCGGTTGGCGTTGATCACCTCGTAGGCCTCGTTGTGCGCCTGCTCCAGCAGTGCACGCACCTGCTCGTCGGCGGACTGCGCCATCGACTCGGAGAAGTCACGGCCGTGGCCCATGTCGCGGCCCAGGAACATCTCACCGGACGAGCCGCCGAGCTTGACCGGGCCGATCGCGGCGGTCATGCCGTATTCGGTGACCATCTTGCGGGCGATGCTGGTCGCCTTCTCGATGTCGTTGGATGCCCCGGAGGTCGGGTCGTGGAACACGATCTCTTCGGCGACCCGGCCGCCCATCGCCCAGGCGAGCTGATCCTGCAGCTCGTTGCGAGTGACCGAGTACTTGTCATCCAGCGGCATGACCATCGTGTAGCCGAGCGCCTTGCCGCGCGGCAGGATCGTGATCTTGGTGACCGGGTCGGAGTGGTTCAGCGCCGCCGCGGTCAGGGCGTGCCCGCCCTCGTGGTACGCGGTGATCAGCTTCTCCTTGTCGCGCATCACCCGGCTGCGCCGCTGCGGGCCGGCGATGACACGGTCGATGGCCTCGTCCAGCGCCCGGTTGTCGATCAGCTGCGCGTTCGAGCGCGCCGTCAGCAGCGCGGCCTCGTTGAGCACGTTGGCCAGGTCGGCGCCGGTGAAGCCCGGCGTCTTGCGCGCGACGACCTCGAGGTCGACGCCTTCGGCCAGCGGCTTGCCGCGACCGTGCACCTGCAGGATCTTCAGCCGGCCGTGCAGGTCGGGCGCGTCCACGCCGATCTGCCGGTCGAAACGTCCCGGGCGCAGCAGCGCCGGGTCGAGGATGTCGGGACGGTTGGTCGCCGCGATGACGATCACGTTGGCCTTGGGGTCGAACCCGTCCATCTCGACGAGCATCTGGTTCAGGGTCTGCTCGCGCTCGTCGTGACCGCCGCCCATGCCGGCGCCGCGGTGACGGCCGACGGCATCGATCTCATCGATGAAGATGATCGCCGGTGCGCTCTCCTTGGCCTGGTTGAACAGGTCGCGCACCCGGCTGGCGCCGACGCCGACGAACATCTCGACGAACTCCGAGCCCGAGATCGAGTAGAACGGCACGCCGGCCTCGCCGGCCACCGCACGGGCCAGCAGCGTCTTGCCAGTGCCGGGAGGACCGTACAGCAGCACGCCCTTCGGGATGCGGGCGCCGACGGCCTGGAACTTGGCGGGCTCCTTCAGGAAGTCCTTGATCTCGCCGAGCTCTTCGATGGCCTCGTCGGCACCGGCCACGTCGACGAAGGTGACCTGCGGCATCTCCTTGGTCACCAGCTTCGCTTTGGACTTGCCGAACTGCATGACCTTGCTGCCGCCGCCCTGGGCAGACGCGAGTATGAACCAGAACAGCACGCCCAGCAGGAGCATCGGCAGCAGCAGTGACAGGAAGCCGCTGAACCAGCTGGTCTGCGGGACGGCGTCGTTGTACCCGTCCTTCGGGCTGGCGCTGTCGATCGCGCTGATCACCTGTTGGCCGCGGGCCTGCACGTAATAGAACTGCACGTCGGTGGCGCCCTGATAGGGCTTGGACAGGGTCATGTCCACGCGCTGGTCGCCGTCGGTGTTCAGCACCTTCGTGACGGTGTCGCCCCCCAGCAGGTTCAACCCCTCTTGCGTGGTGATCTGCTTGGCTCCGCCGAGGCTGGAGATGAGCGAGAAGCCCACGATGAGCAGAACCCCGATCACCAGCACATACAGCAGGGGGTTGCGTGAGATCTTCTTGAAATCCATGGTGCGGGGCAGGCGCCCAAGCCCTTTCGTCGCGGTCCGCTCACTCGCGGACTGTGCATTCAGGGTATCGCGGCCCCGCTATGGCGCGTCTGTGCATTCGCCCACGGCGTACTGGGACTGTCAGCTGTAAACGTGGGGAGCCAGCACCGCGACGTCGCGCACGTTGCGGTAGCGCTCGGCGTAGTCCAAGCCGTAGCCGATGACGAACTCGTTCGGGATGTCGAAGCCGACGTACTTGCAGTCCACCACGACTTTGGCCGCCTCGGGCTTGCGCAGCAGGGCGAACACCTCGACCGAGGCGGCGCCGCGGGAGGCGAAGTTCTCCAGCAGCCAGCTCAGGGTCAGACCCGAATCGATGATGTCCTCGACGATGAGCACGTGCTTGTCATGGATGTCGGCATCCAGGTCTTTGCGGATCTGCACGACACCGCTGGATTTGGTGCCGGCGCCATAGGACGAGACGGCCATCCAGTCCATCGGCACGACCGTGGGCAGGGCCCGGCAGAAGTCGGCCATCACCATCACGGCGCCCTTGAGCACTCCCACCAGCAGCAGGTCCTTGCCTTCGTAGTCGGCCGCCACCTGCGCGGCGATCTCCTCGAGCTTGGCCAGGATCTCCTCCTCGGTGACGAGGACCTTGGTGATCTGATCGGAGATGTCCGCCGCGCGCATGCTCTGAGTCTAGAGGGGCCGCCCGGCCGCAGTGAAGACGATGCGCCCGCCGTCACGACGCGCCTGGCACCCGGGCAGATCGATCGGCCCCTGCCCGGCCCAGTCGGTGATCAGGCGGGCGACCGTGACCGTCTGGGTGCGGGTCAGGCTCTGTCCGAATTCGCTGCCGACCACGTGCCGGATGATGCGATGCCGCAGCGCAGCCGGGTTGGCGGCGAGCGCGGCGACCGAGACCGAGATGCCCGCCTCGGCGTGCTCGACGATGTCTTCGATCGTCTCGTCGATCATCTCGGCGAAGGCCTCGGCATCCTCACGCAGCTGCTCGGCGGTGCGGGCGAGCGCTTCGGCGATGCCGGGGCCGAGCTCGGCCTCCAGCATCGGCAGCACCCGCTGCCGCACGCGCACCCGTGCGTAGGCGGGGTCCTCGTTCTGCGGGTCATGCCAGGGCTGCAGGCCCTGCGCCCGGCAGGCCGCCGCGGTCGCCGTGCGCGGCAGGTCCAGGAAGGGCCGCAGCAGCGGGATGCCGTCCAGTTCGGATGCCGCGGCCATACCCTGCAGGCTCGTCGCGCCCGATCCGCGGGCCAGGCCCAGCAGCACGGTCTCGGCCTGATCATCGCGCGTGTGGCCGACCAGAATGGCCGCGGCGTCCGCATCGGCGGCGACGCGCGCGAGCGCGGCGTAGCGGGCGGTGCGGGCGGCGGCCTCGGGCCCACCTTCACCCTGCACCTGCACGCGCTCGATGCGCGCCTCCATACCGAGGTCCTCGGCCTGCCGGGCGGCGGCTTCGGCGACCTCGGCCGAGCCGGGCTGCAGGGCGTGGTCGATCGTCGCGCTGATCAGCGTCTGACCGCGCTTGGGCGCCTCGAACGCGACGGCTGCGGCCAGGGCGAGCGAGTCCGCACCACCGGAGAGGGCGACCACGACGGCCCCGGGGCGGGTGTCGGCCAGGGCGGTGCGCACGGCCAGCCGCGTCTGCGCGACGGCCGGGTCGAGGCTCGGGCGGTGCTCCACGTTCTCACGGTACCGCCGTCACCCGCAGCGGGCACGGCCGCGAGTAGGCTGGTGCGCGGATTCCCGTCACAGAAGGAGCACAGCCATGGGCGCGTACGACGCCGTCATCGAGATTCCGCGCGGCAGCCGCGTGAAGTACGAGGTGGACCATGAGAGCGGGCAGGTGCACCTCGACCGCATCCTCTACACGGCGTTCGGCTACCCCGCCGACTACGGCTTCTTCGACAAGACGCTCGGCGAGGACGGCGACCCGCTGGACGTGCTGCTGCTGCTGGATCAGACCCTCTACCCCGGTGTGCACGCGAGCGTGCGTCCGGTCGCGGTGCTGAAGATGAGCGATGAGGCCGGGGGCGACGACAAGGTCGTGGCCGTGATCGCGAAGGACCCGCGCTGGGCACACATCCAGGACGTCGGCGACATCCCCCAGCACACCAAGGACGAGATCGCGCACTTCTTCGAGCACTACAAGGACCTCGAGCAGGGCAAGTGGGTCAAGGTCGACGACTGGGCCAGCGCCGCCGAGGCGGAGCGCCTGATCGGCGAGGCCTACGAGCGGTTCGGTTCGCACTGACTCGCCGACACAGAAGAGAGGATGCTGCGGCATCCCCTCTTCTGTGTCGCGGTGCCCGATTCAGACCGAGATGCCGCGCGCGGCCATGAACGTCACCGGGTTGACCGGAGCGCCGTTGACGTAGGTCTCGAAGTGCAGGTGGCAACCGAACGAGTGGCCGGTGTTGCCCTCGGCGGCGATGACCTGGCCGGCCCGCACCTGCTGGCCGTAGCGCACGTAGATGCCGCCATTGCGGATGTGCCCGTAGCCGGTGCCGGTGCCGCCGCCGTGATCGAGGCGGATGTAGTTGCCGTAGCCGCCGTTGTAGCCGGCGTAGGTGACCCGGCCACTGTGCGCCGCATAGATGGGGGCGCCGCAGGCCGCCGCCAGGTCGACGCCCTCGTGGAAGCTGGTGGCGCAGTAGCCGCTGCCGCACTGGGCGTAGCGATACCCGTAACCAGAGCTCTGCCAGCCGCTGGAGGGCCGGCACCAGCCGGATGTGACGACGCCGACACCGGCACTCGCCGGCGATCCGCCGCCGCCTCCGCCGCCGGAGTTGTTCTTTGCGGCGGCCGCGGCCGCCGCGGCCGCCGCCTTGCGTGCGGCCTCTTCCTGGCGCCGGCGCTCGGCGGCGGCCCTGCGCTTGCGCTCTTCCTCCGCCTTGCGCCGCGCCTCGACGCCGGCCTTGTAGCCGGCGACGGTCTTGGCCGTCGTGTCCTTGAGTGCGGCGAGCTGCCCCTGCAGGTCGTCGAGGTGGGCGCTCTCATTGGCCACGGCGGCGTCTGCGGCATCGGATGCCTGCTGTGCGGCGACCATCTTCTTCTGCGCGATCTTCTGCAGCCGATCGCGCTCCTTGCGCTGCTCGGCGGCCTGGTTGCTCAGGCTCTGCGCCGAGTCGCGGGCGGCGACGGCGTCGGAATAGACGGCCCGGTTGGCTTCGAGCAGCTTGTCCATCGTGCCCAGGCGCGCGAGCAGGTCGTCGGCGTTGGCGGCAGAGCCCGACAGCAGCAGCTGCAGCGTGGTGCTGTCGCCGCCGTTGCGGTAGAGCTGCGCTGCGACCTGACCGGCCTTGTCGGCGGCATCCTTCGCCCGGGCCGACTCACTGTCGGCCTGGGACTGCAGATCGTCGGCGCGCTGCGCCGCCGTCACGAAGTCCTGCTGCGCCTGGAAGAACTCGTTGCCAGCCTGCTCGGCGGCGGCCTTGGCCCGCGCGGCGGCGCCCTGCAGATTCGCGATCAGGCCCTCGATCTTGCCGATCTCGGCCTTCTTGGTCGACTCGTTGGCCATCGCCTTCTGCACGTCCGGCCACGAGGGATAGTTGGCCGCGTACGCTGCGGGGATCTGCGGTGCGGCGGCCACGCCTGCGGCGGCGACGCCCAGCACGCCGAGCGCGATCGCGCCGCGACGGGTCATCGGGCTGCCCCAGAAACTGGATCGCTCACGTTCGGAAGGGGCGCATCCGCAGTCTTCTGGGTCGCTCAGTCGCTCGTCGATCACGCGGCCTCCTCGTCCAGCCATGACCCGTCTCCTTCGGCACAGCTTCTTTAACACTAACAACATCAGTCACAGATGCAAGGGCTCCGCGCGCCAGGTCGTGTGCGGCACTTCGGGCACACCCCGATCAGCATGCGCCGCGGAGTGTCGCCTGCGCGCGCAGGCGGCGGGCGGGTCGCGAAATCAGCGGTGGCTTCCGATTAGGCGAATGGCCCGGAAATCTCTTATGCTGGATCGTCGGCACACGTGAGCACCTGCTCCGCACGGACTGGGTACATCCGGCCCCATCGTTTAGCGGCCTAGGACGCCGCCCTTTCACGGCGGTAGCACGGGTTCGAATCCCGTTGGGGTCACGTCATCCGATATAATTTCATAATTCTGGCCCTGTAGCGCAGCTGGTTAGCGTGCCGCCCTGTCACGGCGGAGGTCGCGGGTTCAAGTCCCGTCAGGGTCGCTCCAAGCGACGGGCCCTTTCTCGGAAGGGCCTTTCGTCTGGGATGCGGCAGCTCGCCGCATGGCTCTGTAGCTCAGTTGGTAGAGCGCACGACTGAAAATCGTGAGGTCACGGGATCGACGCCCGTCGGAGCCACTGAGACCCTCGCGTGGCTTCTACACGCGGGGGTTTCTTCATTTTCCAAGGTCGGCGACAGGTCTTGCGCCGGTCCTCGAGCGAGCCTGGCGAGTCGAAAGGCCCTGTCCGACGCGTCCGAAACGACACTCGGTGGCCGCTTGTGCCGGGAGTGTGCCGGCGAACTCCCCCGCACACTCCCGGCACAAAGTGGCACGCATGCGCGGCGACACCCGCGACCGGCGAGCAACGATGGCGAACGGCGACCAATGAGCGCTCGGCGCGCGACACCCGCGGCTGGTGACCTCACGATCTTCGGTCGTGCGCTCACCCGCCGACCCAATACGAGTCCAGATTCACGCTGCTGCCCTGAGCGAGCGGCCGCGGTACGGCCCATCTCTCGGTGACGTCCCGCTGAGTGGTGGAGTTTCTCGACACCGTGCGGATCAGCTGTTGTTGATTATGCCGCGTTGAGTTCTGGGATCGCCACCTCCTCGTC
>NZ_BAABAF010000012.1:0-57483 GCF_039537285.1 Microbacterium kribbense | reverse complement strand
CGCCCTCATGGCCTGAACCCCGCTCACACGGCCGGAAACCCCGCCACAATGGCCGGATTCTTACCGCTCAAACGGCCGACATCCACTTGACGGAACACACTCGTGGGCGACGCGCAACGCCAGGGTCTTCCCGTGGACGGGGAGGGTGGGCTGCTCGCGGAGTTGACGCGGCTGGTGCTGGAGTCCGCGTTGGAGGGCGAGATCACCGATCACCTCGGGTACGACAAGCACGAGAAGGGCGGCTCCGCAGATGGGAACGCCCGCAACGGGACCAGGGCGAAGACGGTGCTCACCAAGACGGGGCCGGTCACGATCGACGTCCCGCGGGATCGGGCGGGCACGTTCGAGCCGAAGATCGTTGTGAAGCGGCAGCGCCGGCTCGGGTCGATCGAGGACATCGTGTTGTCCCTGTCGGCGCGCGGGATGACCCACGGGGACATCAGCGCGCACCTGGCCGACACGTACGGGTCGGACGTGTCCAAGACCACGATCTCCACGATCACCGACAAGGTCCTGGACGGGATGGCCGAGTGGCAGAACCGGCCGCTGGACCCGGTCTACCCGGTCGTGTTCATCGACGCGATCCATGTGAAGGTGCGGGACGGGCAGGTCGCTAACCGGCCCATCTACGTCGCCCTCGCCGTTACGACGGAGGGCAACCGGGATATCCTCGGCCTGTGGGCCGGGGACGGCGGTGAAGGGGCGAAGTACTGGCTGCAGGTGCTCACCGAGATCAAGAACCGTGGCGTGAACGACGTGCTGATGGTGGTGTGCGACGGGCTGAAGGGGCTGCCCGAGTCGGTGAACACGGTGTGGAACCAGACGATCGTGCAGACCTGCATCGTGCACCTGATGCGCAACAGCTTCAAGTACTCCGCCCGGCAGGACTGGGACGCGATTGCTCGCGCATTGAAGCTCGTCTACCAGGCCGCGACCGTCACCGATGCGGAGGAGCGGTTCCTCGAGTTCGCCGAGGCCTGGGGCGAGAAATACCCCGCGGTGGTCAAGCTGTGGGAGAACGCGTGGGCCGAGTTCGTCCCGTTCCTCGGCTTCGACCGGGAGATCCGCCGGATCGTATGCACCACGAACGCGATCGAGTCCGTGAACGCACGGATCCGGAAAGCCGTCCGCGCCCGCGGGCACTTCCCGAACGAGCAAGCCGCCCTCAAATGCGTCTACCTCGCCGTGATGGCCCTCGACCCCACAGGCAAGGGCAGAGCACGATGGACCCAGCGGTGGAAGCAAGCACTGAACGCATTCGACATCCGATTCGATGGCCGCCTCAGCAGCCCGAGAGCAGCATGACAACACAACCCAGTTACACCGTTAAGTTGACAGACCCTGGGTGTCAGAAGTGGCGTTGCTCCATCTGGTTCGAGCTGCATTCCCTGGGTGGGAAGTGGTGCATCAGGGGCGGCCAGCTTGGCTGCGCCCCCAATCCATCGACATCTACATCCCGGACGCGAGGGTCGGGATCGAGTATCAAGGGGAGCAGCATTCCAAGCCTGTTGAACGTTTCGGTGGGCCGGCGGCTTTCAAGCGACAGATCGAACGCGACGAACGCAAACGAAGCCTATGCCAGCAGAACCAGTGTGCACTCATCGAGGTGTATCCCGACTACGATCCCGAGCAGGTCATCTCGCAGGTCCGGACTGCTATCAGCACTGCGGAGCGTGGTGCGTCGGCGTTGCCGGGCGGTGCTGTCTAAAAGGATGAAAGGTGTCTAAGCGAGGTCGTTGTGGGGGCGGTCGAGTTTGAGGGTGTCGAGTCCCATGGTCGCGGCGTGTTCTTGGGAAGCAGAAGTTCTGCTAATGAACTACAGCCCCGAGACCTTGAAATTACTGGGATCTTCCGATCCCTTCAAGGCCCAGTGTGCACATTACGCCTCTATTGGCGCTGGATGATCATGGCTTCCCGGACATATACGAGGAGGGCAATTGAGGGCGCGATCCACGCGTCTTTCACCGTCCACAGCGTCGCTGCGAACTCGCCGATGGGGGACGGAGCTTCGGTATTTGCAATGCTGGGTGAGATCACTGAACCACCGCGCCTCGCCAAGTGGAGCTGACTCGGCGGTGGTCCTGATCATTCATGTGGAAAGGCCAGGAGCGAGCGACACCAGCTTCTTGGTCCGTTGACGCATGCTCGATCGTGGCTTAGGCGAGTCTTTCGCAGCCGAGGCCCACGGCGACGGTGTTCAGAGCCGCAAGGTAGAAGCGATCGCAATCTTTATAGCTCACTGGACGGGACAGAGGCCGATCGAGGCTAATCGTTCCGTAGACGCAGTCCTTCCATTCCGCCGTCCACAGCGAGACCGACGCCAGTTGTCGACCCAGCTCTTGGGCTGACGAGATACGCCACCGCGCCAGCGACCTCTTCAGCCGTCACAAGCCGACCATGCGGCTGGCGCGCCGCGAGAGCTGCTCGCTCGGCCAGAGGATCGTCGGCAGAAGACAGAAGTCGGCCGATCCAGGGCGTGTCAGCGGTGCCCGGGTTCACGGCGTTCACGCGGATGCCCTCGCGCAGGTGGTCGGCGGCCATTGCACGCGTGAGTGCCAACACGGCGCCCTTGGTGGCGCTGTACAGCGCGCGCTGCGGCAGGCCCACCGTCGCCGCGATCGACGACGTATTACAGATCGCCGCGGCGGACGACGCCCGCAGGTGCGAGAGCGCGGCGCGGCTCACACGGGCAATGCCCACGACATTGACGTCCCACACCGTGTGCCACTCTTCCTCAGAGTTTGCGGCGACATCCCCCTGCGCGCCGATGCCGGCGTTGTTGACGAGGATGTCGATGCCGCCGAGCTCGGCGACGACTCGCTCGATGCCGCCGACGACGGAGGCGTCGTCGGCGACGTCGACGCGTACTGCGAGGTTCGCGTCGGCCGCGGCATCCGGATCGAGATCGAACACGGCGACGCGCGCGCCGTCCTCGCGGAGGCGGTGGGCGATCGCGGCGCCGATGCCGGATGCTCCGCCCGTGACGATGGCGGTGAGGCCCTGCAGGGGGTGGGTCATGTCGGTGTCCTTCGTTCAGGCCGCGACGCAGCGCTGGCGCTGGTGGCCGAGGCCGTCGATCTCGATGTCGACGACGTCGCCGGCGGAGAGGTAGGGAAACCGCCCGGAAAGCCCGACGCCCTCGGGGGTGCCAGTGAGGATGAGGTCGCCGGGCTCGAGGGTAAGTCGCCGGCTCAGCTCCCACACGATCCGGTCGATGCCGAAGATGAGGTCGACCGTGCGGGAGTCCTGGCGCGGCTCGTCGTTGACGCGGCTTCGCAGGCCCACGTCGTCGGCATCGACCTCGTCGGGGGTGACCAGCCACGGCCCGAGGGGGCAGAAGCCGGGGGCCGACTTGCCCTTCGACCACTGGCCGCCCGAGATCTCGAGCTGCCACTCGCGCTCCGACAGGTCGTTCGCGACGGCGAAGCCGGCGATCTGCGCACGCGACTCGGACTTGGATGCGAGTGCGCTCGTCGACCGGCCGATTACGACGGCGAGCTCGACCTCCCAGTCGGTCTTGCTGCTGCCTCGCGGGATGACTAGGTCGTCATCCGGGCCGACGATGGTGTTCGGCGACTTCATGAACATCACGAGGTTCTCGGGCGGCGCCGATCCGGATTCCGCGGCGTGCGCGGCGTAGTTCATGCCGATGCAGTACACCGCTGAGGGGCGCGCGATTGGCGCGCCGATGCGGAGGGCGTCCGCGCCGTCGAGTTCGGGGAGCGCGCCGGCTGCCAGTGCTGCGGCGACGCGTGCCGGGCCGCCGGAGGAGAGGAAGCTGCCGTCGATGTCGGTGGTGATGCCGCGGAGGTCGAGGACGCGCTCGCCGTCGAGCATGACGGGCACCTCCTGGCCAATCGGGCCGAGCCGGGCGAAACGCATGGATCCCTCTTTCGGGTCGGAGTTCGTGCTTTAGGTCGGAAGTGTTCGGCTGTAGGAAGCTGTCACAATGGTCGGCGCGGGATCAATCGGCCGAGCACGATTCCGAAATGGATGTTGCTGTTCAATGTTCGGACGTCTTCAGCAACGCTGCCCGCTCAAACTCGCGCATGGCGTCTGCGTTGATCTCGACGCCGAGTCCTGGCGATGACGGCACCCGGATCCGACCATCGACCATGGCCGGATCCGGGCCGGTGAGACTCTTCCGTAACGCCGACTCCGAAAGCTCGGCCGGGAGGAACTCGATGAAGTCGCAGACCTGAGTCGCCGCGGCGAACTGGACCGCTGCGGCGATTGATACGCCAGTCTTCCAGAGGTGCGGCACCACCCGCCGCCCGCGGCTCTCCGCCAGTTTGGCGACTCGCATGGCCTCCGTGAGCCCCCCGACTCGTCCTATGTCGGGCTGGGCGATCGCAACCCTTCCGAAATCGATAAGGCTCGCGAATTCGAAGCGTGTCGTCAGCCACTCCCCCCCAGCGATCGGTATACCTTGCTCGGCGGCCAATCTTGCGTAGCCGTCGAGGTCGTCCACCCACAACGGCGTCTCCACGAAGGTCAGATCGAAGTCTTGCCACTCACGCAAGACACCGAGCGCTGTGTCGGCGTCTGGGAAAGCGTATTGCACGTCGACGAGAAGCGCGGTATCCGGCCCGATCGCCGAGCGAACTGCGGCGACAACCTCGGTGCTCCTGTCCCATGACTCACGAAGGTTGTTGTGCGCGAACGGACCGGCCAGGGTGACCTCCGACTTCACCGCCCGGAATCCGATGCTCGTAGCTCGCTGCGCCCATTCGACCAGCGAGTCCCGGTAATCAGCGAACGACGTCACCTCCGGTTGCAATGAGGCGTATGGCGTCACCTCATCTCGGACCGCTCCACCCATCAATGCGTGACATGGCTGTCCAAGTGCTTTGCCTCGCAGGTCGTGGAGCGCGATGTCAATCGCTCCGATCGCGTTGATCACCGCGCCACGTCGGCCGTTCATGGCCGATCCGACGTAGAGCCGTTGCCACAGCCCTTCGATGTCGAAGGGGTCGGCTCCGATCAGCATCTCCGTCAGCCCGAGGCCCATGTTGTGCGTGCCTGGTGCCTGGATGCACGCCCTGGCGATCCACGGGTTCAGGTCGGTCTCACCGATTCCAGACACGCCTGCATCAGTGTGGATCTCGACGATGAAGTCGTCCTGAGCCGAACTCGCCGCTGTGGTATCGAAGTCCGGATCCAGGAGCACATGGCATTCGATGCCGGTGATTCGCATGGGTCTGCCCATCTCTTTTCTCGGTTCGAAGTAAGCCCTCAGCCGGCTCCCAGCGCCAGATCATGGCTGGTTAGGACGCGGGGTGTGTCTTCCGTGATCTGGATCACATGTTCGAGACGGACCCCATACCCGTCGAAGTATGATCCCGGCTCAAGGGCGACCACCGTGCCCGCGGCGAGGATGTGCTGCGAATCAGGAGAGATGTAAGGCGGCTCCTGCTGCTTCAACCCCACGCCGTGGCCGGTGAAATGCGGATAGTGATAACCGGCATCAGCCATCACGGAGCGCACGGCGGCGTCCACGGCGGACGCTCGAACCCCCGGTCGCAGAAGGCCGATTCCCGCACGGAGCGCACGGCCGACCGCCTCATGGAGCCGGGAGATTTCGGAGGCGGGTGTTCCCAGAACCACGGTGCTGCAGGAATCTCCCCAGTAGTCGTCGACGATCGGCGCGAAATCAAACAATGCCGTCTCGCCGGCGGCCAGCGTGTGGCTCGTCGGCGCGGCGCCTATCAGGGCGCAGCGCTCACCGAACATCAGGTCGACGATCGCAGCTGTTGGCTTCTGTAGCTGTGCCAGTCGGCTCTGCACCCGATCCGAGATCGTCTGTTCGCTGATCCCGAGGCTGATCTCGGATCGGAAGATGCGTTGCGCGGCGGTTGCCCTCGCAGCGGCCTCTGCGAGCAACTCGAGCTCGGCTGGATCCTTCACGATGCGCAGCTGCTCGAGCTTCTGGCCAAGATCGACGAGAGGATGGCCAGCCAACTCGCCCAGAATCCATGTTGGGGCAGCCGACGTCTCGATTGCGAGCGGAGTCATCCTCCCGCGCTTCGCGAAGGGCGCCGCCTCCCGCAGCGCGTCGAGCTGGTCATCGCCGGGCCGGACCAGAGCCGCCGCATGCGAGCCCACGACGGCGATGGTGCCCGTCTGGACGCTGTGGCCGGAGATCCAACGAACGGTCGCATGATCGGTTGCCACCAACAGCTCGGCCTCTGCCTGTCTCACCGCGCGTCGTACAGCGTCAATGCGCGCGGATGTGTGCGGAGCGAATTCCTCCATCAGCTGACCGCCCCGTTTGCGGCCAGCGAAGTGACGGACGCGACACCGCTGTAGGTGACGCCATACACGGAGGAAGAGAAGCTCTCACCGGGTCGAAGTACACGCGCTGTACGGTCCGAGATGGCGGCCTCCAGGGACGTTGCGGGACTGAGCCAAGCCTCGATGATGGCATGGTACAAGCCTCGGAACCCGCCATAGTTCATCCACTGCCAGGCGGCGGTCTGCACCGTGGGATCGAAGACCAGGCCGAATCCGGATCGTGTTTCGGTATTGGTGACAGCGATCCATCCGTCGGTCATCCGACTCAACACGTGCAAGGCGAAGCTCCCCGTGGCCGGCTCCAAGACACGACGGACATCGAACAGGCTGCCATCTTTCAACGCCACATAGGGGTAGTCATACTCGTCGTCCACCTCGCCCAGTCCCCCGCCGCCCGCCTCCCGCACCACCGCAGACGCCGCCGGGGCATCGATCCGGTCACCCGCACTGACAGCGACGGCGGCATGGGTCCCCCAGTTGAACGAGAACGGCCGCGTCCCGCTGTTCTCGATCACGGTGTCAAGTCGAAGCGACGGCGAGTCCTCCTTCAGGACGAGGGTCCTCGACCACGAGGCGGGGGTGATCGGCGTAGCGCCTGTGAAGCGCACCTGTGCCGTGCCGGAATCAGCCTCTTCGACTACGACCGACAGCGGAAGGTTCCACACCTCGCCGAGATAGGGGATCTCGTCTTCGTACTCGTTCCGGCAGGGGACGCAGGTGGGAAACCCGTCATCCCAGCCACCCGCGTAGTGATCATCGAAATTCGCCTGCAGCGGTGCAGGATGCGGATAGATCCGCTGGTTGCGCCAAAGCACATTCCGATCCTGCGTCTTGTCGACGAGATTGAGGATCTTCCCGCCGAGGTCGGGAAGCACGTCGACGCAGAGTCTCGAACTTTCCATCCGGACCACCCGCAGTCCGCGGTATTCCCAGTCCAAGTCAACACGAACCGACATCTGCGTATTCTCCTCTGTCTTCCGCTGGCGCTTACTGGACGTTCGGTTCCGGAGCCTCCGGCTCGACGTCGACGGGCTCTTCGTAGACGTGCGCCGCTCGGTCGAGCCATTCCTCCCGACCCGTGCGTGAGGCGAAGATCGTCAGTCCGATGCCGAGCAGGATCCAGACGCCAACCAGGATCGGGGCGATTCCCACCGGGAAGCTTGGGAACGGAACGATGGACATGTAGCCGACGAACAGCAGTGCCACGGTGGACACCAAGGGGAGGATCACGTGGAGGACTACGTTGAACTCCTTCTTGTTCTCGAACGCGTAGTAGCGGAAGACACCCACGTTCCCGGCGATGTAGACGAGGATCAGACCGAGCGTGATGGCGACGCCCATCATGTAGAACTCTTGATCCGGGCCCAGGATCGCACCGATACCGAGCCCGAAGACGAGCGTCACGATCGTCTGGAAGATGACCGCGTTCTTGGGCGTCTTGAAACGAGGGTGGACGCCGCCGAACCACCGGGGCAGCGCGCCGATCCGGCCCATGGAGAAGAAGACCCGCGTTGCGGCGTTCGTGCAAGCGATCGACACCGCGATGATCGAGTTGACCATCGCGAACAGCACGGCCAGCCAGCCCCAGCCCCAGAGCCGTTCAGCCAGTTCGATCACCGGGTTGTCGCCCGCGGTCGCGAACTCGCTGACGTTGTCTGTGCCGTAGCCGATCATGATCGCCCAGTTGCAAACGACGAAGAATGCCGCGACGAGGCAGATCGAGATGATGATCGCGCGAGGCAGAAGCTTCTTCGGATTGGCGGTCTCCTCAGCTAGTGGAGCGACCGACTCGAATCCAGTGAACAAGAAGATGGAGAAGATCACTGCCAGGAACAGACCGCTCGAGCTCGGCGCGTTCGTCGGGACGAACGCGTCCAGATTGATGCCTCCGGCACCTGGGCTGACAAGGCCGGAGACGGCCACACCGAGAATGATCAGAAGCTCCAGCCCGCCAAGGATGAGCATCACCCGGGCGGAGATCGCGACACCGCGGTAGACGAGCAGGGTGACCAAGGCGAGTGCGAGCAGGAAGAACCACCACCAATCGAACCTCACGCCGAACCGGGACTTGAGGATGATCTCGAAGAAGTACCCCATGAAGGCGAGGTTGATCGCGGTCGCCAGTGGGTCATAGAGGAAGTAGAGCCAGGCCGTGAACCACCCAGCACGCGGATGAACGGTCCGCGACACGTAGGTGTAATACCCTCCGGCTGACGGGAACTTGCGTGCGAGCTGAGTCAGCGAGACGCCGAGAGTGAGGATGATCACGAATGCGATCAAGAAGGCAAGAGGTGCTGTCACGCCCGCTAGCGAAGCGATAAATTGGAGCGAGAGCAGTGTCCCCACTGCCGGCGCGATGTGCGTGACCGCCTGCATCAACACCGATGGAAACTTGAGGGCTCCTGATTGCAAGCCGCCGTTGCCTTTTGGCTGAGTGCCGCCCATGGCCTGATGACCCTTCTTGTTGGCTGATTTCGGGATAGATCTGTATTCACACGCTCAAAGCGGCCTTGGCGAGAACGCCGCCGTCGCAGATGAGATGAGAGCCGGTCACGTATGACGCCGCATCGGACAGCAGCCATACGACCGCTTGCGCTGGTTCAGAAGGATCGGCCAGTCGCCCCAGTGGGGTCTCCGCACTGACGGTCTCTCTGACCCTCGCGCGCTCGCCCTCAGGAACGTTTGCCCACATAAGCGGTGTCTCTGTCGGCCCGGGTACCACCGCGTTCACTCGAATTCCGTACTGGGCATAGTCGACCGCCATGCAGCGGACGAGGGAGGAAATGCCGCCCTTCGACGCGCTGTAAGCCGCAGCGCCACCGGCGGAGAATGCGACGAACCCACCGGGCGAAGAAGTACATACGATCGAACCACCGTTTCCGGCGTCGATCATCGCCGCGAGGACGTGCTTGCAGGTCAGGAAGACGCCCGTCAGGTTGGTCTGGATGACCGATTCCCATCTGGCCAGGCTCAGTTCGTGCAGCAATCCTCCCCGATCGATGCCGGCATTCGCGAAAAGCCCGCGAGGAGCTCCCAGTTCTGTGCGGACTTTCGCGAGGGTCGCCTGCACCTCTGCCTCGTCGGTGACGTCACAGTGATATGCACGGGCATCGGCAGCACCGATGCGACGCGCCTCTTGTGCCGTATCTTCAGCCGCATCATCTTGGACATCAAGGATCCCGACACTGCCGCCCTTTTCGGCCAGCAACAATGCCGCGGCCCTCCCGATGCCCGACGAGCCCCCGGTGACAACGTACGATCCAAGACTCATGACGCCAACCCTTCTCCGTCTGCATTGATGGCAGTGCCAGCAGCCGCCCTGCGGCAGATTCTATCGAGCGATCGAACGACCGTCAACGGCGCGCGTTGACTCAGAAGAAACCTCCGCGTAGCAGTATTCGTTGCCTCATTTGAGAACCTCCGCTTCGGCGTGGTTCGGAATTGAGCCGGTGGATGTGGGCTACGCCCGTTTCTATGGAGCTGACGATGACGCAGCGGCAGGCTGTGACGAAGAAGAAAGCGCTCGCGTATCGCAGCGCTGACCGGGCTGGCAAGGGCCGGATCCTGACCGAGTTGGTCGAGTTGACCGGGTGGCATCGCGACTACGCGCGGGCGGCGTTGCGGGCCGCGTTGACGCTGAAGGTGGTGAGGCCCCGGGTCGGGCGGGCGCCGACGTATGGGTCTGCTGTGACGAGAGCGCTGGTGAAGTGTTGGGCGGTGCTGCGGGCGCCGGCCGGGAAGCGCCTGGCGCCGATGCTGGGCGTGCTGGTACCGCTGCTGCGCCGCGATAACGAGCTCGACCTCACCGACGCCGAAGCGGCCTTGTTGGTGCGGATGAGCGCGGCAACGATCGACCGCCGGCTCGCCCCGGAACGGGCGAAGCTGATCTCCCGCGGTCGCTCCCATACCAAGCCCGGGACGCTGCTGAAGTCGCAGATCCCGATCCGTACCTGGGCCGACTGGGACGACGCGGTCCCGGGGTTCGTGGAGATCGATCTGGTCGGCCACGAGGGCGGGAACGCGTCGGGCGGATTCTGTTTCACCCTGACGGTCACGGACATCGCGACCGGGTGGACGGTGAATCGGTCGGTGCAGAACAAGGCCGAGAAGTGGGTGTTCGAAGCGCTCATGCATGTCGGCCGAGTGTTTCCTTTCCCGATTATCGGCATCGACTCGGACAACGGGTCCGAGTTCATCAACCACCACCTGTTCGACTACTGCGTGGCCAACAAGATCACCTTCACGAGATCACGGGCGAGCCATAGTAACGACGGTGCCCATGTCGAGCAGAAGAACTGGACCCACGTGCGTGAGCTCGTCGGGTATCTGCGTTACGACACGCCGGCCGAGCTCGCCTTGTTGAACGAGATCTGGGAGTTGGACCGGGTGTTCACGAACTATCTCCTGCCCCAGCAGAAGCTGGTGTTCAAGCAACGCAACGGCGCGAAAGTGACCAAACGATACGACACCGCGACCACCCCACACCAGCGCGCGATCGAACGCTCGGACATGCGCAAGATGCCAATCATCCGGATGAACGCAGAGTTCAAGAAAGTTCATCCTGCGGCCCAGTCTCGGCAGATCCTCGCGCTCACTGGCCGGCTCGAGGTCCTCGCCCTGGCAAAGAAACCCGCAGCCGTGAAGCCACCGGTCAACAGCGCCTGGAACGCGTGAGCGACGCGGAGGTTTTCATCCGAGGCAATGAATCAATCCCGCGGAGGTATTGACATGAGGCAACAGGCGGCGCTGTCGGGCGATACCGGCAGCCAGGCGCGTGGTACCCGAGAAGCTGCGTACCGGCGATGGACGACGCCAGATGGCAGGATGAGTGCGTGGCAGAGTCAGAGAACACGGCAACGACGTCGACGAGCTCGACGATGACGTCGACGGAGCAGCGGATATGGGACGCCGCAATCGAGTTGTTCGGGCGGAGGGGCTTTGCGGCCACGGGAATCCGCGACATCGCTCGTGAGGCTGGGATCACCGTCGCGACCCTCTATCACTACATGACCAGCAAGGAAGAACTCCTATGCCGGGTCATGGTCGACGCGATGAACGTCCAACTGACTGCCGCCAGGCCGGCGGAGACGCGCTATTCGGACCCCCGCGAGCGCATCAAGCATCTGGTTCGACAACACGTCAGCTTCCACTGCCGATTCGGGCTGGTGGCCAGGGTTACAGATAGTGAGCTGCGTTCGCTGAACGACGGGGCGAGGCACCAGGTCGTGGCGCTCAGAGACGAATATGAGGCGATCTGGCAGCGCACCCTGGAATACGGGCGCGAGCAGGGAATCTTCGACATCGGCGATCTCAAGCTGACCACCAGAGCCGTCCTAGGCACGTGCACCAGCGTGTATGCGTGGTACCGTCCGGACGGCCCGCTCAGTGTTGACCAGATCAGCGATGAGTACTGTGCGATCGTCCTTCGTCAGTGCGTGGTTCATGGCACCTCGTCGTAGCCCGCTGTCCGGCCCTACCGTACCTATTCACCATCATCATCTTCTAAAACGTTCGATCGATCGATATACTTCGAGTGTCAGACAAGCCACACCGGCATTCGGAGGGATCTCATGGTCGTGCAGTACAGCGTCGTTGACGGGATCTGTCGTATCACGCTGAACCGCCCCGAGCGCCTCAATGCCGTGACACCGGAGCTCGTGGATCGGCTCTGCGAGTGTCTCGAATCCGCGGTCAAGGACCGGGCTCGTGCTGTCGTTCTGGCCGGGGAAGGGACCTCGTTCTGTGCCGGGCACGATCTCAAACAACAACCGATTCAGGACGAGGAGCGTCGCCGGCAAGTGGTCGAACGCACGCAGGACGTGACGAGGTTGATCAGGGCTACGCCGTTCCCCGTCATCGCCGCCGTGCACGGCTACGCGATGGGAGCCGGATGCGAGTTTGCCTTGTGCAGCGACTTCGTCGTCGCAGCGGAGAGCGCGATCTTCGGCTTCCCCGAGGTCGGGGTCGGGCTGAGCATCACCGGCGGGATCTCGCATGTACTCCCGTTGGCGGTCGGCATGGTCCGGGCGAAGGAGCTGGTGTTGCTCGGTGAGAGGTTCTCAAGCACGGAGGCACTCGGCCTTGGCCTGATAAACAGGGTCGTTCCAGACGGCGAACTCGCGTCCTGCGCGCTTGAGATCGCGGCGAAGTTTGCCGCACAGCCAGCCGCTGCACTGCAATACGCAAAGCGATGCCTCGACTTCGGCCCCGAGGTCGGCCTGGAACAGGCGATGCACCTGGAGTCGCTCTACGCGACGATGACACAGATTTCTGCGGAGGCCCGAATCGCAGCGGAGCATTTCGCCGAGACTCGCCGAGGACACCAGGCGTCTCGGGTACAGCCTGCGGCCAGCACATCACCCGAAAGCTGACGCAGCGCCCACCGCTCGTCGCGAGGACGCGCTCGAAAGGAGACCCAAGTCATGGAGCTCGCGGAGCCTGCCACCCTGCTGGAGCATGCCGGAGAGGTGATTGGCATCGGAGAGGCTCACGTCACCCAGGAGATGATCAACGCGTTCGCACACGCGACTTCCGACCATCAATGGGTACACGTGGACATCGATCGCGCGCGAAGAGGTCCTTACGGCGCCACGATCGCCCATGGGTTCCTCACTCTCTCCCTCATTCCGCATTTCCTGGACCAGGTCATCTCCGTCCACGATGTCAGCGCAACCATCAACTATGGCCTCGAGCATGTCCGTTTTCCTGCTCCGGTGGTGGTGGGCACGCTCCTGCGTGCCGAGGTCGTCCTCGCACAAGCGCATGTGGTGGGCGATGGCATCCAGGCGCAATACCAAGTGACGATCACCAGCGCAGCCTCCCCCAAGCCGCACTGTGTGTGCGGCGCCATCGTCCGCTACGTCCGGACGCCCGGACACCGCGACGCTCGGCCCGGGGCGGCAGACGAGGAGGCTACGACATGAAGCCTGGCATGGAGGCGCTGCTCACTCCGGGATCCGTGGTCGTCGTCGGCGCCTCGAGAGATCCGCGGAAGTGGGGAAACCGCCTGATACGCGAAACCCAGCAGATGGGATTCGAAGGAGAGCTCTTTGGCGTAAACCCGTCTCCCGACTGCATCATTGACGGAGTAGAAGTCGTGACCGGCATCGACCGGCTGCGCGACGGTATTGACCTCGCATTCCTCGCGCTACCCAGCAGCAAGGTGCTCGACGCTGCCACGCAGTGTATGCGACGAGGAATCCAGACCCTGATCGTTCCGTCTTCTGGCTTCGGCGAGTCTACGTCGGAGGGTGCTGCGCTCGAAGGGCAACTGCTCACCCTGACCCAGCAGCATCACGCCCGTCTGCTCGGGCCAAACTGCTTCGGTCTCGCATCCCATGTGGGCAAGATCAACCTCA
Source organism: Microbacterium kribbense (assembly GCF_039537285.1). Lineage (NCBI taxonomy): Bacteria > Bacillati > Actinomycetota > Actinomycetes > Micrococcales > Microbacteriaceae > Microbacterium > Microbacterium kribbense. Next base: position 43,831 of record NZ_BAABAF010000012.1, on the reverse strand, counting down.
CCCCCTTCGCCCCCTTCCCCAGCGGACGAATCGGGCTGGTCAGTCAATCGGGAAACGTTGCGGCGGAGGCATTTATCGGCGCTCGTAGGCGGGGTCTCGGATTCTCGCACTGTGTGGGAATCGGCAATCAGCTCGATCTCTCTATCCCCGAAATCGTGAACTGGCTGGCGGAGGACGAAAACACCGACGCCATCGGTCTCTACATCGAGGGGCTGCCGGCCTCTGCCGGCGAAGTGTTTGTGCACGCTTTGCAACGCTGCCGAGCGTCAGGAAAACCCGTCGTCGCGATCAAGTCCGGTACGTCGAGCGCCGGAGCGAGAGTCGCCGGCTCGCACACTCGTTCCTTGAGCTCTGACGACGCCGTTTGGGCTGAAGTCCTGGCATCGTGCGATGTGTCGCGTGCAGCGGATGCGGAAGAGCTCCTGGACATCCTCTCCTTCACCAGGCAACCTCGGCCGAGCGGGCTGCGTATCGGTGTGCTCACCGACGGCGGCGGGGACTCGATCCTCAGCCTCGACGAGCTCTCCAGACATGGGCTCGCCGCGCCAGCATTCAGTCCCGATCTGCAGGTCGAGCTAGGTCGGTTCGTCCCCGACGACGCTCCACGGAGCCCGGGTATGAACCCGCTCACGCTCGACACCGCAGGAGGTGTGGAAGACGACCCCCAGATCCTCAGCCGCTGCCTGGCCCCCGTCGCCGAATCAGGCGAGGTCGACGTCATCGTGATCGGAGGCCTCTTCGGCACCTACAGCGCCCGTCGCGACGAAGAGAACTCCGCAGCACAGGCGATCACGCAGATCGCGGAGCAAGGGAACATCGTCATCGCCGCTCAATCACCGCTGACACGCGAAGAGTCCGAGCCACTGCGCATCCTGCAGGACAGCGGCATCCCCGTCTTCCGCACCGTGCGACAACTCTTCAGCAGTCTTCGCCGCTACGCAACCGCGCGCGGCATGACCCCAGCGGTGGCCAGTGAGCCGCAGGCCAAGTCAGGTAGCCCCGCCGAAACCATGCTCTCTCCCGAGGCTGCCTGGGACCTTCTGACAAGCGCGGGAATCGCCCTTCCTCAGCAATACCTTGGCGATGACATCGAACTCATCTGCGACGCGGCCACGCGCATCGGATTCCCCGTCTGCCTCAAAGTGTCAAACCCGCTCATTGTCCACAAGTCGGATGTGGGCGGGGTGCGTCCGCATCTCATGGACCGGCACCAGCTTCGTGCAGCGGCGGCAGACATCCTCTCCTCATCGCCGGGTAGTCGCCTTCTGGTGATGCCGCATCTGCCGTCAGGCTTCGAGATCATGCTCGGCGTACGCTCGGATCCGCTGTTCGGCTCCGTGCTCGTCGTAGGCCGCGGCGGCGTCTCGGCCGAGATCGACGCCGACATCGCCGTCCTGGTAGGGACGTTCACCGAGAGTGGCTTCACAGAGCATCTGCACCAGCTGCGGTGCGCGCCGCTTCTCTATGGCGCGCGAAACCAGAAGCCGCTCGCCACCGAGCCGCTGTTGGCCATCGCGACCGCGCTCCAGCAGTTCGTATCGGCGCACCCCGGATACGAGATTGATCTCAATCCCGTGTTCCTCTACGAACGCAGTGTCGAAGTCGCAGACGCGCGTGTCATGGTGCGCGCCACATCCCATCAGCAACGGGGCGATCGCGTAGCCCCATCGCACCGCAAGGAGTGAATATGGACCAGAAGAGTGCGATCGTCACCGGCGCCGGCCGCGGTATCGGTCGCGCAATCGCGAGAAAACTCGCATCGGCAGGAATGTTCGTGTACTGCGTCGATGTCAGATCGGAGGATCTGGCCGAGACAGAGCGATCATGTGGCGGCCGCGCGCGCGGTGTGGTGCTCGACGTGACCGACAGGGAGGCAGTCGCCGACCTCGTCCACCGCGTGGTCCAGGAACGGTCAACTCTGGACGTCTGCGTCAACAACGCAGGGATCAACCGCGACGCACTCCTGCACAAGATGACCGACGAACAGTGGTCGCAGGTGCTCACTGTCGATCTGAACGCGGTGTTCTATCTCACTCGCGCAGCGGCCAGCGCAATGCGCGAGCAACGCAGCGGACGCATCGTCAATGTCTCGTCAGCGAGCTGGCTCGGCAACGTCGGGCAGGCGAACTACGCCGCCGCAAAGGCTGGCGTCGTCGGGCTCACTTTGACGGCAGCACGCGAGCTTGGGCGCTATCAGGTGACGGCGAATGCGATCTGCCCGGGCTTCATCGACACGGACATGACACGAGCGCTTCCTGCCGGCATCCACGAGGCACAGATCGCGAAGATTCCGCTCGGCCGGCCCGGCCGGCCCGAGGACGTCGCCGACCTGGTGGGATTCCTCGCGTCTGACGAGGCCGGGTATATCACGGGGGAAGTCATCAATATCGGCGGCGGCTACCGGATCTGATCGCCGTGACAGCAGAGGAGTTGAGCATGGGAACAGAAAACACGGTGGTGCTCGTCGAAGGCGCACGCACCGCCGTTGGCAGGTACGCGGGCGGCTTCAGATCGACGCCGACCTCCGAACTCGGCGCGGCCGCCATCGCCGAGGCACTACGAAGAGCCGGGGTGCCGGCAAGCGAGGTTGACGAAGTGGTGCTCGGCTGCGTCGGCCAGGTAGGTCCCGAGATCTTCAACGCCCGGCGCGCTGCCCTGGAGGCGGGAATTCCGGCGGCGTCAACGGCGTACAACGTCAATCGACTCTGCGGGAGTGGCCTCCAGGCCATCTGGGCCGGGGTGAACAGTATTCGACTGGGGCAGGCCAAGGTCGTCGTCGCCGGTGGGAACGAGAACATGTCCCTGCAGCCGTTCCTCGACTACCAGGCCCGTGACGGCAGCCTCCTCGGCGACCGGAAGCTCGTCGACGGCACCCTGTCTCTTGTCACCGATCCCTGGGGTAACTACGCCATGGGAGTCACTGCCGAGAATGTCGCGCGCAAGTTCAACATCAGTCGAAGCGACCAGGACGCTTTCGCGGTCCTCAGTCAGAGCAAGGCAGCAAAGGCACAGGCCGAAGGCATCTTTGCCGAAGAGATCGTCGGTGTGACCACTCGTGACCGGAAGCAAGAAGTGGTTATCGACAAGGACGAGCATCTGCGCCCAGGAACGAGTCTCGAAACACTCGCTAGGCTGAGGCCAGCGTTCGCCAGTGAGGGGTCGGTCACAGCCGGAAACTCATCCGGCATCAATGACGCCGCAGCAGCCGTCATCTTGATGACCGAGAGGGAGGCGCAGGAGCGTGGCCTGACGGCGCTTGCCCGTCTGGTCGGCTTCGCCGTCACCGGGATCGAACCCGCCATAATGGGCTACGCCCCGGTTGGGGCGATCCGGAAAGTGCTGGCGAATACGGGATGTGATCTGTCGGAGGTGGACGTCGTGGAACTGAACGAGGCATTTGCAGCCCAGGCCGTGGCGGTGATCCGGGATGCGCAGCTGGACCCGGATCTTGTGAACCCGTATGGCGGCGCGATTGCACTCGGACACCCGGTGGGCGCCACGGGAGCGATCCTGGCACTCCGGCTGGCATACACCCTGCGGCGGACCGCCGCGCATCTCGGGCTGGTGACGATGTGCATCGGCGGTGGCCAGGCGATCGCTGCACTGTTGGAGCGCGTCGAGTAGTAGCAGCGCGCGGCCCGCTGTCGTGGGTGCTGCAGGTGGGAAACGGCTCGACCACAAATCGGGCCTAATGCCGCCGATGCCCAGCCGCTGTCCTCGACGTCGTCGCCATCGGCGGATGCGTGCTCTCATAACTTGGCAGCGCCAGGGAAACAATCGAGTCAGACCAAGTTCAGTCGCTCATCTGTCCGGGTTGTTTCCGAGGGCGGCGCCGTACCAGCGAGCGGCGAGGTCAACGGGGTGATGTAGACACATTAAGTGTACTTCCCGCACGGGCAGCCCATCAACGCCCACACGTGCTCCGGCAGGAGCCTCGACTCGTCGCTGAACCCCTTCGGCCGCATTCGGCGCAGGTCGACCTGCTCAGCCGGCTCCGGAAGCGGCGGGCCGGTCAGCATCTGTCGGGCGTTCGACCTACCCATCCCGGTCGTGGTCGTCACCTCGCAGCCTTCGAAGGCGGCGCGGTGCCAGCTAGCGGTGAGGCCGGGCGTGCGGCATGAAGCGCTGAGAGTGTTCAAGCATCATCACGTGTGGTTTCGCGTCATCGAGGATATTGAGCGCGTCGGGGTGTTCGGCATCCTGCCCGACGCCCGCAACTCGCGGACCGGTGAAGAACGGCTCTGACGCAGTTCGACCGTGGGCGACATCGATGACAATCGGTCGGTATGCATCGGCGTGCGCCCACGGGAAGTCCATCGACGCCGGGCTCGGACGCGGCTGGTTTGTCTGGGTTAGAGTGCTGGTGAAACGTAGGTCGGCCGCTTCGAAGAAGTTACACACCGGCTCGGTGGTTCTCTGCTCGGGTCAGTGGCATGTGTGGCGAAGTCGTGCCCACGCCGTGCCCACAACTGAACAAGATCCGACCCGATCCAGGACGATCGACAGCAGATCCTGGAAGGCGCGAACCCGCGAGATTCCGCGGCTGGACGACCCAGACGGATCGAGAAGGATCGAACCTCATTGGGTTCAAATCCCACCGTCACCGCCATTAAAACTGAATATTCGCGTTTCTGAGCGCCAGGGGTATTGCGGTTGAGCACCGGTTGCCCGTCGATGTGATCGTGTTCGTGGGCGCCGCTCGATATTCGGGGTGAGCGCCACCCTCGTAGGCTCCTCCTGCCGTGTGGCCAATCACGCGGCAGGAGGAGTGATTCGGATGGTACGCAAGATCAAGGCGAAGCTGGTGCTTCGGCTTCGCGCGGAAGGCCTCACCGGGCGGCAGATCGCCGCGCAGGGCATGTCCCGGCACTCGGTAGCCGCAGTCATCGACGCAGCCGACCGAGAAGGCATCGGCTGGGACGATATCGCCGATCTCGAGGAAGCAGCCGTGTATGCGCGACTGTTTCCCGGGAGGGGCGAGCATGAGAGCGTGCACGCGCAACCGGATTGGGAGCGGGTGCACCGGGAGCTCGCGAAGGTTGGGGTGACCCTGAAGCTGCTGCACGGTGAGTATGTCGATGCGTGCCGTGCCAAGGGTGAGACCACGATGGGCTATGACCGGTTCTGCAAGACCTACGCGCGGTACGTCCTTATCGCCGGGGCCGCGTCCCGCGTCGGTCACAAGGCGGGGCAGACGGTCGAGGTCGACTGGTCGGGGCCGACGATGCAGCTGACTGACCCGGTCACCGGCGCGTCGACGGCGCGGGTCTATCTGTTCGTCGGCACGTTGCCGTTCTCCCGGTACGCGTTCGTTGAGCCGACGCTGGACATGAAGCAGGACACCTGGCTGCGTGCGCACACGGCGATGTTCGACTGGTTCGGCGGGTCCGTCCCACGGGTCGTGCCCGACAACCTGAAGACCGGGGTGATCAAGCACCCAGCCGAGGGCGAGGTGGTCCTCAACGACGCGTATCGGGAGCTGGCCGCGCACTACTCGGCCGCGGTACTGCCGGGCCGGGTGCGCAAACCGAAGGACAAGGCGAGCGTGGAGAACACGGTCGGCAACATCGCCACCTGGGTGATCGCGTCCCTACGCGACCGGCTGTTCGGGACGCTGCCGGAGCTGCGCTCGGCGGTCTATGAGCGCGTCGCCGCGTATAACGCGGAACCGTTCCAGAAACGCGCCGGGTCCAGGTCGAGCGTGTTCGAAGCGGAGGAGAAGCCATTGCTGCGACCGCTGCCGGCCGTGGCGTTCGAGATCGCCCGATGGGTCTACGGACGCCGCGTCCAGAAGAACGGGCACGTGGTGTTCGAGAAGAACTTCTACTCCGTCCCCGCCGCCCACATCGGTGCCAGCGTCGACCTGCGGGTCACCGACACGACGATCGAGGTGTTCGCGGGGCAGGATCGGCTGACCAGTCATCTGATCGCCCCGGCCGGGATAGTCAACGAGTATCGGACGCATGATGGTGACCTGCCCGACGGGTCCCGCTACCGGCAGTGGGACGCGGCCCGGGTCCGGGAGTGGGCGGCCCGAATCGGGGAGAACACGACCACCGTCGTGAACCGGATCTTCGAGGCCGTGCCGGTCGAGGAGCAAGGCCTCGACGCGGCCCTGGCCGTGCTGCGGTTGACGCGCCGATACTCCGCCACCAGGGTCGAAGCCGCCGCGGGCATCGCGCTGGCCTCACGAGTGAGATCACCACGTTACGCGCACCTGCGGCCGATCCTCGCCTCGAACCAGGACCAACGCGGCAGGGGTCCCTGGTTCGAACCCTCCGAGCCCGCGGCCGAGCCTGGCGGGTATGTTCGCGGCGCGGACTACTACGCCGATGGGGGCGCCCGGTGAGCCGGCTCGACTCGGAGACGAAGCGGAAGCTGCGTGAGATGGGGGTCACATCGCTGGTGGACGCGTTCGACGTCCAGGACGACACCCTCACGTTGGGGATGGTGTTCGAGGAGCGCATCAAGCTCGCCGTCGATGACGCCCACGCCACATTCACCCAGTCGAAGGTCGAGGGACTCATCCGACGTGCGGGCTTGCGTTACCCGAACGCGGACCTGCGCCGCCTCGACCTGCTCGAGCAGCGGGGCCTGGACCGGGGCGTGATCGCGCAGCTCGGGACCTGCCAGTTCATCACGAGGCAGCAAAACGTCGTGTTCCAAGGCTTCACCGGGTCAGGGAAGTCCTACCTCGGGTCCGCGCTCGCGAAGCAAGCCTGCAAACACCGCTACCGGGCCCACTACATCCGCATGCCCGACCTCGAAGAGACCTGGGCCGTCGCTCGAGACAAGCCCGCCGGGAAGGAGAAGTGGCTGCGCAAATATTCGGCGTTCACGATCCTGGTGATCGACGAATGGCTCCTCGACCCGCCAACGGACGACGTTCGGAGCATGCTCCTCGAACTCCTTGAGCGGCGCTACGACGCCGCTTCGACGGTGTTCTGCACCCAATACGCGAAGAAGGACTGGCACCAACGCCTCGGCGGCGGCGTCCACGCCGACGCGATCATGGATCGCATCGTGCACAACACGCTCTGGATCGAAACCGGCGACGTCAACATGCGCGAACACGCGGGTGGCGCTCACCGGCGATACCCGGCGGCCCCGAAACGCAATACCGGGTGGCGCTCCACCGCAATATTCACTGGCGCTCAGAGGTGCAAATACTCATTTCAGTGGAGGATCGGCTGGGTCGACGGCGCGCGTAGGGTCGAGGGCAGCTTTGATGACTCCACGGTGTCTCCCGATTCGAGCGTGTGCTTCCGTGGGTCTCGCGATCATGCGTCCACCGGCAACTGCGTGAGAACCGCTACTCGGAGGCTCCTACAACGGGCATGAGCCGCATGATGACCGAAGGCACCGAGCTCGCCTTCGTGGAACCCACGGTTGGCTGTACTCGATGATGGCCTACGGCATCCACGCATGACGGCCACAATATGGACGGTCCTAAGCAGGAGATCCGCCCGTCGGGTGTTAAGAGGAGCGCCCCATGTCAATCGTCGATCTGGCTGAGGACGCTCACTGGGACGGGTTTGACGGGGAAGTGCGATGAGAACCGGCCGATCTGGGCCGGTGTGGTGTTGCGTGTGGCTGCGATGATTCCAGTGACCGTGTTTTCGCAGTAGCGCCCTTGACATGGCCCCATCCCGCTACGGCATTCAAGCTTGAGTGCACTGGCTGTGTCGAGGTGAGGGTTCGCGCCGAGTGTGGTGGTGATGCGCCCGCGGGTAATGCGCTCGCATCGGCAGATGAGCGTGTCCGCAGTGGCGAGGTTGGTCAGACCCCCACGATTCGGAGCGAACATGTTCTGCACGACCTTGGAGAAGCGGTTCGACTTTGCAAGCGCGCGACGGACGGCGTCGAGTTGAGTGCTTGGAACGGACGCACCGAGATCTTGTGCGATGCTGAGCCCCGCGAGCATGCCTTCAGCGCGAGACTGGTCGGCGCCTGCGACCCCGGTGGGCTCACCCGCGACAAAGATGTCAGGCACGCTGGTACGCATGTGTTGATCGTGGTCAACGACCCATCCCCCCTTAGGAGAGTCCCACGACACGGCGCACGCCGCTTGGCGAGCCAGTTCGGTGGATGGCAGAAATCCATACCCGAGCACCAGCGCGGATGTGTCCACTTGCCGGGGCGGTGCCGTCGGCTGCCAAGCCCTGTTGACGCGGGTGAGGTCAACGGCCTTGACACGGTCGTCACCGTGGACATTCGTGACGACGGTCCGTGTGCTGAACCGTGTTCCGGCGGCGACAAGCCGTGCGATCATGGCACCCAGCTCGGTGAACATGCCCACATGTCCGGGAATCGCAGCCAGGGACCGAGCAACCTCGGCGGGACCGGGGATGCCCCGCGCCAAAGCGACCTCGGCGACGTCCACCCCGTTGCGGCGTAGGAGGTCCGCAACGATGATCAGGAGCGGGTGTGAGCCTGCGAGGACGACGCGGTCCGACACGACGAACTTCTGGCTCTTTGCGAGGGTCTGTGCAGCACCGGCCATGAACACACCGGGCAATGTCCACCCGGGAACGGCGACGGGAAGGTCATACGCACCGGTTGCGATGAGGATGCGCCGTGTTGCTAGCGTGCGCCCGCCGTCATCGTCGCTGACCGCGACACGTAAGACCTGCGGAGTGGTTTCGCGGTCACGGAGAATGCCGAGTGCGGTGGTCCCAGGCATCCATGAAATATCGGCGCGGTTCTCGATGTCGGCGATGAGATCGAGGCTCCAGCGGTAGCCCGCGGTGGGGTGAAGCGTCTCGGCAGTGAACGCGGTCGGGGGTTGCCGGAAGATCTGTCCGCCCACGCGCTGCTGCTCATCGATGAGTGCAACAGACAGGCCGTGATCAGCCGCTGCGGCTGCCGCCGCCATGCCGGCCGGCCCTGCGCCAATGACCACCACGTCGAACATCGTCAGTGTCTCCTCTCGGGCTGAATGTGCATGCCGTCTCTGACCGGGGTGAGACACGAGCGCACGAGACGGGCGTCGTCGATGATCACGCTGCAGTCAAAACAGGTGCCCATGTTGCATAGCGGCTGACGCGGGGTGTCATCGTCCATGACACCGAATCGGTGAATCCCCGCCGCCAGCAACGCGACCGCGACTGTCTCACCGTCGTAACAATCGATCGGCTCATCGGCGAACCACACTTGGATCCGGCGGCCGCGGTCGGCGGGAAGACGGTAACCCTCACTCATTGGAGCCTCGCATATCGTGCGGGATCGTACGCGGACAGGTCCATGTCAGGGGCGCGGCCTTGCGCCAGTTGAACGAGCACGTGGGCGAATGCGGGGCCAAGAGTGAATGCCGACCCGCCGGTCGCCACGAATACTCCGGGTTTACCTGCCAGGGGCCCGACCAAAGGCAACTGATCGGGTGTGACGGTCGTCGTTCCCACCCAGGTGCGCAGCGCGGGGATGTTCCCGGTGCGCGGGACGACCCGAGCGGCGGCGCGAGCGTTGCCGGCGACCGAGTGGCGTAGGAGCTCTGGCTTACGAGCGAAGTCAGGGTTCCCCGCGTCGTCGATCATCAGACGCGCAGGCCACCCGCCCCCGATCAGCAGGTTTCCGTCCAGTGACTGCTTCAAGGACAGTTTCGTACCCGCGTGCTGGATGAGGTGGGGGATGAACTTGGCCGTCTTCATGGTCGCGGTCATCGTGAGTGCCAGGGGGACGGTGGGCAAGTCCACGTCCAGCAGCGTCCCGACTTCTGTGGTCCAGACACCGGCGGCAATCATCACCGTCGCCGCATGGATCGTGGCATCCGGTGCGCCGTGCCCGTCTCGCACGGTCAAGCTCCAGTGGGAGCCATCTCGGTCGATTGCCACCACTTCGCTTCGAGTGCGGATGTCGGCGCCCAGACGAGCGGCACCTCGGGCCAGCGCCGGTGCGGCAGTGCGCGTGTCAGCTTTCCCTTCAATGGGGCAGAACGACGCGGCAACGACGGTGTCCGAAAGATATGGTGCCGTGGTGCGTAGCTCCTGGCCGGAGATCACGCGGACATCCAGTCCCCAAGAACGCTCCAGTTCGCTCTTCGCATACAGGAGGTCGGCCTGTTCGTCGTTCTCGGCAAGCATCAGTCCGCCGGTTTGGACGACGCCGAGTGATTCACCGAGTTCATCGCCGAGCCGCGCCCACCTCTTCGCGGAATCAAGGTGCAATGGCATCGCTTCGGCAGCAACGCGGGCCTGGTCCAGGCCTTGCTCCATCATCCGGTACTCGAGTTGGAAGTGCAGGCTGCCGGCGTTCTGGCCGGAGGCATGTTGGTTGATCTGGTCCTTCTCCAGCAGCACGATGTCGGCCCTATCGCGTGCCAACATCCACGCCAGTGCGCAGCCAAGCAGGCCACCTCCTATGACGACGATGTCGTGGACTGCCTTCATACCAGCGGAACCGTTTCGATCCCCAGTTCGTGCAGTGTCGCTTCGACGCGGGTGACCTCGGCGGGGGTGAGTTCCAGTAGCGGCTCACGTACGTAGCCCGCGGGAACTCCCTGCAGTCGCAGGGCCGTTTTCATGATGGCCTGCTGATTGCCGAACTGTGCACCATAGTCCGGCCTGAACCAGGCGGTCATCACCACCCGGTCGCGCGCCCCGAGCCGGATCGCGCGGTCGCGGTCTCCCTCTGCAATCGCGCGCCAGAAGTCGGAGTGGTCGGCCCCGAGCGGTGCTCCAGAGCCCATGAGGCCGTCGCCGTGGCCCAGAAGTGCCAGGTCTGCACCGAGCGGGCTGGTCGGCATGCCGAAGTAGCGCACCTCCGACTCGAGCGCGTACATGCTCTCCAGGAAGGATGCGAAGTTCCCGGTGGAGTTCTTGACCGCGACGACGTGATCGATCTCGGCCAGCTCGGTCAGAATCGAGGTGTCCATATCGACGATGCAACCGCGCGGCCAGTTGTAGATGCAGATGGGGATGTCTGTGGCATCGGATACCGCCTGATAGAAAGCGACGATCTCCCGCCTGTTGGGGACGATGTACGGGGGAGGGGTCAACAGGATGCCGTCCAGCCCGGCTTTCTGCGCGGATCGAGCGTGCTCGATCGCCTCCCGTTGGGTGAAGGCATTGCACGCACCGATCACCCACATCTCCGAACCGGCGTTGCGGGCACCCGCTTCAAACAGCCGTGCGCGCTCGGGCGCGGTCATGCTGAACCATTCACCGCTGGTACCCGCCAGGATGATCCCATGCAGACGCTGCTGGATGAACCAGTCGACCTGCGCCTCGAAGGCATTCAAGTCCAGATTGCCTTCGAGGTCGAACGGTGTGGTCACCGCGGGAATGTACCCGGTCCACTCAATGTCATCGCGATTCATGGTTCCTCCTTGAACTGGTGCCGTTCCGGCGGGGTCTAGGGCATAGGTGGGCTGACAGTCATCAGCAGCTCGGCCAGGTCCGTCGTGCTGTCGTTGGCGTAGCGGTGAGGCTGGCGCGCATCGAAGGTGACAGCCTCGCCGGCAGCCAACCGATGCTGCTCGGTTCCCACGAACACGGTCAGTGTGCCGGTGATGACGTAGACGCACTCCAAGGACTCGTGCGCCCATGCATCGTCACTGGACGTATCGCCCGGCTGCAGCACACCGCGCAGCACCTCGAACGACCCGTTGCTCGCAGCGATCCGTTCATACTGCACGTGTCCGGCCGGAGATGTGATCCGACTGCGTGCACCAGGCCGGCTGATCGTCACCGGCGGCAGGTCACTGTTCTCGAACAGTGTCGCAACTGACTGCCCGAACACGCCGGCCAGCATCCGCAGCGACTTCAGGCTGGGGTCGGTGACGCCCCGCTCGATCTGGCTGAGCAGCGTCGCTGACAAGCCGGTCTGATCTGCGAGCGAGCGCAGACTCAAGCCGCGCTCTTTGCGCAGGGTTCGAAGCCGATCACCGATCATGCCCTCGAGCGTACACCCAGGCTGTACGCTTCACCGAAGATGTCGCAAATCTGTATAGTCTGATTGCACAAACGGCCTCGGTAGGTTCATACTGGGGCAATCCAGCCGAGCCGGAATGGTCATCGCGCTGGACGACACAGCCGCCCACCGGTCATGGAACGAAGGAGTTGTCATGGTGAGCAAGAGACAAGACAAGCAGGACACGGACGCGACGGCCCTCACCTTCCGCGGGGGATGGCTGATGGCCTTCATCCCGGTGCTCGTGTTCCTGGTGTTCTGCGTGCTGTACTTCGTCGTGCTCAACGCATTCGACATGGTCGCCCTGGCCATGGGAGCGTTCGTCGCCCTCATGATCGGTGCCGTCTTCGCGCGCAACTACAGCCGGTTCTGGGAAAGCGTGATGCGTGGAATCGGTAGCCCCACCTCCGTCGCGATCATCGTCATCCTGTTCGTGGTCGGCATGTTCTCTCAACTCATCAAGGTGACCAACGTCTCCGGGGGGTTCGTGTGGCTGGCAAACCTTGTCGGTGTCAACGGAAACACGTTCACCCTGTTCGTGTTCATCTCAGTGTGTGTGGTCTCCATGTCGACCGGATCGTCGATCGGCACGATGTTCACCGCGTTCCCGATCTTCTACCCCGCGGGGGTGCTGCTCGGGTCCGATCCCGTCTTCCTCGCCGGTGCGATCATCTCCGGCGCGATCTTCGGCGACAACCTCGCACCCATCTCCGACACCACGATCATCTCCTCATCCACCCAGCGTTTCCGTCGCAAAGAAGGTGTCGCCGACATCAGTGGCGTCGTTTCCAGTCGGGCGCGGTACGCACTCGCCGCAGCGGTTCTGTGCGCAATCGGATTCTTCGCCTTCGGCGGCTCCGGCGGCCCCGCACAGGGCGGCCAGGTCGACCCGAGCACCGCAAACCCGCTCGGCCTGGTCATGCTCATCCCCGTGGCGATCATGCTCGTTCTCGCCTTCACCACCCGCGACATCTTCAAAGCGATAACCGGCGGCCTGGTTGCGGGAATCATCACCGGCCTGCTCACCGGCCTGCTCAAGCCGAACGACATCATCGGCGCCAAGGATGGCGCCCCCACCGGGTTCCTGTTCGACGGGGTGAACTCCATGGTCGGGACGGTGGCTCTCGTGATCGGTGTCTTCGGCATCATGGGCGTCCTCAACGCCGCCGGCGTGCTCTCCCGCGTCATCGACGCACTGGTCAACAGCAGGCTCGCTCGCAGCCCGCGTGGGGCCGAACTGGCGATCGGCGGCGGGATCACCATCACCACGATGCTCTTCGGCGGCGTCAACTCCGCAGCCATGCTCACCTTCGGCCCCGTCGCCGACGAGATCGGTGCACGCATCAACATCCACCCGTACCGTCGCGCCAACGTCATGGACTGCTTCGCGATGGGTATCGGAGCGGTCGTACCTGTGCTCAGCGCGTACCTGTTCATCGGGTCGATCCTCACGCACGGCTACGACAGCGCCCCGACGCTTTCGACGTTCACACTGTTCGGCGGCACGCTGTATCCTCTCGTGCTCACCGCGGTGATGATCTTCGCGGTCCTCACCGGATGGGGTCGCCGCTTCGAGGGTGCCGACGGCAGCGTATCTCGCGTACCCGCCACGGAAGCAGAGCTTGCCCAGTCCACAGCCCCATAAACTCCAGGCAAACCACGCAGCTGATAGCGAGAAAGCTCCGGCCGCGGCGGTCGTCCCGCCGCGGCCGGAGTGTGCGCTAGCTGCGCACCACTTCAGCGACACTGCGATCGCCGTGAATCTGGACCTGACCCAAGGGTGGATAGGCACGGCCCGCGGGAACGACCTTCGAGCAATTCAAAGCCGTGCTGCTAACGGAGTATGGTCGGCGTGCGATGGGGTCACGGACGCTCATGATTGCGGGTGCGCTCCTTCAGTCGCTCCAGAACGCGCAGCAGCGCGGCACGGTCGTCTGCGTCGAGCAGGCTCGCCCATGCCTGCTCGCGTTGGTTGTAGACCGGGTAGATGTGCTCGACCACATCGGTGCCGGCATCCGTGATCTCGAGATTCAGTGAGCGGGCATCGTCGGCGGAACGCTCGCGCGCCACGAAGTTCTGCGCCGTCAGTGTGCGGATCGCGGCCGACACGGACGCCTTGCTCATGTAGCTGAGCTGCGTGAGCCGGCTCATGCTAATCCTGCCGGTTTGGTACTCAAGCAGGACCTTGTCCGCGACGCAGATTCTGCTCATCGTCGACCTCCACTCCCCCGCTTCTGGGCTGTAGGCGGAGGTTCCAGATTGGCCAGGTTCGAATCGTAGCGAGCTTGTCCTCGGCCAGTTCGCCGAGGAGATAGTCCACTTCCTCCGCATCGTCGAGCAGAATTGCGCACGACAGCTCGATCTCTTCAGCCATCGCCGCGCTTCTTCGTCCAGCCTGCCGCTTCATGGTACGAATCGCGTTCAAATGCTCGGGAGAGAGCCCGGTGGTCCGATGGATAATCTGCCACCTGTTGATGAGGTGGACGGGCGTCTCGCCCTCGTGCTCGATGATCCACTCGTTGAGCTCACCGCCGGCGCGAAGGAACTCTTCCTTTCGCTCGTCCGTGGAGTCTGCCGCTAGGACAAGTGCCAGCACGCACCGATTCGCAAGGCCCATCGTGCGGTCGCTATCCGCGATGGGCTCGTATGCGTCCAGAATGCGGTCGAGCCGGAGGTTCAGTATCGTCGGCAAGTGCTCCTGCTCGACGATGTCATAGGCGGTGACGGGGAAGGCGCTGGTGCCATCGTCGTCCTCAGCGCTCCAGCGGAACATGTGGGGTGCGGCAGGGTCGAAGGGGTCGATGTAGCGCCAGGTGTCAGGCTCGCTGCCTGGCACTGTCATGAGCATGACTGCCCAGCGCCCAAGGTGCACAAGGCCGCGCGCGGTGTCGCCGGACTCGTTTCGCAACTCCTCCCCGCCCACGAACGCTCGGTACAGCGCCTTGAGCCAGTTGAAGGCATTGGCGCTTATCTCCTCGAGGTCGACCAACGCGCTGTTAACGCTCAGGTGGTCAAACAGTTCTTCCAGCTCCTCGAGAGTGGAGAGGTGGCCTCGGAGTTCGTCTAGGTAGCCGGCGACGGTTGCGCCGCCAAGCGGCCTCGCCGCGCCGTTGATCTCGACGCCTTGCTTCTCGATCAGGCCGACAAGAAAGCGGGTGGCCCTGAGTCGCTCAACGAAGTTGCCTGGAGCGGTGTAGCTCACGTTCCATATCCGCTGAGTCCCCTTCTCCCGCATTGTGAGTGTCACGGCCGGGCCGAGGCGGACTTCAACAGTCTCTGCGTCAACGCGACGAGTGGAGACGCGCTCGTATGTCACGCCGCCGGCTCCAATCGCGATGTCCGTCGACTGTTCCATGTACGTCTGCGGGTAGATGTGCAGCTCGCCGCCAAGTGGCAGCGTCAGTCCGCCGTCAGTCGTGAGTTCGAGCGCGTAATCCAGTTCATCGGGTGTGAGGCGTAGCGGGGCGCTGAGATTCAGATCGATCGCCGAGTGAACGGTGAGGCTCTTCATCTTCTGGAAGACGTCGGAGTCGAAGCCCAACGACGTTCGCTGATCGCGGGTTTTGAGTGCCAGGGCGACGATCCGCTCGATCTCGACGGGCTGGTAGGGGAACCGTTTGAGCGCGACCGAGATCGACCCTTGCGCGGCCGGCGCGGAGTTCAAGAAGTGCTCGATCGTGAACGGGGAGAGGAGGGCGTAGTACGGTGTACAGCGGCCGCGCTTGTCGACGGCAACGTAGGAGTAGAGGACGCCTGAGTCTCGCTGGAACCCGAGCAAGTCGATGCGCGAGATGCTGAACGATATCTGCGCGGACTGCTTCCCCGAATGCGATCGGCCCTTTACCTGCACCGATACCCTTCCTAGCCAGTCAGTCTTCTTCTGGCCGAGCCCGGAATACACATCGATGTGACCGTCCGTGAATGGTGTCTTGTCATTCGACGTGATGAACGGTTTCAGGTGCGGACAGCGCGCGATCATTGCCTGAATCTTGGCGACTGCCAGCGCTTCAACGTCCACGGTGCTCATCCTTCCAGAAGGGGTCGACACCACTGGGCGCCGAGTCCGCCACCTACCGTCGCCCCGTCGAGTTCTCTCGCGCGGCACAGGAAGGGGGACCCGATCTTAGGGTGACCGCGCGGGTGCCGGTCCTCATTTGAGACACAGCTGACAGCGCTGGGTCGCTTGAAGTCGAAGTGCCTCGTCATCCGACAGTGTCAGAACTTCGGTGGGACGGGCTTCGGGACGGGACGCTCGGGATTCACCTGCATCTTGGACTGGCGCCAGCGATCCAAAGCGATCTTGGTCGCCCGGTGGGCAAGAGACACGACGCCCACGGCGTTGCTCGTCTTGACGGATAGCACGCCGCTGAGCATGCCGCCCTTCTCGCCTGTCTGAGTGAACTGGAGGACGTTGATCCCGCGGGTGACCGACGGATGGGAGAGCCCACTGCATAGACGCCAGACCGTGGGCAGTCCGCGATGCTCAATGCCCATCGCTTCGCCGGCAACGATCAGGATTTCTTCCCACCCGGGCCGCGCGTTCTCATACTCGGTGCGGTCGATCCCGTTGGCATGCGCGACAGCCCGCAAGTATTCGTTCGCCCTTTTGCGGTTTTCCGCGTCCTTGCGGAGTGCCGCCTGTTCCTCGGGCTTCGAGAACGACGAGGCTGCGCTCTTGGTCAACTCAGTCTCGTGCGACAACTCATTGTGCTCGAATTGGAGACGCCGCAGGACCCGCGTGCGGCGATCGGGCGGCGCCAAGACCCACATCGCGGTAGCCGCACACTCGATCACGGAGCGCGCGAGCGTGAAGAGGCTCATGATCGGGAGAGTGATTCCGCCATCCTCGTCGCGGACTGCGCGGACGATGGAGCGGCAGGTATCCACTGCTTGAAGGAGGCAGTAATCGGCAAAGTGGCCGATCTGCATGGGGTGTGTTGCGATGTCATCCGCGGCGAGCACTGAGTTCGCGCCCGGTGCCACTGGGTAGATCCGTTCGTGTTCGTTGACCAACTCGGCCAGGCGTAGCAACACGCGGTGGAGCAGCTCGCCCGCCTCGTGATCCGTCTCAGTGATGGATTCATTTGCGTAGTCCCCAGACATGACGCCACCTTAGCCACACGTCGAACTGCGGTTCGAACGATGTCCCCAAGCTGGTCGGCTCACGGGCATTGGTCGTGGCCTGAGACGCGACTGTCTCGATGCCATTCCATTGCTTGCATGCGTGGCCTGGCTGTTGGCACGATGAAGCCGCGCCGATGGCACGCTCAGGGCGGGTTGCGGCCTAGACGCGGCGGCAGCGAGGTGGCGGCGTGGCCGGGGGACGGATAAGGGGCCTCGGCTTGCGCCGGGCCCCTTATGTATAAGCACCGATCCGCTAGGCGTCCGGTGTTTGTGCATCTAGTCTAGCCCGTATGCCACCCGCGGAGCCTGTGAGTCCCAGATTCATCGGCGGCCCCCGGTTGCAGCGTCTGCTTGCCGACACGCACGGCGACCTCGGGCTCGCGCACGAGCTGTTCGTGTGGAATGTGCGGGCATCGGGGGCGGCGATGGAAGCCATCCACGTGTTCGAGCTCGTGCTGCGCAACGCGATCGACAGGGAGCTTCGCGCGTGGAATCAGGTCATGGCCGGCACGCCGGACTGGCTGATCACCCCGCACGTGTATCTTCGCCGAGCGCTGAACCTTGCCGCGGTTGCCAAAGCCGCGCAGCGTGGTCGTCGAATCGCCGCCGAGCACGGGCGGTCGCTGTGTCACGACGACGTGCTCGCGCAGATGTCGTTGGGTGCGTGGCGGTACCTCCTGCCGTCGAAGGCGAACAGGTCGAAGCAGAAGCTGTGGGAAGTCGCTATCAGCAACGCCTTCCCCGCGTGGCCAGGCGAATGGTCAGCGGACAGCGTTGTGACCCGCGTTGCGAACGTCCATGGGCTGAGGAACTGGGTCGCCCACCTCGAACCATTGCACCGATACGATCTGCGCAGGGCACGCCGTGACATGCGCAGCGTGTGCCACGGTATCGGACCCGACGCGGCCCGGTTCTTTGTCCAGACCGAGCGACTGCTCCTGATCGTCACGTCAAACCCCGCCGACAAACAGAACGCGTGAAGGCAACAGTGGGACGTCGTGGGCGTGGTGGGCAAGCACCCCAGGTGCACGATCATCGTGATCCGCGATATCGTGCTGATGACGGCGGTCACGCTTGATTCGGAGCCGCTGCTGACAATTGAACGCCACGTCGCCCGCGAGACTGGTCGTGCCCACACGGTGCCCACAACTGAACAGGATCCGGCCCGATCCAGGACGATCGACAGCAGATGCTGGTAGGCGCGTAACCGCGTGATTCTGCGGCAGACCGACTGGAACGGATCGAGAAGGATCGAACCTCTTTGGGTTCAAATCCCACCGTCACCGCCAAAACCCCAGGTCAGCGCTTTATATTAGAGGCGCTGACGTGGGTTTGAGAACAAAATGAGAACGACACTGGTCGTGTCGCGTGGGTGGCCAACCTCGGACTTTTGCCCGATTTAGGGCGTTGAACGGGTGGATTCGGCATGCGCGTGGTTCATCGCATGCGCGATTGTGTCGAGGTCGTCCTCGAAGAGATGTGCGTAGGTGTCGAGGGTCATCACCGCCGACGCGTGCCCGAGCATCCGCTGTACGGCTTTCACGTTCGCTCCGGCACGGATGGCGAGTGCGGCTGCGGTGTGGCGGAGGTCGTGGGGTGTGACGCGAGGGAAGGCGGGGTCTTCGGTTTGCGCGTGTCTGACGGCGGAGGCGAACCAGCCGGCCTGCGAGCTGGGGCGGGGAAGATACTCGCGGCCGGTGCCGAAGAGCAGCATGTCGGGAAGCTTTCCGACGACGACGGCGTCGATCTGCGAGACGAGGAAGCTGGGGTAGGCCACGGATCGGGTGCGGTGCGTCTTGGGGGATCCGACATGGATCCTGCCGTTCACGGTGACGGCGTTCTCTTGGACGTGTAGTCGTCGACGGTGGCGGTCCACGTCTCGGACGCGGAGAGCGATCGCCTCTCCCCACCGCAGACCGGTGTACGCGAGCGTATAGACAAGTGCCGGATGCCGTGCGTGGCCGGCCAGGAGCTCGACCTGCTCATCGGCAAGGTACGGGCGGCGAGCGGGAGTCTTGCGGGGGAGGCGGATGCCGCGGGCAGGGTTGTCCGCGAGGCGCCGGTCGCGGACGGCGACGTCGAGGATTCCCGCCAGGACCCCGTGGGCTCGGATCACCGTCGACGGTCCTGTCGCGGCGGCGAGTTCGGTGATCCAGGCGCGGACGTGTCCATGCAGGATCTCGTCGATTCGCACGTGACCCCAGGCGGGGGCGACGTGTACTCGCCAGGCAGAGTTCAGCCCGTGCACTGTCGAGGGTTTCAGGACCGCAGCCTGGAACGCGAGCCAATCGGTGGCGAGTTCCTCGACCGTCACGCGACCGGTCGTCGGGTCGACATACGTTCCTCGGGCGATCGCGGTGTCGATCAATGCGAGGTACTCGACCGCGTCTGCTCGGGAGAGGAAACCGCGCCGGGCGGCGTGGGCTCCGTCAGGCTTCCGGTATCGCACGAGGTGCCGTTGTCCATGGACCGTGTTGTAGTTGTGGATGCTTCCCATCTCCAGCACAGCCCACGGCAGCCCGAAACGCTTCCCGCACTACCGGGCGTCGCTCCGGGCACACGAACAACGCACGAGGGCCGCGTCCCGCATCAGGCCGAAGAAGGGGGTTGTCAGCCGGCCGGAACGTCCGCGACAGGTTCTGGTCTAGCAGGTTCGCATCTTGGGTGACCGCCGGCCTGAAAGACCTCGACTGGCGTGGTCTGGCGATCCGCTGCTGAGTCTCGATAGTTTTGCGATAGTTTTGCGGAACCCTTCACTGTGTAGGGTTACGCAAAACATCCGATAAACTCTGCTCAAGCCTGTTAGCTTGACGACCTGGTCGCATCGTGGCTGGTGACCGGGGAAGGAGTCCTCGATGGATGCAGTGGATGATGCGCTCGCACGCATAGCAGACGGCTCCTACTCGGCGGGTTTGAGCGAGTCGCTTGTCCTGGAGTTCAAGACCGACGGACGGTCTGTGAAGGATGATCTGGCGAACATCGCTGAAGCGGTCGCGTGTCTCGCAAACGCAGCGGGGGGCACCGTCGTCGTCGGGGTGGACGACAAGAGAACGGGTGCCGAGGCATTCGTGGGGACCAAGCTTGATCCGGAGAAGACGCGGTTGCGCATCTACGAGATCACACAGCCGCCTCTCCTTGTAGAGACGGAGGTGAGGGCCGCGCTACATGGTGGGGTGCTCGTGCTGACCGTTCCGAACAGCACGCAGGTGCACAGCGCGAATGGCAAGATTCCCACGGAACGCGTTGCGGATCGGTGCCTGCCGATGACCACGGAGCGGATCGCGGCCGTCACCGCGCAGAAGACGGGCCGGGACTGGAGCATCCATTCGAGTGGGGTTCCCGTCTCCGAGGTCGATGCGGTTGCGATGCAGGTTGCTCGCGAGATGTTGGTCCGGTCGAACGATCCCAGTAAGCGGCGTGTCGCTGAGGCCAGCGACATTGATCTCCTGCGGGCGGTAGGAGTGGTCCTTGAAGACCAGACGCTCACCAATGCCGGCGCCCTGCTGTTCACGCGCGCGTATGAACGAACCGTGCTGATCTCGTACACCCACAGGCGGACGCCCGCGGGCCAGTTGACCGCCAATGAGCAGCTCACCGGCCCGCTGGTTGTCGCTCTTCAGCGAGTCTTCGATCTGATCGACGCGCGGCTTGAGACCACCCCGGTCTCGATCGGCAAAGGTCAACAGCTCCACATCGCCGATCTTCCGGAGCCCGCTGTCCGGGAGGCGGTCGTCAACGGGCTCATGCACCGCGAGTACTTCAGCATGGAGCGCACCGCCGTCGAACACACCGTGACACAGCTGCGAGTGTCGTCCCCCGGAGGATTCGTCCCGGGCGTGAACGTGGACAACGTGCTGACCACGTCATCCCGTACACGAAACACAAATCTCGCTGGGGCCATGCGGATGCTGGGCCTGGCGGAGACTGCAGGATCGGGTGTCGACCGCATGTATGCGGAGATGGCTCGGGTCGGTCACGAACCACCGAGGTACGCGGCCGACTCCACCAGGGTGGAGGTCACGCTGCTGGGCGGGGCGCCGAACACCACACTGGCGAGATACGTTGCCACGTTGCCACCGGAGGAAGCCGCGGATGCCGACACCATGGTGATCCTTCTCACCCTCCTGACCCGAAAGACAGTCGCGGCCGAAGACCTGACTCCGCTTCTTCAGAAGCCCGCGATCGATGAGGCCCAGTCCGTGCTCGCGCGCCTGAGTGGAGACGAGATTCGCCTGCTTGAGCCAACCCGCGAGACCGCTCGGCGTGCGTATCCGAAGTACCGTCTTCGGGAAGACGCCCTTGCGGCTCTTGGTCCCGCTGTCGCATACCGTCGGCGCACCACCGACCAGCTCGACCGCAAGATCATCGAACTCGTGCATGAGACCGGAACGATCAATGCACGGATGGTGCGGATTCTCCTCGACCTTGACACCATCAGTGCCTCGCGCGTGCTGGCCGATCTCGTCGAGCGCAAGATTCTCGTGAAGACCTCAGAAGCGACACGAGGGCCAAGCGTCACGTACGGACGCGGGACCGGCTTCCCTTCCAAGACCCGTAATCGTCGCAGCGCCGACAAACCCGTTCCTGAGAATTCACGTAACCAGGACCAGCTTCCTCTCGATGACCTGGACAATTAGCTTCCTCGTGACACCCGAAAACGCTCGCCCCGCACGGGAGGATCTCTTGGCATCCAGAAGCGGCAAGGAACCTCGGACGTTCAGTGGTCCGTGGCGGCGATGGCCAGTGACGAGCGCTGGAAAAGGATCAGGATGCGGGCACGCTGGCGCGGCGGCCGTGAGGCCACTTGTCACTGGCGAAGCCGCGCACCCTGCTGACGTCACGGCCGCCTGCCATAGTGAGATTGTTGCGCGTCGCGGAGGCAACATGATTCGAACGGGGCAGGGTGATGGTCGATTCATCGGTGGTCAAGTGGGAGTCACCCACCGGGAAGACGAGGTGGCAGCCGCGTCTCCCCGATGGTCGCGCTCTATACCTGAGGGTCACCCCCTTCGGCGACCTGCGCGCGTGGATCTCGCCCGATGAACCCGCACTGCGCGGAGAGTTCAGCCCCCATCGGCCTGCTCTGTTCCGGAGCAAAAGCCGCGCGCTGCACGAGGCGGATAGCGGTGCGCGCAACGAGGCGCGGCAGGCAGCGCGCGATCAGTTGAAGGCGCAGAACACCTTCCAGCGAGCCGAACCCTCCTGAGGGCCGGCGTCGTCGCTGACGTCGGCGTTACTTACGCACCCACTCGCCCACAGGCGCCGCTCGTGGTGAACACTACGGCGCTGCCGCCGACGACGGCGCTGACGCGCGGGGCGGCCATGATGCTGCTTGCCCCAATCTCGTGACCTTGGTCGACGCTGCGGTAGCTTTATGCGAATTTTCATCGGTGTGCTGTCCGAGCGTGGCGGCACTGAAGGAACACATGTCGGGGGAACAAATCAATTCAGACGCTTGGCGACGAACCCGCTCGCATCGAATGCAACCAGGCTGGCAGCCGATCTGAACCTGCGTGAAATCAACCAAGTCGTGCTCAACGCGGTTGAGCACGTGGTTCCGCGGAATAGTTCCCCGCCTGGCGGCCACAGCGGTGATCGCGCTGTCAGCCGCCATGGTCATCACCGGCTGCAGCACGCCGTCCGCATCACCGACGTCGTCCGACGGCGGCGCATCGTCGGCGAACGTCGACGCCTCGATCCGGGCGATGCTGCCCGACGCCGTCAAGAAGGCCGGCTACCTGACCGTCGCGTCGGATGTGCCCTACCCGCCGTTCGAGTTCTACGACACCGACGGAAAGACGATTCTCGGCTCCGACCCCGACATCGCCAAGGCACTCGGAGAGTTGATGGGAATCCAGTTCCGACTGCAGCCCGTGGCCCAGGTGAACATCATTCCCGGTCTGTCCAGCGGCAAATACGATCTCGGCCTGTCGGGCATGGCTGACCGCAAGGAGCGTGAAGCCGCGGTCACCTTCGTCGACTACATGCGCAACGCGGGTACGTTCCTGGTGACCGCCGACGCCAAGCATCACCCGATGACGCTGCCGGACATCTGCGGTCTAAACGTCGCCGTGCAGTCGGCGACCACGATGGCCGACGACGCGACCGGTCAGGCGACGAAGTGCACCGCCGACGGCAAGCAGGCGCCGAAGGTCATGGAGTTTCAGAGTCAGGACGACGCCGTCCTCGCCCTGCGCAGCAACCGCGCCGATGTCGCGATGGTCACCGCCGGGTCGGGGGCCTTCATCATGACCCAGGCCAAGGGCCAGTTCGACATGACGGCCACCTACTCCGCCGGAAGCATCCTGGGGATCCCCGTGCGCAAGGACAACATGCAACTCGCCAAGGCTCTGGAAGCGGGCGTCCAGAAGCTGATCGACAACGGCACCTACAAGAAGATCCTGACCAAGTGGGGTCTGGACAAGCTCAACTCGATCGAGAAGTCGGGAATCAATGGCGCAATCAGCTGAGCCTGGCACGGCCGTCGGCGCGGGTGCTGCGCCGACGGCCAAGCCGGTCAAACCCGTCCGGCACCCCATCCGGTGGACCGCAAGCGTTATCCTCATCATCCTCGCGATCCTCGCGCTGCAATCCGTGCTCACGAATCCACGGTTCCAGTGGGATGTTTTCGCGCAGTACTTCTTCTCGCCCCAGATCCTGGATGGCCTCTTGATGACCATCCAGCTCACGATCATTTCGATGGCTGTGGGGATAGCGCTCGGCATGATCCTCGCGGTCATGCAGCTGTCGCAGACGCCCATCGTCACCGCGGCGAGCAAGCTGTACGTCTGGTTCTTCCGCGGGACCCCGGTACTGGTGCAGATCGTCTTCTGGTTCAATCTGGCGGCGTTGTACCCCACCTTCAAGATCGGCATCCCGTTCCTCCCGCCCATCGCGACACTCGACGCCAACACGCTCATCACGCCGATGACCGCAGGGTTGCTGGCACTGTCGCTGAACGAGGGCGCATACATGGCCGAGATCGTGCGCGCGGGTCTGCTGTCCGTGGACGAAGGGCAGATGGAGGCTGCCCACTCGCTCGGAATGTCCAGTGGCCGGGCCATCCGCCGAATCGTCCTCCCCCAGGCCATGCGCGTGATCATTCCCCCGACGGGCAACGAGATGATCGGGATGCTGAAGACCACATCGCTGGTCAGTGTCATCGCGGTCACCGAGCTGCTCTACGCGGCGGAGAACATCGCTTCGCGCACGTTCCAGACGATTCCGCTGTTGATCACCGCGAGCATCTGGTACATCGTCGTGACGACGCTGTTGTCGATCGGCCAGTACTTCCTGGAGAAGAAGTTCGCCCGCGGGACGTCCCGGTCGACATCGCAGGGGCTGTTCGCCTGGCTTCGGACCGGTCTGTGGAGGGCGCACGTCCCGGCGCAGGATCAGGGCCCGACGGTGAAGGGAAACCACTGATGACGACGGCAATGGTCCAAGCGGTGGACATCCACAAGCGATTCGACCGCGTCGAAGTGCTCAAGGGGATGTCGCTCACGGTTCCGGCGGGCAACGTGACCTGCATCATCGGCCCTTCCGGGTCCGGCAAGTCGACCTTTCTGCGCTGCATCAATCATCTGGAGAAGATCGACGCGGGCGAGCTGTACGTCGACGGCCAGATGGTCGGCTACGAGGATGAAGGAACCTATCTGCGCGAGCTGCGCGAGCGCGACATCCAGAGGCGGCGATCGAAGATCGGAATGGTGTTCCAGCGTTTCAACCTCTTTCCGCACATGACCGTGCTGCAGAACCTGATCGAAGCGCCGGTCGGTGTGCTCAAGGAGTCCAAATCCGTCGCCACCGAACGCGCGCTGGGACTGCTGGACCGGGTGGGGCTGAGTGCGAAGGTGAACGCCTATCCCAGGACGCTCTCGGGTGGGCAGCAGCAGCGCGTCGCGATCGCCCGAGCGCTGGCGATGCAACCCAAGCTGATGCTATTCGACGAGCCGACCAGCGCACTGGACCCCGAGCTGGTTGGCGAGGTGCTGGAGGTTATGAAGAACCTCGCTCGCGAGGGCATGACGATGGTCGTGGTCACGCACGAGATCGGGTTCGCGCGAGAAGTCGGTGACGACCTCGTCTTCGTCGACGACGGGCGGATCCTGGAGACCGGAAATCCTCGCGAGATGCTGGCCAACCCGACCCATCCGCGCACGCAGGAGTTCCTCTCGCGGATTCTGTAGCGCCGGCGACAGCCGTCGCCGTGTGCGATGCGGGACGGCTTCGACCACGTCGCTGTCGCTGCCGGGTCGCATCAGCCGCACAGGGAATCAGACCACCGATTTTCTGCGGCGTCGGGTCCACAACCCCCGGTGAACACGTTGTGCGTGAGGTCGATGCCGCGAACGTCGTGGGAAACGGCAGAGCCCGGCCTCCCCTGAGGTCTGCGCATCGGGCTGGGCGCAATCCTGGACAAGCCGAATGGATTCGCTGTGGCGAGCATGTCCGGTCAAGTCCCGTGGTGTGGTGTCACTCCGGTTGCTGCTGATGGGTAGGAGTCAGGCGGTGAGGTAGAGCTCGGGGTGGGCGGGTTCGGTGTGTTCGTGCAGGATGTGGACGAGCTTGCGCATCGAGATGTCAGAGAAGTAGCGGCGTTCGCCGTAGGACCATTCCTCGTGCTGCTCTTGCAGGACGGCGCCGATGAGGCGGGTGACGGAGTCGCGGTCGGGGAAGACCTGCAGGACGTCGGCGCGGCGTTTGATCTCGCGGTTGAGGCGCTCGATCGGGTTGTTCGACCAGACTTTCTGCCAGTGTTCCCGCGGCAGCGGTGCAAACGCGGTGAGGTCGGGCCCGGCGGCCTCGAGCATGGCGGCGATCTCCGGGAATGAGCCGCGGAGGCTGTCAGTGACGGCCTGGTATTGGGCGAGCACGGCCTCCGTCGTGGTCTGCGCGAAGATCGTCGAGATCAGCGCGTTGACCGGCTTGGAGCGTGCGGAGCCGATCTTCTGGGTGACGTTGCGGGCGAAGTGGACCCGGCATCTTTGCCACCCGGATCCGGGCAGGATCGCCTTGACGGCGGCTTTCAGGCCGGCGTGCGCGTCATTGGTGACCAGCACGACGCCGAGCGGGTCAGCGTCGGTCGCGACCTTCAGCCCTCGCTCACGCAGGCCGCGGAGGAACTCGGTCCAGAAGTCCGTGGTCTCGGCGTCGCCGAGCGCCATCCCGAGGATCTCCCGCGTGCTGCATGATGTCGACGACCCGCACCTGCCGTAGCTCGTTGGCGGTGATCTCACCGCCGGCCAGTGACCAGGTCGCGGCCTCGCGGACGATGAACCGGCCGGCTTCGGAGTCGTACTCTCGACTCTCAGGGTGTTGCCGAGTCCGGTCTGCTCGTCTTCGGCGGTGACATGGAACTGCGGCACGATACGCAGCACGGCGCCGATGGGTGTTGT
Organism: Microbacterium kribbense; assembly: GCF_039537285.1. NCBI lineage: Bacteria > Bacillati > Actinomycetota > Actinomycetes > Micrococcales > Microbacteriaceae > Microbacterium > Microbacterium kribbense. Next base: position 17,402 of record NZ_BAABAF010000012.1, on the reverse strand, counting down.
GGCGTCGTGCCAAGTCACGGGGCCTCCGGGGGAGGCACGTCGATCTTCACCTCCTCAGTCTTCCCTCCGTGTCACAGTTCCGCTATCGCTGCGCGGAGCGGCGGCTCCGAGCCGCAGCCGAGCGGGCGGCAGCCGAGGTGACGCAGGCGAAGTCGCGCCAACGGTCACGGGCGTGGGCGGCAGCGCACCCCGAGGATGTGGCCGAGCGCGGCCGCAGGTGGGAACGGCAGCACCGGGAGCGCCGGCGGGAGATCTCCCGTGAGTACTACGTCCGCAACAAGGAAGTGATCGCCGCCCGCGCGAAAGAGCGCCGGCGGCTGGAACCGGAAGGCCAGGCCAAGTGGACTCGCGCGTACCGCGACGCGCATCGAGAAGAGATCGCACACAAGCAGCACGAGAAGCGCAAGGACCCCGACGTCAAGCGCTGGCATGCGGAATACGACCGCGAGTGGGACCGGCGGGAAGGTACCTGCGCGACGTACCGCTCAGAGTCCACGCCGATGCCGTCATCTCCCACGGTGCGTATGACCCAACTCGGCTCGACGTTTGAGCTGCTGCTGCCGACGATCGGCGTCTCGGGCATTGTCAGCGGCAGCCCGGGCGTCGGCGTTGGCAGTGCGCGCCCGCTCTCGAACTCCCTGCCGCTCCAGCTCGACCTGGTTGGCCGTTCGTTCCTTCGCTGCGATGAGGGCCAGCCGGCGTTCAGTGTACGCAGCCTCCTTCAGCGCTGACGCTCCCGCCAGGTGATCTTCCAAGCTGGGCGCGGCGGTGTCCACTGGCGCTTCGCCGGATGCGCGCAGGCTGTTGTAGATGCTGCGCGCCCGGCCGGCGACCGCCTCCCGCTCAGCTGCGTGGCTGACCGCGTCTTCGATGAGAGCGCGGACCGCATATGGCACCCACCCCGCATGGGGGTGCGTCGACCACTCCATGGCAGCTCGGTAGGCAGTGGTCTCAAGCCGTGTAGAAAGTCGTACGTCCCCCACCGGATCAGCATGAACCATGGCACGGAGGTCCGCCGGTCAGAGGTGCCGGGTCGGGTCCATGCGCTGGTGCAGGATGCGGATCACGTCTACGCCGTGGGCGCTCTCGACGTAGAAGATCAGGTGGCTGCCGATGCCATACCGGCGGTAGCCCTCGCGTATCTCGTCGCACGTGCGCCCGCGCTCGGGATCAGCCGCGACCCGCTCGATCGCGGATCGGATCTCGGTCACGTAGCTCTCGGCCTGACGAGCGTCCCAGCGTTGCGCTGTGAAGTCCCAGATCGAGGAGAGGTCCCGGACCGCCGCGGGAGTGAGACGGAACGAGCTCACGACTTCTTCGCGGTGATGAAGGCGTCGAAGTCGAAGTCTTCCGGTGCACCGCTGGCCTCGCCGTCGACGAGGGCCGCGCGAAGAGCCGTCATCTGCGTCTCCTGGTCCTCCAGCAGCCGCAGACCTGTCCGCACGACCTCGCTGGCAGAGCGGTAGCGCCCTGCCCTGACCTCGCGGGCGAGGAAGTCGACGAAGTGGTCATCGAGGCTGATCGACGTGTTTTGAGCCATACCTCGAATGTACCAGGAATTGGTAATCCGGTCTCATTCGATGTGGCGGCACCCGCAGGCAGGGTCCCCATCTCGTCGCCTCCGAGCTGGCGTGTTAGCGGTACGAGAATCGGTGGGACTTGTTGTTCACCAACGAGGGTGACCCCGAGGTGTTACTGCCGGAAGGCTACCGTGAGCTGGGCCGCGAGCGAGCGGGAGGGGTTGCCGCGGGTCACCGCTGGCGCGGCGGGAAACTGCCGGCCTGGTGAGATCGGAGCGCGTGCGGCTGAAGGTACGCGGGCTCGAGCGGATCTTGGCCCGGCACTCGCGTCAACGTGGCGCAAGAGCTGTGCCATCGGGTCGCGTGATGTCGAGGCTCATTCCGATGCGTTTCGCGGCCGTCTTCAGCTGGGTTGTCCGGTGGGGCTTCTCGCGCGCGAGCTCGTCGGACTGTAGCGCCAGGATCAGCGCCACAGCAGCCACGCTGAAGGTGGCTTCTCGAGTGTCACTCGCGGCTCGCGGGTTGAGCAATAACCATGCCACGTTCATCTGGTCGATCGCGGATCTGCCGCATGGCAGCTTCAAGGCCCACCAGTATGGCGACATCATTCTGCGGTTCACGGTGCTGCGCCGCCTGGATGCGGTGCTCGCGCCGACCAAGCAGGCGGTGTTCGCAGTGGGTCGAGCAGGCCGTAACCGACGGCACCCCAGTGCGCCCGTCGCTGCTGCGCCACAAGGCCGACCACGCCTACTCGTTCAGGAATGAGGCGAGGTTCGACCTGAAGACGGCGCTGGGCGACTCGGAAAACCTGGCCGCGAACCTGCCCGACTACGTGACCAGATTCTCGGAGAACGTGAAGGACATCCTTTGACAAGTGCGAGATCGATCTCGGTCGCCCGGTGCAGCCGGGCGTTCTCTCGCCGCAACTGCATCACCTCGTCATCCGGCCGCTCCCGGCTGTGCCAAACTAGCCAAATGGAGGAAGATCCTCACGTCGCGCATGTCGCGGAGGTCATTCGGACAATGATCCGACATGAAGACCATCTCACAAATCAAAGGATGGGTTGGCTAATCGCGTCGCAAGGATTACTGTTCGCTTCCTTAGCGTTTGCCTGGGACAAAGACCGCGCACTCGTCTCCTTCGTGTTAGCACCCCTCGGAATCTTATTGTGCATGATGTTCCGGTTCATCCTGGTCCTTGGGCCGACCGCTGTGGGTCACCTCATCGAGCGGTGGGACAATTATGCCGTGGACGCCGCCGGTGGTGAGCCTGACGTATGTGGAACTCGTTGGACAGATCTTCCCCACTGGGCGAAGACGAGAGTTGGCGACTGGATGTGGCCATGGAACTCGGTCCCGATTGTCTTTGGGGTCGCGTGGATCGCAGCAGGCGTCATTAGGTGGGTTACGGGATAGCGTTCCAAGCTCGCAGCGGGCGTCAGCGTCGGCGGTGTAGAAGATGGCGACTCGCCCCGCCCATTTCTGACGCGGTCCGTTCCTACGCGTTACTCGCAAGTCGGTGTTCCCGCGCGCATCATTTCGCCACCTTTGACTGCGCGAAGGGAGGTCGTTGTCAGGTCCTTTCCGGATAAGCCGTCAGGTGACGTCCCGTTGTGTGGTGGAGTTTCTCGACACCGTGCGGGATCAGCTGTGTTGATTATGCCGCGTTGAGTTCCGGGATCGCCACCTTCTCCTCGTTCGCGGTGAGGAGTTTCATGGAGTGCTCGGAGAAGTAGCGGCGGTCGGCGCCGTCCCATTCGTCGTGTTGTTCGATGAGGACGTGACCTACCAGGCGCAGGAGAGCGGCGGGGTTGGGGAACGTGCCGACGACGTCGGTGCGGCGTTTGATCTCCTTGTCGACCCGTTCCAGCGGGTTCGTGGACCAGATCTGTCGCCAGTGCTGCTGCGGGAATCCGCAGAACGCGAAGATGTCGTCTTTCGCGTCCTCGAGCATGTCCGCGATCTTCGGATGCGAGCGGGTCAGCATCCGCACGACCTCGTGGAACTGGGCGAAGACATGCTCGGTGTCGGGTTGGTCGAAGAGAGCCTGTCAAGTGTTTTGTGTAAGGCGGCGTCGCTCGGTTTCTAGAGGCAGGGCTGGATTCGGTCGGGGTAGGCCAGGGATCGTGACCGATCGGGCGATCATCGCCCGCGAAGCCGCACTGCTTGTCGGCGGGCCGTGGCACGCACCCCTATCATGACGTTCTCGTCGCCTTTAACCTGTTCGTCGAAGTTGAGTACGGTTGTTTGTCACGTCAACGCTCGTTCGGGCCGGACGGTTCCGTGCGCACGTCGTGGGAACAATTCATTGGAGACGTACGACGGCCGAGCGCACTCAACCACACCGAACTGGATTGTGTGCTGATCTGAACCCGCGTGAAATCAACCAAGCCGAGCTCAACCCGGTCGAACAGGGCGTTGTGCAGAATAGTTCAAATCCCACCGTCACCGCCAAAACCCCAGGTCAGTGTATCTTTTCTAGAAACGCTGACCTGCGTTTTTGACGGATGGTCAATTTCCCACCGTCACCCCTGACAATGCTCGGTCATCTGGCGACGCATACCCAGATACGCGATACCCCTTGACGCTCGGAACGTACGTGACCCGTCGATGCTCTAGGGACATGGGTGCTGGCTGGCATCATCGGGTACGTCGGAAGCCATGGGCTCGATGCGTGCTGAGATCGCTCGGACTATCGGTTGGGCCACCCCATCCTCGCTGCTCTATCAGTCGGATCCGGATTCTTCGAGTGCGGCGTCTTCTAGGGTGATGATGCCCGTCGAGAGGTCCACTTCCTTGCCGCCGCGTGACCGTACGGCGCCGATCAGGAGACCGACGGCTGCCGCGGCGAGCATGAGGACGGGAAGCAGGGTCGCGGGGCCTTCGGTCACCCCGGTGAGCAGTGGGAAGTTGACCACCGCCAGGACGAGTGCGGCTATGAGGCCCAAGCCGCCCAGGGCGGGTGCGATGAAACTCGCCCACCTGCTCGCGCGCTTGTTCGGATGCCGGGCGAAGAACCCGACGACGGATGCCGCGCCCGCGGCCTGCAGAAGCAGGACGCCCAGCGTGCCGACGCCGACCAGCCACAGGTAGATCGTCTGGAACGGATCCGCTTGTGCGAGGACGAACACGCCCAGAACCACCGCGGTCACGATCGTCAAGACGATGCTGGCGGTACTCGGACTCTGGAATCTGCGATGCGTGTGCCCCAAAGACCGGGGGAGGAACCCGGCGCGGCCCAGGGAGAACAGGTAGCGGGCGAGCGTGTTGTGGAAGGCGAGCAGCACCGCGACCAGGCTGGTCACCACGAGGATGTGCATGATCGTGGTCGACCACTCGCCGACGTACTTTGTGTTGGCGGCGAACACGAAGTTGACGGGGTCGCTGGTCGCGGCATGCTGCACGTTCCCCGACCCATACGCGAGTCCGAGCGCCCACATCGTTGCGGTGTAGATGACGCCGATGATGAGGATGGAGCCGTAGGTGGCGCGGGGGATCGTCCGTCGCGGACGCTTGGCTTCCTCCCCATAGATCACGGTGGCTTCGAACCCGACGAAGCAGGAGAACGCGAACAGGAGCCCCGCGCCCATCTGTGGGGTGAAGACGTTCGCCGGGGTGAAGGCCTCCAGGTTGACGCCCGACTGGCCGCCGGACGCGAAGACCGCGATGTCAAACACCACGAGGATCAGTACCTCGAGGATCATGAAGACTCCCAGCACCGAGGCCGACAGCTGGACGTCGAGGTAGCCGAACGCGCCCACCAGCACGACGCCGGCGAACGCGACGACCTGCCAAGGCACATCCCATCCCAGAACGCTGGAGAACAGGTCCGCCGTGAAGACGGCAAGCTGACCGAACAGACCGATGAGCATCCCGGCATAGGAGATTACGGCCACGCCGGCGAAGATGTATCCGGCGTACCGCCCCAGGCCCTTGGCGGCGAACGCGGCGAACCCACCGGCACTGGTGACGTGCCGACTCATCGCGGCGAACCCGATCGCGAACAGCAGCAAGACGATCGCTGCGATGACATACATCGCCGGCCCGCCGGCGCCCGCGAAGGTGAATACGACGGGACCCGCGCCGAGGACGGCCGCGAGGGGTGCGGCCGTGGCGACGACGAAGAAGATGATCGCCGGTACGCCGAGTGAACCTTTCTTCAGCGTCGTCCCATGCTGCTCGTCCGCGACGCGGGGCTCACGGGTGGATTCGACGGGGGTATGGGACATCTTTGCGCTCCTCATTTTGTCGGCTGCGGCGGTGCGGCACAGACATCGCGCGTTCGGGTGCGCGTCGTATCATCGTCAAATACGGCGTTTCGCTGGTCAACGATGGATTCGCAATCGCGCGATTGCTTGGGCAGATCGCCAGCCTGGAGGCGAGATGGAACTGCGACAACTGCGGTATTTCGTCCGGGTCGCCGAGACGTTGCACTTCGGGCGTGCGGCCGCGAAGGAGTTCGTCTCGCAGTCCGTGATCAGTACCCAGATCCAGTCGTTGGAGACGGAGCTGGGTTTCCGGTTGTTCGAGCGTTCCAGTCACCACGTCTCGCTCACACCGGCTGGTGCGGTGTTCCTGAAGGAGGTCGAGCAGACCCTCGCCGCCCTCGGGTCGGCCGTGTCCGGTGCCCGGGACGTTGCCCGCGGCACACTGCGGCGCTTGCGCGTGGGCACGTTCGCCGAGGGTGCCGGCCCGTTGACGCACCTGATCTTCTCCGCGTTCCGCGACGCTGCGGTCGATGTCGAGCTCCAGTATGTGGAGCTGTCGATGGTCAATCAGCTGGATGCCGTGCGCAACGGCGACGTGGATGTCGCTCTCCTTCGGTTGCCCGTCACCGACGCGTCATTGCACGTCGAGCCGCTGTATGCGGAGCCGCGGGTGGCTGTCGTACCGGCCGACGATGAGCTTGCGTCGGCGGCCAGTCTCAGTGTGGAGGACTTGATCGACAGGCCCTTCGCCGTGGCCGCCGAAGGCGCGCCGGTGGACTGGCGCTCCTATTGGTCGTTCGATGACGAGCGCGGTGGCCTGAGCCGCGTCGGCGGCGAAGTGAGATCCGTGCCCGAGAGTCTCGCTGCCGTCGCGTATGGCCATGCTGTCGACACCTACCCGGCCACCGCCGCGGCAATGTTTCCGCATCCCGGCGTGCGTTTCATCCCGTTGACGGATGCCGAGTTGTCCAGTCTTGCCATTGTCTCGGTGGCATCGGCGGACGGTGATGATGCGGCTTCCCGCTTCCGCGAGGTTGCCTCTGGCATCGTCGACCAGTATCTGCATCTCATCCCCGGGGCGGTTCGCCTGGGCCCCGCCGGGTAGTGGATAGTCGGGATCCCTCGGCTTGCCGAGGGATCCCGGGCCGTGGGCCTAATCTGCTGACGCGATCGCACGATCGCGGATCGGCCGTTGCCAGGGGATGTCGCATCGACCCACGATGAATGCGGGTGCACGGTCGCGCCTCGAGCGGACCGCAGATGAGCCCTCCATGTCGTTGCCGGTACGGAAAGAGAACCCATGTCGAAATTGAGCCTCGAAAAGAGCGTGAAGGACTTCTCGACGAAGTTCGCCGTCTCCGCCGAGATGACCCGTCACGGCAAGAGACTGATTCCCGGCGGCTACAGCCGGAATTCGTTCAACTTCGGCCCGCACGCGGTGTTCGTCAGCAACGGGGATGGCTCGCACATCGTCACGGTCGACGGTCATCGTCTGCTTGACCTGAACAACAATTTCACGGTAAACGTGCTCGGTCACAATCACCCGGCGATCACGTCGGCGCTGATCGACGCGATTCCGAGTGGGATCTCCTTCGGCAACCCGAGTCCCATGGAGCTGCAGCTCGCGCAGATCCTGGTGGACCGCATCCCGTCTGTCGAGAAGGTGCAGTTCTCGTGCTCGGCCACCGAGTCGTGCATGAGCGCTATCCGGATCGCGCGCGCCTTCACCGGTCGCACGAAGATCGCCAAGTTCGAGGGCGGTTACCACGGCTTCAGCGACCCGCTGCACATCTCCTCCCACACCGGCCCCGACGACGAGGGCGGCACGGATGCCGATCCGCAGCCGATCCGCGACAGCGGCGGCATCCCGCAGGCCGACATAGACAATGCGGTCATCCTCACCCAGAACGACAGGGAAGGCACCGAGCGCATCCTGCGCGCGCACGCCGCAGAGATCGCCGGAGTGATCGTCGAGCTGCAAAGCGGCGCGGGCGGCCTGGTCGTCCTCGATCAAGGATTCGTCGAGATGCTCCGCGAGATCACATCCGAGCTCGGAATCATCCTGATCTTCGATGAGACGATCAGCCTGCGCGCCGGATTCCATGGGTTGCAGGGCGTCTACGGGGTCAGTCCCGATCTGACGGTGATGGGCAAGATCATCGGCGGCGGGATGCCCCTTGGTGCGGTGGGCGGCTCGAAGGACGTCATGAGCGTGCTCGAGAACGGCACCGTCACGATTTCCGGCACACACCACGGACACAAGCTCGCGCTGGTGGCTGGCATCGCGTGCTTGACCGCCATGGACGAGGACGCCTTCACGAGACTGAACACCCAGGCGCAGCGAATCCAGACCGAGCTCAACGAGTGGAGCACCGCCCGCAATAGTCCTTTCGCGATCTACGGGAAGGGATTTTCGCACCTCGCCTACGGGTATCTCAATCACCCCGGGCTGACGCTGCGCAATCACCGCGACTACTGGCGCGGCCTCGACGCGGAAACTACGCAAATCATCTCCCTCGAGCTTGCTATCCGCGGCTTCTTCCCCGTTCACCGCGGCGAGTTCTCCCTCTCGGTTCCGATGACCGAAGACGACATCACCGCGTACACCACCACCCTGAAAGAGATCGTCCTTGAGCTGGAAAACTGACCAGCCTCGAGACCAGAAAGGACACGTCGACGATGACCATGACCGAGAACCAGACTCCCCTGTGGGAGGGCAAGCTGTTCATCGACGGATGGACCGACGGCACAGGCGCTGAGATCGCCGTACGCGCCCCGGCCACCGGGCGCCTTATCGCCACCGTCGCGGGTGCCAGTCCCGCAGACGTCGACCGCGCCGTCACCATCGCCGTTGCCGCGCAACGGGAGTGGGGCGCACAGCCTTACCCGGCACGCGCCGCCATACTGCTGAAGGCGGCACAGCTGCTGCAGGACAATTCCGCGCGTCTGATCGATCCGCTCGTCGACGAGGCCGGCTCGACCCAGGGCAAGGCCGGTTTCGAGGCCATGCTCGTCACCACCGAGCTGCAGGAATCCGCCGCCCTGGCATCCCATCCCTACGGTGAGATACTGCGCTCGATGAAGCCGCGGCTGTCGCTCGCCCGCCGGGTACCCGTGGGCATCGTCGGGGTGATCTCGCCGTTCAACTTCCCCGGCATCCTCTCCATGCGGTCGGTCGCCCCGGCGCTCGCACTCGGCAACGCGGTCATCCTGAAGCCGGACCCCCGCACCGCGATCTCAGGTGGACTGGCCTTGGCCGCACTGTTCGAAGAAGCGGGCCTCCCGCAGGGCGTGCTGCATGTGCTCCCCGGCGGCGGTGATGTCGGCGAGGCCATCGTGCAGCATCCGCAGATCTCCACGATCTCGTTCACCGGATCGACCGCCGCAGGTCGCCGGGTCGCGGCATCCGCCGCGCCCCTGCTCAAGCGAGTGCACCTCGAACTCGGCGGCAACAATGCCCAGCTCGTGCTGCCCGACGCGGACGTCGCGAAGGCGGCGTCCGTCGCAGCGTGGGGGTCGTACCTGCACCAGGGCCAGATCTGCATGAGTACCGGACGCCACCTTGTGCACCGGTCGATCGCCGACGAGTACGTCCGTCTGCTGGCAGAGAAGGCGCGGGCGCTGCGTGTAGGCGATGGCCGGGACGGCGACAATGCGCTCGGCCCCATCATCGACGACAGCCAGCTCGCCCACATCGACGACGTCGTGCAGGCCGCAGTCGCGCAGGGCGCGACGCTCGTGGCCGGTGGCACTCATGACGGTCCGTTCTTTCAGCCGACGGTCCTCGCCGACGTCGGCGAGGAGAACCGCGCCTGGACCGAGGAGATCTTCGGACCGGTCGCACCAGTCCTCGTCTACGACGACATCGACGAGGCGATCGAGATCATTAACCGCAGCGAGTACGGTCTGTCGGTGTCGATCCTCACCGGCAACGCATACCGGGCATACGAGCTGGCCGACCGCATCGAGTCGGGCGCCATCCACATCAACGACGCGACCGTCGACGACGAAGCATCCATCCCCTTCGGCGGAATGAAGGCCTCGGGAGTTGGTGGACGCTTCGGCGGGCCGCACGCGAACCTGGATACGTTCACCGAGACGCAATGGGTCACCGTGCAGAGAGACATCGCCGACTACCCGTTCTAGGGCAGGCATGCGTTGCGAAGCCGGAGAGGCGGCGCGTCGCTCGGCCCGGGACTGTCGGGGAACGGTGGATCTGGGACTGGTCTGACCGAAAGGTAAGGCAATGACTGAGATGACCGAGATGATCGGTCCTGTGACGGGAGAGATCATCGATGAGCAGCAGATCGCCGGGCAGTTGCTCGCGCAGGCGGAGGAGCAGGGCGTCAGTCTCGTCGGGCCGGGAGGGATGCTCGCGGGGTTGACGAAGACCGTATTGGAGACCGCGCTCGAGGTCGAGATGGCCGAGCACCTCGGGTATGAGAAGCACACGGTCAGTGACAGCGAGGACTCTCGCAACGGCACCCGAACCACTCAGCCCCTGCCGAATCAACTCGAAATATCGGCGCTTGACCTCACCCGGGATCTTGTTCGGCGCATACCTCGGCATCGCAACTCTCCCTCATCAGGATTCGCAACGATGACTGGAAACGACCGGGTAGACCCGATCCAGCGGGCGGTTCTGCCACTCGGTCATCTCTTCGATCACCTTGTCGGTGATCTTCGAGATCGTGTCCTTGGACACCGAGGCGCCGTAGACGTCGTCGAAGTGCGCGGCGACCTCACCGGTGGTCAGGCCGCGGGCGGTCAGCGACAGGACGATCTCGTCGATCCCGTCAAGCCGGCGCTGCCGCTTGCGCACGATCTTCGGCTGAAACGATCCGTCCCGGTCCCTCGGCACCTCGATCTCCACAGCACCGACCTCGGTGAGCACCGTCTTGGACCTCGTCCCGTTCCGGGCGTTACCACTGTCGCTTACCTGGTGCTTCTCATAGCCGAGGTGCTCGGCCATCTCGACCTCGAGTGCGGTCTCCAACACGGTCTTCGTCAACCCCGCGAGCAACCCTCCCGGCCCGACGAGGCTGACGCCCTGTTCCTTCGCCTGCGCGAGCAACTGCTGCGCGACCTGCTGTTCATCGATGATCTCTCCCGTCACAGGATCGATCATCTCGGTCATCTGAGTCACTGCCTTACCTTTCGGTCAAGCCAGTCCCAGATCCACCGTTTTTCTGACAGTCCCCAGATCAGCGCGCGGGTGAGGGCTCCGTGGAAGGTTTCGGGCGCATCTCCGGGGCTCCCACGTTGTAGAGGATCTCGCGGGATGCATACACGACGTGGTCACGCATTGCTTGTTCGGCACGGTGGCCGTCCTTGTCGCGGATCAGTTCGAAGACCTTGTGGTGTTCTCGTGTTGACTGCTGTACGCGGCCGGGGTGACTCAAGGATCGGTTCACCAGCTGTGGGTATGCGAGTTGGTTCATGAGGATGCGATACTGACCGGCCAGCTTCGTGTTGTCTGAGCCGAGAATGAGGGTCTCATGGAATTCGCCGACTAGCCGCGCATAATCGTCTTGATTGCCCGCCTTCGCGGCGCGTTCAGAGGAGAGCACGTTCTCTTCGAGAGCATCCAATTCCGGAGTTCGTCCCCGGCCCGCCATCAGGCGCGCTGCCATACCCTCGAGCGCCTCTTTCACCTGGAACATCTCGACGATTTCACGGCGAGTTGTCACGCGGACGAAGGAACCGACCTTGGGCCGGATTTCCACTAGTCCCTCGGACTGCAACTGCTTCAAACACTCCCGCACTGGGGTGCGAGACACTCCAAATTCGGCCGACAGGCGCGCTTCTGACAGTGCCGCGCCGGGCTCGTATGCTCCGTTCATGATGAGCTGTCGCAGGTGATCGACGAGGAAGGTCTGGCCCTGCACTGCTCCCATTTGACGCTGGGTCATGGTCCTCACTTTTTCGATTTCTTCGTCGCGCTCGCGGGCATGCGAGCCGAGTTGCTCATCCCCGCATCATGAACGGGTCGGGGGCTTCGGACTCGTCGGTGTTCACCCAGACGCTCTTTACGCGGGTGTACTCGCGGATGGACTCGATGCCGTGCTCGAGACCGACGCCACTGTTCTTGAAGCCCTGCCGTGGGGACTGTGGAGACATTGCGCGGTAGGTGTTGATCCAGATCGTTCCGGCCTCCAGACGGCGCGCCATCCGGTGCGCACGTGCCAGGTCGCGAGTCCAGACGCCCGCGGCAAGGCCGTAGTCAGTGTCGTTGGCGAGGCGGACGACGTCGTCCTCGTCGTCGAAGGGCATCAACGCTGCCACCGGGCCGAAGATCTCCTCCTGGGCGACACGCATGTCGTTTTCAACATCCGTCAGCACGGTCGGCTGGACGAACCATCCGGGCATGCCGTTGTCGGGACGACCGCCGCCGGATGCTACCGTCGCGCCGTCGCGGATGGCGGAATCGACGTAGCCGTTGACTTTGTGGAACTGTGCCTCGAAGGCCAGCGGACCCAGTTCTGTGGCATCCAGCAACGGGTCACCGATCACGATCGAGCGTGCGCGCGCAGTGACCCGCTCCAACACCTCGTCATACACGGAGCGCTGCACGAAAACCCGACTGCCGGCGATGCATGTCTGGCCGGCTGCTGCGAAGACGCCTGCGACGACGCCCATGGTCGCGTTCTGGAGGTCGGCATCCTGGAAGATGATGTTGGGCGACTTTCCGCCTAGTTCGAGCGTCGATCGCACGAATCGTGATGCCACGCTAGCGCCGATCTTCGCACCGGTGCCGGTGCTGCCGGTGAACGAGATTTTCGCGATGTCGTGGTGATCGACCAACGCTTGGCCGGCCTCCGCTCCGAATCCGGTTACTACGTTGACGACGCCGTCTGGGATTCCTGCTTCGGTGGCGAGCTCCGCGAGTCGCACGATCGATGCCGACGTGTACTCGGAGGGCTTGATTACGATCGTGTTGCCGGCTGCCAGTGCCGGTGCAAGCTTGCTCGTGGTCAGCGTCAGTGGGGAGTTCCACGGTGTGATGGCTCCCACCACGCCGATGGGTTCGCGGACCGTGTAGTTGAGGATCCGGAAGTCCGATGCGGGGATGACGTCGCCCTGAATCTTGTCCGCCAGTCCGGCGTAGTAGTAGTAGTACTCGGGCAGTGTCGCGGCCTGGCCGCGCATCTCGCGCAGCAACTTGCCGTTGTCGCGGCTTTCGATATTTGCGAGTTCGTCGGCGTGCTCGCCGATCAGATCGCCGAAACGACGCAGGAGATGACCACGCGCCGTCTGGCTCAGGTGGGCCCATGCAGGGTTTTCGAACGCGCGGCGTGCGGCAGCGACCGCACGGTCGACATCGGCGGCCGTACCACGGGCCGCCCGGTAGAGCACTTCGAGGGTGGCAGGGTTGGTAGACTCAAAATATTCACCGTTGGCCGGCTCGACGTGCTGGCCGCCGATGAAGTGCTGGTACGTTGTCTCAGGCATGTTCATGCTCCTTGATTAAATCGATGATCAGATCTGCAAGCTGTCTTGGACGCTCCAGCGGGACCATGTGGTGGGCGCCGGCCACGATCACCGGTCGGCAGGACGGGATCGTGCGCGCGAGTCCGCGCGTCATCCGGGCAGTTGATCCGGGGTCGAGGCCTCCCGTGACAGCTAGGGCGGGGACCTGGATCGACGACAGTTGTGGAAACAGATCAGCATCTGCGGTCGCGAAGATCCGATAAGCCGCCAGGTATGAACCAAGGTGATTGGCCAAAAGTACTGCCTGGACGTCGCCGACTTGGTCATCGGGAATTCGACGGCGCCCGGCCGCGTCTTCAGGAAACCACCGGTCGATCGCGGCGCTGGCAGCGGATGGAAAATCACGGCTCGCCATGGCCAGACGTCGCAATACCGCTTCGCGTTCGGTCGGGGACCGGTCGAACACGGAGCTTACTGAGGTCAAGGTCGCGACCAGATCTGGCCGTGATATCGCCAGTCGCTGCGCGACGAGGGCGCCTAACGAGAAGCCCACAATGTGGGTTGCGGATTCCAGATGGCTCGCGACGTCGTCGACCAAGTCATCCAGCGTCGATCCTGCCGCAAGATGACGGTTGGTCCCGTGTCCGAGCAGGGTCGGCGTCACGACCGTGAGCCCGTGGTCGTGCAGTAGCGTGCCGACTGGAGCCCACATCGATGGGTCCAGGCCGACACCATGCAGCAGCGCGACTGTTCTCACGCCTACTTGCGACCTTCGGTTGACAGCGCGGCAAGCCGCTGTTGTGGCCGTCCGGATGTGGATGCGGCCAGCGCGATGAGGATCTCATCCGGATGCGGTGCGTCAGCAATACGGACCTCGATGGACTGGTGGTGCGAGCGGATCGTGGCATCCGTGATGTGCTTGAGTGGGATGTCGAACACGGTGCCGGCGGCGGCACGCTTCTCGACCGCCGGCAGCAGCGTGGTGGCATTAGCCGCTCGACGGAAGTGATCGCCGAACTTCAGCGTATGGATCAGCGCCGAGCCATGCTCGATCTCGCCGTCGAGCCCGACGATCGCGGCCTTTCCGTACGCCTGCGCTGCCGAACCGAGTGCGGCCATCACGCGCGGGGCGAGCAGCTCCCCCAGGTCGGAGGCGTTCTGCTCGATCCCGGGGCCGAGGTCGGAAACGAACCCTTGGCCTTTCCAGGGGTTCTCGATGACCGCCGCGACGACGGCAACACGGTGTTGCGGGTCGACGGCGCGGCCGCCCTCTGTGAGGGTGTTCTCGGTGATGGTGATGATTTTGCGGATATTCATGCGGTCACTCCTTGAAGAATCTCGATGTCTTGCGCGTGCACGACGGGGTCGGTGGTGCGGTCTCCGATGCGAGCGCGCGGTCGCGGACCCGTAGAAGCTGCCGCAACCACCACGATTTCATCGGGCCGGGGCCCGTCGGCAACCCGCGCCGTGATGGTCTGGTAATAGTCGCGTGTCGCGGCGACGGTCTTATGCCAGACCGGAACGACGAGAGAGGCCCCGGCTTCTGCGCGAGTGTCGGCAAAGCAGATGATCGACTCGCCGTCCAGGAACTCGCGGAACAAGTTGCCGAAGAATGGGGTGTGGATGAGCGCGGCTGCGTGTTCGATCTCGCCCCCTGTTCCGACGATCGCACCCTTGCCGAACGCGCGAATCGCTGTGACGCCTCCAAGCACGTCGATGAGCGCGTCCGTGAGAGTCCGCGCGAGCGCAGGTGCCACGCGCTGGACCTCGTGTTCGAGACCGTGCACTTCCCGACGATGCTGTTCTTCGTGCTGTTCATCATCGGGCATGTCACGCTGGTGCTGACCACCGGGGCGCTGCACAACCTGAACAGCATGTTCGCCGCGAAGGGCGGTGACACCTGGGTCGGCTTCTGGTTCTTCGTCGGGGCGATGGTCATCGTCGCGATCGGCTGGGTGGCAGCGCGTCCGCTGGTGCTCGCCCCCATCGCACGCCTGTTCGGCCGCGTCAGCGAACGCTGAGACGAGGCGATGCTGGAACTAGATTAAGCTGCGGCCACGATCGACGTCGGGCAAACTATTCGCCGTCGAACCCGCTGTCATCTGTGGATGCTAACCCCGTAGTGCTACCGCGCAGCGCATTGATGCCGGTCGCCGAGGTCTGTCGCAATTTCGTGCGAATGCGCGTGGTCCCCGGACGAAGGAAGAACGCCCTGTCCACTTGAGCATGGCGTGGGAACAAATCAACTCAGACCTGCTACGGCGAATCTGCTCAAATCGCATCAAATCGGATTGGCCGCTGATCTGAACCTGTGTGAAATCGGTCGAGCCGAGGTCAATGGTGCTGAGCACGTGGGCCTGTGATGTCTCAGGACATGGGTGACAGTTCTGTGTCAGGACATCGGTGACGCTTCCTGTGTCAGGACATCGGTGACGTTTCCTTCTTCTTCGGGCCGTGGGGTCGGCCGTTGCCGACGTACTTGATGCCGGGTGGTGGCCAGCGGTGCTCGGCGATGAGGGTGCCGTGGTCGTCGAAGATCAGGAGTCCCGCAGCCTCGTAGATGACGGACACGTCCTTGCCGCGCATGGGGTAGCTGATGTTGAAGGTGACGCCTCTGGCCTTGATCGATCCGTTCGGGTGGACCGTCGCGACCCGGATCCCGTCGTGGACGCGACCGTTCGGCGATGGTGCTGGCGGTGGCGGATCATTCCGTGTCCGTGGCGGCAGCGGCTTCGGTCTCGGCGGGTCGGCTTTCGGGGTCGCGTCCCACGCGGCCTGTGGGGTGATCCGGCCGGGCAGCGCCTGGTGCGGGCGTTGGGTGTTGTAGATGTGGTCGAACGCGTCGATCTGAGCCTGCAGCTCGCGGAGGTTCGCAGCGATGGGCTGCTTGTCCAGATAGCGGAACAGGGTCTGGTGGAATCGCTCGTTCTTGCCTTGGGTGGTCGGCTTGTAGGGCTTCCCGGTGATCGGCTCGACCCCGAGCTGGGTGACGTACGCGACAAGTTGCCCGACGATGCCGCGCCGTGACGGGTTCAGCGCGGCCCCGTTGTCGGAGAGCAGTCGTTGCGGGACGCCGAGCGCCTCGATCGCCTTGCGGACGACGCGGATCGCGTCGCGGGAGGTCTCGCCGATGGCGGCGTGGGAGGCGACGACCGCGTACCGGGAGTGGTCGTCGATGAGCTGGAAGATCACGCACTTACGGCCACCGGCGAGGACGTACTCGGTCGCGTCCAGCTGCCAGCACGCGTTCGGCGCCGGATACACGAACCGCCGGTACGCGGCGCGCGGCTTCTTCCGTGGTTCCGTCCGGGCGACGCCGGCCTGGCGGAAGATCCGCGCCAATGCCGCGATCGACGGCACCGGAGTCATCCCGAGCGTGCGCCTCTTGTCGTGCACGCTGATCAGCCCGTGATCCAGGCCGGACGACTCCAACGCCGCCCGCACCCCGACGGCCTTCTTCTTCTAGTGAGCCGTGTTAGTCCTGAAGTCGGCAATGAAATCCTCCGGCATCGATGCAATCAGATCGTCAATGTCCGACTGGTTGAGGAATGGAGCAGGCGTGACACCAACCCAATCGTGTACAGCTCGCGACCAGGCGCTCACGGACTGGTGGACGACCGTTCCGACCACCCTGGCGAGCGTGTCGGGTGTCTCCCATGCGGTGGATACGGGAATCATCTCGCCGTGGGCGATGCCGGAGAGTACTGAGTACATCCCGCCGCTCGACGGGATCTGCTCGCGGATGCGCTGCGTGTACTGGAAGTTCGTCTTGGCGTACGCGTTCCCCACGGCAACTTGCGCGACCTCCAGCTTCGGCTTGCACTTCGCCTTGTCGTATCCTCGTGTGACCACGACACCGGTGCCGTCGAGATGCTCGATGAGCATCTCGCGCGCCCTGCCAGTCTGATCCGGGAGCGCTGATGTACTTTTCTCAATCGATCGAAAGAGTGCCGCGTAGCCGCGCGCCGTACGCTTATCCACCTGGAGTCCGGGCTGAGTATCCATGAAGCTGTAGCGCTGATCTCGGCAATCGACCGTGCAATGACAATTGCAGGCAGCGCGTGAAAGGTCTCATTCGTCATCAGGAGCTCAAGACCGAGCAGATGGGTGGCGAGTGCGTTGGAGGCTGACTCAGCCTGTCTGATCGGTGACGTCCCGCTGAGTGGTGGAGTTTCTCGACACCGTGCGGATCAGCTGTTGTTGATTATGCCGCGTTGAGTTCTGGGATCGCCACCTCCTCGTC
>NZ_BAABAF010000011.1:0-37368 GCF_039537285.1 Microbacterium kribbense | reverse complement strand
GTGCGAACGGCAACGGGATTGACCCCCGACAAGTTCACGGATCGCGTACCGACCCGCCGTGCACGCTGAGCCGCCTCGGTGATTGAGTCCTGCCACTTTTGCCTCGAGGTCGAAGAGGGCGTCGGGGTGACCGGCGTGGTCGCGCTGTTGCGCAACACCGACGGCGAGAGCGACGGCCCGGTCGTGTGGCTGCGCGCCGACATGGACGCACTGCCCGTCGAAGAGCAGACCGGCCTCGCCTATGCGAGCACCGCGACCGGCGTCGATCCCGCCGGTACCACGGTGCCGATCATGCACGCGTGCGGGCACGACATGCACGTGACCGCGATGATCGGCGCCGTCGAGCAGCTCGTCGCCACGCGCAGCGAGTGGTCGGGCACCGTCGTGGTGGTGATCCAACCTGCCGAGGAGTACGGAACGGGCGCCCGTTCGATGCTCGACACCGGCCTGCTCGAGCGCTACCCCACGCCGGATGTCGTGCTCGGCCAGCACGTCGCTCCGCTGCCGGCGGGCATGATCGGCGTGCGAGCGGGCACGCAGATGGCGGGTGCTGACGGCCTGACCGTCACGCTGCACGGCCGCGGGGGCCACGGCTCACGGCCCGAATCGACGATCGACCCGGTCGTGATGGCGGCGGCCACCATCATGCGGCTGCAGACGATCACCTCTCGCGAAGTCGACCCGCAGAAGGTCGCCGTGGTCACCGTCGGATCGATCCATGCGGGCCTGAAGAACAACATCATCGCCGACAAGGCGACGCTCGAGCTCAGCCTGCGCTACGCCGACGACGCGATGCGCGAGCACGTGCTCGGCAGCGTCGAGCGCATAGTGCGCGCCGAGGCCACGGCATCCGGCGCCGAGCGCGAGCCCGAATTCCACACCGACCACAGCCTGCCCCCGACGATCAACGACGCCGAGGCCACCGCCCGCGTCACCGCGGCGCTGCAGCGCGCGCTCGGCGAGCAGAACGTCGTCGACCCCGGCATGGTCACCGGCAGCGAAGACGTGTCGTGGTTCGCTCGCGATGCCGGCGCGCCGCTCGTGTTCTGGCTCTGGGGCGGAGTGGATGCCGCGACCTACGCTGCGGCGGTGAACAGCGGCACCGTCGAGGCCGACATCCCGACGAACCACTCGCCGTTCTTCGCTCCGCTTATCCACCCGACGATCGAGGTCGGGGTCACGGCGCTGGTCGGCGCCGCCCGCGAGTTCCTCGCCTGAGCTGCAGGGTGCATGGTGCACGGCGCCCGGCGCCCGGCGCCCGCGCACGGCGCCCGCCGCGCCGGTGCAACATAATCGGAACATGGCCCCCGCCCGCAGCACGAACCAGCCGAGCATCAGAGACGTCGCCCAGCGCGCCGGCGTTTCGCACATGACGGTCTCGCGCGTGCTGAACGATTCCGACAACGTCAGTGCCGCGACGCGCGACCGGGTCCTCGCCGCCATCGACGCGCTCGATTTCCGCCCCAGCCGCACGGCGCGCGCACTCGCCCGGGGGCACACCCAGCTGCTCGGCGTGCTCGACGCCACCGGCGGCCTGCTGTACGGACCGAGCAGCACGATAAACGCGATCGAGCTGGCCGGGCGCGCCGTCGGCTACTCGGTGACGATCGCGGGTGTCGACCCGGGTGACGCCGACAGCGTGCGCGAAGCGCTCGCCCACCTGCTGAGCCAGGATGCCGCGGGCCTGATCATCATCGGACCGGGAGCGCAGACGCGCGAAGCCGTGGCTGCCGCGCGCCCGGGGGTTCCGGTCGTGACCATGCACGGGTCGGGCGAGGCTGCGGCGTTCACCGAGCAGTCCGCGGCCGCCGCCGAAGCCGCGCGGCACCTGCTGGGGATCGGCCACACGCGCATCGCGCTGATCGCCGGCCCGTCCGACTGGTCGGAGGCGGCGGCGCGCCGCAGCGGGTTCGTCGACGCACTGGCCGCCGAAGGCCTCGACCCGATCGCCGTCGAATCCAGCGACTGGAGCGCCCAGTCGGGCTTCACAGCAGGCACGCGGCTGCTGGCCGGCGACCCGTTCACGGCGGTGTTCTGCGCGAACGACCAGATAGCGCTCGGATTCATGCACGCGGCGCGCGAGCACGGCAAGCGGGTCCCCGCCGACATCAGCGTCGTCGGCTTCGACGACACCCCCGAGAGCGCGCACTACGCGCCCCCGCTGACCACGCTGCGGCAGGACTTCGCCGAGAGCGGCCGTCGCGCCGTCGACCGGGTGCTGGCCCGGCTGGCCGCCCCCGAGAAGGCCGGCGCCCCCGCGCCGCTCGTGCCGCAGCTGGTCGTGCGTGCCTCGACTGCCCCACCGCCCTCGTGACCACCGCGCCGCCGCCGTGACCACCGCGCCACCGCCCTCGCATCCGCCCCGACGTCACCACCACCACCCCTTGGCACCCGGTCCCGCCGTGAGGTCATCCGCACCCCGGCGCGGCTGACCGGCAATGCTGGCTGCAGCTCCCATCCGGCGGGCACCTGCTGGACCTCGTGCTGCTACGGCTGCAGGCACTCCCGGTCCCAACGGCTGAACCCGACAATCACCTGCCCCGCCCACGATCCGAATACCCTCCGAGGCCGGAACCTCCGCCCAACGCCGCGACAGGACGTCATCGCCCACCCCCACCACCGCAAATCGCGCAGACCCGAACCCGACCACCCAGAATCAGGCCCCAAAACCGACTGCTCGCGGATTCGGGTCAGAACCGGTGGATCGCCACGGCGTACGCGGATGCCGCCGTCGACGCATCCGTCGATGCCGTGCTGAACCACCACACCGGTCAGGGAGTGGACGGCATCATCCTGGTCGCTCAACGAGTGACCACCGTTGAAAGGATCACGGGAGAGCCAGTGCTCCTGAATCGCGCGTCCTCACAGCCGCCTCGCCAAGGACTCACCGGTAAATTGGCTGGTCTGGTAGGTGTTCTCCTTCCGCAGCCGAGACAGCGCCGCCCCCTCCGACTCGGACAGCGCCGCGTCCCCGCTCTCCCGCGCCCGTCGTGCCCGGGCCACCCAGTCGCCCGACGTCCCGTCGTTCGACCCAAAGTTCCGCGCCACCTACGCGATCGGCTTACCCGTCTCCTCGACGATCCACACAGCGCCCGTCTTGAAGTCCTCATCGAACTTCCGATGCTTTCCCATCGTTCTCCACCTCCACCTAAGTGATGTCTCTACGCTTCCAGGAGATTGACATCTCCCACATCTCGATGAGCCGTCGTGGCCGACCACTGGCGAGCTACGGACGTCGTCGTGAACACGATCGCCGTCACTACCATGACCACGACCACCGGGCTCAGCGCCCACGCCAGACTTGATGAGAATGAGTACCCACTCACGGTGAAGAATTCCCCGCGCCCGTTCTCGGAAACGGGCACGCTGGGTGCGGGAAGCGGCTCGAGGGATCGGATCGGTGGGCAACGCCGGAGCCGCGGCCCGAGCTGACTTCGCCAAACGCGACACGCCGACCAAATGATCGGCAAGCCCTAAGCGAGGAGCCCGGCGCGTCGGCGAAGAACTGATCGCGGACTTGTGCTCCCGAAATGATACCGGTAACATCACTGGAACTAGCACACCCAAGGTGGAGAGATCAATGACGACCAAGCGCGCCACACTGCATGCGAACGGATGGTTCCAGATCGGCCGGACGGACGATCGGCTCTGGAGTTCGTTCACCGAGCATCTCGGTCGCTGCATCTACGGCGGACTGTACGACCCCGACAGTCCCCACTCCGACGATCTTGGATTCCGAACCGACGTACAGGACGCCGTCCGCGGTCTCGGCCTCGGCCTCGTCCGATATCCCGGCGGCAACTTCGTGTCGAACTACGACTGGAAAGACGGCATCGGCCCCGTCTCGGATCGCCCGCGACGCATGGACTTCGCCTGGTCGAGCATCGAGTCCAACCGCTTCGGTGTGGACGAGTTCCTGCAGTGGGCCGAACGCACCGGCGTCGAGCCGATGCTGGCGGTGAACCTCGGCACGGGGACCATCAAGGATGCGGCCGAACTCGTCGAGTACTGCAACCACCCCGGCGGCACATACTGGAGCGATCTGCGCCGCGCCAACGGGCGGGAGGAACCGTACAACGTGACGTACTGGTGTCTCGGCAACGAGATGGAGGGGTCGTGGCAGGCGGGTCATATGTCTGCCGCCGAGTACGCGGGCAAGGCTCGCGAGGCGGCGAAGATGATGCGCTGGGTCGACAAGGACATCAAGCTGATCGCGTGCGGATCGTCATACCACATGCTCCCGGAATACCTCGACTGGGACCGCATCGTCCTCGGTGAGCTGTACCCATACGTCGACTTCGTCTCGACCCACTACTACACGATGAACTCTGGCCAGGGAGACTCCGCGTTCCTGGCCTCATATGCCGACCTCGATCGTCACATCAAGAACGCCGCCGCCGCCGTCGACTTTGTGCGGGCCAAGAACGAGGACTGTCCGCCGATCCCGATCTGCCTGGACGAGTGGAACGTCTGGAACTTTCAGGACATCAAGATGGACAGCCTGGACGACCTGCTCGGCAAGACAACGTTCGAGATGACCTCTGCACAGCCGTGGGAGGAGGCACCCGCGATCCTTCAGGAGCAGTACAGCCTTCTCGATGCGCTCACGTTCGGTGGGCTGGGGATCACGATCCTTAATAACGTCGACACGGTCGCCATCTCGTGCCTCGCGCAGCTGGTTAATGTGATCGCGCCGATCACCACGGATCCAGTGAAGGGGCTGCTTAAGCAGACCACCTACTATCCGCTTGAGCAGTTGACCACGCGCGGCCGCGGGACGGTCATACAGACTGTAGTGGACGGCGACACGTACACGGTGGGCGATCAGCAGCTGCCGATCGTGCATGCGGCCGTCGTCCTGGGCGACGATGACACGATCACTGTCTTCGCGCTGAACTGCGATCTTAGCGAGTCGACCGAACTTGAACTGGACTTCAGCAGCCTCGGGACGATTCACCTTCGCGAGCATCGCACCATTACCGGCGACGATCTGTCGGTACGCAACACCTGGGACGAGCCGGACGCTATAGGCACCACCGCGCTGACACCATCCACCGGTAACCGGGTGACGCTGCCTGCCGCCTCCTGGAACATCCTTACCTTCGACCGAGACGGGGCCTTGACATGACCGACACCACCCGCGATCACGCAGCCGAGCCTGTCGACGCACCGCGCCTGTCGCTGGGAGCCCGCGTCGGCTTCGGTGTGGGCGATCTCGCCATTAACCTCACCTGGGCGTCCCTCGGGATGTTCATCGTGTTCTTCTACACCGACGTCGTGGGCATCAGTGCCGCCGTCGTGGGGACGCTCATCGCGGTCTCGCGGATCTTCGACGGATTCGTAGATGTGGCCGTGGGCGCCCTCGTCGACCGCACGCGGTCCCGATGGGGCAAGGCGCGGCCGTGGCTGCTGTTCGGGGCTATCCCTTTTGCGATCTGCTCCACGCTCGTGTTCGCTGTTCCCGACGCGAGCGACACGGTGAAGTTCATCTACGCGTTCGTCTCGTACAACCTGCTCATGATCGCGTTCTCGGCGATCGCCATTCCCTACGGTACGCTCAATACCCTGATCAGTGGAGACACCCACGAGCGGGAGGTGCTGAACATCTTCCGGATGTTCCTCGCACAGATCGGCATTCTTATCGTGACGAGCGCCACCCTCCCGATGGTGGACGCCTTCGGCGGCGGTCAGGGCGCGTGGGTTGCGACATACGCCATTCTCTCGGCACTGTCGACCCTGCTACTGTGGGTAACCTTTGCCTCGCAGCGCGAGAAGAGCTTCCATGCCGGGGCGGCCGTCAGGGTGCCATTGCTGCGGGGGCTGGCAAGCGCGTTTCGCAATAAGTACTGGATCCTCGCGTTCCTGTTCTTCCTGGTCTTCAGCATCGGGTATGCCCTCAACCAAGGCGCGCTCGTCTATTATGCGAAGTGGATTCTCGGCGACGAGAACCTCGTCTCGCCACTGACGTGGGCGTTCATCATCCCGATCATGGTGGGCTTCCTCTTCCTTGCGCCGCTGTTGCGGAGGTTCGGCAAGCGGAACGTCGTGATCGTCAGCAGCATCCTGAGCATCATCGGTCTTGCGATCACATTCATCGCCCCCGACAGCGTGACGATCGTGGCCCTCTCACAGGTCGTCAAGGGTTTGGGACAGGTCGGCATGCTCGGAGTGGTCTGGGCGTTCTTCCCCGACACCATCGAATACGGCGAGTGGCGCACCGGCACCCGAGCTGAAGGGATCCTCTATGCCGGAGGGTCCTTCGCGCAGAAGGTGGGAATCGGCCTCGGCACCGCCTTGATGGGGATCATCCTGTCGCTCGGTGGTTATGACGGCACGCTCGCCGCGCAGTCGTCATCTGCCGATGCGTCCATCTTCGTCGCGTTCATCGTTGTGCCTGCGGCCGGATTCGTCGTGCAGATCCTGCTCCTGCTGGGGTACCGGCTCGACAGACAGTTGCCCGGGATAATCAGGGAACTCGCCGAGCGCCGGAGCGCGTGAGAGTGCCGGATATCGACAAAACGACATCAGGCCCGGGCCCGCGAGTAGTGGGGTGACGCGCCGCTCGATGATGCGACAAAGTGCTTTGTGACCTGGGACGATGGTGATTACGAAGTCAATTGCCGTCGAGTCGGGAAGGCACCCTTTCGGTGGCAACGATACGGGGTCGGAACAAGCGTCGGGAGCGGGCACGCCGGGTACGGATCGGGGTGCCCGATCGCCGGTTGACACCCGCCGCGGGGGTGGAAGCGGTCCAAGAGCTGAATCTGGTCCGCGGGATCACTGCACCGCTGGATGAGGCGATCGGGCAGATCAAGCAACGAAAGCGGGCCCGACTACTGCTGAGGTGCTGATGTCGATGGTGTCGGCGCAGTTGGCCGGGGAAGACTTCATGGTCGGGCTCGATCGACGCCGCGCCGACACCGCCGGGCAGATGCTGGAGCCGATGCCCACACCGCCGTCGACGGCCTGGGCTGGGAACGCGAAACGGTTCACCGAGACGCACCCGGCCGGGATCCCCCGCGAGATGAAGACGATCAACACCGCAATGGGTGTCCCGGTTGCCGGCGGTCCGACAAGGCGTGCTGCTGCGGGAGGTCACGATCGACGGGGACGCCACTGATGTCGAGGCCTACGGGCGTACCAAGGACGGCGCCGCGCACGCGTATACCGGTGCTGCTCACGCTGGGCTCGCACATCGCGCACTGGGCTGAGGCCGGAGTGCCGCTGACCGTCGAGTTGAGAGGTGGCACCGAGGATCCCTGCGCGAACATGGTCGATATCCCTGATGCCACGATCACCGCGCCGGCCCGACGGGGTCCAGCGCATCCGCGCCCAATGGGAACCGGGTACTTCGCCGCCGACATCGCGAAAGCGTGCCTGGCCCGTGGGGTGTCGTTCGTGATCGGCGCGAAACGCACCCGCCCGTTGATGATCGCCGCGTAACACGCCTCAGACGACGCCTGGTGCCGGCGATCGGGATGGAGCACACCCGGGTCGCGATCACCGACTACCTCCCCGGGTACTGACCCAAGGACGCGGGGATTGGCTGCATCGCCCGCCGTACCCGGATCCCGGTGGAGAAGATCCCCACTGCCCGTGCCCACAAGCGTTGCACCCTCCCCGCCAGCCAGCTCACCCCGCCCTGAAGGGGAAGATCGACGCGGTGTCCGGGTACTCCGTCTCCTTCCCGATATCGACCTCACCGACCCCGACGGCTCACCCGACGAGAAACGCGGGCTGCGCCTCGCCGAGACCGAGCACTGGTACCGGCACCGCACCGACATCAAAGCGTTGAACAAGAACGCCAAACACTGTGCCGCGCTGCGACACCTGCCCTCCGCGAACCGGTTGATCAACACCGTCTGGATGCACGCCGCACTCATCGGCTGCGCGATTGCCGCGTGTACGCAAGAGGTGATGGGCACCGACCACGGCAACGGCCGCGGGCGCGGCCGCGCCGACACCTGTACGCGATCGGCGGCAACAAGCGCGCCGCGCAGCTGAGCGGCGCGAAGACCGACCGGGTGAGCTTCCTGCTGTTCGTGAACATCGGCGTGCTCTCGGCCCTGGCGGGCCTGGTCTTCACCGCGCAGCTGAACCTCGCCGGCCCCAGCGCCGGCAACGGCTTCGAGCTCGACGCGATCGCGGCCGTGTTCATCGGCGGTGCCGCCGTCAGCGGCGGGATCGGCACCATCGGCGGCGCGATCATCGGCGGCCTGATCATCGGCGTGCTCAACAACGGCATGACCATCATGGGCGTGGGCACCGAATGGCAGGAGTTCATCAAGGGCCTCGTGCTGCTGGCCGCCGTCGCGTTCGACGTGATCAACAAGCGCCGCGGCGAGCGGGCGCGCTGACGCCGGGCGGGCGCGCTGACGCCGGTCGGGCGCGCTGACGCCGTGCGGCGGGCCGTCCGCCGCGGCGGGCGCTGAGCGGCAGTCCGCGTCGCCGCGCCCTTCGGCGCTCCTGGGGATAAGGACATCGTCTTCTCCAGGAGCGCCGAAGGGCGGGCCGCGGTCATCACACGGCCCATTCACGTTCTGAGTCGCCCAGCGATTCAGAACGTGAGTGCCCCGCAGAGACGGTGCGGCGGCCGAAATTCCCGCCCGCCGGGAGCGCGCGCCGGCTACGCGCGGCGAATACGCGCGGCGGCTACGCGAGGCGCAGCTGTGCCCAGTCCCAGTCGATGCGCTCCTGCTCGAGCCGCACCCCCGCGCCGAACCTGTCGGTGACCAGGTCTTCGTAGAGGGCCCGCTCCGCGGCATCCAATCTTGTCAGCCCGGCGTCGGTGGGCGACGGCTCGTGGCCCCAGCGGTCGCGGTGGGCCAGCAGGGTCTCGCGATCCATGAGCACCGACACGGCGTGCGGCAGGTGGGCGCGCACCCGGTTCAGGATGCCGAAGCCATGGGTGTCGAGGTCACCCCAGTACCGCACGGGCACATCGGCGAGCCAGCCCAGCGACGCCGGCTGGTCGGCGTCATAGCCGCGCCCCCACAGCACGACGCCGCCGGGCGGCACGGGCACGCTCAGGTACGTGACCTCGTTCTCGACGATGAGCGCACTGGTCGGGCGGGCACGCAGCTCTGCGAGCTCGTCGGTGCGGAAGGATGCCTCGGTCAGCCCCGGCGGCAGCCCGAGCACCGCCGGATCGAACCGCAGCCGCACCGTCGCGGGCTTGGCTGAAAGTCCCAGGTCGCGGATGAACCCGCTCGACGTGGCCGAGACCCCGAGCATCTCGGCCAGCGGTCCGCGATGTCGCTCGACGAACTTGGTGTCGACGCCGGGCGCGTCGATCTGGCGGAGGTACCGACCCGAGCCGCGGTGTGCGTCGAGCCAGCCGTGGGCGGCGAGCACTGCGGACCAGTGTTCGGCGAGCGCTGCGGCGACCAGCGGCCTGGTGAGCGCCCAGGCGCGGGCGGCCGGCGCTGCGGCGGCTGCGTCGACGACCGCCGCAAACGCGTCGGCGTCGGATGCCACGCCGAGCAGCTGCCAGGCCTGCGCGAAGCTCGAGAGGATCGCGCGCGTCGGCACCTCGGTCGCACCAGACACGCGCCCGCCGATGCGGCCGCGCTGCACGTCGTACGCACGGCCGTCGCGCGCGCCGCGCACGATCGCCTCGACCCACCGGCGCGCTGGGTCGAAGTGCTCGGCAAGGTCGCCGGCGACGGGATGCCGCAGCGGCACATCGATGGTCGGGAACGGCTCACCGAGCGCATATGCGCGCAGCAGCGTGCCGTCGGTCCAGCGCCGGCGGACAGCGGTGCGGATGCCGTCGGGCGTGGTCCAGCGGTTCGGGTCGGTCATCGCGGGTCGGTCGCGCTGCGCGCGGGCTCGCTCAGCGACCGGGACTCGCGGAACTCCTCGATCGTGAGGGTCTGCACGCGCGACGCCGCACCCGTGGGGTTGTCGACGAACCCGATCGCGCTCACGTACGGTTCGATCACGTGCACCTTCTGCAGCGGGGTCACGATCAACAGCTGCAGGCCGAGCTTGGCGAAAAGTTCCAGCGCGTACCGGGTCGAGGCATCCGATCCTCTCCCGAAGGCCTCGTCGATGACCACGAACCGGAAGTCGCGCGACGCGGCCGACCCCCATTGCAGCTTGAACTGGTATGCGAGCGACGCCGCCAGGATCGTGTAGGCGAGCTTCTCCTTCTGCCCGCCCGACTTGCCGTCACTGTCGGTGTAGTGCTCGAACTCCTGGCCCGTGGCGCGGTCCTGCTCGCTGGCGGCGAACGTGAACCACGTGCGCACGTCGGTGACCCGCCGGGTCCAGACCTTGTCGCCGTCGGCGTGCCCGGGGCGCCCCTTGAACCGTTCGATGAGCGCTCGGATGCGCTCGAACTGCGCCTCGGGGTCGCCGCCGTCGGTCGACAGCGTGTCGGTCGTGGCATCGCGCAGGTCGGAACGGAACTGCCGCACCTCGTGGTTGACGGTCGGTTCGGTCACGAGCACGATGATGCGACCGGGGTTGTAGTCGATCGCCTGCAGCGCCTCGTTTATCGTGTCGATGCGCACCCGGATCTCATCGGCCTGCTTGCGCAGCCACGCGCTGAAGCCGACCAGCTCTCGCATCGCGTTCGTGTTCAGCTGGTGGCGGAACTCACTCTCGAACCGCGGCAGGTCGTCGCGCTGCACCCGTTCGTGCAGCGCCCGGAAGTCCCCGATCGCCCGGATGTCGGCATCCATCTCGTCACGCAGCGCCGGCCAGCGCCGCAGGAACTCGCCCATCTGCTGCTGGATGCTGGTGGTGTAGCCGTTCATCTCGCGCTGGGCGGCGTCGATCCCGCTGTTCAGGCCCGTGATGAGCGTCTGCCCGAGCCGGTCGCACCCGTCGATCGTGCGCAGGTCCTTGCGTCCGGCGCGCTCGGACAGGCTCGGATACAGCGCGCGGGCCCGGGTCAGGATGCCGTCGTCCAGCGTCGCGAGGGTCTCCTGCTCGCGACGGCGCCGGGCGTCGAGGCCATCGCGGGTGGTGCGCAGCGCCCCGATGCGGCCGACCAGGTCGTCGTACTCCGATCGGAGCCGGGCGTCTTCGGCATCCAACCCCGCGAGCTGCTCGTCGATCGCCGACAGTCGGCTGGAGCCGGCCACGAGCGCACGCCGTTCGTCTTCGAGGGTCGCGAGCTGGGCCGCCGCGGTCGTGACGTCGAGCGCCGGCCATGCCGGGTACTGCTCGAGGGCGGACAGCGCCTGCCCGCGCCCGGCGAGCGCCGACGCCTCGGCGTCGATCGAGGTCAGGGCCGTCTCGATCTCGGCGAGCGCCGTATCGTGGCCTTCGAGCTCACTCTGCAGCGCGGCGAGCTTCTCTTCGCTGCCGCGGCCGAGCACCCACGAGCGCGGGTCGGTGACGGCGCGGCGGTCGTCCTTCTCGTGCCGGTCGCGGTCACGGATCAGGCCCTGCACCGTCACCGCCCGGTCTTCGTGCTGCAGCTGGGCGACGGAGGAGGCCAGCACGTGGTCGCCGCGGCGGTCGAGTTCGCCGCGCAGGAACTCCTCGAACGGCCCCGCTTCGACGGTGACCGCGTCGGCCAGCCGCGGGCCCTCGTGCGCCGTCGGGATCGTGCGCACGCGCCGATCGGCGACCCGCAGATAGACGAGGTGCGCGTTGAGCCGGTTGTCGTTGACCCACTCCGACACCTGCGGGTACAGCCGCTGGGGCACGAGCAGCGACAGCGCGAATCCGCGCAGCACGCGTTCGGCGACGCCCCGCCAGGGGGCGAACTCGTCGCGCACGTCGAGCAGCTCGGCGACGAACGGCACGTCGGCCTCGTCGAGGTCGAGGTGTTCGCACAGGGTGCGCCGCACCCGGTCGAGGTCGGCGGGCAGGCTGTTGCGGCGGGTGGCCAGCGACTCGAGTTCGTCGGCGACGGCACGCCGGGCATGCCGCAGTTCGGCACGCCGGTCGAACAGCGGCTCCTGCCGGGCGCGCAGCTGTGCCCGGTCCTGGTCGAGGCGGGCACGCAGCGCCGTGACGGCGTCGGCGCGGGCGCGGAAGTCGACCTCGGTGTCGACGGCGTCGAGACCCAGCGCGTCGAGCTGGGCGCTGTACGCGCGGAACCGCTCGGCGCGTTCGTCTCGCACCGCGCGTGCCTGCGGGATCTCGTGCTCCAGGGCCCCGAGCCGATCGCCACCGACGCCGGCGCGCTCGAGCACGAGCCGATCGCGTTCGGGCACGAGCGCCTCGCGCGCGCCGGAGACCTCGCCCTTGCGGGCCTCGGCGGCTTCGAGCTGCGCCTCGGCGCCGGCGATGCCCTCGGCGGCGAGGTCGCGCACGCGTTCGGCGATGAACGGCACCACCGCCGAGCGTTCGTCGGCCAGCTCGCCGTGGCGCGTCGCCGCCAGATCGTACCGGTCGGCGGCGGCCACGAGCGGGCCGAGGACGGCGAGCTGGTCGGTCGCCGTGCGCACGGCTTCGTGCGCGGTGACGAGGTTGTCGAAGTGGTCGACGATCGCCCGCACGCGGTCTTGCGCGTCGACGGGTTCGAGCATGTGGTCGCGCACGAAGTCGTTCAGGTTGCCGACCGACTTCATCGACACGGTCTGGTGGAACAGGTCCATCGCCTGCTCGGACGGAATGCCCAGCAGCCGCCGCAGCCGCCGGTGGTACTCGGGGAACGTGTTGTCGATGTCAGCGCCACGACCCCGCAGCTGCGCGCGCAGCGCCTTCAGGTCGCTGCCGAACCGGCTGAAGTCGGGGTCGATCGACAGCGGCACCGCGGCGGTCACGAAGAACCGCTCGGGCTGCCCGCCGCTGCGGTCCTTCTGGTGGAACACCTGCGCAATCGTGACGGTCTCGCCGTAGCCGATGTTCGTGAAGCGGCCGAGGATCACCGAGTACGACGTGTGGTCGCGCAGCCCGACCGGCCGCGAGGCACCGGTGGCCTCGTTGCGTTCGGACTTGTAGTGCCCCTCGACGTAGCTGCGGAGGGTCCGCTCCTTCGCCTCGGCGCCCGCGGCCTTGTTGTAGGCGATGCGGTGCGCGGGCAGCAGCAACGTGGTGATCGCGTCGACGAGCGTGGACTTCCCGCTGCCGATATCGCCGGTAAGAAGCGCCGTCTGCCCGTCCGGCTGCACCGACCACACACTCTTGTCGAACGTGCCCCAGTTGTAGACCTCGACACGGCTCAGCCGGTACCCGGTGGCGACCGGGGCCGCACCGTCGACCTCCAGGGCCGAGAACAGCGCGTCAATCATCAGTCGCCTCCGTCGTCGGGAGTGGATGCCGCGTCCTCGGCAGCCGCTCCACCGGCGTAGGCGGTCAGGCGGGCGGCGAAGTCCGACAGGGTCTGCGCGTCGACGTAGGCCTTCAGGATGCGGCGCACCTCCCACGCACCGCGCTGACCGCGCAGCTCGCGCAGGAATCCGAGGTCGGCGACCTGCGCGATCGTGCGGTCCGCCTGCTCGACCACACGCGCCTCGTTCGTCGACGACGCCTGGAACACGCGCAGCAGATCGACGATCTGGTCGCGGGTGAGCACGAGCTTGCCCGCCTCGCCGGATGCCTCGAACTCGACCATGCGCCGGCGCAGGAGCACGAGCAGCAAGCTGACGTTGTAGGTCAGGCTCCGACGGCGGACGAGGCGGGGCAGCTCTTGCTCGCCCTCTTCGGGCTCGCGTGTGCGCAGGTACGCGTATCCCTCGGTCTCGTCGACGATCACGTCGACGCCGATGTCGGCGAAGTGGTCGGCGATCGGCGCGCGCTGACGGGCTAGCGCCTCCCACACCGGTTCGTGCGCCGGCACGTCGCGGTAGACCACCTCGCGCATCAGCGAGATGATCGCGGCGGCCACGGCCTGTTCGTCGGGGCTTCTCATCGTCGTGTCACCGTCACCTGCGGCATCCTCACCCGGCGCGGTGTTCCCCCCGCGTCGATGTAGTCGAGGGTCATTTCCCCGGCGTCGTCGACGACCGCTACCGCCAGGTCGTCGTCGCCCAGCGACAGGTAGCCGAGGATCTCGGCCACCCCCTCCTCGATCGGGTAGAGCGCCACGATCTCGTCGAGCGCCACGGTCGCACGCGGCGGTACGACGGCCCGGATGTTGCCGGCCAGCCGCGCGGAATCGACGAAGTGCTGCGCGAACAGGCCGTCGAGTTCGAGTTCGAGGGCGTCCTGCGGCGCGGGCATGCTGTCGACCACGACATCGGGCTGCGGGTCGTAGAGCGGGCGCTCGAAGACGAGCGCGATCGGCAGGCCCGGTTCGTCGACCTGCAGCCCGAGGTCGATCGGCGGCTGGTCGCGGGCGGCGAGCGCGGATGCCTCGACCGCCCGCACGAGCTCGAGCACCCGACGGTTCTCGACCCACACCTGGTCGTCGAGGAACCGGCGCAGCTGCTCGGACAGTCCCCGCACGGTCTGCTGCGTGCGCTCGGCGGCGTCGGCCCAGTCGTAGTGCACCCGCCGGATGCGACGCCCCTCGTGCGGACGGTCGCCGTGCAGCTGCGGCATCCCCTGCACGGCGTCAAGCAGGTCGGACAGTTCGTCCTGCCTGCCCTCGGAGAGCAGGAAGTCATAGAACGCCTGAAAGCTGCGGCCCTGATCCGACGAGGCGATGTCGGTGCGACTGGTGACGAGTTCTTCGAGCAGGGCACCCTTGCCGCCCTCCCACCCGGCGATCTTCTCGCGCGCCGACCGGTCGAGCGCGCGGAAGTTGTCTTCGACCTCGCGGAAGTCGCCGAGCAGCTCACGGGCGGTCGACGCGAACTGCTGATACCTCTCCCGCAGCGCGGTGTCGTCGAGCACGGCGAACCGGCCCTCGCGCGCCTCGGCCAGTTCTCTCTCAACTCGGTCGCGGCGACGTTCGAGCTCGGCGATGCGCTCGGCCGGGTCGGTCTCGGAGCCGTGCACGATCTGGCGCAGCAGGTCGACGAGGGTTTGCAGCCGCGATTCGGTCCCCACGAACGAACGGGTGCGCAGGCCTTCGACCCAGCGATACGCCTTCTCCAGCGCGGGCGTGGCCTCGACGTGAACCTCTTCGGATCCGGCCGGATAGAATCGCCGCAGCAACCCCGCCTTCGGATCGGACCAGTCGTCGATGTAGGCCGCGGCGCCTTGCGCGTAGCGCTCGGGGCTCACCCGGTGGATCGCGAACAGCTCGTCATCGAGAGCCGAGACCAGCGCGCCGAGCGGCACGGCACCGCGGTTGTCGTCGATGAACTGCCGCCCGAGGAAGGACAGGATCAGCGGGGCGTTGTGCGCGCGCAGCACACGCCAGGCGGGATGCCGCTCCCACAGCCGATCGAGTTCGTCCAGGTCCATGCTGTCTCAAGGGTAGAAGCTGGCAGGGACACCGCCGAATCGACCTCAGCGGCACGGGTTTCCGGCCTGATCGCGATGCCGCACAGCGGCGAACGGTCACCGGCGGCGAAGCGGCGGTCGGCGTCGGCCGCGCTGACCCCTGGGGTCGGCTACCGTCGGCGCTCGGCGGCGCCGATCAGCATGCCGAGGCCGATTCCCAGCATCCAGCTGTCCTTGCTGATGGCCGTGCCGGCCTGGCTCGGCCAGATGCTGCCGGGCTTGCGCAACGCGGGCGTGCGCAGGTACATCCCGACGAGCCCCGACGAGAACCCCGTGAGCACGACGGCGGCGACCGCGGTGGGGATGAACGGCGCCAGCAGGAGCGACCCGACGGCGATCTCGGTGACGGCGAGCGCACGCACGAACTTCTGCGGGGGGATGTCTTTCAGCACGGGGTAGGCGCCCGCCGCCGAGGCGTGCAGGCCCGCGGCCAGCTCGGGCCCCGCCTTCAGTTTCGTGATGCCGGAGTGCAGGATGTACGCCCCGGTCGCAAGCCTCGTCGGAACATCGCGCAGTCGCATGCCCATACTCTTCTCCTCGCCGTCGCGTCCATTCGACGCCACGATCAGCACGATACGCCGGATCGGTCTGGGTGCTCGGCTTCTCCCGCAAGCAGCCCGAGATCGCCCGGCGAACGGCACACTCCCTCATGATGTCATCGGGTGCGGCACAGAAGGGGTCGGATGCCGCGGCCTGACCGGGTACTCGGGCCGCGGCATCCCCTCTCAGTCGATCGGCTGGTATCCGGTGCCGTTGAACCGTTCGAGGATCACCGACGAGATCGCCGGTTCGCCATCGATGGTCGTGTCGACCTCGGCGCCCGCCAGCATGAGCGGGGTCTGGTAGCCCTGGATCGACGGCAGCTGCGTCATGAACTCCTCGCGCGTGGGCTCGGTCATCTGCTGGAACGTCTTGTCGAGGATCGACGCGGCCATGTATCCCCACATGCAGTGCGGAAACTCCGGCACCGCGGGCTGCTTCGTGTATGCGGCGAGGTCGGCGAGGAACGTCTTGACGTCGGCGTCGTTCGCGTACGCGGGGTCGTCGGGGGTCTTGTGGTACCCGATCGTGTACACGTTCGGGAACACGTCGGCCCCGGCGGGCTTCAGGATCGGCGTGACGCCCGACGTGTTCGACGGCAGGAACCAGCTGGGCAGCCAGTTCAGCGACTGCGCCTTCCTCATCGCCGAGACGGTCAGGTGCGGCTGCGACACGGCATTGAAGATGACGTCGGCGCCGGTCGCGGCAAGCTCGGTGATCTGCCCGTCGAGCGAGATGTCGGGCACCTCGTACGTGAGCATCTTCGTGATCGTGACGTTCGGGGCGTCTTCGACGGCCTCGGTGAAGCCGGTCAGATAGTCCTTGCCGTAGTCGTCGTTCTGCGACAGCACCGCGACCTTGTGCGTGCCCGAGGCGGCGAGCATCTCACCGAATGCCCGACCCTCTTCGACGTACGTCGGAAAGGCATCGAGCTGCATCGGCGACTGCGTGCATCCCCCAGATAAGGCACCTCGCGGGAGATGCTGCAGGTCATCTGGCGTGGATACCGACCTACCTCGAGCGCGCTGTCGGATCAACTCATTGCACATCCGCGGCGACGAGTTCGGAGCGGGCGCGCCTGAGTCTTGGACCGCCGTGCGCATTGCCGAGGCGCTAAAGGTCGACGCCGGGAAGCTGCTGGAGGGCGTCGACTCAGCGATATTCAGGCGCTGATTGTATCGGGGCATCCTTGGCCCGCGCCTATACGACGAACTTTGGCTCCCAGTTCGCGGGCTGCGGGGCGTCATCGTCGGATCGCCAGCCTGTCTCGTCCACCCAAGGGAGCGCTTGTGGTTTGGTGGCGTGATCCCATCGCCACACGTCAGGGTGGCGCCGTTCGCTGTGCGTGCTGGGGCGAGCGGCGTAGCCGAGCGTACGACCGGCGGGAACCGTGTAATGCCACCGCCAGCCCGTGTCGTCCTCTGCCACGGTAAACGCTGTGGGATCAAGGCCGCGCTTGCGGGCCAGCGCAACCAACGTGCGCTCGGCATCGAACGGGCCGGGAACCAGCACGAGGGCGTTGAGGTATTCGCCGTTCACTTCGTACGCGAAGTTCAGTAGTTCGGGGATATCGCGGTCGTCGACCAGCCGCCCGCGCTCGTCGACCTCAGTTGAACCAGCTACAGCCGCTTCGTGTTCTCGTCGCTGCTGTACTGCGGCGTTGTCGGCGATGGTCGGGAAGTACTCCGCGAGGGCCGCCACCAACACGATCGTCTTCGTGGAGTTCACCCGCGTCGCGTAGCCGAGGTCGCGTCCGTGGAGGACGCCGTGACGCGAGACCGCGCCATAGTGACCGGTCGGTCTCACGTCCTTGGAGAAGAGCGCTCGAACCACGGGGAGGTTGGCCTGCATGCCGGCGATCGTTGCGTCGTCGAGGAAGGGGTCATCGTTGCTTTTGGAGAAGAACGACTTGCCGGTCAGGTCGAAGCTCAGACCGTCGATCTGGGACAACAGGATGGAGATCGAGGCCTCAAAGGCGCCGGCGAAGTGATGATTGATGGCTTTCTCGATCATGGCGACCCGGTCCCAGATGATCTGCTTGAACGGCTGGTGCATGTTCGACCACCGCCGCATCGGGGCCGCAGCGAACTTCAGCCACGTGCCGTTCTCGTCGTTCCAGACATCGGCGATGGCCTCGTCAAGCGCGGCTCCTTCGAGCCCGTCGCCGACGGAACGCAAGACTCTCAGCGTGCCCTCAAAGTGCCAGTTGCCGCACATTGCCCAGCCTTGCGGCGCGAACAGCGCGACAGCTTCCGCAAGGTGCTCGCGGCTCGGATGGTCGGCAACCCCGAGACGACGCGCAATCTCACGCGCTCGCGCAGACTGTGACATGTGCCGCTGCCTCTCGCTCTCGTCAGTGCGGGATCCGTGCGACCCGTATCTCAGCCGTCCTACTCGCTCGCGTCCTCGTCAAGATCGAACGCGACTTGCCCGCGCTCCAGCACGGGAAGGGTCACCGGCTTCCCAAACACACGTACCGAGCCGGTTGAGACGGCCTCACGCACGTACGGGAACAGCGTCATCACGGCGACCTCGTTCGCGAAGGCTTTGACCGTTCTCTCACCCGGGGTCTCGCCATCCGTCATGTCGTATTCGGCAGCGACGGCAACGGAGATCTCCCCCTTGTACGGGAGCGCCGTACAAGAGAACAGAACGCCGAAGGAGTCGCTGTCGCGACGGTGCTGCACGGTCAGACTGATCTCGACCGACTCGGTGCTCTCCTCGGACTGCTTATTGACTTCCAAGCGTCGCACGCTTACTTCGTGGAACTCGATCCCGCGCAACTGAGAACGCTGCACCAGGTCGACGATCTCGGCGCGGTCAGCATCGGTCGGAACGGCGCTCATGCCTCAGCCCACGAGGGCGAAGTCGGTGCGCTTCGCGTTGGCCATCCAGTCGCTGCCCGCGCTCGTGGTCGCCGGTTCAACACGGCGATCGGTCGAAGGAGCCACACTGATGCGCTCCGTGCGGACGGCGGACGAGCCCCGCCAACGCGTCGTATCCTCATAGTGGAGCGACTGCCCACGATCCACCTCGACCTCGTGATCGACCAGAGCGCCTACGGCGTTGATGTACCGGCGGAGCGTCGACAGCTTGGGGTCGGCGTCATAACGTTCGAGCTTCTGCACCGCCTGCTGGGTGCATCCCATGCGCTCGGCGACATCCTTCTGCGTCAGCCCGGCGCTTCGACGAAGCTCCACCAGGGAGGACCGCATCTCACGGTCTCGCCGGGCCAGGACCTTCGCACGAGCGCGGACAACGGTCAGATCGGTCGTGTCAGACATGAGCTCCATCTTATCCACACAACCTCAAGGTTGTGTCAAGGTTTCTGGCCAGCGTGGTAGCGGGTGATCGCGTGCTCGATCTCCGCTTGCTGAGACTGCTTGCCAGTCTTGATGTGGCGATGCAACTTCACCAGGAGATCAGGGCGGTGCGGAGGTTCTCCGTGGTAGAAGCGGAGCTGTCGGGCCAGATGCTTCAGCCGCAGCTCGTAGATCGCGGGATCGCTGACGATCGGCAGGATCGGCGTCTTCTCATCTCCGCTGTCCTCAAGTTTGCCGGCAGCTGCGGCTTCGAAGAGTTCATCAATCTCGCCGAGCGCGATTGCCCGCGCGAACGGCGGTAGATCGCTCAGCCACGCATCGAGCGCACGAACCGACGGATGGGTGAGATCGACGTAGTCGAACCACTGACGCGGCGGATCGACAGGCTCGCAGCAACGGGAACTTCGGCCTGGAGGTCGATTCCGGAGCTGCATGTGTGGATCATAGCCAACACGTCGGACACCGAGACCGTTGCGCTCTCAGTCGCCGCCCAGAGGTCACAAGACATCCGCTCCGAGACCGTCACCGATGCGTCTCACGACACAACTGCTAGCGTTCATGCTCGTGAAGGCTAGAGCGCTCATCTATGGCGCAGCAGCAGCGGTCTTGATTCTGGCCGCCGGTTTCGGCGCGATGAGCATCCTATACATGTCCGTCCCCTACGATCACGCTCTCCGCGGGCTATACAGTTATCGTTCGGCTACGTGGGGAGATGCGGTGCTCCTGCCCCTCGCGGGCATGGCTCTAATATTTGCAATCGCGAGCGCGAAGCGAGCAAGCCGCGATTGGGTTGCCGGGATGACCGGCTGCGGAGCTGGGACCATTGGCGGCCTCCTCGTGCAGAGGGCGTGGCTGACCGACCCGGATGTCAACTTGAATTGGACCCTGCCCTCGCCCGGACATTTCAACGTCGCCGGCTGGTACCACGCTGTCTTCTTGGTGCTTATGTCGTCATTCTTCTTGGGCTGTCTCATGCTCTTGACGTCCGCCGCGGTCGACAAACGACTGACGATGCCGTCGGCTGCCGGAGCAGGGATCGGGCCACTGCGTGATCGCTTACACCCGGAGCGGACGAGAGAAGGCAGCACTCGTTGACCTCCTACTACCTTCCGAAGTCTCCCGTTCTCTGTTTGGCTTCCTGCCTTATCACGACCCACACTTCGAAGAGTATCTCGCCAGGGCAGTAGGGGCCGCTCCCGAGAGCAACAGGATCATAGTCCTCACGCTCGAGGACGATGCACTGTCCCACAGCGACCAGTTGGCCGATCTATATGATGCCTATGGTTCACATGTCGAGATCTATCGAATCATCAGTATAGATGACCACACGTTCGCGACTGCGTTCGAAGCTCGTCCCGCGGGGATCACAGCCCGGAATGCCGCATACTTAAAGTCGCTCATGGGAAGCCATGAACTGCGAATCCGGACGAATGCCGGCACCGATCTTTCGGTGTTACTTGACCCCAAGTATCAATGGATCAGCAACCGAGGAAGCGTGCGGCCCGGGTCGTTTGTTATCTTGCCTGCCGGCGAGGTCGCTACATACGCTGAAACGATCTCAGGTCGCTTCGTCGCTGACGGAGCGATGCGTGTCAACGTTACGCATCGTTTGCCTTCATCGCTAACGGATAATCCCATTGAGGTCGAGATCGAGAATTCCCGTATAATCGGGTATCAGACGTCTAACCCCGTTATTCACCAATTCGTCGCCGACTGCCTGAGACGCGCAAATGTGGACCGTGTGGGCGAACTGGGGTTCGGAACCAACTACGGCGTCCGCGGCTTTACTTCCCTAAACTCTCACACGAACGAGCGCGCACCCGGGATTCATCTCGGCTTCGGTACGCCAAATCAACCGGAAACGATCGTCCCATATGACGCAACTATCCACTTGGACCTCGTAGCAGCCGGAGGCACGGTATTGGTGGACGGCGACTGTACTATCGACCTAACCAACCCGGCCCTCGGCGACGGGATTACGCATCCACCGCTCGTCCGTGACCAGGACGTCGCCGGTGATTGCTGCGCACGCGGCTGCAACCTAATAGCGACTGGCGTCAGATTCGTATGACACCGCCCCCGAAGTGCCAAGCGCTAGACCCACTCAGAACAGAGCGCCTGCTCCGCGAGTACAGGCAATGGCTGAGGCGAAGCCTGACCTGGAACATAGAAACTCGATCCGTTAGAGGAGACATTTCATATTCGGGTCTGGAGTACAGGATACGTTCCCTAGCAATCAACTTGCCCGCCATGAGGTATAGCGTATGCATTTCGTCGCTGGAGCCGCCTCGGCTGCTGTCAGTCCCATTGGAGGCGTTTAACCCTGTTTGCGATGATATTCGTAGCATGGATGTGTTTATGGAGATGGCCGCCACGGAGTGCAGCGCCACGCCATGGTTTATGAGAGGTGGGCTCCCTTGGCGCGCAGCTATCCTCGCGGTTCGCCTACCCCATCAGCTCTCCGTCGCCATTGCGCATAGCAGCGTGTTCTTTGGGCATGGACTGCGAGGTGAGGTGTGGGATTCAATCCTTGGCCCCGATCGCATCCCCCACAAAGATTCTGCGCCACGTTAATCGCGAATAAACATGTTAGCTCGCGCCTATGCCATAGCATCTCAACTCGATTGGTTCGATCTCGTAGGCACCGGACGTCGCCTCAATCTAGGAAATTCGCCCCTTGCCCTCGCCATTGCACATCTGTGTCTGCGCGAGATTGGGTTGCACCCCTCCCACCACCCCGCTTCGAATACGTGCCCCCGCGTATTCGGCTTACTGTTGCGCTCCAGTGAGAGGGATCCGGTAAGTACGAGCTCATTTCGGACGGCTTATCTGCCAATACTTCCGCATCGGGGCGATCTTCTGGGCCTCATGCGAGCATATCGGGCCCTTGCCTGGGAAGCCATGCGCAATGAAGGGCAACATTCGTGTGCAGGGAGGTCCGTGGCAATGCGCTTCGCACAAGCGAACGGCGAATTGGAGCCGAGTGTATGTTACGTTGACGTCCTGCTTGACTCACCTCGTATCCCTGAACTATCGGACTTCTGCTACGTTGGCCCGTCCAGCGATACGGAGGGCATTAATCCGGTCTTCATAATCGAAACTGGCACAAGGTTCGAGTTGCATTGCTTACTTCCGGCTCTCGGGGATCCCCAGTCGACCACTTCAGCCCTGCAACGTGCCATGAACTCGTTCGTTCGCAGGGTTTC
This sequence comes from Microbacterium kribbense, assembly GCF_039537285.1. Lineage (NCBI taxonomy): Bacteria > Bacillati > Actinomycetota > Actinomycetes > Micrococcales > Microbacteriaceae > Microbacterium > Microbacterium kribbense. The sequence continues at coordinate 15,002 of NZ_BAABAF010000011.1, read as the reverse complement.
GGGAGTGGACCGACCAAACGAGGGTGACCGGTCGACTCCGCCCGAGGTTCAATTGATCCAAACATGGTGCGATGCGAAGCGCGTACGACCAGCTTTGCCCGCGACAGAAGTGGCTCAGTTTGTGCTTGCTTGCGCACGGGAACGGGAAACGGGCATCTCGCAATGTCATCATAGGCTTTGTCGCTCGAGCTTCTTGGAGACGGGACTTGATCTTGATGACGTCTTCCAGTTCAACGAGACACTTGCACAATGTGGTCGTGGGCGGCTGGACATCGAGTCACTTGAGGGAGGGCTGCCACTCGGACAGATCATTAGCGACGGAAACGTCTAGGGCAATCTGACTTTGCTGTGTTGAGAGACAATTGAGCCTCGCCCGAGCGAGTCGGCTGGCTACGACAGCCTCCACTACGGGGTCACGCTTAACGCCCTTTGCCGCCGAGGGAAAGTCCGCGCAGTTCCCGATTACCCAAGAGAATGACAATCAGACCGGTAACCGCAACGCCGTATACAAGGAATGGAACCCAGAGTGCGGTGGTTGACGCCAGCACGCCGAAGACGGTGATCGTTAGCGGACGAAGACTTACGTCGCCGATCTGAATGATGGCGCTCATTCGGCCGAGAAGTGCCGGATCAGTGGTCCCGGCGAATGTCGCACCCAATAACACAGACCCGAATCCCGCACCGCCGCCGATAACGATCGCCGCGACAACGGTGAGCCAGAATGGTCCCAACCCGATTGCAAGGATTGCTGCGCCCTGGGAAATGAATGCCCACAGACCGGCATACGCCTCACGGCGTGGGCGCCACTTCATTACCGTTGCGGCGCCGAGCGTTGCACTGATTCCAGCGCATGCGCCGAACACGCCAAGAGCCTCGGGTCCCCATCCCTCTGCACTTGAACGAAGCGCGATGCCGATTCCCATTGCCGGAGCTGCGGCCACGTTCAGACTGGCAAGAGCGATCACCAATGTTCGTGTCGACGGCACATCATGAAGATGTCGGAACCCAGAGGTGATATCCCGCAGGACGGACTGCGGTTTCGCTCGCGGCAATGCAAATCGGGGGCGGAGCCATAATGCGATGAAAATCACCACGAGCGCGAAAGCAAATGCGTTGATAAACGCCGAACCCGTCAAGGCGGTGCGGGCGATAATTACCCCGCCGAGGGCTGATCCGACCATCCCTCCCAACTGCGCTGACGTCTGCATCGCCGCACCGTAGGCTGGCAGATCCGTTCCACGGACCATTCGGCGCGAAATCGTGCCCGCGGCAGGTTCATAGAAGGCGTCGCAGATGCCGAACAAGAGCCCGGCGAGAAGCAGCACGGTAGTTGACGGAGGGTTGACCAACCACCAGCAGGCCACGGCCAAGAGCACGAGAGTGCGGGCGACGTTGAACAAGAGCATGATCTTGAGCGGATTGAGTCGATCAGCAAGCGCACCGCCGACGAGCAGTACCAACACACGCGGAATCGATCCGGCCGCAACTACAGTCGCGGCTAGAGTGGGTGTCGCTATCTGAACAGCAGTCCACGCAAGGGCGACCGCCCATATCGAGTCGCCCACTTCCGCGATCCCGCGCATGACAATCCATGCGTGTGCGAGGTGGTCCCGTCCAAACGGAGGCGCGTAGCGCAACTGGTTCAGGTTGGGCGGAGCCACTCGACCATACTACTGACGCTGTTCGAAAGTCCGGGTTGCTGCCGGCGTCACAATTCGCCAATGGCGATGCCGAGTTGAAAGTACATTTCGCTGACGGCCATGTCGTCGACGGAGTACTTAATGCGCTTGCCGCGGGCGGCTTCGGCGAGCGGGCGGGTCGGCAGTCAGCATGCTCAAAGCCGTCATCGATATCTGAAACCGCTGCGAGCAGCCGCCGCGCCGAACTGCACGAGGCACGCCTCGACGCCGTCCAACTGGTCTACGGTGTCGCTGCGTTGACCGGCCAGCCGCCTGCCAAAGCGATCGAACGCGAACTTCGGATGCCGCCACGCACTCCCACGCACTGGATCAAGCAGGCCCGTCTCGCGGGTCGGCTCGGCGGGCTTGGGTACGCCGCCGTCCGAGCATGTTGCAGCTCGGTGCTCGAGTCGCGGATCGGCCGCTCGTTCGCAGCATCGTCCACCCGGTGCTCATCGACTTGTCCCAGCGGTTCAACGAGACCTCCCAGCTCGCTCCGCCTACCGGCGCAGATATCCGATTCTTCGACAGCGTCGAATGCACCCAACCCGTTCGTGTCTCGAGCCGTCTCGGAGTAGCGCTCCCCGCCCATGCAACCGCAGTGGGGAAGGTTCTCCTCGCTTCGCGATCGGACGAGGAGGTCGCCAAACTCGTTGGTCGGAAGCTCCGGGCCATCACCGAGCAGACCCTTATTGATCGCGACCTCTTCTTCGAAGAACTGGCGGCAGTACGCCGGCAGGGATACGCAATCAATCGGGGAGAGAGCCTGCAGGACATCCGGGCCGTCGCAGTTCCTGATATCGACCTCGCGGAGCATACTGTCGCTGCGGTAGCAATCAGCGTCCCCGCGGCACGCGGTCAGATCGCAAAGCTCCGGTCATTCGTTCCCCACATACTATGAGCAATGCACGACATCAAGCCCGAACTCAGCCTCGCCGCGACGCTGATGTAGATCCCAGCCTGATTGAGCGAGCGCCCATCGCTGCCACGTCGACAAGGCGAGGATCCGAGAGCCGCCGTTCGGCAGTCCCTGGCGGAGCCCGCCTCGCGCCTGGTGCTGGATCGTCGGGCAGCGCTCGCGATGAACGGCGTGGTGGCTGTCACTGCTGCGGTGCAGGACCAGCCGGAGCGTGCTGCTTACATGTCCACCCGATCGATGCTTTCCGCACCCGCGATGAACGCCGGGTCTAGCGCAGACTCTTGTCGCGCGTCCTGATCAGAACTCCCCGATGGCCATCCCCAGTCGCAGATACAGGTCGGTCACCGCTTCGTTGTTGGTCCGGTACTTGACCCACACCCCCTTCCTTGACGCACCGGCGACGGTGGGCGGGTCGGCGATGACGAGGCCGGCGGCCTCGAGTTCGTTGAGCCGTGGCTGGATGGTCGTCGGGCCGAGTTCGAGCGCGTCGCAGACGCGGCCGATGGTCACGTCGGGGTTGGAGCGCAGGTAGCGCAGGATGGCAGCTTTGACGAGGTTTCCGAGTAGCGCGATCGGGTCTTGCGCGTCTTCGGAGCCGGCGGGTTGCGCGAGGCGAGGCATGGTTCCAGTGTGTCTCAGCGACGCGACACGCGTCTAGCAGACCAAACAGATTAGTTGTTTACTTCGCATCTATACTGCTATACAGTGTGGGAATGGTCAGGGCAGCAAGCATCGCCACGTCAGGCAGAATGCGGGGCTCGTCGAGCATGTCCCCCAAACTTCCTACAGACACACTCCTAGTCGAGTGGATAAGCTTGGGCATTTCGTGCACGGCCCGGGTCGCGCCCGGCTCAACGACAGCAATCGGTCGAGTTATCCACAATTCGACGCCATATCCTTTTCCACCCGCCGGAACTGTGCGTAGACTGCCCGAACGGCGGCCGCGATGCGAGGCGAATCGTCCATGCCGGTCCGCCGACCTGATTGATCAGGGAGGTCGTCGGTGATGATGAGCGCAGCGTCTGGGCGTCGCGGACTGACGTGGGCAATCATCGGCGGCATCGTGCTTGTCGTTGGCGTCGTCGCGATCATTGTCGCCTCCACGATCAGCCGGTCACCTGGTCAGGCGGAGCCGACACACACAAGCACGGCCGATTCGTCGTCGCCCACGCAGACCGCGGACACCGTCGTCGACCCGACGGCATCCGCCCACGGCTGGATCCCTGAACCGGTCACGACACACGCCGACACCTACATCCGCACGGCGCTGGAAGCGGCATCCACCTTCGACACTCGGAAGAGCACGCGCGGCCAATGGCTCAACTACCTGGATTCATGGTTCACCCCCGACACCCGATACCAAGAACCTGACCGAGCCGACCGGATGAAGGCCGCGCAACTCGAGCTGCGTCAAGGCGTCGTCCTGCCGCGCGAGGACTGGGATTCTCTCGCGGGCGAGAACGGTCGCGTTGTCGCCGTCAGCGCCGGTGAGATCACGGACGTCCCGGTATCCGGTGACACCTCGGGCCATATGCGCATCGGAACGACAACCGTGACGCTCACGTTCACCCGGTCGGATGCCAGCGGCACCGAGACGTCGTACGACGAGCGGGCGCGGGTGAGCGTGCAGGTACTCTGCGGCGACGGGTCACTGCCGACGCCGGACACGCCACAGACGGCCGGAGATTGCAAGGTCGTCCGCTACTTCACGGAGCCGATGGAGCCCTGACATGCCAGCCCCGGTGATCGCCGCAGCAGCCCTCAACACGAGGACTGGTCGGAAGATCGCGATCGGGGCGATCATCGGCATTCTCGTGCTGGTCGGAGTCGCGCTGACGCCGCTGATCGCGATCCCGTTCGCCGTGGCCGGCAGCGCGGTCACCGCCGCGACAGAGAAGGTGGATGCCGCGCCCGTCATCACGAACGACGGCACATGGCAGTACCCACTCAAAGGCGACTACTTCAAGGGACGCGGGTTCGGATACAACCCCGTCCACGGGTGCAGCTACTGCTCCACGAATCACATGGGGTACGACATGGCCCGCGCGTGCGGCGCGCCGGTCTATGCCGCCGGCGCCGGACGCGTGATCACCGCGGGCGCATACCAGGGCTACGGCAACGCCGTCCGCATCGACCACGGCCACGGCGTGGTCACCCTGTACGGCCACATGCAGTGGTCCTCCCTTCACGTCCAGGTCGGGCAACAGGTGGCCACGGGCACACCGCTGGGCGCCGAGGGCAACACCGGCAGATCCTTCGGATGTCACCTGCATTTCGAAGTCCGCAAGTCCGGAACTCCCGTAGACCCGCAACGGTTCATGGCCGCACACGGCCTCCACCTGAAATAGTCCCACCGTCAAAGGAGCACCATGTTCACCCTCAGCATCCCGGGCGATGTCAACATCCCCAATATCCAGCCGGACTTTTCCGCCCCCTTCTTCCAGGGCTTCCAGACGATTGCGTCCTACGTCCTCGCCGGCGCGATGCTCGTCGTCCTGATCATGCTGATCGTCTCCGGCTCGGCCCTCGCTTTCCGTGGCATCGCCTCGGACCGGGTCCGCACCTGGGCAGGCGAGAACATCGTCTGGATCTTCATCGCCGCCGCCGTCCTCGGCGCGGCATCCGGGCTGTTCGCCTGGTTCGTGAACTTCGACTTCGGCTTCTGATGAACCTCCTCCGCTCGCTGTTCATCGGCGCCGTGATCGGCGTCGCGGTGGTGCTCGCTGCATTGAACCCAGCGAGTGCGTCAGCAGCGAGCTATCCGACCATGGCTGACCGAGTCTCCACTGCCCAGGTCACCGGCGAGCCGTGGTCTTCTCCCGCATACCCGGTGAACTGCGTCGACGCGAGCGGGCAGATCTCGTGCACGCCGACGGACCCCGCCGAAGTCACCGCGCAGCAGTGCTACCGCGGCGTCCTCTATAAGGGCACGTCGACGACCGTGTGCACGACATTCAAGGGACACACGCAGGCACTGCAGAACGCCGGCGGCACAACCCTCCTCGTGAAGTACGGTTGCCAGCTCGGCGACGCCGTCTGCTTGACGTTCGAGAACGCGGGCCGCGGGGTCGCCCTCGCCGCGACCGGGATGATGTTCGTCGTCGCCGACAATATGCGCTTCGATACGACCACGGTGCTGTGGCACGCAGCCGTCGGTCAGTGGTCGTTCTGGCAGTGGGCGATCCTGATCATCACGTTCGGCGCCATGGTGTGGGCGATCGCCGCCGCGGTCGTATCCGGCGAACGCAGCGAACTCGTGTCTGCGATCGTGCGCTCATTCATCGCCATCCCCGCCGTCCCGCTCACGCTGTGGCTCACCGGCCACCTGCTGAACACGGTCGATGACATGACGTGGTACATCCTGAAGGGCGGGGGACCGACAAAACTGTTCAGCACCTTGCAATCGGTAATGTGGGCCGGCGGGCAGGCGAACTACTTCTTCGCGTTCCTGATCCACGGACTGCTCATGCTCGGGATGCTGCTGCTGATGCTCGTGTTCGCGTTCCGCAACATCGTGCTGGCGGCGTTGATCATGGTCGGCCCGGTGGCGTGGATGCTGTTTCCCGCGCGCGGGGTCGGACCCCAATGGGTCGTCCGGTACGTGTCGGCCGTGGTCGTGCTGCTTTTGACCGGTCCGCTGACGATCGGATTCGTGGCGCTGATCATCAACGGGCTCGCGGACGTGAAGACGATCTGGAACCCGCAGTCGTGGCCGCTGCTGGTCGGCCTGGCGATGGTCGCGTTCGCGCCGTTCGCAATCTTCGGGCTGTTCAGCTTCGCCGGTGCGGTCGCCGTCGACTCGGTCGGTTCACGGCTCGGGTCGCACGGCGGGCAACTCGCGGCCGGCGCGGCCCGCTCCGCGGCTCGGGTCCCGGCCCGGTTGTCCGGCCGGCCCTCCGGTATCCGCCCGCCCGGTGGGTCACCCGTCTACACGACGTCCGCGTCACGGCCGGCCTCCAGCACCGCCTCCCCATCGGGGGCGCCCGTCGGCGCACGGCGGCCTGCTCAGGGGCAACCGGCGGCGAAGACAAGCACCACACAGGCCACCCCGCAGGCAACACGGTCGACGACCTCATCGGGGCACCCCTCCCGCCCCGCCGCGGCAAGAACCACCCCGTCGGCACCGATCCCGCGTGGTGAAGGGAGTTCCTCATGACCAGTACTCCGGAGTACGCCCGCCCGGTCCGTCTGCCGCATCGGTCACGGCAGGGCATCGTGATGGGCCTGGACCCGTGGCAGATCGCATTCCTCGCACTCTCCGCGCTCATCTTGCTAGTGTTCGTGAACCGGTTCGGCCCGCTCGGTCTGCTGTACGGCGCACCGCTCTACCTGGCGTTCGGAGTGACCGCAGTCACCAGCATCCAGGGGATCTCCACCCCGCGCATGGCCGGGCTGTGGCTGATGAAGCAGCTGCGGCACCGCGCCGGCGGCACGACCCAGAAGTTCCGGCCCGAACGGGCCCGCCTGGCCGGCACGCTGAACCTGCCCGGCATTCGCGCGTCGATCCAACTGTGGGAGACCGACGGTGTCGCCGCCGTCTACAACCCGCTCGACAGGTCGGTGTCGGTGATCGCCGAACTAGAGGTGCAGGGGTTCCTCATGCACGACCTGCCGGAGCGGTTCGACCTCGCCGAGCAGTTCGACCGGATCCTCGGCCCCTTCACCCAGCATCCCGGGGTGAAACGGGTGACACTGCAGGAGCGCACCCTGCCCACCACGATCCGCGCGGCGCGCGAGCACTTCGACGAGGTTCAACGCAGCCACGGCATGAACCCCGACTCCCCTGCCGCGGCCAACTACCGCGACGTGATGGACGGGTCCGAACGATTCGAGGTCGCGCACCGCAACTACCTCGTCCTCACCCTCGACCTGATCGCGCTGGGTGCGCAGCTGAAGGCGCTCGGCGGCGGGAAGGAAGCGATCGTCGCGTTGGCGCAGATCGAGGCCGGCAACCTTGCCGACGCGCTGGTTGCGGCGAAGATCACCGTCCGCAACTGGCTGTCTGCCCGTGACGTCGCCGCCCTCGGGCGCCTCGCATTCGACCCCGAGTTTGCAGCGATCGTGCAGAACCGGCCCGACAACCTCACCGGCGTCGACCCGATCGGCATCGGCCCGATGTATCTGGACGAGCCGAAGGGCCGCAACGGCGTCGTGGTCACCGACTCCGGCGTGCACACGACCATGTGGATCCACGAATGGCCCCGGTCCGACTCCCCCGTCGGGTTCCTCGCCCCGGTCGTGTTCGCGCGGCACCCGCACACCGGAGAGGCGATCACTCACATCTTCTCCATCGTGCTCACCCCGGTGCCCGTGTCGAAGGCGCTGAAACGGATCCGCGATGAGAAGAAGGTGTGGCGCGGCAATGAGGCGCTGCGCGCGAAGCGTGGCGCGGACGGGTCGGCGGCGGATGCCGCGGACTGGCGTGCCCTCGAGCAGCAGGAGCAGGAGATCACCAACGGGCACGGCGAGTTCCAGTACGGCGCGTACTTGACCGTGACCGCACCGGACCAGGAACGGCTCGATCAGGCCATCGCCGGAATGCGCAACGCCCTATCCCGCGCCGGGATGGAAGCTCAGATCCTGTACTGCCAGCAAGCAGAGGCGCTGATGGTCAACGCCGTGCCGGTGGGATTGGGGATGAAGTGATGACCCGCCACGCGGCAACGTTCACTCCTGCCGATCTCACCCCGCGGCAGGTGCGTGCCCTGCGCACCGAGATCAGCGTCGCCACCCGGCCTGAGGCGCGCGGCTGGTGGCGCCGGCCCTGGCCTGTCGGCCGGCAGCACCCCCTTCCCGAACCCGCAGTCCCGGGCCGGCTCGGGCCGGGCGCGGCCGAAGGCGGGTACTGGAACCTCGCCAAGGCGTGGGTGGCGCCGCATCAGGCGACCTCTCAACACATCGCCGGGATCTACCCGTTCGTCGCCGACTCCGGGCTCGGTCACCGCGGCCCGATTCTCGGCGTCGACCTGAACGCCGACGCACTGTGGCACTTCTCCCCCTGGGAGGCGTATGGCGACACGTCCGACCGGGGCACATTCTCCACGAACATCCTCGTGCTCGGCGCCTACCGGGGCGGGAAGTCCGGGACCGTGAAGACCCTCATCACCCGGTCCATCGCGTTCGGGCACCAGGCCGTGGTCCCCTCCGACCCGAAAGGCGAATGGGTGCGGGTGGCCGAAGCCGTCCCCGGTGGGCGGGTCATCCGGCTCGGCGGCGGCACCGACACCCGACTGAACCCCCTTGCGCGCGGCCCGCGCCGCACCGGCGTGACCGACGAGCAGCACGAGCAGCTGGTCAAGCAGCGCCGCATCGGTACCCTGATCGCGTTGATCGAGATGACCCTCGGCGCACGGCTCACCGCGGTCGAGCACGCTGCGATCCTCGACGGCCTCGACCAGTGCATCGCCGCCACCGGTGACCGGCCAACCCTGCGCGGCATGTACGAGCAGCTGCGGCTGCTCGCCGCTAAGGACCACGCCGGGCTCGGCGCCGAGCAGGGCGCGATCCAGCCCCTGTTCGTGCTGCGCCGGTTCGTGGAAGGCGACCTGTCCGGTCTGTTCGAAGACGAATCCACAGTGGAGTTCGATCAGGACGCGCCGATCGTGGTCATCGACACCAGCGAACTGTTCGCCCGCGGGGACCTCGCCGCGCAGCTGACCCAGGTGTGCTCCACCGCCTGGATCCAGGCCGTGATCAGCGACCGGGACGCGCACCGCACCCGGTACGTCGTCCGCGAAGAAGGATGGCGGGACATGACCTCGCTGGCATCGCTGCAGATGTTCCAGCAATGGCTGAAACTGTCCCGCCACTACGGCATCAGCAACATCGTCATCCTGCACAAAGTGGGCGACCTCGACGCGGTCGGCGACGAACGCTCCCCGGAACGGTCCCTGGCCTACTCGATCATCGGCGACATCGAGAACAAGTTCATCTTCCGTGTCAACCATCAAGAGCACACCGCGCTCCGGCAACGGCTTAACCTTCCCGTCCCCCACGTCGAGATGGCCCGACACCTGCGCAAGGGCGAGTTCCTCGCCTACGTCGGCCAATACGCGTACCTCGTCGACTGCTTCGCTACCTCCACCCCGTGGGAACGCGACCTGTTCGACACCGACGACGCCATCTCCCTCACCGCGAGCGAGGCCACGGACTGGGCGCAGATCGACTCCAACACGCTCGACGCCATCTGGCCCGGCACCGCCGACGCCGACGTGAACGGATGGCTCGAGTCCCCTGCTGAACAGACGACTGTGGAGGACCGCTGATGAGCGCGACCACCGTGAACACCCGCGCGTACGCCACCGTGGCCGGCACCGCTGCCACATTCGTGACGGTCGGCGGGCGGCCCGAGAAACTGACCGCCGACGCCGGTGAAGATATCCGGCACACGGTCATCCAGCGTGCGACCGACGAAGCCCGCCGCAGCGGCACCACCGTCGAACTCCTGACCTCCGGCGACCGCGGCGACCACCGACTCCTCATCGACCCGACTGGCACCGTCACGCCGCTCACCCTGGTGACCAACACCACAGCAGGGCAACCGGCCGCGTCCTCCGCAGACATCGACGACGTTCGAGGGGAGGTGAGGGAACAGGCTCCCTGGCCGGCGGCCGACGCTCCAAGGCAGCCGGCCACGGAGCCGCCGCCGCGACCCACGTTCCTCGCTCCTGCCCCGGCACCATCTCTACCTGCGACCGGGTGGCATCGCCTGCTGGCAGGCCTCGGCATCCGTGTCAAGCCGTCCGTGGCCGAGCAGCGCCGTGCACACGATGCCGCGGTCGTGTCGCGTCATTGGGCAGGATGCCGCACCCTCGCCGTCGTGAACGGGAAGGGCGGGGTCGGCAAAACGATGACCTGTGCGATGCTCGCCGCGGTCTACGCGCGCGAGGGCGGCGGAAACGTCCTCGCGTGGGACAACAACGACACCCGCGGCACCCTCGGATGGCGCACCGAACAGGGACTGTATGACACGACCCTGCGCGACCTGCTGCCGGAAGCGCGCACCCTGCTGGAGGGCGGGGTCGGTGTCGCCGACATCACCCGGTACGTGCACCACCAAGTCACCGACCGGTACGACGTGCTCCGCTCCAACCCCGAACTGCTCGCCGCCGACCAGCGGATCAAGATCGCCGACTTCGACCTCCTGCTGGCAGTTGCCGCCCGCTTCTACCGGATGGTGATCTTCGACTCCGGCAACGACGAATCCGCCGGCCGCTGGCTGCGGATGATCGACCGCTCCCATCAGCTGGTGATCCCCAGCCTCGCCACCCCCGAATCCGCGGAATCCGCATCCCTGCTGCTGGACGCGTTACGCGGGCGAGACGAACGCTCCGCCGCCCTCGCCAACCACGCCGTGGTGATCGTCACCCAGGCAGAGCCCTCGCCCGCACTGGCCCACCGGATCGCCGACGGATTCCAGCCGCACGTGCGCGCCGTGCACATCATCCCGTTCGACCCCGCACTGAAATCCGGGCCGCTGCGATTCGGCACCCTCCGCCCCGGCACGCGAAACGCGTGGGTGGCCTCAGCGGCTGCCGCCGCCGAGGAGCTGTAGGCGGGGGTCGATGCGATGAGCAACAGCACGGCAGGCAAGGCCCTCGCGGTCGTCATCGCGGGAGCGATGGTTCTCGCGGTCGCGTTCGAGTTCATCGCCGAAGCCACCACGGCCATCGCATGCGGCCATCGGCCGAAGCCCGGCAGCATGTTCTCCGGGCTGTGGCTGGCTGTCACCGGCGACGCCGCCGTCTACGACACCGCCGGCGGATGCGTCCTCCCCGCGGGCTGGATACGCGGGCTCGACCTCGCCGCACTGATGCTCCTCATTGCGTTGGCGTGGTGGGTTGTGCGCGCCGTGCGCCACTACCGGGAATCCGACCGGGCGTTCATCACCGACCTACGCACCCGCCCCGGGTTCGCGACCGCATCCGAGATCCGCGACCACCTCTCCGGGAAGGCCGTGCTGCGCCGCGCCGAACAGCTGCGCCCCGACCTGGCCCGCCCCACCGCCACCGACGTCGGATGGCGCGTGGGGCGTGCCCGTGGGCACGACGTGTACGTGTCGATCGAAGACTCCGTCGCACTGGAAGGCCCACCCCGCTCGGGCAAGGGGTACCGGGTGCTGATCTCCGCCATCGTCGACTGGTCGGGGCCGCTGATCACCACCTCGACCACGAACGACAACCTCACCGCCACCATGAAGGTCCGCGAGACGCGGGGCCGGGTGCATGTGTTCGACCCGCAAGGACTGTCGGGGGTGCGGCATCCGCTGCGCGTCTCCCCCATCGTCGGATGCGACGATCCCCTCGTCGCGATGCAGCGCGGTGCCGCGATCATCACCGGCACCGCCCTGGGCAGTTCGGCAACCAACGGCGAATGGGCACAGGCGTCCGGGGTCGTCTTGGGCCGGCTGCTGCACGCGGCCGCGGTCGGCGGCAAGAACATCGCCGACCTGTACGACTGGGGCACCAGCCCGGCACAGACGCGCACCGCCGTCGACATCCTCAAAGCCGACGGAGCACCAGGGTGGGGCGACAGCCTGGATGCCACCATCAACGGCGACGAGAAGCTCGTCTCGTCCATCTGGTTCGGCGTGCAAGGCGCCGTCGCACCCCTCGCCGTCCCGCAGATCCGCGACGCGCTCCTCCCCCGCCCCGGCGATCCGGTGTTCGACCCGCACGAGTTCCTGGATGCCGCGAACACGCTGTATCTGATCGGGTCGTCATCCGGTGCCTCAGCGATGGGCGGCTGGCTCGGTGCGCTGCTCGACGACATCGTCGAAGTCGCCCGCACCACCGCGCTCGCCTCACCCGGTTCCCGCCTCCCGCACCCTCTCGGGCTCATCCTCGACGAGATCGCGAACATGTTCCGGTGGGGCAACCTGCCCCGCATCATGGCCGACGGTGGCGGCCGCGGCATCTGCACGTTCATCGTCCTCCAAGCACTCTCCCAAGCCGAGACATCCTGGTCACGCGCCGAAGCCGACACCATTTGGGCGGCCGCAACCGCGAAGGTGCTGCTCGGCGGCGCCAGCCACGTGAACCACCTGCGCGACATCGAATCGCTGCTGGGCACCCGCGACACCCGGCGCGAACAGCGCTCATGGACCACGCGTGAGACCGGGCACTCCACCAGCGAACAGCACGAGCGGCGACCACTCATGTCGGTCGACGAGATCCGCCGGCTGCCGCCGAAGGTCGGGCTGCTCGCCTACCGCAACCGGCGCAGCGTGCTCCTCGACCTCGCCGGGTGGGATGAACGACCAGACGCGCACACGATCAGCGCCGGCAAGCGTCAAACCGAAATCGAACAACGCGGCGTGTTCGGCGCTGCACACCGCGTGCAGGAGACCGCCGATGCAGCCCCGATTCCCGAGACGGAGGGCGAATCATGAGCAACCGTCGGCGTCCCGCGCTCATGAACCTGTACCGGTCCGAGTTCCTCCGCTCGGGGGCATGGTTCGCCCGCCGCGACGCCTGGTTCGCCGAACAGCGAGCACAAGGCGTCGCCCTCACCTGCGCGGCGTGCGCGCGCACGGCCACCGCGCGCGAGCTTGAGCTCCACCACCTCGACTACACCGGCATCACGCTCGTAGCCGGCACCTGGCGGGCGCTCGAACGACACGACGACCTCGTACCGATGCATCCCTACTGTCACGACCTGCTGCACCGGCTCATCGACCGCGACGTCGTCCTCGCCCACAACCGCACCCGCCGGGCCGCGTCGCTATATGCGCTCGCGCAGCTGCAGCGCACACTGATCGCGATCGAAGGGAGCGCATCGTGACCGAGTACGAAGAGCCCCCAGACCTCGACGACATCCTCGCCGCCCAGCTCAGCGACTTCGCCCCCAGCGCGCGGCACGGGTCATCCGCCCCGATCGGCGCGCATGTCGTCCACTGGGCCACCCTCACCGACAAAGACGCCCCCGCCGCGTGGAACGCGCTGAGGGAATGGGTGGAGTGGTTCACCGTCCGTTACCGGATCTCGGAATCCGTCGTGCCGCCGTGCTGGTTCAAGCACGGCCAGCTCGTCGAAGAGCTCTCCGCGCTGCACACCGCACACGCCGCGGCGTTCGACCCCTCAGACGCCGGGTTCGGTCCGATCGGATGGCACGAACGCCTCAGCCTCGCCATCCCCCGCCTCACCAAGGCCTACTCCGGCGGATGCGCGCGCGGACACGACGAACCGAAGCCCCGCTCATGGACGGACATCGTCGACGAAGACGAATGGGACGCGTGGACCAGCCAGGGCCACGCCCACGGAGGACGCCCACCGGCACCCTCCCCAGCAGAAGGGCAGGACGCATCATGACCACCAGAATCCCGGTCACCCTCGAGGGCAACCTCACCGGTGACCCCGAATACGGCGCCGGAGAATCCGGCAACGAGTACGCCCGGTTCAACATCGCCGTCAACGACCGTCGCCTGAACCAATCGACCGGCCAGTGGGAAGACGCTGGTACGGTGTTCCACCGCGTCGTCGTGTTCAACCAGCAGGCGCAGCACGTGGCCCACTCGCTCCACAAGGGCGACAGCGTCATCGTCGCCGGCGACCTGCGGTTCGGCACCTACGTCGACGAGAAGACCGGCCAGACCCGCGAAACCCGCGACATCGTCGCCGACAACATCGGCGCGTCGCTCAAGTTCGCGAACGTGGTCGTGAACCGCGCCCCAAAAGCTGAAAGGCCCGCACCAGACGCCACGGGCCCAACAGCAGCACCGGCCTCGTACGCCGGCACCGGGATCGCCCGCTGACCCATCAGGACAGGAGCGGGGTGAGAGTCATCGTACTCTCGCCCCGCTTCGTCACGACGTCCCGACTTGACTCACGTAAAATGTCCGGGCATGGTGCCGCGTGCCTCAGGTGTGGGTGTCCGCGTAGCTTCCTGGCTGTGAGCTGGGAGTTGTCGATGGTCGCACGCCGTGAGATCACGAAGAAGTATGCCAGGGAGTACGCAAAATCGGGCAAGGCGCAGAAGGGGCGTCTGCTGGACGAGTTCGTGCACGCGACGGGGTGGACGCGGGACCATGCCCGCCGAGCGATCCGGACCGCGAACGCGAGGAAGGGCACCGCCCGGACCCAGCGGCGCAGGCCCCGCCCGCGGAAGTACTCGTACGACGCGCTGGTCGTGCTTCAAGAAGTGTGGGCCCCGCCGGGTCAGCCGTCGGGGAAGTACCTGGCCGCGGTGATGGACGACACGCTGGAACGCCTGGTCCGATTCCGAGAACTGGTCAGAGTCGAACAGCGCGTCACTCCCGACGTGCTCGACGAGCTGCGGTCCATGTCCGCGGCCACGATCGATCGGTATGTCTGTGATCGACTGCGTGTAGGCCGTTTCGGCGGGGGTTTCCTGCCGGCTCGGCGGCCGGTTTCCGGCCGTTTGAGCAACAAGAATCCGGCCATTCT
>NZ_BAABAF010000010.1:0-128558 GCF_039537285.1 Microbacterium kribbense | reverse complement strand
CGCCCTCATGGCCTGAACCCCGCTCACACGGCCGGAAACCCCGCCACAATGGCCGGATTCTTACCGCTCAAACGGCCGACATCCACTTGACGGAACACAGCGTGGTTCGCACTGTGGTTCTACCCGGTCTTCTGGGCCGTGCACCTGGTCGTGGGGCTGCCGCCGGGCACAGACCACGTCCACCAGGTGGTGTTCATCGTGCTGTCGCTGGCCGGGTTGCTCCTTCCGGTCCGGGTGTTCTTCCCGGCGCGTCACACGGCTCCCGCGGGCAGATCGTGAGCTCGCCGGGCCCGATCCGTTCGGCGCCGACGAGTTCGAGGCGCGCACCGGTCGGCACCAGCCGGCGACCGGCCCCAGCTGCGGCGGGGAAGCTGCGCAGCTGGTACTCGTCGACTGCCCGCGCGGCGATGAACAGGTCGCCCCGCGGCCGCTGCCGATGACGGCGACGCGGTCGGCGGATTCTGACGCGCTCCGTCGCCGGTGTGGGCTGTTCACCGATCGTGACGTCGATCGACTCCGCGCCGGCAGTGAACCGCACGACCCTGTCGTTGACGCTGTGCACCACGCTGGGGGACTCGACGGGTCAGGCGGACGGGTCGATGCGGAGGACGCGGTCGTCGTCGGGGCGGGGGTCGCCGCGGCCGTCGGTGTTGTTCGTGAGCATCCACAGTGAACCATCCGGTGCCACGGTGACATCGCGCAGTCGTCCCAGCTCGCCGGTGAAGCGTTCACTCGACTGGCCGAGATCTGCCAGTGGCACATCGCGCAGGCGCGCACCGCGCAGGTTCGCGATATGGATCGTCTCGCTGGTGATCGCGATGCCGCTGGGGCTTGCGTCAGCGGGCTTCCACTGCTGCACGGGGTCGACGAACCCGTCGCGCCCCGCGCTGCCCTCGACCTCTGGCCAGCCGTAATTGCCGCCGGCCTCGATCACGTTGAGTTCGTCCCACGTGTTCTGCCCGAACTCGCTGGCGTACATGACTCCGGCGGCATCCCACGCGATGCCTTGCGGGTTGCGATGCCCGTAACTGTAAACCAGGGACCCTTCGAAGGGATTGTCCTGCGGAACCCCGCCTTCCGGCGTCAGACGCAAGATCTTCCCGGACAGCGATTCGAGATCCTGCGCGCTCGCCGGGTTTCCCGCGTCGCCGACGGTGGCGTAGAGCATTCCGTCAGGTCCGAAAGCGATCCGGCCGCCGTTGTGATAGCTCGCCGCAGCGATGCCATCGAGGATCACCTCGCCCGCCCCGAGCGCGAGAGCTCCCGGCTCGCCCGAAAGCGCGAACCGTTCGATGCGGTTCTCACGATCCGACATGGAATACACGTACAGGTACTCGTCGTGGCTGGCGATCCCCAGCAGGCCGCCCTCACCCACAGCCGTGACACCGTCGATAACGGCGACCTCACGGGTGTGGCCGGTGTCGGTGATCTCGAGGATGCGGGCGGAGTCGCGCTCGCTGATCAATGGCGTCTGCCCATGGAACGTGATGGACCAGGGCGCATCAAGACCGGAGGCCAGCACCTCGAACTCTGCGGTCGGGAGAGGGCGAGACTCGCCCGCAGCGCCGGGCCCCGCCTGGCCGGGAGTCGGCGAACACCCGGCGACGGCGACCATCGAGAGCACCGCGGCCGTGAGGATGAAGATGGGCCGTCGACGACTCATGACGCCTGCAGCGGATCGTTCTCAGCGCCGCGGCGGCCAAGATGCGCTGGAGTGCGAGCGATGAGGGCGATCGTCGTCATCTGCGTTGTCCTCCCTGTAGACAGTGACAACGCTACGTGCGATTACCCGCACAAGGGAGACCCCCTCCTTGGCGAAGCCCCTGTGTGGCGGTCATCCGGATCAGGATGCCGGCGGGCAGCCGCCGCAGCGCGACCGGCACCGCCGTGAAGGAGTTGCTCAGAGGGTCTCCCACGGCACACGTCCGAGTGGTTGACTCGTGTCTGGGCAGGCGGTCCTGCCGGTTCTGACCCCTGAAGCACGGGATCACCATGAGACGAGAGGTGTGCAGATGAAAGCGATAGTGGTGACGGACCAGGCCGCGGGAACGGCCGGGATGACGCTGACCGAGCGGCCCGAGCCGTCCGCGGCGATCAACGACGTGATCGTCGAGGTCCATGCCTCGGGGTTCGTGCCGGATGAGGGTGCGTGGCCGTCGACGTGGGTCGATCGCGCCGGCCGCGACCGCACCCCATCGATCCTCGGACATGAGCTGGCCGGAGTGGTCACCGCGCTCGGCTACGGCACGACCGGGCTGTCGGTGGGACAGCGGGTGCTCGGCGTCTCGGACTGGCACCGTGACGGATCTCTTGCGGAATATGTCGCGATCGAGGCCCGCAACCTCGCGCCGCTGCCCGGCGACGTCGACTTCACAGTGGGGGCGAGCCTGCCGATCTCGGGCCTGACCGCGTGGCAGGGCCTGTTCCCGCACGGGGGCCTGCAGTCGGGCCAGACCGTCCTGGCGCACGGCGCCGCCGGCGCGGTGGGGACCATGGTCACGCAGCTGGCGCGTGAGGCCGGGGCATACGTCATCGGCACCGGACGGGCCGCCGACCGGCAGAAGGCACTCGAGTTCGGCGCGCATGAGTTCGTCGACCTCGACAGTGACACCCTCGAAGACGTCGGCGGGGTCGACCTGGTGTTCGACGTCATCGGCGGCGCGATCCAACAACGGTCGGCGGCACTGATCCGGGCCGGCGGAACCCTGGTGACCGTCACCGGGCCGACCCCGGTGCGGCCGGCAGACGGCCGGACCGTCGACTTCGTCGTCGAAGCCGATCCTGCCGGCCTGAGCGAGATCGTCCGGCGGGTGCGGGACGGACGGCTGCGCACGAACATCGGCGACATCGCGCCCCTCGACGGCGCCATCGCCGCCCTCACCCCGACCCAGCGGCGTACGGGCAAGATCATCATCCGGATGCGGTCGTAGACCAGGACGTCGAAGTCACAGCGGACGCCCAGGCAGCCGGGACCAAAACGACCCGCCACACCGTTGCTAGAAGTGACGCCGCAGCCAGCGACGTCAGAACAAGGAGACACCGTGTCATACGACTACAGCAGAACTCCCGAGGCGCTGAGCCGCCTCACCGAAAGCCAGTACCGCGTCACTCAGGAGGACGGGACCGAGCCCGCGTTCCACAATCAGTACTGGGACAACCATGAATCCGGGATCTACGTCGACGTGGTCTCGGGCCAGCCCCTGTTCTCGTCGACCGACAAGTACGACAGCGGCACGGGATGGCCGAGTTTCACCCGGCCGATCGCGGCGGACGCCGTGCGCACCGAGACGGACACCGAACTGTGGATGACCCGCACGGAAGTACGGTCCACCGGAGCGGACAGCCACCTCGGCCACCTGTTCGACGACGGGCCCATCGACGCCGGAGGCCAGCGGTACTGCATGAACTCCGCGTCGCTGCGGTTCGTGGCTCGGACCGAGCTCGAGGAGCAGGGCTACGGTGAGTACCGGGCGCTGTTCGAGACGGCCGACACCACCGCGACGACCGACATCACCCACACTGAGGAGCACGCACTATGACCAGCGGAACTGAAGACACCGGACAGATCACCCGCCGGCCGGGCACCGAGACGGCCGTTCTGGCCGGTGGATGCTTCTGGGGCATGGAAGATCTGATCCGCCGGCAGCCCGGCATTCTGAACACCCGCGTTGGGTACACCGGCGGTGACAACGATCACGCGACGTACCGCAACCACCCCGGCCACGCGGAGGCTCTCGAGATCGTCTTCGATCCGGCACGGACGACCTACCGTGACATCCTGGCGTTCTTCTTCCAGATCCACGACCCGTCGACGCTGAACCAGCAGGGCAACGACATCGGCAGCAGCTACCGGTCGGCGATCTTCCCGCTGACCCCGGAGCAGGAGAAGGTCGCGCGCGACACGATCGCGGACGTGGATGCCTCGGGCCTGTGGCCCGGCAAGGCGGTCACGGCGATCGAGCCGGCCGGTCCGTTCTGGGAGGCCGAACCCGAGCATCAGGACTATCTGATCACCTACCCGAACGGCTACACGTGCCACTTCCCGCGGGCGGGCTGGGTGCTGCCGGAGCGCGCGGCGAACGTCGCGTAACGACGGAACACCGTGGGGGCGCGTTCATCACCGAGGTGAGGGCGCGCCCCCACGGCTGGGCGGGAACGGCGCCGATCGACGGTGTCCTCCCGCTCGTCTCGAGTGCCGCCCGCCGAGCTGCTGCCCGAGCGCACCCGCGGTGTGCTCAGCGTGCTCTACCTGCTGTTCACGGAGGGGTACTCGTCCGGAGGCGGTGCCGAACTCGTGCGCGTGGCGCTCGCCGACGAGGCGATCCGGCTCACCCGCCTGATGACCACCCTGATGGGCGACTCCGCAGAACTGCCGGAAGTGCTCGGACTGCTCGCACTCGAGCTGTTCCAGCAGTCGCGCGCGAGCTCCCGGATCGACCAGGACGGTGACCTCGTGCTGCTCGAGGACCAGGATCGGCGGCGATGGGACCACACGGCCATCGCCGAGGGCGTCGCCGTGCTCGCGTCGGCCGAGAACCGGCGTGGGCGGCTCGGCCGCGAGACCGGCGCCTACCAGCTGCAGGCGCAGATCGCCGCGCAGCATGCGACCGCGCCGAGCGCCCCGGCGACGGACTTCGGCCGGCCGCTTCGCCGACGCGCTGCCCCACTACCTGCGCGCGCTCGAACTCGCCCCCTCCGAGCCGGAGCGCCGCTTCCTGCGGCGGCGGATCGCCGAGATGCGGTCCGCCGGCCCTGCCGGCGCAGCCGGTTCGACGACGACCTAGTGGGGGATCTCGATCCAGACCGCGGGCTCGTCGCCGATCGTCCAGCCATCGTGTCCGGGCGCGACATGAGCCACGTCGCCGGCGGCATAGTCGGTCTCGGTGCCGTCGTCGGTCTTCGTCGCCAACTGCCCGGACACCACGTACAGCACGTGGTCGACCTGACAGCTGTCCGTCTTCTGGACCGGCTTGGAGTGGACCGACCACCTCCAGCCGGGTTGGGCGGTGACGCGCATGAGTTTCACCCCGCCCACGTCGACGATCGCGGCCGTCATCTTCTCCACCATGTCCATGGTGCTGTCGGGTGCATCGAAGCTGGGCTTCGTCGTGGTGCTCATGGGATACCTCCGATTGTTGGCAACGCCACCCTGCGGTGACCCACTGCCCACCATGCGCCGCGCGGACGCGCGGCGCATGAGGCATCGGCCTCAATTTCCCGATGTCGTGTTCAGCCGTGCTCGAGGACCGGATCGGCCAGCCCATGGCTGAGTGCGTACAGACTTGCCCCCACTCGGTTGTTGACACCCACCTTCGTATAGGTGTGCTCGATGTGGTTTCGCACGGTCTTCTCGCTGAGCGTCAGGGCGTGCGCGATCTGCCGGTTGGACAGGCCGCGCGCCACCTGAGTGAGGATCTCGGCTTCGCGGCGGGTCAGGCCCGCGGGCAGCGGCGGCCTGGACCGCCGGTATCCCGCGACGGAGGAGACCGCGGCTGCGGCATCCGGATCGAGGTGCCCCGCTCGCACTCGCTCGTTCATCCGCTCGACGGCCTGCGCGGGCGTGAGCGCGGCACGGTACGGGCGCGGTTCGGTCGCGGACCGGTAGGCGACCGCGGCGGCCAGCAGGCGCTCGGAGCGCCCGAGTGCCGCACCGGCGGCACCGAACGGGTAACCGGATCCGTCCGGGCGCTCATGATGCGCCCGGACCAGGGCTGCCTCGGCGGCGAGACCGGGGATGCGGGACACCACGCGCGCGCCCAGGTAGGGGTGCATGCGGGCGCGTTCCCAATCGTCGGCGGACAGCGGACCCGGTTGGGACCACACCTGGTTGGACACGCCGAGGCGCCCGATGTCGTGCAGCAGACCGGCACGCCGCAGCGTCGCGCACTCGGCGCCGTTCAGGCCGGCAGCCTGCCCGGCCGACTCGGCCAGTTCGGCCACGCCGTGTGAGTGGCCCAGCATGAACGGGCACTTCAGGTCGGCGAAGTCGCCGAGGGCGGCGAGCAGCGTGTCGAGCTCTGCCGCGCCGACCGGCTCGCCGTCATCGGGGGCCAGCCGGATCGTCGTCGACCACAGGTCGCCGCCGTCCGGCTCGGTGAGGATCGCTTCGGCGTCGGAGGTGAACGCATCCACGACCGATGGATCGAACTGCCCGCCGCGCCGGTCGGTGGCCATCGCGACGGCGCCGTCGACGCCGTACCGGCGGTGATGCACCTCGCCCGTGTCAGCGAGTTGGGCGATGCGCATCTCGATCGGAATCGCTTCGCCGCCGCATCCGCTCGGGAGCCCGCCGCCGTCGTAGCGTTCGAAGGTGAAGGCCAGGTTTCGCTGCACGCTGTCGGGCAGCCCGAAATGCCGGGCGAGCACGGCTGCCGAGCTGCAATGCGAGTGCAGCAGCTGTCGAAGCTGACCGCGCGCATCGCGGAACAGCTCGGCAAGCACCTTGGCGCGGTGCGCGGGTGCTTCGCCGTGGGCGACGTGGCGCACCAAGAACGTCAGGTAGGGCAGACCCGACCAGTCCACGAGGTAGGCGGCTTCGCGCACCGCGATGTCGTCTCCGAACCAGCGCGCGTATTCTTGCGAATCGGCGTGACAGCCGATCCACATCAGCAGGGTCGTGTAGTAGACGGTGCCGCGCTGCTGCTCGGACAGGCCCAGCCGCTCCGCGAGCCGGCACGCGATCCCGGCGGAGTGGAGCATGTGCTGCGCGGGCTGCCCGAGGCCGAGATCGATCGACACGGACAGCGCCGCCAGCACTTCCGCCCGGCAGGGCCGGCCTGCCTCGGGCGCAGAATCGCGCATGCTCTGATTGTGAACCGTCGGCGTCTGCTCCACAATCGGCGGCGTCACGAGGCCGTCAGAGTCCCAGCGGACGCAGATCCTCAGCCGCGGGTACCCCTGGCGGGTGAGCCTGCGGGGCGCGATCTAGCGGGCCACCCTGCCGAAGCCGCGCAGGCGCAGCGAGTTGGCCACCACCAGCACCGAGCTAGCGGCCATCGCGGCACCGGCGATCATCGGGTTCAACAGTCCGAGGGCGGCGATCGGGATGCCGATCGTGTTGTACAGGAACGCCCAGAACAGGTTCGTCTTGATGGTGCCGAGTGTCTTGCGGGACAGCTCGATGGACTGCACCACCTGGTGCAGGTCGTTGCCCATGATCGTCAGATCCGCCGCTTCGATGGCGACGTCGGTGCCCGAGCCCATCGCGACGCCGAGATCGGCCTGCGCGAGGGCCGGCGCATCGTTGACTCCGTCGCCGACCATGGCGACCACGCGGCCCCGGGCCTGCAGATCGCGGACCGTCTGCACCTTGCCCTCGGGCAGCACGTCGGCGTAGACATCCTCGGCCGCGATGCCGACGGTCGCGGCGACCTGCCGGGCGACCGCGGTGTTGTCGCCGGTGAGCAGCACCGGGCGCAGCCCGAGCCGCTTCAACTCGGCGATGGCACCCGCCGACGATTGCTTGACGGTGTCGGTCAGATTGATCAGCCCCGCGAACGCGCCGTCGACGGCGACCATGATCGAGGTGGTGCCGCCCTGCTGCGCCGTGGCCAGGTCGGTCAGGTGCGCCTCGGTCAGCGTGACGCCGTTCTCGGTCAGCCAGCCGGCGCGACCGACGACCACGGTGCGGGCGCCGACCGCGGCGCGCACGCCGCCGCCGGGGGCCGACGTGAACGAGGACGCCTCGTCGACCGCGCCTTCGGCGCGCGCCGCGGTGACGATCGCCGCGGCGATCGGGTGTTCAGAGCCCGACTCGGCGGCGCCGGCCCACCCCAGCAGCTCGCTCCGGTCGAAGCCTGCGGCCGGGCTGACCGAGGTGACCGCGAGGGTGCCCTCGGTGATGGTGCCGGTCTTGTCCAGCAGCACGGTGTCGATCTTGCGGGTGTCTTCGAGCACCTGCGGGCCGCGGATCAGGATGCCCAGCTGGGCGCCGCGCCCGGTGCCCACCAGCAGCCCGATCGGGGTGGCCAGCCCCAGCGCACACGGGCAGGCGATCACCAGCACCGCGACCGACGCGGTGAAAGCCGAATTGATGTCGCCGGTCACGAGCATCCACAGTCCGAAGGTGAGCATGGCGATCACCAGCACGATCGGCACGAAGACCGCCGAGATCCGGTCGGCGAGCCGCGCGATCGGCGCCTTGCCGGTCTGCGCCGCCGAGACCAGCCGGCCCATCTGCGCGAGCGTGGTGTCTTTGCCGACCCGGGTCGCGCGCACCAGCAGCCGGCCCGAGGTGTTGATCGTCGCGCCGATCACGGTGTCGTCGGGCCCGACCTCGACCGGCACCGACTCGCCGGTGATCAGGGCCGTGTCGACGGCGGAATGGCCGGACACGACGTAGCCGTCGGTGGCGATCTTCTCGCCGGGGCGGGCGACGAACTCATCGCCGGGCACCAGATCGGCGGCGGGGATCTTCACCTCGACGCCGTCGCGCAGCACGACGGCTTCTTTCGCGCCCAGATCCAGCAGGGTCTTCAGCGCGTCACCGGCGCGCGACTTGGCGCGCGCCTCGAGGTAGCGGCCCAGCAGCAGGAAGGTCGCGACGACCCCGGCGGTCTCGAAGTACAGCGCATGGTCGGTCATCGCCATGCCGACGTGAGCCGTGACGCCCGGGTCTTTGATCAGCTGCCAGAGGGAGAAGAAATAGGCGGCCAGCACGCCGATCGACACCAGCGTGTCCATCGTCGAGGCGAGGTGGCGTGCGTTGACCGCAGCGGCACGGTGGAACGGCCACGCCGACCAGAACGTCACGGGGGTCGCCAGCACCAGTGCCACCCAGCCCCAGTGCGGGAACTGCGCGGCGGGGATCATCGAGATGACGAACAGCGGCACTGTGAAGATCGCCGCCACGATCAGGCGGATCTTCAGGCTGCCGCCGCCGTGCCCGGTGGCGTGGTCGGTGCGCGGCCGGGTCGCGGCCTGCTCCGGCTCGGCGGGGGCTTCGACGACGGGGGCGTACGTGTCGACCTTCACCCGCGCCTGGTAGCCGGCCGCCTCCACTGTCGAGATGAGCTGACCGTCGGTGACGCCGGTGGGGACGGTGACGCGCGCCGACTCCAGCGGCAGGTTCACCAGCGCCTCGACGCCCTCGATCTTGCCGAGCTTGCGTTCGACCCGGGCGACGCACGACGCGCAGGTCATGCCCTGGATGTCCAGTTCGACGATGCGCTCAGCCGCAGGCAGCGTGATCTCGTTGGTCATGATTCCGTCTCTGCTCCGGGCCCACCAGGTGGGCCGCTCAATCGGTCTGGCTCAGGCACCCACTGAGACCAGCGTGTAGCCGGCCTCGGTCACGGCGGCCTCGAGAACCGAGTTCTCGACCGGGGCGTCGGCGGTGACGGTGGCCGTCGACGTGCCGCCGGCAGACAGTGCGACCTCGACGTTGCTGACGCCGGGCACGGCGGACAGCTCTTCGGTGACCGATGAGACGCAGTGGCCGCAGGTCATGCCGTCGATCTTCAGGGTGATGTCGTTGTGGTCCATGGAGTTCTCCTTGAGGGGTTGTCGGGTGGGAATGGTCGGGATGGCTAGCGCAGCAGCCGGCCGATGGCGGTGGTCACTTCGTCGACCTTCTCGGCCACTATCGACCGGTCGCCGGTGGCCGCCGAGTGGGCGGCGGCGTCGACGACGCAGTGCTCGACGTGGTCTTCGAGCAGACCGAGGCTGACCTTGTGCAGGGCGGCGTTGATGGCTGAGATCTGGGTGAGGATGTCGATGCAGTACTTCTCGTCATCTACCATGCGGCTCACCCCGCGCACCTGGCCCTCTATTCGGCCGAGGCGCTTGAGCAGGGCGTCTTTGTTGGCGGTGTAGGCATGGTTGACGTGCTCGTCGACGAGCGGTGCCGTGGTCTCCATGCCTCGATCATATACCCATAGGGGGTATAGGTCACAAGTACCCCCTACGGGTATCGACGGGGCCGCGCGCGCCGCAGCAGGACAGCGGCCGCCGTCACGGCGAGGGCCTGCACGGCCAGCGTCACGATCACGAGCGCGGGGATCGACACGCCGTACAGGGCTCCGGCCAGCGCGCCGCCGATCGCGGTCGCCACGCCGACGATGGCCGCATAGACGCCGTAGGCCGTGCCGCGGCGATCCGCCGGCACCAGGTCGGCGACCGTCGCCCGCAGCGTGGACTCCTGGATGCCCAGCGCCGCGCCCCACAGCAGCGCGCCGACGATGACCAGGGCGAGCGCATCGGTGAACGCGAACAGCGGCACGGCCGCGGCGAAGACCGGCAGCACCAGCAGCGTGCGCGGGCCGAACCGGTCGTACGCCCCACCGGTGCCCAGCGCGGCCACGGCGTCGATGGCCATCACGCCGGCGTACAGCAGGGGCACGGCCGCCGCCGGCAGGATGCCGCGGTCGACCATGTGGAAGGAGAGCACGCCGAAGGTGGCGAACCCGGCCATCGTGAGCGCGGTGAAACCCGAGTACGCCCAGAACGCCGGCGGCAGGCGGCGCAGGCCCGGCCGCACGCCGCGAGCGGACCCGTGCGGGCTCGGCTGCGCGCGTTCGAAGTCGCGCGGCGTGGGCACCCGCGCGCGCAGCCAGACCAGCAGCGCCAGGGCGGCGACCCCCGGTATCGCGAGCACGGCCAGCGACGGCCCGTAGTCCCCGCCGGTGAGCACGAGCATCGCCGCCACCACGAGCGGGCCGATGATCGCGCCGATCTGGTCGAGCGCCTCCTGCACGGCGAAACCGCGGCCACGTCCGGTGGCCGCGGTCGCGTAGGACAGCAGGGCGTCTTTGGCGGGGGAGCGCACGGCTTTGCCGACGCGTTCGGCGATCACCAGGGTGGCGGCCACCCACAGCGTTCCGGACAGACCGAGGGTCGGCACGCTGACCACGGTCAGCGCATAGCCGGCGATCACCCAGGACCAGAAGCGGCGGCTGCGATCGGCCAGGGGGCCGGACACGAGGCGCAGCACGAGCGCCGCGGCCTCGCCGACCCCGGTCACGACGCCGACGACCAGGGCAGTCGCACCGAAGTGCGCCAGCAGCGGCCCGGTGATCGACCGCGCGCCCTCGTAGACGAAGTCCGACAGCAGGCTCACGACGCCGAACGCGACGACGAACCGCCAGGCGCTCAGGCGCGGCGCGGCCTGGTCGGTCATCGGATGCCTGTCATCGGACGCTGTGTCATGGATGCTCTCATCGGCCCGCGTGCACGGCCTGCGCGCCCGACCATTCTGGCACTGGTGATGTGGCCGGCCTCGATCTCTGACAATATAGACGCGTGTCTATACAAGTCGAGCTGGCCAGCGCAGGGCCGCGCCGCCTCTCCTCGCTGGACAGATGGCTCCCGCTGTGGATCGGCCTGGCGATGGCCGGCGGACTGCTGCTCGGCCGGTTCGTCCCGGGCGTCTCCATCCTCCTGGCCCATCTCGACGTCGGCGGGATCTCGCTGCCGATCGCGCTCGGGCTTCTCGTCATGATGTACCCCGTGCTGGCGAAGGTCCGGTACGAGAAGGTCGCCGCCGTCACCGGCGACAAGAAGCTGTTGGTCTCGTCGATCCTGCTCAATTGGATCGTCGGCCCCGCCGTGATGTTCACCCTCGCCTGGGTGTTCCTGCCCGACCTGCCGGACTACCGCACCGGCCTCATCATCGTCGGCCTCGCCCGCTGCATCGCCATGGTGGTGATCTGGAACGATCTCTCGTGCGGTGATCGCGAAGCGGTGGCCGTGCTCGTGGCGATCAACTCCGTCTTCCAGGTCGTCGCCTTCGCGCTCCTCGGCTGGTTCTATCTCAGCGTCCTGCCGGGCTGGCTGGCACTGGATACGGCCGGGCTGCAGGTCTCGGTCGGGCAGATCGCGCTCAATGTGCTGATCTTCCTCGGCGTTCCGCTGGTCGCCGGCTTCGCGTCGCGATTGATCGGCGAACGCCGCAGGGGACGCGGCTGGTACGAGGGAGTCTTCCTGCCCCGGATCGGCCCGTGGGCCCTGTATGGCCTGCTGTTCACGATCGTGCTGCTGTTCGCGCTGCAGGGCCGGCAGGTGACCTCGCGGCCGTGGGATGTCGCGCGCATCGCCGTACCGCTGCTGGTGTATTTCCTGGTGATGTGGTTCGTCGGCATCGCCGCCGGCAAGCTCCTTCGCCTCGGCTATGCGCGCTCGACGACGCTGGCCTTCACGGCCGCCGGCAACAATTTCGAACTCGCCATCGCGGTGGCCATCGGCACCTTCGGGGCCACCTCGGGGCAGGCCCTGGCCGGTGTCGTCGGCCCGCTGATCGAGGTGCCGGTGCTCGTGGGGCTGGTCTATGTCTCGCTCTGGGCCGCACGGGCCTGGTTCGGCACCGACCCGTACCAGGCGGGCCCGCCGGAGCCCGTGCCGCTCCCGGCCGATGCGTATCGGGCCGAGCGCGCCCGCGCCGAGGGGTCGTCGGCATGACCGCGGCGCAGACCGCCACGGCCGAGCGGCCCGGTCCCGCCGCCGCACATGCCATCGGGCACGACGCCGCGGCATCCGTGGCCGCGATGCTGAAGGCGCTCGCCGACCCGCTGCGCGTCCGGATCCTCTCCGCCGTCGCGGTCGATCCCCGCGGCGAGTCGTGCGTGTGCGATCTCGCCACACTCGCCGACGTCACCCAGCCCACCGTCTCGCACCACCTGAAAGTGCTCAAGGACGTCGGCGTGCTCACCTCCCAGCGCCGCGGCACCTGGGTCTGGTACCGCATCATCCCGAACCGCCGGGCCGCCGTCACGGCGCTGCTCGACTCGTTCGCGACGCTCGACGTCGCCGGCGACGAACCGGCGGTCGACGACGCCCTCGACGCCGATCTGGATGCCCGTGTCACCTGCCTCGCCGCGCAGCTGACCGGCGAGCTTCCCGACCCCGGCGAGCGCGCCGTGTTCGCGACCGTCCGCGAGTCGTGCACCGCGCTGGCCCGGTCGGCGGGGATGACCGGGGCGCTCCTTGCGCGCACCGAGCGCTTCGCCCGGCAGCGGCTGAGCGACCGCGCCCGCGACCGCGCGACGGCACCGCCCCAGGTGCTGTTCGTGTGCGTCGCCAACGCCGGCCGCTCGCAGCTGGCCGCCGCCCTCGTCGACCGGCTCGCCGCAGGCCGCATCGTCGCCCGGTCCGCGGGATCGAACCCCGCCGCCGGCATCCACCCGCACGTGGCGGCGCTGCTGGCCGAGATCGACGGGGATGCCGCGGCGCAGCGCTTTCCGAAGCCCCTCACCGACGACGCCGTCCGCGCCGCCGACGTCGTCATCACGATGGGCTGCGGCGACGTCTGCCCGATCGTCCCCGGTGTGCGCTACGAAGACTGGGCCGTCGGCGATCCCGCCCTCGCCTCTCGGGACGGTGCCGAAGCCATCCGAGACGACATCGCCGTGCGCGTGCGCGCCCTTGTCGACGACCTGCTGACCTGACCACCGAGCACCTCTGGAGCCACCATGACCACCGCGCCGCCCTCCGTCCTGTTCGTCTGCGTGCACAACGCGGGCCGATCCCAGATGGCCGCCGGCTTCCTGCGCGAGATCGCGGGGGAGCGCATCGAGGTCCGGTCCGCCGGGTCGCTGCCCGCCGACCGGATCAACCCCGTCGCCGTCTCGGCCATGGCCGAGGTCGGCATCGACATCGGTGCCGAGGCGCCGAAGATCCTCACGACCGAGACGGTCCGGGCATCCGACGTCGTCATCACGATGGGCTGTGGCGACGCCTGCCCGGTCTTCCCCGGCAAGCGGTACGAGGACTGGGTGCTCGACGACCCGGCCGGCCAGGGCATCGACGCGGTGCGGGGCATCCGCGACGAGATCCGCGACCGCATCACGGCTCTGGTCGCCGACCTGCTCTGAGGCCCGGGTCGGCGCCGGTGCGCCCGGCCGTGCGACGGGCACCGCCGCCCCGATTTGACGGCGTGCGGCCGCGGCGCCCAGGCACGATCGTCGTGCACGAGGGGCGGGTCGTCTCCGCCTCCGGCATCGACCGCGCCACCGTCGACCGGGTCATCGATCTGCAGATGATGGATGCCGCGGACTGGTCGTTCGCGATGGACAACGCGCACCCCGACATCCGGGCCGCCGCGCGCTACCTGGCCCCTTCGCATGCCGATGCCGGCGTCGTGACCGTCCTCGCGCGGCTGCTCGCGCGCCGCCCCGCAGTCGGCTGAGCGGCGGCCGGCCTCACGCCCGCCGGATCTTCTCCAGCGACCAGCCCTTGGCCAGCTCGTCGACGACCTTGTCCAGGCAGCGGATCTTCTGCAGCAGCGGGTCCTCGATGTTCTCCACGCGCACGCCGCACACGACCCCGGTGATCCGGTCGGCATCGGCGGTCAGCGGGGCCTCGGCGAAGAACTCCTCGAACGTCGTGCCGGCATCCACCCGCGCCTTCAGCTCGTCGGCGTCGAACCCGGTGAACCACGTCATCACCTCGTCGAGCTCGGCCTGGGTGCGCCCCTTCTTCTGGACCTTCGCGAGATACAGCGGATACACCCGGGCGACGCTCATGGTGAAGAGTCTGCTCATGCGACCAGCATAGGTCGGCGCCTCACGCGGTGCCGAGCACCTCGGCGACGCTGCGCGGCGGGATGCCCGCCCCGCCGACCAGCATGTCGGCCGGCACCCGCCACACCGTCAGCTCGGCGGTGAACCGGCCCGCCTGCGCGCCGGGATCTGCGGCCGACAGCATCCGCGCCTGCTCGATCGGGCAGGTCATCACCGAGATGCCCACGACGTCGCTGTCGGCCTCGTCGACCGGGCCCGCCGCGATCAGGACCCCGCGCTGCCACAGGTCGTGCAGGTGCGCGAGGTGCGCGTCCTGGAGGCGCAGCTCTTCGTCGCGGGTGAGCTCGGCGCGCCCCGGCACCGGGATGAGCCGGACGAGCACGAGCTCGTCGAAGCGCATCATCTCAGTCCGCTCCCGGTCTCGAGCACCGACTTCAGCCCGCTGAGGACGAACGTCCAGCCGCGGATCTTCTCGGCGGTCTTGGGCGAGCCGCCGAGCCGGTCGTGCACGACGGTGAGCTTCACATAGTCGCCGTCTTGCGGCTCGATCGTCCAGGTCACGCGGCTCTCGGGCTCGGCGGCGAGCTCGTCGTCGTAGAGGCTGCGCCACCCGTGTGAGAGGGTGTGCGGCGGGTCGCACACGAAGATCTCGTAGTCGCCCCACAGCTGCCCGGTGGGGGAGTGCGACAGCACATGGCCGCCGACCCGCAGGTCGCCCTCGATCGTGCTGCCGAAGAAGTACTGCCGTCGGAACTCGGTGGTCGTGATCGCCTCCCACACCCGTTCCGGCGTCGCCTTGATGTACGTCTCGAAGACGAGTTCATCGGTCATGATGACTCCAATCGCTGCGTCAGGTCGGCCAGAGCGGCGGCCTGTCTTTCCACATAACGGCTGATCCACCGGTCGTGGATCAGTCGGATCGGCACCGGGTTCAGATGATGCAGCGTGCGCCGCCCGTCCCGGCGTGTCACGACAAGGCCCGCGTCGACCAGCAGCTTGACGTGCTTCATCACGCCGAACCGCGTCATGTCGGGCGCGACCGCCTCGAGCTCGGTGAGCGACTGGCCGTCCCGTGCGAAGAGCGCGTCGAGGATGCCCCGCCGGGTGGGGTCCGCGAGCGCCTTGAAGATCCGGTCGTCGTCGTTCACGCGAGAATGATAAGTGACTAGAAGGTCACGTGTCAAGGGTCTGTGTGCGCGCCCGATCGGTCGCCGTCGGCGGTGGCGACGGCTGCAGTGCTGTCACGCGGCACGGGTGACGCGGCCGCGAGCGCCGTCCACCGTGATCAGCTCGCCGTCGGTGAGCACGGCCGTTCCCGTTCCGGTGCCCATCACCGCCGGCAGACCGTATTCGCGGGCGACGATCGCGGCATGCGACACCGCGGCCCCGCTGTCGACCACGACGGCGACCGCGCGCTGGAACAGCGGCGTCCAGGCCGGGTTCGTGGCCGGACACACCAGCACGTCGCCCGGTTGCAGCCGGTCGAAGTCGGCAGCGTCGCGGATGATGCGGGCCGGGCCCGTGGCGATGCCGGCACCGGCCGGTGTGCCCGTGACCAGGGCGTCGTCGGCGCCGCCGGATGCCGGGAACACCCGCGCCGCATCGATCAGCGGGATGCCGGCCAGCTGCGCGCGCTTCGCCGCGCGCTGGGCGACGAGCTGCCGCAGCAGCGCTGCCTGCTGCGGCAGGACGGTGGCCGGGTCGGCGATCGTCGCGATCTCTTCGAGCCGCAGGTGGAGCACGTCCTCCGCCGCATCGAGCAGCCCGACCGCATGCAGACGGCGGCCGATCTCGAGGATCGATCGGCGCAGCGTCGGCAGCGCCGCGGTGAAGTAGAAGTGGGTGTCTTCGCGGAACGCGACGCCGTCCTGCGCGGCGCGCACCCAGGCGCGGATGCGGTGCTGCCGGCGCGCGCCGCGCAGCCACGGATGTGCGAGCAGCTGCTCGAGCGCCGCCGCCGAGGGCGCGGATGCCGCGGGGGCGAGCGGCCGCTCGGCGGCAGCCTGCACCATGCCGATCACGACGTCCGGCGACTCCGCCAGGGTCGGTGCCGAGATCAGCAGCGGCGAGGTCGTCTCGCGGCGTCCGAACTCGGTCAGGTAGGAGGTGAGATCCGTGCGGAAGCCGCGGTATCGGTCATCGGTGCGCACGTCATCCCACACCTCGGCCGGCGTGCGTCCGAGCACGCACGCGCGCAGCGCGGGATCGGCGCGCACCTGCGCGGCCAGCTCCGCCAGCGCCCGGTTCGAGTCGTCGGTGATCGCCCACTCGATGTCCTGCGGCCGGCCGAAGTGCGCGGCGATCGTGCCGGCGTGGGCGGCGAGCTCGGCCAGCCGGTCGCCGCCCAGCAGGGGAGCGGACCGGCGGTCGCCGGAGTGCTCGGCCACGCCGCCGCCGGCCGCAGGGCGGATCACGACTTCGTCGCGCCCGGGCGTGAACGACCGGGTCCGCCCCCGGGCGTCGAGCACGTAGTGGTCGGGGGTGACCCGGCCCGACACGACCGCCTCGCCGAGGCCCGCCGCGGCGTCGATGACGATCTGGTCGCGCGCACCGCTGACCGGGTCGGCGGTGAACATGACGCCGGCGACCTCGGCATCCACCATCGCCTGCACCACGACGGCGATCCGCACCTGTGCCTGGTCGATCGCATGCGCCGCCCGGTAGGCGACGGCGCGGTCGGTCCACAGCGACGCCCAGCATCGGCGCACCGCATCCACCACGGCGGTGGCGCCGACGACGTTCAGGTAGGTGTCCTGCTGCCCCGCGAACGCCGCCCCGGGCAGGTCTTCGGCGGTGGCGCTGGAGCGCACCGCGACGGGGGTGTCGGCCCCGAGCCGTTCGTAGGCGGCGACGATCGCCGCGCGCGCGTCGGCGTCGATGCCGGCGTGATCGATCGCGGCACGCAGTGCGGCCGGGTCGGCGTCGCCGTCGGCCTCGCCGTCGGCAGCGCCCAGCAGGTCGTCGAGTCCGGCCCGGCGGGCGACGTGGGCGTAGGCGCCGGTCGTGACGACGAACCCGGGCGGCACCGGCAGGCCGGCGCGGAGCAGTTCGCCGAGATTGGCGGCCTTGCCGCCGACCTGTGCGATGTCGGCCGCGCCGAAGGCCTGCAGTGGTGCGACGGTGCGTGTCATGGCGTCCACCTCGGTGAGCACAGGAGTAGTTCCCCACGGTAGTCGTCTCGCGGGCTCGGTACGCTGACCGGATGAGCGATTTCGATGCCGTCGTCGTCGGCGCCGGCGTCTCCGGGCTGACCGCGGCGCGGCTGCTGGCTGCGGGCGGGCAGCGCGTGGTCGTGCTGGAGGCGCGCGATCGCCTCGGCGGGCGCACCTGGACGCAGCGCACCGGCGGCTTCACGGCCGACCGGGGCGCGTCGTGGATCCATGGCGTCGACGGCAATCCGCTGACCGAGGTGGTGCGCGGCTTCGGCATGCGCACGATCGAGCACACGGTCGGCAGCTACCAGCCCGACGGGCGCCCGATCGCCTATTACGGCCCGACCGGTGAGCGACTGGGCGACGACGCGGTGCGCCGATTCGCCGACGACGTCCGCGCAGCGGAGGGGCGCCTGGCCACCGCGGTCGCGGCATCCGCACCCGGTGACACCTACCAGCAGATGATCGAGACGGCCCTGGCCGCCCTCGGCTGGGACGCCGATCGCGCCGAGCGCGTGCGGGAGTTCTTGCGGCACCGCTCCGAAGAGCAGTACGGCGTGTCGGCCGAAGGCCTGGCCGCGCACGGCCTCGACGACGACACCGTGGCCGGCGACGAGGTCGTCTTCCCCGACGGGTACGACCAGCTCGCGACGCATCTCGCGCAGGGTCTCGACATCCGGCTGAACCACGTCGTGCAGCGCGTGCAGTGGACCGCCGACGGCGTCACGGTGTGCTGCGGCCTGGGCCAGTTCACCGCCGCCCGCGCCGTCGTCACGGTGCCGATCGGCGTGCTGCAGTCCGGCGACCTCGCGTTCGAGCCGGCGCTGCCCGAACCGGTCGCCGGCGCCGTCGCGGGCCTGCAGATGAACGACTTCGAGAAGGTGTTCCTGCGGTTCCCGACCAGGTTCTGGGATGCCGGGGTCTACG
The DNA here is from genome assembly GCF_039537285.1 of Microbacterium kribbense. Lineage (NCBI taxonomy): Bacteria > Bacillati > Actinomycetota > Actinomycetes > Micrococcales > Microbacteriaceae > Microbacterium > Microbacterium kribbense. Next base: position 110,026 of record NZ_BAABAF010000010.1, on the reverse strand, counting down.
CGATCCGGCGGCAGGGCGAGGCCGGGCTGTGGTGGCACTCCTGGTACGACCTGACTCCGCTGGACGGCGTGCCCACGCTGCTGACCTTCGCCGCCGGGCCGAGCGCCATCGCGACCCGCGAGTGGCCCGCCGACCGTGTCGTCGCCTCGGTGCTCGACGGGCTGCGCGGCCTGTACGGCGACCGCGTCGAGGAGCCGACCCAGGTGCTGATCACCGATTGGCAGGACGACCCGTTCTCGCACGGCTCCTACGCCTACCTGAAGCCGGGCGCCGACGCCGCCGGGCACGACCTGATCGCCACCCCGATCGGCGGCGTGCTGCACCTGGCCGGCGAGGCCACCTGGGGCGACGACCCCGCGACGGTCACGGCCGCGCTGCGCTCGGGCCACCGTGCGGCCGAGGCCATCCTCGGCCGCGCACTGCCGTTCAGCGACCTGACCCGGCCGCTTCGCTGACAGACACGGCCCGCTGCCGGATCAGCGCGGCGGCAGCGACGTGTACAGCACGAGCCCGTTGCCCTGGCTGTCGTAGACGACGGCGCGGCGCTCGTGGGCGTCGTTGTACGGGCCCTTGGCGATGCCGCCGCCGGCCTCGTCGATCGCCTTCGCGGCACCGTCGACGTCATCGGTCTTGATGCCCACCACGACCTGGCCGGGGATCGGGTGATCCAGCGGCGTGGCCAGCGCAAGGGTCACGGTGCCGCCGTCCAGCGCGGCGAAATGCGAGCCGTCGCGGAACTTCAGCGGAAAGCCCAGCGTCTCGGTATAGAACTTGATCGACTCCTCGATGTCGTCCGTGGACAGGACGATCATCTTCACCTGCGGCTGCTGCTCGGTCATGTCGCTCCCTCGTGCTGTGGCCGCGTGTGCGATCCGACTTCATCGTCCCAGTTCTGCGCGCCGGTGGGGCGGGATCCCGGGCGCCGGCCCGACGCGCACCGGGCGGGTGCACAATGAAAGCAGGGACGGTGGTGCGAGATGGCCGGTGTGACCGAGCTGGATGGGCAGACGCGACGGATGCACGAGGCGATGGCGCCGGTGCTCCAGATCGGCCCGGACTTCCTGGCCGGGCGTCGCGACGCCGACGAAATGGCGCACACCATGGTCGGCGCCGTGCAGCGGTTCGTCAGCGCCGAGCGCACCCGTCAGGGCGTCGCCGACGAGCACGGTGCGCAGATCCAGGTCAGCGGGCAGCTGCAGGCCACCCTCTCCGAGCTCTACGGCTGCGGCGCGGGGTATCTCGCCGACCGCTGCGACTCGGCGTGCGTGGCCCGCACGATGACCGAGATCATGCGCGAATTCGGCGACGCGACGCCCGCACCCTGAACCCGGCGTGACGCGGTCCGACCGGGTCCGGCGCGGACCCGTACGATCGGAGCATGCCCCCTCGTTCCCCGTTGCCGCAGCGGCTGGGGCTGGATGCCGCGTGGGCGCGCACCCCGGATCCGGACCGCGGGCAGCCGCCGCCCTGGCCGACCATCGGCGCGTGGCTGCACAGCCGGTTCGGCGCTCGGGTGGACGTGGCCGCGCTGCTGGCCCAGGGACGCTTCGTCTACCAGGACGGCCGCGCCGCCGGCGGCCATGACCCGTACCGGCCGCAGACGTTCGTGTGGTTCCATCGGGATCTGCCCGACGAGGTCTTCGTGCCCGGGCCCATCCACGTCGTCTATCGTGACGAGCGCATCGTCGTGATCGACAAGCCGCCGTTCCTGTCCACGATCCCGCGTGGCGAGCACGTGCAGCAGAGCGTCGTGGTGCGTCTGCGTGCCGACCTGGGCCTGCCCGAGCTCTCGCCGACGCACCGACTCGACCGGGTGACGTCGGGGCTGGTCATGCTCGCTGCCGAGAAGCGCTGGCGCGGGCCCTATCAGTCGATGTTCGAACGCCGCGAGGTCGGCAAGGCCTACCGCGCCCTGGCGCCGTTCCGGCCCGACCTGGAGCTGCCGCTGGTCGTGCGCGACCACCTGGTCAAGCAGCGCGGCCGGCTGCAGGCCGAGGTGGTGGCGGATGCCCCGCCCAACGCGGAATCGCTGATCGAGCTCGAGACCGTCCGGGGCGAGCAGGCCGTCTACCGGCTGACCCCGCGCACCGGTCGCACGCATCAGCTGCGCGTGCACATGCGCGACCTGGGCATCCCGATCGTCGGCGACCCGCTGTATCCGGATGTGCAGGATGTCTCGCTGCACGATTTCAGCACGCCGCTGCAGCTGCTGGCGGCCGAGCTGTGGTTCACCGACCCGGTCGACGGTGCGCCGCGCCGGTTCACCAGCATCCGCACCCTGCCCCTGCGCAGCGAGATGCCGCGCCGCAGCGAGACGGCACCGCGCTGTGAGACCGACGGCCCCCTCGGCGCCGTACCGGCACCCTTCTGAAGTGCCGCTGACCGAGGTCGGCGTGCTGTTGGAGGACCTGACCGACCGCGAGCGCGAGGTGTTCCTGGCGATCGCGGAGGGACTGTGCCACGGCGAGATCGCGCAGCGCCTGTTCTGAGCGAATCCACCGTCAAGACGCATGTCGGCCGCGTGCTGGCCAAGATCGGCGCCCGCGACCGGGTGCACGCCGTGATCATCGCGCACCGCGGCGGCTCAGCGGCTCAGCGGCTCAGCGGGTCAGCTCGATGATCTCGCCGCGGTGCGTGCGGAAGTCCGCCTTGGCCACGAAGCCGAGATGCTGCAGGTCGGACAGACCCCAGCGGTCGGTGTGCGCACCGGTCGCGTACTCGATCAGCCAGACCCGCGTGATGCCGATCAGCCGGTGCCGCGCTGCGGCCTGCGGCACCGAGAAGCTCGTGTCCATCCAGGTCGCACTGCGCGTGTACGGCGTGTGCAGCAGCACATCGTCGAGCCCGCGGAACCCGGCCGGGTAGGTGTGCATCGCCAGCCGCGGGCGCTTGGACGGCCCGACCGAGGCGTCGAAGACGACCCCGTCGCCGGGCCGTGCGTACGCGGCCATCGTCGCCGAGATCTCGGCCCAGTCGCTGTTGTTCTTGGCGTACGGCGTGCGCTCGGCGGCATAGGCGGGCACGGCCACCGCCGCCACGCACGCGGTCAGGGCGATCGTCGCCACCGTCCGCGACCGCCCCGCTCGGGCCAGGAGCGCCGCCACCCGGACGACGCCGCAGGTGATCAGGATGCCGGCGGCCGGCGCGCAGAAGGTCAGGTAGCGGGCCGTGAAGTCGGCCAGCAGCGCACTGGGCGCGATCAGCAGCGTCGCCGGCACGATCAGCCAGCACGCCGCGACCAGCTCCAGCGCCGGCGCGCGCCGGACACTGCCGCGTGCGGTGCCGCCCGGCTGCGCCCGGCGCCGACCCCGCTGCACGATGGCCCCGGCCAGGGCGACGATCACCAGCATCCACGCCACCGTGGCGAAGCCGGCGTCGCCGAACCACATCGACACCAGCACCGACTGCACGTCGACCTGTGACGTCCAGGCCAGGTACGCCACCTGATGCCGCTCGGTGATGGCCCAGAAGATGACCGGCGTCGCCACGGCGAGGGCGGCCGCACACGAGATCGCCCAGCGGCGCACGAATCGCCGGCCCGGACGCGTGCACAGCAGCAGCACCCCGTGCGCGAGGATCATCAGCCCGAGATACAGGAATGTGTAGACGCCCAGGGCCAGCAGCACCGGATACGCCAGGCGCAGCATCCACCCGGGGCGCCGGCGCAGCAGCAGCTCGATCAGCACGAGCGTCAGCCACGCGGCGATCGCCGCGCTGAACGCGTACGACCGCGCCTCTTCGCCGGCGTACGTCATCCGCGGCAACAGCGCGCAGACCACTCCCGCCGAGATGGCGGTCGTGCGGGTGCCGAGCCTGCGGGCGATCAGTACGACGGCCGCCGTGCACAGACCCGCGGCGAGCGCGGTCGGGAACCGCAGCGCGAACGGGGAGGTGCCGAACACCGCGACCCAGGCATGCAGGCCCAGGTAATAGGTGCCGTGCACGGCATCGACGTGCCCGAGCATCGCGAACAGCGACGGCAGCGGCCGGGTCGCCGACAGCAGGCTCGCCGCCTCGTCGCCCCACAGCGAGGGGATCCACGACCCCGCCGCGGCCAGCACCGTCGCGACCAGACCGAACCCGAGCGGCAGCAGCCATTCCGGGCGCCGCGCGGGCGCGGGCGACTGCGGCCGGCGCGCCGGGGCGGGGGCGGTCTGCAGCAGCATGGGCGGATCCCGGGTCCGGGGGCGCGCGGCGCGCGCCGTGTGCCTCCAGTTCAGCCGCGCGATTCCCAGAACCGTCCCAGCGCGCCAGCCCTCCGGTGCGACCGGCGCCGCGCGGACGCAGCCGGGCTAGCCCTCGCGCACGGCCGGCGACTGCTCGCGGCGGATGTGGCTGCGGGCGTGCTCGATCGCGTCGTCGAGATCGCGGAACAGGTGCGCATGGTGACGCAGCGCCGTGACCACGCCGACCGTGCGCAGCAGCTTCTCGTGCCCGGGCAGGATGCCCTTGATCAGCACCGTGATGCCGCGGCGCTCCAGCGCCAGCGTGATGTCCGACAGGATGTGCGCGCCGGTCGCGTCGACGTGATCGAGACTCGACAGCCGCAGGATGACGACGCCGACGTCGTGCACCGCCGTCGCTTCCGCGAACACCCGGTCGGCCGAGGCGAAGATGAGCGGTCCGTCGATGCGGATGACGGCGATGCGCTCGTCGCCGGGCACCGGGTCGCCCGCGAGCGGCTGACGGTTCACCGCTGTGGCGCGCGACAGGTTGCGCAGTGCGAAGAAGCCGGCGAAGGCGACCCCGATCGCGACGGCGACGACCAGGTCGAACGACACGGTGACCAGTGCCGTGAGCAGGAACGCCGCGGCGTCGGAGCGAGTCGAGCGCAGGATCGACGCGGCCGTGGCCAGGTGCACCATCCGCCACGCCGTGATCATCAGCACACCGGCCAGCGCGGCCAGCGGGATCGTGCCGACCGGCCCCGACAGCGCGAGCACCACCAGCAGCAGCACGACCGCGTGCGTGAGCGAGGCCAGCCGGGTGCGCCCGCCGGCGCGGATGTTCACGGCCGTGCGGGCGATCGCGCCGGTGGCGGGCATGCCGCCGAACAGCCCGGATCCGATCGAGGCGAGCCCCTGACCGAACAGCTCGCGGTCGGGGTCGTAAGCTCCGGTGTCGGCCAGGGATGCCGCCACCCGCGCCGACAGCAGCGACTCGATCGCGGCGAGGGCCGCCACCGCCAGCGCCGGTCCGACCAGGCCGGCGAGGCTGTCGACCGGCAGCAGCGGGACCTGCGGTGCTGGCAGCGCGTCGGGCAGCATGCCGATCACCGCGAGCGGCGTCGGCAGCAGCACGCACAGCAGCGTCACCACGACGATGCCCACCAGCGACCCGGGGATGCCGCGGTGGAGGCGCGGCGCGAGCAGCATGCACGCCGCCACGACGGCCGCCGCCCCCAGCGCCCACGGCAGGTACGACCAGTCGGCGGCCGCCAGCGACTGCCCGGCCGCGACGATCGCATTCGAGCTGTGCTCGCCGGCCACCAGCGGCCGGGGAGTGGTCAGCGACGGCACCTGCTGCATGAAGATGATGATCGCGATGCCCAGGGTGAACCCCTCGATCACCGGCCAGGGGATGAACCCGACGGCCCGCCCCAGCTTGAGCGCGCCCGCGGCCAGCACGATGATGCCGGCCATCACGCTGACCGCCGCCACGGCGCCGATGCCGTGCGCGGCCACGATCGGCAGCAGCACCACGACCATCGCGCCGGTCGGGCCCGAGACCTGCACGTGCGACCCGCCGAACAGCGCCGCGATCATGCCGGCGACGATCGCCGTGACCAGGCCCGCCTCGGCGCTGACCCCCGAGCTCACGCCGAACCCGAGCGCCAGGGGCAGCGCGACGATGCCCACCGTCACGCCGGCGAGCAGGTCGCCGCGCCAGGTGCGGCGCAGCCCGCGGTAGTCGGCTGCGGCCGGCAGCAGCTGCCGCAGGCTCACGAGGCGACGCCGGCGGGCATCGCGAGCGCGTCCGAGGCGGCCAGGTACGCGCCCTCGGTCTTGCTCAGCTCGAGCAGCAGCGCCCGTGCGACGGCGAGCATCTCGGCGACCTGGGTGTTGGCCAGCCGGTAGTAGACATGGCTGGCACGACGCTCCGACGTGACCAGACGGTAGCGGCGCAGCACCGACAGATGCTGGGAGAGATGGGATGCCTCCAGCCCGGTCTGCTGCTGCAGGTCGGCGACGCTGACCTCGGGCGAGGCCGACAGCAGCTCGAGGATGCGGATGCGGAACGGGTGCGCGAGGCCCTTGAACAGATTCGCCTTGATCTCGTAGAGAGGGCGCTGCGCATCGATTGATGACATGATGAAGCCATCATATTGGGGCAATCTGAGCGATCCGTGCAGAGGGGGTCCGGCCATGCCTGGGGTGCGCTCGTGTGCGAGGCACCGGCTACGCGCGCGGCAGCGTGATCGCGATCGTCGTGCCGGCGGCGGAGGTCTCGCGCAGCTCGACGCTGCCGCCGCCGCGGGCCGCGATCTCGCGCACCAGCGACAGCCCGATGCCGTAGCTGCGCCGTCGCGCCGGGTCGGACGGCGCCGCGTCGGCGTGCGCGAACCGGTCGAAGATGCGGCCCGGTGCGATGCCCTGCACGCCGGGGCCGTGGTCGGTGACCGTGATCGTGAACGTCGTCTTGGCCGGGGCCAGCCGCACGCCGATGGTGGCGTCGTCGGGCGAGTGCGCGAGCGCGTTGTCGATCAGCGCGACCACGCAGCGCCGGATGCTCGAGCCCGGCACGGCGGCGCGCACCCCGCCGGGTGCATCCAGCTCGAGGGCGATGCCGCGCTCCTCGCCCAGCACCCGCAGGGCCTGCACCGTGTCGGTCAGCACCGCCGCGACATCCGTCGCCTCGGCCTGATCCGGCTCCTCGGCCGCGGCCAGCAGCAGCAGGTCGTCGACGACCTCGATCAGGGCGCGCGAATCCGCCCGCACGGCGGCGGCCTCGGCGGCCAGCTCGTGCCCGGGGCCGAGCCGGCGCTGCAGGATCTGGATGTGCGCGTCGAGCACGGCCAGGGGCGTGCGCAGCTCGTGGCTCGCGTCGGCCACGAACGTGCGCTGCATCCGCAGCGCCGCGCCCAGCGGCGCCACCGCCCGGCGCGCAACCACCCAGCTGAGCACGCCGGCCACGATGATCGCGCCGATGCCGACCACCCCCAGGGCGATCAGCACCTCGTACGAGTCCACGTAGATCTTGGTCTGGCCGGGTTCGGGCCGCTCCAGCAGCTCCTTGGGCTGGGACTGGTTGATCACGAACACGACCGACACCAGCACGATCAGCGCCACGATCACCGCGGCGCCGATCGTGATCTGACGGCTCACGCTGCGCGCCGCCCGCAGGATCGTCTCGTCGTCGCCGCCGGGCCGCACCCGCCGCGCCCGACCCCCCGCCCGGCTCATCACAGCGCGCCCAGCCGATAGCCCTGGCCGTGCACCGTCAGGATCACGTCCTTGTCGGTCTTGCGCCGCAGGTAGTGCACATAGCTGTCGACCGTGCCCGGCTGCTCGTCGGCGGTGAACACGGTGCGCAGGATCTGCCGCCGGCTGAAGGTCTGCGTCGGGTGCTGCGCGAACAGCCGCAGCAGCGCGCTCTCGCGCGGGGTCAGCAGGATGCGCCCGATGTACGGCGAGACGATGCAGTCGTCGTCGGGGTAGAACGTCCACTCGCCGACCGGCAGCGCGGCGCCCTCGGCGGAGAACACCCGGGTCAGCGCACGCAGTCGGGCCAGCAGCTCGTCGAAGTCGAACGGCTTGACCAGATAGTCGTTGGCCCCGGCATCCAGTCCCTCCACCCGGTCGCCGACGGTGCCCAGGGCGGTCAGCATCAGGATGGGGGTCGTGACCCGGTGTGCGCGCAGCGCCGCGACGATGCTCCGCCCGTCGCGCGAGGGCAGCCGCCGGTCGATCACCATCACGTCGAACTCGCCGCTGCGGCCGGCATCCAGCCCCGCCGCACCGTCGGCCACCAGTGTCACCCGGTAGCTCTCGGCGAGCACGTCACGGGTGAGCGGGCCCAGCTGCGGGTCGTCTTCGATAAGCAGCAGGTCGAGCGCGCCGGATGCAGGCATGGTCTGCACAATCTAACGCGGTCACCGGCTGCGCGGCCGCAGCAACCCGATGTGCGGCAGCAGGTAGCGCAGCCAGATCGCCAGGAACGCCGCGGCCGACGAGCCCGCATAGAGCATCGAGGCGAGCACGTCGGTGGGGTAGTGCACGCCCAGATACACCCGCGAGAGCGCGACGATGACCACCAGCACGACGCCGGCGACGACGATCCACGCGATGCGCACGCGATTGCGGTACGCGATGAAGATCACCGCGATCACCAGCGCGACCACGAACGCGGTGTGCCCGCTGGGATAGCTGAACGAGTCCTGCGCGGCGGGCGGGAACTCCAGCATCGTCGGGTCGGGCCGCGGCCGCCGCACGATGAGTTTGACGACTTCGCTGCCGCCCCACGACACCGCCATCAGCAGCAGGAACGTCACGGTCTGCCCCGCGCTGCGGGTGGCCACCGCCACCAGCAGACCGGCGAGCACGCTGATGATCAGCGCCGCCGAGGGGGCGAAGATCGTCGCGATCATCACCGCCAGGCTCGTGCCGAAGGCGGTGTGGTGCGCGCCGAGCGCCTGCAGGGCCGCGAGGTCGAAGCCGTCCCACCCGTCCGCGTGGGTGAGGGCGATGCCCACGAGCACCGTGAAGATCACGCCGACGATGCCGGCGCCGGCGATCCGGGCGGGGCGGGCGAGCGGGCGCAGCGGCCCGGTGGCCTGCGCTCGGGCGCTCGCGCGGGAACTGGTCGCGGTCGGGGTCACTGCGGGTCCTCTCGGTGGGCGGGCCCTCAGTCTTTCCAGCCTTCTCCCAGATGTGTCCCAGAACCGGATGCCGCGGGTTCAGTGCCGGCGGTCAGTGCCGCCGGCTCAGCGCAGCGGCAGCGGCTTGCGCTGCACCGGCGCCAGCCAGGTCACCACGATCACGGCGGTGATCGACCCGGCCGCCATGATCGCCGCCAGCACGACGATCTGGAACCGGCCGGCCTCCAGCGGCGACACGCCGCCGAAGATCGCGCCGACGAACGCACCTGGCAGAGTGACCAGTCCGGTGGTCTTGGTCTGGTCGGTGGAGGGGATCAGCGCGTGGTAGACGGCGCCGCGGGTGATGTCCCAGGTGGACTGCCGGGGCGTCGCGCCCAGGGCGAGCCAGCCCTCCACCTCTTCCCACCGGTCGCCGGTGGCCTCGGTGAAGCGCCGCCCGGCGAGGGTCGCGATGCTCATCGCGTTGCCGATCACGATGCCGCCGATGGCCAGCGCGTAGCGCGCCGTGAACTCCAGTGCGCCGGTCGCGAAGATCACACTCAGCGCGACGATGATGTCGGCGGCCATCGCACTGACCATCATGCCGGCATGCGCATACGACCAGCCGATGCGGTGCGTCGCAGTGCCGGCGGCCACGCTGAACATGACCAGCAGCGCCAGCCCCACCCACGCCAGGTTCGAGATGACGCCGCTGAGCACGACGCTGATCAGCGCCAGCTGCACGGCGCCGCGCAGCACCGCCAGCGCGGGAGCCCAGTGGTGCGGCGCGCGATAGGTCCACAGCACCGCCGTGGTCAGCGCGATCAGGATGCCGACCCCGACCAGTGTCGGTGTGAGGTCGACCGACCAGATCATGGTCAGAGGCTATCGTGCCGCCGGCGCTGCGATCGGAGGGCGCTGCCGGCCACCAGCACGATGATGACGGCCGTCAGCACCAGCGCCACCCAGCCGGAGCCGAGGTCGAGGCCGCCGCGCGCCGCCGAGACGCCGAACCAGTCGGCGAACGACGCGCCCAGCGGCCGGGTCAGCACGTACGACGCCCAGAACGCCAGCACGGCATTCACGCCCAGATACCGGTAGCCGAGCCCCGGCAGCACGATCGCGATCGCGAACACGATGCCCGAGCCCAGGAACCCCCACCGCAACGTCGTGGCGGTCAGGTCGCCCAGCGCCGTGCCCAGTGCGAACGTCGCCAGCACCACGGCCCAGTAGAACAGCTCGCGCCGGCGGCAGGTGATGTCGTGGATCGACAGAGTGTGCTCGGTGCGCTGCCACAGCACGAACACGCCCGCCAGCACGACCGCGCAGATCAGCGCCGACATCCAGTACGGGATGCCGAAGCCCACGTGCGCGACGTCGGCGACCATCGTGCCGAAGACGCTGACGCCGACGATCGCCGCCCAGTAGCGGACGGTGCTGTAGCCGGGGATCGCCAGCTGCAGGCTCAACGTCACGGCGAACAGGACGAAGCCGAGCGCGACCCCGAGGAACGGACCGATCGTGTGCACCAGATAGTCGCTGGTGGCCTCGCCCATCGCGGTGGAGAGCACCTTGATCACCCAGAACACGACGGTGACCGGTGCGACCCGGCTCAGCAGCACGAGGGTGCGGTCGGCGGCGGTCGCGGCTGGGGCATCGGTCACGGGTGCAATCCTGCGGTCGGGGCCGCAAGATTCCTCCCAGACTCCGGTGCCGGCCGGGGCCGTCGCGGCGCCGCCGGCGAAGTTCTCGGAAGCATCTGGGGATGCCGATGGTTACCTGAAGTCGTCATGGATATCACTTCGCTGCTCTCATCCGTCGGCCTGCCCACCCTGCTCGTGCTCACCGTCGTGATCGTGTTCATCGAGAACGGGCTCCTGTTCCCCTTCCTGCCCGGCGACAGCCTCGTGTTCGCGGCGGCGCTGCTGGCCGCCGGGCTCGGCGTGGGCTGGCCGGTGATCGCGCTGGCGGCCGCCGTCGGCGCCGTGCTGGGCGCCGAGCTGGGCTTCACGATCGGCCGGCGCTACGGCCGCCGGCTGTTCACACCCGAGGCCCGCGTGTTCAAGACGGACCATCTCGACCGGGCCGACCGTTTCTTCGCGCGCTGGGGTGCCGCCGCGATCGTGCTCGGCCGGTTCGTGCCGGTCGTGCGCACCTACATCTCGCCGGCGATCGGCGCGTCCTCGTCGCCGCGCCGCACCTTCTCGGTGTGGAACGCGGTCGGCGCCGTCATCTGGGCCGGCGTGCTGGCCCTGGCCGGCGACCTGCTCGGGCAGATCCCGTTCATCGCCGCCAACATCGAGCTGATCGCCCTGGTGGTCGTCGTGGCCTCGGTGCTGCCGTTCGTGATCACCGCGGCCGTGCGCCGGCTGCGCCCCGGGCGCCGGGTCACGGCCGCCGGCGAACCAGCGGCGGCGGAGCCGAAGACATCCAGCACGACCAGGTGACGCGCCCGCCGGGCCGCATCGGTCCCGGTGCCTGCGGCAGGGGCGTGCGGGCTGATCCTCGTCACGGGCCGAACATGTCACCGCGGCCCGAGTGCCTGCTGTGCCCGGCACAGTAGACTGCGACGAATGACACAGGCGCACCGGTCGGACGACTACACGCCCGACCCCCGGCGCTGGCGGGTGCTCGGTGTTCTGGTGGTCGCCCTGTTCATGTCGCTGATGAGCATCAGCAGCATCAACGTGGCGCTGCCGACGATCCAGCACGACCTCGCCGCCACCCAGTCCGAGCTGCAGTGGGTGCTCTCCGGCTATGCCCTCACCTTCGGCGTCGGGCTGGTCATCGCCGGCCGCGCCGGCGACCTGTACGGCCGCGGGCCGCTGTTCATCGCGGGCGTGGCGGTGTTCACCGTGGCCGCCGTCTGGGCCGGCTTCGCGCACGAGCCGCTGTACCTGAACATCGCCCGGGCCCTGATGGGGCTGGGCTCGGGCCTGCTGAGCCCGCAGGCGGTCGGCATGATCCAGCAGTACTTCCGCGGCGCCGAACGCGGCCGCGCGTTCGGCATCTTCGGCGGCGTCGTGGGCGTGTCGGTGTCGATCGGTCCGCTGCTGGGCGGGTTCCTGATCCAGGCCGGCGGCCCCGACCTCGGCTGGCGGTGGGTCTTCTTCGTGAACCTGCCGATCGGCATCCTCGCCATCGCCGCGGCGGCCATCTGGATCCCCAAGCCGCTGCTGAACCGCAATCGGCCGTTCGACCCGCAGACGCAGTCGGCGACGCGTGACCTCGACCCGATCGGGGCGATCCTGCTGGGCCTGGCGGTGCTGGCCGTGATGCTGCCGTTCATGGAGTCCACCGCGAGCCCGCTGGTCTGGTTGGCGCTGCCGATCGGCGTCGTGATCCTGCTGATCTGGATCTGGTGGGAGAACCGCTACAAGGACTCCGGCCGCGAGCCGATGGTCGACCTGCACATCTTCCAGGTGACCAGCTTCGCCAACGGCACGCTGCTGGCGAGCCTGTACTTCCTCGGCGTGAGCAGCGTCTGGGTCATCGTCGCGCTGTACATGCAGGAGGGCCTGGGCGCGACCGCCCTGCAGTCGGGCCTGGTGGGTCTGCCGAGCTCGATCGTGTCGGTGTTCGCGGCGCTGTGGGGCGGGCGCAGCGTCGCCAAGCACGGCCGCAAGGTCGTCGTCGGCGGGCTGTACAGCGCCGTGGTCGGCCTCGTGCTGAGCATCGCGGTGGTGTGGCTGCACGCCGAGGGGCTGGCCAGCGAGTGGTGGCTGCTGTTCACGCTGTCGTTCATCGGCTTCGCGCAGGGCGCGGTGATCAGCCCCAACCAGGCGCTGACCCTCGCCGAGGTGCCGCTGCAGTACGCCGGCAGCTCGGGCGGCGTCATGCAGACCGGGCAGCGCATCGGCACGTCGGTGGGCATCTCGGTCATCCCCGCCCTCGCCTTCGGCGCGCTCGCGCTCGCCGACTGGTCGGTCGCGTTCATCCTCAGCTTCGTCGCCATCATCGTCGTCGTGCTGGTCGCCCTCGCCGTCGCGTACCGTGACCTGCGGCAGCGGCACGGCAACGCCTACCTCTGAGCCAGCGCCGCGGTGATCTCGCGGTACGCGCGGTCGTCGAAGCCGACCAGCCGCGCCTGCGTCACCTGCGTCGGCGTCACCCGCAGCGTGTCGACGGCGGCGGCGATGGCGTCGGCGCGCGGCCAGGCGTAGACGCCGGCGCTGAGCAGCGGAAAGGCGATGGATGCCGCGCCCAGCTCGTCGGCCACCTGCAGGCACCGCCGGTAGCACGAGACCAGCAGCGACCGGTCGCGCTGCCCGGCGCCGTAGTTCGGCCCGACGGTGTGGATGACCCACTTCGCGGCCATCGCGCCCGCTGTCGTCCAGCCGGCGTCGCCGGTGGCCAGGCCATTCGGGAAGCGGGCGATGCAGTCGCGCAGCACGGCGGGGCCGCCCGCGCGATGGATCGCGCCGTCCACGCCGCCGCCCCCGCGCATCGCGTTGTTGGCGGCGTTCACGATCGCGTCCACGTCCTGCGTCGTGATGTCGCCGGCGACCGCGCTCAGTTCCATGCGCATGACTATACGACCGCGATCGGGCCTGCACGCCGAGACAGCTGGCTAAAATGGCGGGTATGGCAACGGGCAGCGGCGCCAGCCGACGTGAAGACGTGCTGCGTCTTCTCGACGAATCGGAGCACCCGCAGACCGTCGCCTCGATGTCCGAGCAGCTGTGCATGCCCCCGAACACGGTGCGGTTCCATCTCGACCGGCTGCTCGGCGAGGGCCTGGTCGAACGGACGATGGCCGCGCGCGGCACGCCGGGCCGGCCGGCCCAGCTGTTCCGCCGGGTGCGCAAGATGGACGGCGCGGCGTCGCGGCGCTACCGCATCCTCGCCGAGGTGCTCGTCGAAGAGCTCGCCGTCGCCCCCGAGCCGGCGAAGGCGGCCCTCGAGGCGGGGCGCCGCTGGGGCCGTCGGGAGGCCGAGGCGGTGCAGACCGACAAGCCCGCCGAGGCGCTGGTCGATCTGCTGGACCGGGTCGGTTTCAAGCCGCGGCGCGGCGACGACCCTGACCGGGTGGGGGTCTTCCACTGCCCGTTCCTCGAGCTGGCGCAGCGCGCCCCGAAGATAGTCTGCTCGATCCACCTGGGCATGATGCAGGGCGCGCTGACGCAGTGGGGCGCCGACACCGCGGTGACCGACCTGGAGCGCCGTGAGCAGCCTGACGAGTGCGTCGTGCACCTGGGCCCGGTCGCCGACGGCGCCCGCGAGCTGGACTAGGCCGCCGCCTTCTCGCAGACCCAGCCGTCTGGGAACGTGCCGTCGGCGAGGAACTGCGCCAGCTGCTCGCGCTGCTCGTCCGACAGGTCGGAGTCGGCGCGGGGGTAGACGACCGGCTCTTCCTTCGTGTTGTGGTTGCTCAGCAGTGCGAGCATGCCCTGGCACCGCTCGCGCAGCGCCGTGACGTCCTCGCCGGCGGCCAGGGCCGCGTCGAGCTCGTCCATCGTGCGCCACAGCTGGCCGTGCTCCTTGAGCATGACCATGATCGCCATCATCATGCCGCCCGCGCGCAGCGGCGGGAACAGGAAGCGCTCCTCCAGGTAGATGTGCCGGCGCAGTGCGTGCATCGCCGCCTGCAGGGGTGCCGGGTCGGCCGCGCCGTCCAGGCTCGCGATGTAGGCCTCGACGCCGGTGTCGATCTCGTGGTGCTCGCGGGTGAGCGCGTCCGCGAGCGCGGTTGCCTCGGTCATCAGGCCAGCTGCGCGTCGACCGTGATCTCGGCGCCCGCGAACAGACGCGAGACCGGGCACAGCTTCGCGGCCTCGTCGGCGATGCTCGCGAAGGTCGCAGCATCCACCCCCGGCACCGTCGCGCGCACGGTGAGCTTCGAGGTCGTGATGGTCGGCACGCCGTCGACCGGGTCGAGGGTCACCTCGGCGGTGACCTGCAGCTGCTGCGGGGGAGTCTTGTGCTCGCCGAGCGTCAGGGCCAGCGCCATCGAGAAGCACGACGAGTGCGCGGCGGCCAGCAGCTCTTCGGGGCTGGACTTGCCGGCGGGTGCCTCGGTACGCGAACCCCAGGTGACGACCTGCCCGTCGAGGGCGCCGCTGCTGGTGTCGCTGAAGGTTCCGGTGCCCGAGGCGAGGGCCCCGTCCCACGTGGTCTTTGCAGTGCGTACCGCGATGCTCATATCCATCCCTTCGCCAAGGCTGACGTATTTTCCACAGCTTATGCTGTGGAAAACACTCTACCGGAGCGCAGGCCGCGCGTCAGGTCGCGGAGTAGGCTTCCGGGGTCGGCGATGACGCAGATCACGGCGGCGGCAACGCGCCGCGGAAGGTGGCCGCGCCCGCGTCGCCGCATCGCTGCAAGGGAGCGCAGATGACCGGTCCAGGACGCCCCGCCACCGCAGGCACAGCCGCGGTACGGCAGGCACGTGACTTTCTGTTCGAACACGGCACGGACTATGACGGCGCGGTATCGGAGTTCGCCTGGCCGCAGCTGGCCGAGTTCAACTTCGCGCTGGAGTGGTTCGACGTCGTCGCCGCCGAGCACCCCGACCGTGCCGCCGTGACGATCGTCGAGGCCGACCTGTCGGCCACGGCGCACAGCTACGGCGAGCTGTCGGCGCGCAGCGACCAGGTCGCCAACTGGCTGCGCGCGCTGGGCCTGCGCCGCGGCTCGCATGTGATCGTGATGCTGAACAACGCGATCGAGCTGTGGCAGGTGATGCTCGCCATCGCCAAGATCGGCGCGGTGTCGATCCCGACCTCGACGCTGCTGTCGGCCGACGACGTCGCCTATCGGGCGCACAAGGGCGAGGTCGACGCCGTCGTCACCCTGACAGCGCTCGCCGACCGGCTCAGCCAGGTGCCGGCATCCGTCGCCCGGATCGGGATCGGCCCCGATCTGCCCGACGGCTGGATCGGCTGGGACGGGTCGGATGACGCGGAGCGCGTGTTCACCCCCGAGGGGCCGACCCCGGCCGGCGACACGGCGCTGCTGTATTTCACCTCGGGCACCACGAGCCGGCCCAAGCTCGTCGCGCACACGCAGGTGTCGTACCCGGTGGGGCACCTGTCGACGATGTGGTGGCTGGGCGTGCGCCCCGGCGACGTGCACCTGAACATCTCGTCGCCGGGCTGGGCCAAGCACGCCTGGAGCAGCTTCTATTCGCCGTTCCTGGCGCAGGCGACGGTCTTCGTGTTCAACTACGACCGGTTCGACGCCGCCGTGCTGATGCAGGTGATGGAGGAACACCGCGTCTCGACGCTGTGCGCCCCGCCGACGGTGTGGCGCATGCTGATCCAGTCCGACCTGACCCGGCTGCCGCATCCGCCCCGCGAGCTGCTGGGCGCCGGCGAGCCGCTGAACCCCGAGGTGATCCACCGGGTGCGCCAGGCGTGGGGCGCGACCATCCGCGACGGCTACGGGCAGACCGAGATGACCTGCTGCGTGGGCAATTCGCCGGGCCAGCCCGTCAAGGACGGCTCGATGGGCCGGCCCACCCCCGGCTACCCGGTCGTGCTGGTCGACCCGATCACGGGGGAGCAGGTCGAGAACGAGGGCGAAGTGTGCCTGGACCTGTCCCAGCCGGTGCTCGGCCTGATGGCCCGGTATTACGAGGATGCCGCCGCCACCGCCGCCTCGCGCGCCGGCGGCTATCACCACACCGGCGACATCGCCGCGCGCGATGCCGACGGGTACCTGACCTATGTGGGTCGCGCCGACGACGTGTTCAAAGCGTCCGACTACAAGATCTCGCCGTTCGAGCTCGAGTCGGTGCTGCTCGAGCACGACGTCGTCGTCGAGGCGGCGATAGTGCCGAGCCCCGATCCGGTGCGGCTGGCGGTGCCGAAGGCGTACATCCGCCTGACCGCGGCGGCGGCGGCCGACCCGGCGGTGGCGGCGCGGGCGATCTTCGTGCACGTGCGCGAGCGGCTGTCGGCGTACCAGCGCATCCGCATCATCGAGTTCGTCGACGACCTGCCCAAGACGATCTCGGGCAAGATCCGCCGCGTCGACCTGCGGGGGCGTGAGGCCGAGCGCGTGGCGGCGCAGGATGGCGCCGGACAGCATCTGGAGAGCGACTACCGGTAGCGCGGTCGGCGGCTGCGCCCACACGTGGCAGGCTTGCAGACATCCCCGTCTGAAGGAGTCAGCATGCGCACGCACGCCCTGGGCCGCACCGGCCGCGAAGTCTCGACGATCGGCCTGGGCACGTGGCAGCTCGGCGCCGACTGGGGCGCCGTGAGCGAGGATGACGCGCTGGCGGTGCTGGCGGCATCGGCCGAGCACGGCGTCACGCTCTTCGACACCGCCGACGTCTACGGCGATGGCCGGTCGGAGTCGCTGATCGGTCGTTTTCTGGCCGGCCGGCCGGATGCCGGCATCACCGTCGCGACCAAGATGGGGCGCCGGCTGCCGCAGACTGCCGAGAACTACTCGGCCGAGAACTTCCGCGCGTGGACCGATCGCAGCCGCCGCAACCTGGGTGTCGACCGGCTCGATCTGGTGCAGCTGCACTGCCCGCCGACCGACGTGATCGCCGCCGACGCCACCTATGCCGCCCTGGACGGGCTGGTCGCGGATGGTGCGATCGCCGCCTATGGCGTGTCGGTGGAGACGTGCGCGCAGGCGCTGGCCGTGATCGCCCGGCCGGGGGTGACGAACGTGCAGATCATCGTGAACCCGTTCCGGCTCAAGCCGCTGGACGAGGTGCTGCCGGCGGCGGCCGCGGCCGGTGTGTCGATCTTCGCGCGGGTGCCGCTGGCGTCGGGGTTGCTCAGCGGAAAGTACACCGCGACCACGGCGTTCGCGCCCGACGATCACCGCAGCTTCAACCGGCACGGTGAGGCGTTCGATCGCGGCGAGACGTTCTCGGGCGTGGACTACGACACCGGCCTGGCCGCGGCCCAGGAACTGGCGGCCACGCTGCCGGAGGGCGTCAGCCTGCCGGCGGCGACGCTGGCGTGGATCGCGTCGCGGCCCGGTCTCACCGCGGTCATCCCCGGGGCGCGCAGCGCCGCGCAGGCGGCCGCGAACGCCGATGCGGCGAACCTGCTCGAGCCGGCGTCGGCGCTGGATCTGGATGAGTTCGATGCCGCCGTGCACGAGGTCTATGACCGGCGATTGCGGGCGCAGATCCATCATCAGTGGTGACGCGGCGCAGCCGGTGTGCGGCGCGCGGTGAGTGATCGGCGCGGTGGGCGTACTCATGCGGCGTCGTAGCAGAAGCGGGCTCTGCCGCCCAGGCGCGGAGTTCTCCCCGGGTCGACGGTCGGCGGTGGGACGAACCAGACCTTCGCTTTGGTGCCGTGGCCTTCGATGCGGACATCCCACCCGTTGTCGTGAATGCGGTGATGGCAGGATTCGCAGAGCAGGACGCCTTCGTCGAGGTTGGTTTTTCCATGGTCTCTGAGCCACCAATTCAGGTGGTGGGCTTTGGTGAATCCGGGTGGCAGGTTGCACATGGCGCAGCCGCCGTCGCGTTCGACCAGCGCGAGCTTCTGAGCCTTGGTGAAGAGGCGCTTCTCGCGGCCCCAGTCGAGGATGTCGCTCGTGCTGTCGAGCACGCAGGGGATGATTCCGGCGGTGGTGGCATAGCGGCGAGCGGCGCCCGCCGAGATCGGCTGGGCGATGCCGTCGATCTCGGCGAGCCCCGTGCCGTCCTGCAGGGTGTCGAGGTTCATGCGGACGACGACGGTCGCGCCCTCCAGCGGCAGATCGCTGTGCTCGCAGCCCAGGGCGTGCTCGGCCAGCTGGACCAGCGCGTCGGCCTGCCGCTGCGGCATGGTCGGGCGGATCTGGTCGTCATCGCCGGCGGTGACGTCGCTCTTTGCATCTCGCATGGCGGCGGTCACGAGCCCCTCGATCGCACACTTCAGCGCGGCCCACGGGTCACGGGGATCTTGCCGGCCAGGTGCAGCATGCCGTCGCGCTCGAACATGGTCAGGGCGCGTTCGCCATAGCTGTCGCGTTCGGCGGGTTCTGCGCCATCGGGGTCGAGCCAGGCCTCGGCCTGCGCGATGACCTTGCGCAGCTGGTCGAGTGTGAGCCCGGGTGCGTTGCCGCTCAGCAGCCCTTCGGCCTCGTCGCGCAGACCCGGATCGCAGCGCACGGCCACCCGGTCGAGCATGGTGACGATCAGCCCGGCGGCGACCACGCCCAGGTCGCCTGAGTCGATCGCCGCGGCGACGTACGGATGCTTCGCCGGCAGGGCTTCGCCGATCAGTGAGGTGCGCGGGGCGATTGCTTTGCCGACCGCGACCAGCCGATGCGCGTCGCCGACGCTGATGCCGCCGGTGGCGGCGAGCAGGCACGCCGCGTTGCGATAGCCGTGCTGCTTCGCGAGGGAGTCGGCACCCAGCTCGGGGCGCGACTGGCGGTCGATCTCGGCGGCCACGTGGGCGCGCTCGGCGTCGACGCGGCGGCCGACTGCCGATAGTGCATCGGCCACGGCGACCAGACGGGTGCGGTCCAGCTGCTCGGCCGGCACCGCGATCGCGCCGTTCACGTCGGCTGAGTCGACGCCGATCGGGTCGCCTGCAATCGGGTCGACGGCACCACTTCTGGCAACCCAGGCGAGCCGCAGCGCGGCTACTGCCTGCTCCAGGTCGACCAGTTCATCGTTCATGTCTCTATGGTACGCGTATTCGAGAAAAGATCGAGGAAATACCTGGTGAACACGTGGATCTGTGGATAACCGGTTTCCGAAGGGTGTTCGGGAGGAGCCGAGGAAAATAGTACATAACGACGTATCATGTTTCATGATTGCGACGTCTGACGGAATGTGGTCTGAGGATGCCGCTTCGCGCGCCTGGAGCGACAGGATGGGCACGCCATCCAGAAATTGCCAGTGCGGAACAATATCCGGAAAACGTAGTAGCCTGGCTCTATCCGGAAAAGGTAATGGGGTTCATCATGGGCACTCAGGTCTCGGGTCTTCGCTCCCCAGGCGATATCGGCCTGTCCATTCAACAGGCGCGCCGCGCGCGGGGGCTCTCCCAGGCCGCACTGGCCGATGAGCTGGGGATCTCGCAGCGCTCCGTGAGCGAGATCGAATCCGGCAAGCCGACGATCTACATGCGCAAGGTGTTCGACCTACTTCGTGCGACCGGCGTCGAACTCACTGCGACCTGGGACGATGGGCGGTCCGAATGAAGCTCGCCGTCGAACTCTACGGCGTCGTCATCGGACACCTGGACGGCGCCGACGCCCGCACCTTTGACTTCGTCGCCACCGGCGAAGCTGCGGCGGAGTTCGGCGTCAACAGTCGCGTGTTGTCGGTTCTGATGCCGCTGGCCCAGGTGGCGCCGCGGCAGCATGCGGGGCGTCGACGGAACTGGTTCGCAGAGTTGCTTCCCGAGGGCGATCAGCTGGATTACATGTTGGCTCTCAGCGGCATCCGCCGAGGTGACGTGCCCTCGTTCCTCGCCCGGTACGGGCGTGATGTGGCGGGTGCTGTGCAGATCTGGGATGTCGATGATCCTACGGAACCGCGCACGCCGGATCTGCTTCCGGTGGATGCGACGGATGTCCGTGAACTGCTGCAGGACCCGCTCGGGTCGCCGCTCGCGAATGCACCGCTGAACGGCAAGTCCTCGCTGGGGGGCGTTCAGCCCAAGGTCGTGCTCGCATGGGAGAACGACAGGTGGAATCAAGCCGTGGGCGGTTTTCCGTCAACGCACATTCTGAAGCCCCAGCTCGACACCAATCCGACCGTCATCTATGACGAGGAGTATGGAGGCCGGCTTGCCCGCGGCCTGGGCCTTGCCGAATTCGACACGCGCGTCGACGTGTTCGACGGGCTTCCTGCTCTGGTGGTCGAACGATTCGATCGTGCTGAGGGCGCGCGCATTCATCAGGAAGACTTCAACCAGGCACTGGGAGCCTCGGGAAACCAGAAGTACCAGGAGATCGGCGGCGTCGTCAGCCTGCGTCGCGTTGCGGACTCGCTGTACCGCTTCGCGTCAAGTTCCGACCTCGCGAGGCTGGCACAGATCACAACGCTGGCGGTGGCTGTCGGCAACCTGGACTTGCACACGAAGAACCTCGGGCTGCTGCATGATTCGGCCGGCAACGTGAGCCTCGCACCCGCCTACGACATGGTGCCGATGGCACACCACCGTGACGCCGATGGAAAGCTGGCGCTGGCCGTCAATAAGAAGTATCGCCACTCGGAAATCACTCGACGTGACCTTGTCGCAGAGATGCAGACGTGGGGTCTCCGGCGGCCAGACCAACTCGTGGCGGCCACGCTCGAGCGATTGAACGAGCTCATCGCCCACGAACGCCCGCTTGAGGGAGCGCACCCGATGCTGCGAAAGGATGTCCTGCGCTTCACGCGCAACCTCGTCGACGGGCGCGCGGCCGGCGCGGAGTGATCCACCGAAGCTGATACTCCCGCGACCTCACATACCCGAATAAACCGCCCGCTCGAACGCGGCGACGCCGTCCTCGGCCACCGGATCGAAGAAGGGCAGCAGCTGCGCCGCCCAGACGCATCCCAGCCCCGACTCGCGGTCGATCCAGTAGAAGACGTTCGCCAGCCCCGCCCAGCTGAGCGACCCGGCACGCCGCCCGCCCGGCACGTCGTCCTCGTTGCGCAGGAACGAGTACGCCCACGACTTGCGCGCGCCCGGAAAGAAGTCCGCCTCGCGGGTCAGCGCGGGAATGGCCGACGGCAGCGGCGTCGGCACGACACCGGGCGCGCCCTGCACGGCCCACGCCACCGTCTCGGGGCGCAGTACGCGCCCGAACGGCGCCGACCCGTCGCCGAGCCATACCCGCAGCAGCGCGAGCAGGTCGGGCACGGTCGAGAACAGCCCCTGCCCGCCCATGTCGAGTTCCGGAACATCCGGCGGCGCCACGGACGTCGGCACGATCCGGCCGTCGCGCTGTCGCCGGTGCACGGTGGCCAGCCGTGCGCGCATCGCCGGGGTGACGTCGAACGAGGTCGAAGTCATGCCGCAGGGGCGATAGATCCGCTCGGCGAAGACATCCTCGAGCCGTTCGCCGCGCACCGCGGCGATGAGCAGGCCCATCCAGTCCATCGAGGTGCCGTAGGTCCACTGCGCGCCGGGGTCGTGCAGCAGCGGCGTCTGCAGCGAGTCGTGCAGGGGAGTGCCGGAGGGATGCTTCATCCGCTCCCGCGCGAGAATCGCATAGCGCCTGTCGAACATGTCGTAGGCGAGCCCCGAGGTGTGCAGCAGCAGCATCCGCGGCGTGATCTCGCGCACCGGCGGGCGCGTGCGCACTCGGCCGTCGTCGCCGAGGTCGGTGAGCACCTGCAGCTGCCCGATCTCGGGCAGATAGTCGCGGGCGGGGGTATCCAGATCGATCAGGCCCTCTTCGACGCACTGCAGCGCGGCGGTCGCGGTGAACGCCTTGGTGGCCGAGTACATGGCCAGGACGGTGTCGGATGCCGCACCCTGCCCCGCGGCGTGCAGAAAGGTCGTGGCATCCGGCGTCGTCACCCCGGCGATCAGCAGCGGGGCGCCCGCGGCGACGGCGGCATCCACCACGGCGTCGAGTTCGTGTTCGTGCACCCTCTCACTGTGCCACCTGCGGCGTGCGGCAGGACTCGGGCAGGGCAGAGCGCGCATATGCGCGCGATCGCATATGCGGCGTCTGCGATGTGGAAGTCGCTGCGATCGGCCGTCATCGCGGCGAGGTCCGACTCCGACGTGCTGACCGGTTCGTCGTCCCGCGCACTACCGTAGGTCGGATGAGAATCCGCTCATGTGGCCTGGGCGTGTCACAGATCCAGCCCGCTCCGGATTCGAATTGAAACGCTCGAAATGACTACTGATCAGGTAATTTGAGTGTGTTACCAGAACGTTATAAAAAAATTATTTGACTATTGAGATGAGAGCAATCTAATGTACTCGACGGGAGGGGAACTGCGCTTGCGTAGGGCCCGACGCCACGTCCAGCCCTACGCGAGGCCCAGCTTAGCTTCGCCCGGGGTTGGTCGGACATCGTTCACTAATCACACTGGGAGAAAGCAATGCGCACTATCCACAACATGCTCGAGGCCGACAAGGCCCGCAAGGAGAACGGCGAAGCCGGCTTCTCGTTGATCGAGCTCATCATCGTCGTCGTGATCCTCGGCATCCTCGCCGCGATCGCGATCCCGATCTTCCTCAACATCCAAGACCAGGCGAAGCAGAGCAGCGCTGACACCGTCGCGGCAAACGCAGCAACCCAAGTTGCCTCGGCTGTTGCGCAGAATACCGACCCTACGACGGCGACCTTCTTCGACAACTTTGGCGCCGATTACACGATCGCATTCACAAAGCCCAGCACAGCGCCCACGCTGGCGACCTTGACCACGGACAACTTCTGCCTCACTGCGACTGCCTCGGCCGCGACTGGTGGCAAGGTGGGTACGGCCGGCCCCGCCTGCTAGCAGCTGAACAAACCTCCCAGGGCCGGCGACTCGAACGCCGGCTCTGGGGCGTTCCAGCACTCACACTTGGGAGGGGGTGAGAGCGGATGCGTACCGTAAAACGCACACCACCGATGTCTGCCGACGACGGCTTCAGCATCGTCGAGGTCATCATCGCGATGTTCCTGCTCGCCATCATCGCGACGGCGATCCTGCCGATGCTCCTGCAGGGCATCCGCTACTCGGCGCAGCAGTCGGCGGTCGCGACGGCGACCCGCCAGCTGAGCGCGACGATCGATACGGTCCGGGCGAACGCGACGTGCGCGACGGTGGGCTCGATCCTCGGAGCCCGCAGCTACGCCGACGGCAGCGGTCGGTCGTTCACAGTCGACACGAGCGTTTCGCCGGGCATCTCGACGTGTTCCGAAAACACGACGGTGACGCTGACACTCGTAGCCTCCAACAGCGGCACGTCACTCGCACGCGCCACAGCACTGGTGTACCTCCCGTGAGCCCGCACGTGTCAGACGAAGGCATCACGCTCGTCGAGTTGATCATCGCCATGCTCGTGGGCGTCATCGTGTCAGGTCTGACCGTCCTCATCCTCGTGAACACGTGGGGCACGCAGAAGGATGTCGTGAGCGAGAGCCTCGCCACCACGCGAGGTCAACTGGTGGCATCGACGCTGGAGCGATCGATGCGCAACGCCCTTGCCTTCGACGTGTCTGCCGACGGGACCACGCTGCGCGTGCGAACGAGCCTCAACGACAATCTCGTCTGCCAGGGATTCGCGATCTCGGCGGCGGCCGGCGCCCAGTTCATCCAGACGTCGTCCACACTCCCCGCCGCCGGCACATGGCCGGTATGGCAGTCCGACGTGGCGGTGCACGGCAGCGCTCCGTTCATCACGCGCACGCTGAACGGCGTGGCCTACAACTTCGATCTCACGACGGACGGCGCGCGCGTGCACTTCGCGGGAACCACGACCGGACGCAATCTCACGGGGGTGACCGCACCATGCTGGTGATCAGCCAGGCGCACAAACGCGTACGCCGCGACGACGAGGGCGCCGTTCTCGTCGCCGTCGTGATCGTGATGTTCGTCGGCTTCATCGTGGTGGGGCTGATCGCCTCGTCGCTCGTCTTCACGATCGGGTTCAACCGAGCCAACCGCGACAACCTGCAGGCTTTCACCGCCGCCGAGTCGGGGCGCGACGCCGCTCTGGCAACCCTGCACTCTGCGGCCGGCTGCTCGGCAGCGGCCACCACCGTGAGCAATTCCGGGTCGGACCCCGACTACACCGCAACGATCTACGCCACCGACAGCCCGACACGGCCGACCACGTCTGCCGGCCTGACGGCGTCCTGCCCTACGAGTTCCAGCACGTTCGTCGTGATCACCTCGACCGGCACCGCCGCGGGAGAGGCTGCGGCGACGATCGACGCGGTATACCCCTGGCAGGTGAGCTATCAGAACACCGCGGGCGGCGTGCTGACCTACTTCTCCAACGGCGTGTCGTCGATGGCCTCGAACTACACCGGCGATCTCGTCGTGCGCTCCGGTGACTACACCTGCCCGAACAACGCCACCATCAACGGCGATCTCTACGTCACGAACGGCAATGCCACCTTCAGCAGCGGATGCACAGTCGACGGAAATCTGTACGTGAGCGGAAATGTGACCCTCTCCAGCCAGACGATCACGGTCACCGGCAGCATCAAAGCCGGCGGCAATGTGGTGGCCGCGTCGAACGGCGTGGCGATCGGCGGCAGCGCCGAGGCGGCCGGCGTCGGGATCTCGGCGGGCGGCAGTGTGTCGCTGAGCAATACCGGGTCGACGCTGGGCACGGTGACCGGCAGCATCACCGCCGCAGGATCGATCACCGTCGCGTCGCAGTGGACCGCGCCCGGCACCAGATCGCCCAACACGGCATTCCCGCCATTCGATCCGACGCTTGATTGGATATACGACGTCACCGGCTGGATCGACCTCGACGCCGCGTCGGGGTGGAATCCACAGGTGACAGTGAATCCGTGCGGTCTCACCGGCGCGCAGATGACGGCCCTGCTCGGCGCCGCGACCACGAGCCTCATGCTCGACTTCACGCAGTGTTCCTCCAACCAGACGAACATCACGCTCAACGCTGCGGCGGTGACGCGCGATGTGGTATTCCTCGCACCGAAGGCCAGCCGGATGAACGTGACCCTGGCGGGTGCGCTCACCGGGGCGCACCAGCTCTTCTTCGTCCACGCCGATGCCAGCCGCGACCTCGTCGACGGGCGCACCCAGCCGGACTGCGGCAACGGGAACCAGAAGGACACCTTCGACATCAGCACTTCGGGCCAGATCGAGCCCTCGGTGCTGCTGTACACCCCGTGCGGACTCACCGGCACGGTGCAGCTGAATTTCCATGGCCAGCTCTACACCAACCAGGGCGGACTCACGTTCGGAAACGGCGCGAGCTACACCTGCGAATCGATGGCGTGGGCCCCGGCCCTTCCCAAGCTCGGGTGTCGCATCCGCGGCGGGTCCGATCCCATCTTGGTGACGACTCTCGTGCAGCAGCTCGGCGGGCGCCTCTGGCAGAGTGAGCGATGAACATGCTTACGCCTACCCCCGCCCTCCTCGCCTTCATCCTCGTCTTCGCCGGTCTGTTCGGCCTGGTCGTCGGGTCGTTCCTGAACGTCGTCGTCTATCGGGTGCCCGCCGGCATTCCGCTGACCCGCGACAGCCAGTGCCCGAACTGCGACGCTCCGGTGCGTGCCTGGCAGAACGTGCCGGTGCTGTCGTGGCTCGTGCTGCGCGGCCGGTGCGCGCGGTGCGCGGCGCCGATCTCGGCGCGCTATCCGCTGGTCGAGCTCGCCACCGGGATCGCGTTCGTCGCGATCGCGGGGATGGTGCTCGGGGCGGGGGGAGTGCTGGCGGACGCGGGTGACCCGGCAGTGTGGCTGGTGCTGGTCGCGTTCCTCTACCTCGCCGCGATCAGCATCGCGCTGACGCTGATCGACCTCGATGTGCGACGGCTGCCGAACAGCATCGTGCTGCCGAGCTACCTCGTCGCCATCGTGCTCATCGGCGCCGCCGGCGTCATCGCGGGGGACTGGGCCGGGCTGCTGCGCGCCGGCATCGGCATGGCCGCCCTGTACCTCTTCTATGCGCTGCTGCGATTCATCCGCCCGGCCGGAATGGGCGGCGGCGACGTGAAGCTTGCCGGCCTGCTCGGCATCTATCTGGGCTGGCTGGGCTGGCCGGTGCTCGTCGTCGGGGCCTTCGCGGCCTTCGTGCTGGGCGGTGTCTTCGGCATCGTCCTCATGCTGACTCGTCGCGCCGGACGGCGCACCGCGATTCCGTTCGGACCATGGATGCTCGCCGGGGCATGGGTGGGCATCCTCGCCGGATCGGCCCTCGGCGACTGGTATCTGGGGCTGCTTCATGTTGGCTCGTGACTGGGGGCGTTTCGACGCCGGAAAGGAGATCTGAGATGGCCAAGACAATGGTCGGTGTCGAGATCACCGAAGAGAGCGTCCGTGCGGTCGAGATCACCCGCGGACGGATGCCGCGCATCATCGCTGCCGGCGAGGTGGCGCTGCCGCCTGACATCGCAAAGGACTCCGAGGCCATCGACCAGAATTCGGTCGCGCTGGCCCTGACGCATCTGTGGAGCCGCGCCGGCATCAAGGGCCGCTCGGTCACGCTCGGTGTCGGCAGCCGGCGCATCCTCGTCCGCGAGCACTCCTCGCAGGCGATGCCGCCGCAGCTGCTCAAGCAGGCCCTGCCCTTCCAGGTGCAGGACCTGCTGCCGGTGCCGGTGGACCAGGCCGTGCTCGACTTCTATCCGCTCGCCGAGGGCGACGGCATGGTGCACGGGCTGCTCGTAGCGGCGGTATCGGAAACCATCGAAGACCTCATCTCGACCCTGGCGAAGGCCCGGCTGCAGGTGGATGCGGTGGACTTCACCCCGTTCGGGCTGGCGCGGGTGGCGAAGGTGCTGGCCGCGCCCGGCGAGGTCATCGCGATGGTGCACATCGGCGACCACACCACGCATGTCGTGGTCGTCGTCGACGGCATCCCGCAGTTCGTCCGGATCATCCCCGCCGACATCCACACCGCGGCGGTGCGTGCGCGCATGCACGTGGCCGTCGACGCCGAAGCCGTGCTCGAGACCGTGCCGCCCGACCCGCTGCAGTTCCAGGGGCGTGCCGCGCTGCGCGCCGCGAACGCCCCCGAGATGCTGATCGACGAGCTGACGGCGCGGGTGCGCAACACGCTCGCGTTCTATGCGAATCGCCCCGGCAGCATCCCGGTGTCGGTGGTGCGGGTCAGCGGCGCGGGTGCGGCGGTGCCCGGCCTGCTCGATGTGCTGGGCCGTGCCCTCGAGGTGCGGATCGCTCCGGTGACTGCAGAAGATGCCGTCGGTGGCCGGTCGATCCCGCTCGAGTCCGCCGACCTCGCCCTGAACCTGGTCGGCACCGCCGGGATCGTCCTTGAAGGAGGCTACTGATGACGCTGCTGCCCGTGTTCGGCAAGGCCGCGCCAGACCGCGTTCCCCGGGTCAACCTGCTGCCGCGCAGAGAGACTGAGCGCCGCGATCGCGCCGCGCTGACCCGCAGATGGATGCTGGCACTGGTCGCCGCGCTTCTGGTCGTCGTGCTCGTCTCGGCCGGCGGCTTCGTCATGAAGATGATGGCCGCGCAGCGGCTCGCCGCCCAGAACGCGCACACGACCCAGCTGGTCGGGCAACTGGCGAGCCTGTCCGACGTCAGCAAGATCCGCGCGGTGCAGAAGGACCTCGAGGGCTACCGCACCGAGGCGATGGGCACCGACATCGCGTGGCAGCCGGTCTATGGCCTGATCGCCCAGCGTCTGCCGGCCGGCGCCGACATCACCGCCTGGGACCTCGCGGCCGGCGCGCTGCCGGGCAAAGAGGAAGCCACGGCGCAGGCCGGCATCACCGGGACCATGACGCTGACCAGCCCGACTCCCGTCGACATCGTGGCGACGGTGCGCGCCCTGCGCGACGCCCCCGGGGTGCTGCACACCGACGGCACCGAACTGACGCGCGATGCGGCGGCGACCGATAGTGGGAAGGCGACGTACACCTACTCGATCACCCTCACCCTCGACCAGACCGTCTACACCGGCGCCTACGCCGCGCAGAAGCAGGAGAAGTGATGTCTCTTCCCAAGCAGGTCATCAACCTCCTCGGCATCGTCGTCGTGCTCGCCATCGTCGCGATCGGCGGGGTCGCCGTCGCGGCGCCGCTGTACATGCAGGCGATGAGTACCGACACCGACACCGCCGGCGTGGCCCAGACCAACTCGATGTACGAGATCCAGGTGCAGGGTCTGCAGGCGGCCAAGAAGAACCTGCCGCAGACCCAGAGCGCCGTCGCGGCCCTGCACCGGCAGATGCCGGTGGCCGCCGACCTCGACGACGTCTTCGAGATCGTCAACCGTGCGGCCAAGACCACGACGGCGAGCGTGGCCACGGTCTCCGCGGGCGAAGTCGTCCCCTTCGCGGCCCGGACGACGGTCGCCGCCGACGGCACCGTCGCACCCGCGCCCGCGCCCACGCCCGCGCCGTCGGCGACGCCCGGGGCCGGTGGCACCGCCCCCGCCGATGCGGCGACGTCGGGCACGCCGGCCGCCCCCGCGGCGCCGCCGGCGGCCGACCCCCGGATGCAGGCGCCGTTCACAATCACCGTCGACGTCAGCTCGCCCGAGGCGGCCACGGCCTTCCTCGACGAGCTGCGCAAGGGTCCGCGCCTGATCGCGATCGTCCACTCCGCGCTGTCGGGATCGACCGGCACCAGCGCGGCGCCCGGAACGAGCGGGTCGACCGACACCGCCCAGCCCACCTATCAACTCACCGTCGACGCTCTCGCCTTCGTGCGCGCCGCAGAATGAGGAATCCGATGTTCGAGGTCATCCCACCGCTGGACCGTCTGCTGGCCGAAGCCGCGGACTCGCGCGCATCGGACGTGCACCTGACCGCCGACCAGGTGCCGCTGATGCGGGTCGACGGCGCGCTGGTGCCGATGCCCGAGCATCCCGAGCCGCTGACGATGAGCTGGCTCGAGCCGGCGCTGTCGCGCATCATGCCGAAAGAGCGCTTCGCCGAGTTCGCCGAAAGCGGCGAAGTCGACCTGTCCTATTCGGTGGAAGGCGTCGGCCGTTTCCGCGTCAACGTCTATCGCCAGCTGGGCGCGGTCGCCGTCGCGCTGCGGCTCATCCCCACCAAGGTGTTCACGCTCGACGAACTGGGCGCACCGCCGATCGTCCGCGACTTCGCGCTCAAGCCGCGCGGCCTGGTGCTGGTGACCGGGCCGACCGGCTCGGGCAAGTCGACCACGCTGACCGCGATGGTCGACATCATCAACACGATGCTGCCCGCGCACGTGATCACGGTCGAGGACCCGATCGAGTTCCAGCACACCAGCCGCACGGCGCTGATCCACCAGCGCGAGATCGGGTCGGACACGGCATCGTTCGCCGAGGCGCTGCGCCGGGTGCTGCGCCAGGACCCGGACGTGATCCTGGTCGGCGAGCTGCGTGACCCCGAGTCGATCTCGACGGCGCTGTCGGCCGCCGAGACCGGCCACCTGGTGCTGTCCACGCTGCACACCCAGGGGGCGACCAAGAGCATCAACCGCATCGTGGATGCGTTCCCCTCGCACCAGCAGGACCAGGTGCGCTCGCAGCTCGGCGACACCCTGCAGGGCATCATCAGCCAGTCGCTGCTGCCCAAGGCCCAGAGCGAGGGACGCACCATCGCGACCGAGGTGCTGGTGAACACCCCGGCGGTGGCCAACATGATCCGCGAAGGTCAGGTCGCCCAGCTCTACTCCGCGCTGCAGGCCGGCTCGGCGATCGGCATGCACACCCTCGATCAGGACCTCAAGCGCCTGGTGCAAGAGGGCACCATCTCACAGCATGTCGCCAGGTCCTACGCTGCGGACCCCTCCACCCTCGACGACGTGCGGGTCAAGCCGCGCGACTTCGACGCCGAGGCATGGTCGGCCCAGGCCGACACCTGGCAGCTGAGCCACGGGAATTAGGAGCAGACATGGCCCTCATCCAGGAGTACGCCTACCGGGCGGTCGACGCTGGCGGCGGCGGCGTCGTCAAAGGCACCCTCGAAGCGGCCAGCGAGAGCGCCGTCGCCAGCAAGCTGCGTGCGCAGGGGCTGACACCGCTGGCCGTCACCGAGCTGTCCAAGACCGGCATGAACCGCGAGATCTCCATTCCCGGTTTTCGCAAGAGGGTCAAGGCCGAGACTCTGGCGGTGTTCACCAAGCAGATGGCGGGCCTGATCAACGCGGGGCTGCCGCTGATGCGCACGATCGAGATCCTGGTCGAGCAGGCCGAAGACAAGAAGCTGCAGTCCGCACTGATCGCGGTGCAGGTGGACGTCGAGTCCGGCGCCTCGTTCTCGGCGGCGCTGGAGCGGCAGCCGGATGTCTTCCCGCCGCTCATGGTGAGCCTGGTGCGGGTCGGCGAGACCGGCGGCTTTCTCGGCGATGCGCTCACCTCGGTCGCCGAGACGTACGCGAAAGAGGCCGAGCTGCGCAACAAGATCAAGGCCGCCACCACCTACCCGATGGTGGTGCTGATCATCGCGATCCTCGGCGTGCTCGCGATGGTCACCTTCGTCGTGCCGGTGTTCGAGGGCATGTTCGCGGGCATCGGCAAGTCGCTGCCGCTGCCCACCCAGATCCTGGTCGTGACCTCGCACAACATGGTGTGGATCCTGCCGGTGCTGATCGTGCTCTTCATCGGCGGATCGATCTGGTGGCAGGCCAAGAAGGACACCGAGGCGGTGCGCCGGCGCGTCGACCCGATCAAACTGAAGATGCCCGTGTTCGGCCCGTTGACCACCAAGATCGCGGTCGCGCGCTTCACCCGCAGCCTGTCGATGATGCTCGGCTCGGGCGTGCCGCTGCTGAGCGCGCTGTCGATCGTCGGGCAAGCTGCCGACAACTGGAAGATCGAGCAGGCGGTGCTGGCCATTCAGGACTCGGTGCGGCAGGGCAAGTCCTTCGCCGGGCCGCTGGCCAACGCCGGGGTCTTCCCGCCGATGGTGTCCCAGATGGTGGCGGTGGGCGAAGAATCGGGCACGTTGTCCGAGATGCTCGCCAGCATCGCCGACTTCTATGAGAACGAGGTCGAGACCGCCGCGGCCCAGCTCACCTCGACGATCGAACCGGTGCTGATCGTGGGCATCGGCGTCATCATCGGCGGCATGGTGATCTCGCTGTACCTGCCGATCTTCACGCTGTACGGAGACCTCAGCCAGACCGGCTGACCAGACTCCCCGGCGACTGCGCGCCCCCCTCCCATGTGCGCGCGGTCGCCGGGGGCTTTTATCGCGGCCCACGGCGCGGTGGGTCAGACGCTGACCCGCAGCACCTCTTCGATGGTGGTCAGCCCCTGGGTCACCTTGCTCCAGCCGTCGTCGCGCAGCGCCACCATGCCCTGCGCGATCGCCTGCTGGCGGATTTCGCTGCCGGTCGCACGTGTGACGATCAGCTGCTGCAGCTCGTCGGTCATCGTCATGACCTCGTGCAGCGAGATGCGCCCCCGGTAGCCGGTGCCCGAGCACGACGGGCATCCACCCGGCTTGAACAGCTGCGGCGGGTCGTCGCTCTCGTGCGGGAAGTGCAGCTGCGCCAGCACCTCCGGGTTCTCTTGATAGGGCACCTTGCACTGCGTGCACAGTCGGCGGGCCAACCGCTGGGCCACGACCGCCTGCAGCGCCGTGGCCACGAGGAACGGCTCACAGCCGATCTCGGTCATCCGGGTGATCGCGCTGGGCGCGTCGTTGGTGTGCAGCGTCGACAGCAGCAGGTGACCGGTCAGCGCCGCCTCGATCGCGATGGTGGCGGTCTCGTTGTCACGGATCTCGCCGACCAGCACCACGTCGGGGTCGGCGCGCAAGATGGAGCGCAGCGCGGCCTGGAAGGTCATGCCGGCGCGCTGGTTCACCTGCACCTGGTTGATGCCGGCCATCCGGAACTCGACGGGGTCCTCGACCGTGATGACGTTCACCTCGGGCTTGGCGACGGTGCGCAGCGCCGTATAGAGAGTCGTCGACTTGCCCGAGCCGGTCGGCCCGGTCACCAGCACCATGCCGTGCGGGCGGGTGATCGCCGCCATGAAGCGGCGCTCGTTGATCGACGAGAAGTGCAGGTCGCTCATCGACATCGCCTGACCGGTGCCGTCGAGGATGCGCAGCACGATCTTCTCGCCCCACACCGTCGGCAGCGTCGCCACGCGCAGGTCGATCTGCCGATTGTCGTGCCGCACCGACAGCCGGCCGTCCTGCGGCTTGCGCCGCTCGGCGATGTCGATGGAGGACATGATCTTCAGGCGCGAGATGATGCCGTCCTGGATCGCGCGATCGGCCCGCTGCACCTCGTGCAGCACGCCGTCGATCCGGTACCGCACGGTGAGCTGATGCTCGCCGGGTTCGACGTGGATGTCACTGGCCCGGTCGTTGATGGCCTGGGCGATCAGCAGGTTCACGAATCGAATGATCGGAGTGTCGTCGTCGGCGTCCAGCGACTCGGTGAACTGGGCCGAGGATGAGGGCGCGGCCGATTCGCCGATCTGCACCGACAGGTCGCTGAGTTCCTCGTCCGAGCGCAGATACCGCTCGAAGGCCTGCTGCAGCGCGTCGCCGGCGACCACGACCGGTTCGATCTGCGCATCGGCGACGCTGGTGATGTCGTCGATGGCGATCAGGTCGGTCGGGTCGGCCATGCCCACGATGAGCCGATTGCGCAGCCGCTGCAGCGGGATGACCTGATACTTGCGGCACAGCGCACTGGGCACGATCGCGATGGTGTCCGGGTCGAGCACCGCGCCGGTCAGATCGACGAACCGGTGGTTCGAGTGCATCGCGATCGCCTCGGCGATCTGCCGCTCGGTGACCAGCCGCTCCTCCAGAAGCAGCTCGCGCAGCTGCGGCCCCTCGCCGACATCCCGTACGAGGGCCGACATCCGCGCGGCATCCACCGCCCCGGTGACAACCAGCGTCTCTGCAAGGTCTTTCACGTTTCTCCCCGATCCCCACGCCATTCTAGCGGCGGGCACCGACGCGCCGGTAGCGTGAAGTGGTGCGCGAGACCGTCAAGAAGATCACGGCATGGGCGCTGACGCTCAAATCGGTGCGTGCGTTCCTGCACTATTCCGAGCATCGCGGCCCTCAGCTGGCCGACAGCATCACCTATCGGGCCCTGTTCAGCGTGTTCGCGGCCGTGCTGCTGGGCTTCACGCTGGTGGCCGTCGTGCTCTCCGGCGATGTTGCGGCGCGCGACGGCTTGGTGCGTGCGGTGGATGCCGCGGTGCCGGGGCTGATCGGCACCGGCGGTCTCATCGACCCGGCCGCGCTGACCGCCCCGACCGGGCTGACGCTGGCCGGCGTCGCCTCGGCGATCGGACTGGTGGGTGCCGCGCTCGGGGCGATCTCGTCGGCGCGCTCCGCGCTGCGGGTGCTCGCCGACCGCCACCCCGACGACGTGTTCTGGCTCTGGGCGATCCTGCGCAATCTGGGTCTGGCCGTAGCCTTCGCCGCGGGCATTGCGGCATCGGCGGCCGTCACCTTCCTCGGCACCCAGGCGATCGATGCGCTAGGGGCGGCGGTGGGGACCTCGTTCGCCTCGTTCGCCGAGGTCGCAAGCCGGGTGCTCGCGATCGTGGTGATGTTCGCGCTGGATGCCGCTCTGGTCGCGCTGCTGTATGTCGCCCTGGCGGGGCTGCCGGCGACGGCGGGCGCGATCATCCCGGGTGCGATCATCGGCGGCGTGGGCCTGACCGTGCTGCAGCAGCTGTCGTCGCTGTTCGTGCGCGGCGCATCGGCAAATCCGCTGCTGGCGTCGTTCGCGGCGCTGATCGCCCTGCTGCTGTGGATGAACCTGTCGGCACAGGTGATCCTGATCGCCTGCTCCTACATCGTGGTCGGGGTGCAGGAGCGCGCCGACCGAGTGCGGGCGCGATTCGGTGCACCGACGATGGCGCAGCGCCGGGTGCGTCGCGCCGAGGAGGCGGTGCAGCTGGCCGCCGACGAACTGCGTCAGGCGCGCGCCGAGCTGGAGCGCACCTGAGCGCGGGTCGGGTTCGGCCAGCCGCTCATTCGCGACACCGCTGGCGCGCGCCGAGGGTGTTCCCGTCGAGGGTCGCCGTCGGTGCGGAATCGGGCACGCTCGCCGACATGGGTGCGCCGCGCCGCGGGGGCCGTCATTCGCGGATGTCGGTGTGCAGCGTGCTGGCGGGGGCGTGGCCGCGCATGGCCTGGTAGACCATCTCGGCGTAGCCGGCGAGGACGTCTTCGCAGTGCCGTACCCGGGTCTCGGCGGCGGCCGCTTCGGGCAGCGCGAGGATGTCGCGCTTCTTCAGGTCGCGGTACCAGCGGCGCAGGCGATCGAGGCTCTGCTCTTCTTCTTCGAGCTCGCCGAAGGTGAACTTCTGCTTGGCGATCTCGCGGGCGATCTCGTCTTCGTACTTGCCGCAGTCGGCCTGGAACTCGCGCCACTCGTCCAGGCGCGCCGAGACGAACGCATCGCGGATCAGTGCCCGTGCGGCCTCGGTGCGCGGTGCGGCGTCGATGACGGCGAACACGCCGCCGCCGGCGTGGGTGAGTTCTTCGGCACGCGCCAACGACGCCTGGAAGGCGGCGGCGTCGGGCATCGCCCAGGCGCCCTGCGAGACCGGCACGGCGCCGCCCCTGCGCAGTTCTCGCCAGACCGCGACCCGGTGCCGGGACGGCTCGGACGGCAGCTGCACGAAGACGAGCACCCAGCTCACATCATCCGTCACAGCAATGAGTGTAATCTCCGTCACATGCACCGGGGCCGTGACCACACCCTGTTGGATCGCACCTTTCAGATCAGCCTGATCCTCAAAGGTCTCGACGGCCTGCTCGAACTCATCGGCGGCATCACGCTGCTGCTGATCACGCCGGCGCAGATCGCCGCCGTCGTGCGCGCCCTCACCCGGCACGAACTCAGTGAAGACCCGCACGACCTGGTGGCGAACCTGCTGATCAACTACACGGACACCCTCGGCGTCGCGACCACGGTGTTCGGCGCGATCTATCTGCTCGTGCACGGCATCGTCAAGGTGTTCCTGGTCATCGCGGTGCTGCGCGACAAGCTGTGGGCCTACCCGTGGCTGATCGGATTCCTCATCGTGTTCATCGGCTTTCAGGGCTATGAACTCGTGATCAACTTCGGCTGGGCGCTGCTGCTGCTGACGGCCTTCGACATCTTCATAGTCGTGCTGACGATCCGCGAATACCGCTTCCACCGGCAGCGGCGCGCGGCAGGACCGGCCGAGGGGTCATCGACGATGTAACGTCCGTTACATTCACCGGATAGAATCACCCCGTGCCTCTGACTGCAACCGGATCCCGCGCGCTGCCGCCGTTGTATCTCGCCGGGTTCACCACGGCGTTCGGTGCGCACGGCGTCGCGGCCGTCATCGGAGTGGAAGCCGGCGACCTCGGCCTGTCGCTGTGGAGCTTCGGCGTCATCCTGGCGCTCTACGACGTCGCCGAGGTCATCCTCAAGCCCGTCTTCGGCGCGCTCAGCGACCGGATCGGCGTGAGGCCCGTCATCGTCGGCGGGCTGATCGTCTTCGCGATCGCGTCCGCCCTGGCAGCCCTGCACCCGACCTCGCTCGTGGTCGCCGCCGCCCGATTCGGCCAGGGCGCCGCCGCTGCCGCGTTCTCACCGGCGTCATCCAGCGCCGCCGCCCGGCTGGCCGGCAAGGGCAGGCTCGGCCGCTACTTCGGCCGGTACGGCGCGTGGAAGAGCGTCGGCTATGCCGCCGGCCCGCTGCTCGGCGCGGGGCTGGTCGCCCTCGCCGGCCTGAGCGCCCTCTACATCGGCCTGGCCATGCTCGCGATGCTCACCGCGATCTGGGTGCTGGTCGCCGTGCCCCGGCTGCCGGTGCTGCCGCGCCCGCGCTATACGCTCGCCGATCTCGTGCGCCAGACCACGGACCGCGCATTCCTCATCCCGACGCTGGCCCTGGCGACCACCACCGGGCTGCTCGGGGTCGCCGTCGGCTATCTGCCGCTGCTGCTGACCCACCTCGGCCTCGCCCCGATCGCGAGCGTCGCCGCGGTCGCGATCATCGCGATCGTCTCGGCCGTCGCCCAGCCGGTCATCGGCCGAATGCGCGACGACGACCGTGTGTCGGTGCGCGCCGGCGTCACGGCGGGCCTGGCCGCCGGTGCCATCGCGCTGCTGCTGATGGTGTGGACGAACCCGGTCGGCCTGTATGGCGCGGCCCTGCTCGTCGGCGCCGCAGTCGGCGCCGTGACGCCGCTGGCCTATGCGCACCTGGCCGCGACCACACCCGAGGAACGGCTCGGCCGCACGATGGGCACCGCCGAGCTCGGCCGTGAGATCGGCGACGCGGGCGGGCCGCTCCTGGTCGGCGCCATCGGCGCCGCGGCGGGCGTGGCGACCGGGCTCGGTGCGCTCGCCCTGGTGACCGTCGCGTCGGCCGTCGTGTCCTCCGCAGCGCTGCGCGCGCGCCACCCGGATGGGGCGGCCTGACGGCATCCCGTCTCACGTCCGGTCTGACGGCATCCCGTCTCGCCTCCGGACCGATGGCATCCCGTCTCGGCACTCTACGTGTCAGCGGGGGATTCATGGGCATGTCTCACGTGTTCTCGAATGGCGGTGACGGCGGCGGCGACGGCCGGGTTGCGCGGTCCTTCGTCGCGCACCACGGCCCAATAGGAGAGTGGATGCGCGTACGCGTCGCGCAGCACGGGCACCAGACGCGCATCGTGGTCGGCCATGAAGTCGGGCAGCACCCCGATCCCGGCGCCGGCCGCGGTCGCCTCGACGTGCGCGAACACGCTCGTCGAGCGGATCGACGGGGGAGAGGCCGGCAGCGGCTGCACGGCGCGGTCGAGCTCGTCGACCTGCAGCGAGGACTCGATGTAGTAGATCACCGGGTGCATCGCGAGCGCGGCCAGTGACGACGGGATGCCGGTGCGGGCGAGGTACGCGGGCGATGCGTAGAGGCGCAGCGAGTAGTCGCAGACCGGCGTCGCGAACGCGCGATGCACGGCCGGCCTGCCTACGACGACTTCGACATCCACACCTGATCGATTCTGCCGCACCCGCTGCGTCGCCGCGAGCAGTTCCACCGCCAGTTCCGGGTGCCGGCACTGCAGCTCGACCATCGCCGGCACCAGGAACGACGACGTGAACCCTTCGGGGGCGGCGATGCGCACCATGCCCTGCAGCGAGTCGCGTCCGGTGTCGGCGCCGAGCTCGCGCAGCGTGCCCTCGATCGTCTCGGCGGCGGCCAGTGCGCGCCGGCCCAGCGCGGTGATCTGCCAGCCGGCATTCGTGCGCACCAGCATCCGCCCGCCCATGTCGGCCTCGAGCGCGGCGAGGCGGCGCGAGACGGTCGAGTGGTTCACGCCGAGCACCTCGGCGGCCGCCGTGTAGCGGCCCAGGCGCGCGACCGCGAGCAGGGTCAGCAGGGCATCGGGCTGGGGATCGGAGGGCACCCGCCCAGTGTGCATCCGTGCACGCGGCTCGTGCAAGAGTGCCGCACGTGTGTGCATTGATATGCAGTGTCACTCGTGCCTATCCTGGCCATGACGCGGCATCCGCTGACGCACGGCCGCGCACAGACACCTTCGAGGAGGCAGGATGTCGACGATCGCCTGGATCGGCCTGGGGCACATGGGCACCCCGATGAGCGCAAACCTGGTCGCCGCGGGTCACACCGTGCGCGGCTTCGACATCGCGCCGGCGTGCATCGAGGCCGCCGCCGCACGCGGCGTGACCACGGTCGGCTCGGTCGCCGAGGCGCTGGAGGGCGCCGAGGCGTGCTTCACGTCGCTGCCGATGCCCGCGCACGTGCGCAGCGTCTATGACGGCCCGGACGGCATCTGGGCCCACGCCGCCCCCGGCACGGTGCTGATGGACACCTCGACGGTGGATGTCGAGACCTCGCGATGGTGCCACGACGAGTCGGCCGCACGCGGCTTCGCGTTCGTCGACACCCCTGTCTCCGGCGGCACCGCCGGCGCCGAGGCGCACTCGCTGACCTTCATGCTCGGGGGAGCCGCCGACGACGTCGAGCGTGCCAAGGAGTATGTCGGCGGCATGGCCGGCACCGTCATCCCGTGCGGCGCCGCGACCGCCGGCATCGCCGCCAAGCTCGTGAACAACCTGATGCTGTTCGTCTCGACGCTGGGCGTGGCCGAGGGCTCGCAGCTGGCCGAGCAGCTGGGCCTGGACGCCCACGTGTTCTACGCCGTCGCGAACGCCTCGTCGGGCCAGTCCTGGCCGCAGCGCACCTGGTATCCGGTGCCGGGCGTGGTGGACACGGCCGCCGCCAACCACAACTTCGACGCGACCTTCTCGGTCGCCCTCTCGCGCAAGGACTGCGCGCTGGCCGTGCAGGCCGGCGAGAGCACCGGGGTGCATCTGCCGGCGGCATCCCTCGCCCTGTCGCAGTTCGAGCAGCTCATCGCCGAGGGATTCGGTGAGAAGGACTGCACCCTGATCACCAAGCTCGCCTCGCCCGACGGCACCCTGCGCGGGTTCGACCCGAGCGCGGGCTGACCCGCCCGCCCGAAGCGAGCCGAACCGACACCCGCATCCATCCATCCCACAAGGAGCCATCATGACGATCGTCGACACGACCACCCTCACCCAGATTCCGCACGTCATCGGCGGCAAGCACGTCGAGCCGGGCGAGCGCCGCGGCGCGGTGTACAACCCGTCGCTGGGCACCCAGACCGGCGAGGTCGGGCTCGCCTCGGCCGAACTGGTCGCCGAAGCCGCCCGCACCGCCGCCGCCGCGCAGCGCGAATGGCGCAGCGTCGGCCTGGTCAAGCGCACGCAGCTGATGTTCCGACTGCGCGAGATCATCACCACCCGCGGCGAGGAGCTGGCCCGCATCATCACCGCCCAGCATGGCAAGACCGTCGCCGACGCGCTCGGCGAGGTCACCCGGGGGCTGGAGAACGTCGAGTTCTGCACCGGGCTGATGCATCACCTGAAGGGCGAGTACTCCGAGCAGATCGCCACCGGCCTGGACGTGCACCAGGTGCGTCAGCCGCTGGGTGTGGTCGCCTGCATCACGCCGTTCAACTTCCCCGCGATGCTGCCGCTGTGGATGGTGCCCACCGCCATTGCCGCCGGCAACGCCGTGATCCTCAAGCCCAGCGAGCGCGACCCCTCGGCCGCCGTGTGGCTGGCCGACGCGTTCCGTGAGGCGGGCCTGCCCGACGGCGTGCTCAACGTCGTGCACGGCGACAAGCAGACCGTCGACGCGATCCTGGCCGAGCCCATCATCAAGGCCGTCTCGTTCGTCGGATCCACCCCGATCGCGAAGTACATCTACACCGAGGCCGCCGCGCACGGCAAGCGCGTGCAGGCGCTGGGCGGGGCGAAGAATCACATGGTCGTGATGCCGGACGCCGATCTGGATGCCGCGGCCGACGCCGCCGTCTCGGCGGGCTTCGGCTCGGCGGGGGAGCGCTGCATGGCCATCTCGGCGGTCGTGGCCGTCGGCGACGTGGGCGACGCGCTGGTCGCCAAGATCGCCGAGCGGATGGGCGGCCTGCGCATCGGCGACGGGTTCGACCCCGACGCCGAGATCGGCCCGCTGATCACCGCCGCCGCGCGCGACCGGGTGCGCGGCTTCGTCGACGGCGTCGCGGCCTCGGGGGCCACGCTGGTCGTGGACGGGCGTGAGCAGCAGTTCGACTCGGACGGCTTCTTCCTCGGGGCATCCCTCGTCGACGGCGCCAAGCCGGGCATGCCGGTCTATGACGAAGAGGTGTTCGGGCCGGTGCTGTCGGTGACCCGGGTGGCCAGCTACGACGAGGCCGTGCAGCTGATCAACGACAACCCGTACGGCAACGGCACCGCCGTGTTCACCCGCGACGGCAAGACCGCCCGCCAGTTCGAGTACGACATCGAGGTGGGCATGGTCGGCATCAACGTGCCGATTCCGGTGCCGGTCGGGTCGTTCTCGTTCGGCGGCTGGAAGAACTCGCTGTTCGGCGACACGCACATGTACGGGTCGGAGGCGTTCAACTTCTACACCCGCCGCAAGGTCGTCACCAGCCGCTGGCCCGAGCCCAGCGAGAGCCAGATCAGCCTGGGGTTCCCGACGCACTGAGGCGTGCGCCGGGGGCGTTTCGACCCGGTCGCCCCGCGAGCGCACCGAGTCGAGACGGAGCTGCGGGCTAACCGGCGCAGCGCCACCAGGTGTCGTCAGGGGCCACCGGCAGGTGACGCTTGTGCGCGGTGGCGAGGTACTTCTGCTCGATGCGCGCGGCGGCATCGGCATCCACCGGCTTGCCCTCGAGGTAGTCGTCGATCTGCTCATAGGTGAGGCCGAGCTCGTCCTCGTCGGCGCGGCCGGGCTGGTCGTCGAGCAGGTCGGCGGTGGGCACCTTCATCCACAGGCGATCCGGTGCCCCCAGCTGGCGCAGCAGGCTCTTGCCCTGGCGCTTGGTGAGCCCGGCCAGCGGCACGACGTCGGCCGCCCCGTCGCCGAACTTCGTGTAGAAGCCGGTCACCGCCTCGGCGGCGTGATCGGTGCCGACGACGACGTGGCGGTCGGCGCCGGCGAGCGCGTACTGCGTGACCATCCGCACGCGCGCCTTGATGTTGCCGCGGTTGAAGTCCGAGATGGATGCCCCCGCGGCCTGCTCGATGTCTTCCTCGACGCCGTCCACACCGTGCTGGATGTTGACTTCGACCACCCGGTCGGCGGCGATGAACTCGAGCGCCGCGGCTGCGTCGTCCGCGTCGTGCTGCACCTTGTAGGGCAGGCGCACGGCGATGAAGCCGGCCGTGCCGCCGCCGGAACGGGCGCGCTCGACCGCGAGCTGTGCCAGGCGCCCGGCGAGCGTCGAATCCTGCCCGCCCGAGATGCCGAGCACGAACCCCTTCGCGCCGGTTGTCGTCAGATAGTCGGCGAGGAACTGCACCCGGCGGTCGATCTCGGCGGCCGGATCGATCCCGGACCGCACCCCGAGCGCCTGGGCGATGTCGTGCTGAAGCGTCATGCCTCTAGTCTGGTCTGCTCGCGCCCGGCCCGCGAGCGCGCCGCGACGACGACGCGGTGAACTGCCCGTGCCCGGTCACCCGGAGGCTCTGGAAGCCGTCGCTTCAGCCCTTCAGCCCCGAGAAGGTCATCGTCGCGATGAACTGGCGCTGCGCGAACAGGAAGAACAGGATCAGCGGCAGGGTCGCGACCACGTTCCCCGCCATGATGAGGCTCCAGTCCGTCTGATGCGCGCCCTGGAAGTTGGCGATGCCGAGCTGCATCGTGAACGCCGCCGGGTTGTTGATCGCGATCAGCGGCCACACCAGGTCGTTCCAGGCGCCCAACAGAGTGAAGATCGCCAGCGTCGCGAGCGCAGGACGGGCGAGGGGCAGCACGATCCGGAAGAAGATCTGCCATCGGTTGCAGCCGTCGATCGCACCCGCCTCTTCCAGGTCGACCGGCAGCGACAGGAAGAACTGCCGCATCAAGAAGATCCCGAACGCCGTCGCGAGCCACGGCACGATCGCCGCGCCCAGGCCGTTCAGCAGTCCGAGCTTGGCGAACAGGATGTAGGTCGGGATCATCAGCAGCTGCGTGGGGATCATGATCGTGGCCAGGATCATGATGAAGCCGACACTGCGGCCGGCGAATCGCAGCCGCGCGAAACCGTACCCGGCCAGCGAGCAGAGCACGATGTTCGAGACGATCGCGCACGTGGCGACGATGACCGTGTTGACCAGCCAGCGCAGGATGTCTGTCTCGGAGAACAGCTTGACATACCCGTCGAGCGTGAAGTGGGAGGGGATGAACGGCGGCGGGAAGGCAAGCAGCTCCTTCGCCGGAGAGAATGACGCGAGCGCCATCTGCAGGAACGGCACGAGGAACAGGATCGCGATGGGCAGGAGCACGAAGTGCCACCCGCTGAGCCGGCGCCTGCGGCCACGCCGCATCGGTTCGTGGGCGACCTCGAAGCCGGCCTGCGAGATGTCGGTGAGCACAGTGGCCATCAGAGCGCCTCCGAACCGCGGCGACGCTGGAGGATGACGACGCCGATCGTGATGAGCAGGGTGACCGCGAACAGCGCATACGCGGCGGCTGAGCCGTACCCGAACTCCAGGGCGTGGAACGCCTTGGTATAGAGGAAGAAGACGATCGTGGTGGTCGCGCCCAGCGGCCCGCCTCGGGTCGTCGTGTACACGAGGTCGAACAGCTGGATCGCCTGGATCGTCTGCCAGATGCCGATGAACACGGTCACCGGCGCCAGCTGCGGCCACACCACCCGCCAGAAGGTCTGCCAGCGGTTCGCCCCGTCGATGCGGGCAGCCTCGATCAGGTCGGAGGGGACATCCTGGAGGGCCGCGAGGTAGATCACCGTGGTGAATGCCGCCGACCCCCACAGCGACATGATCGCAATCACGAGCATCGCCTGGTGCGGGTCGTCCAGCCAGCCCTGCTGGGGCAGATGCAGCACGCGCAGCACGTTGTTGACGAGGCCGAACTGCGGACTGAACAGGTAGGTGGACAGGATGCCGGTGGATGCCGCCGATGCGACGAACGGGACGAAGATCGCCGTGCGGTAGAAGCCGATCCACCGGATGCGCCGGTTCAGCGACACCGCCAGGAACAGGCCGAGCAGGACCGAGGCGGGAACGAACAGGACGGTGAAGCCGATGGTGTTCACGACGGCGCTGCCGAAGTCGGCGTCGGTGATCAGGGTCGCGTAGTTCTCGCCGCCGACCCAGGTCGGGTCGCTGAAACCGTTCCAGTTCTGGAACGACAGCACGAATGCCCAGCCTGCCGGAAAGATCGACAGGCCGAGGATGATGACCGTCGCGGGTGCCACGAACCCCCACCCGGTCAGCGAGGACACGAGCACCTTCCGCCACCGCGCCCGCCCGGGGCGGGGCGCGTCCGAAGACGTGCCCACCCCGGCGAGCATCGGTGCGGTGTTCACGGTCATCGCCGCTGGGTCCTTACTTCTTGGCCAGCGCCTGATCGGCGGCCTGCGCGGCCGTCGCGAGGGCCGCCTGCGGTTCGCCATCGCCCTGAAGGACCTGGGAGATCGCCTTGCCGATCGCCGTCGACAGGCCGGCGTAGCCCGCCACGGTCGGCCGGGTGTTCTTCACGTTGTCGGAGTTGGCGACGAAGACCTCGTAACCGGGGAACTGGGCGGCCTCCTTCTTGACCGCCTCCGATCCGGCCTCGGATGCTCGCAGCGGCAGGTTGCCGAGCGTGACGTTGAACCGCTCGTCCTGCTCGGCGGACGTGAACCACTCGGCGAACTGCGTCGCCCAGTATGCGCGGTTCGGGTCCTTGTGGTCGAACAGCGCCCAGATGTCGGGACCGGAGACCGTTTGATGATCGCCGTCGACACCCGGCAGCGGGGCGACACCGTACTGGGTGCCGGCGGTCTTCAGGCTCGACAGCTCCCAGGGGCCGGACGTGATCATCGCGATGCGGTTGCTGTCGAACAGCGGGCCGATCTTCGTGTCGGTCTGGTCCAGGTAGACGCTCTTGTCATCGACGGCCATCGAGCGCAGGAAGGTCAATGCGTCGGTGCCGGCCTGCGACGCGAACATGGACTTCGTCGCGTCGTCGTTGAGGATTGCACCGCCGTGCTGCCAGAGGTGCGGCCAGAACTGCCACGTCGTGGCTTCGCTGCCCGAGACCGAGTAGCCGTAGCCGTAGATGTGGTTCGCGGGATCGGTCAGCTTCTTGGCAGCGGCGCGGAAGTCGTCCCACGTCCAGTTCGCCGTCGGATAGGCGACGCCCGCCTTGTCGAAGAGGGTCTTGTTGTAGAGCAGGCCCACGTTGTCGACGACGGCGGGGAACCCGATCACCTTCTTGCCGTTCGGCTGGGCGGTGCCGCGCGCGGCAGCGGTGAAATCGTTCCAATTGACATCGGACTTCTTTATCTCGTTCGAGATGTCGAGGGTCCGGCCCGAGGCCTCCAGCTCGCCGGCCCACGAGCCGAATGCGTAGGACACGTCGGGGTACTGATCACCGGCGAATCCTGCCGAGATCTTCTGCAGGAGCTGGTCGGTGGAAGAGGCACCCGGCGAGACGTCGACCGTCACGTTCGGATGGAGCTTCTGGAACTCCCCGGCCAGCGTCTCGATGATCTGCTCGGCGGTGTCGGCCTGTCCCGTCCAGACCTTGATCGTGACCTTCGCCGAGGTGTCGAGCTTGGTCGTGCCGGATGACCCGCTGCTGCACCCGGCGAGGACGGTCGCTACGACAGTGGCGGCGGCCGCGACGCTCGCGAGACGGAACACCTTCTTGGTGGATGGAGATATCATCGTCGACTCTTTCTCTCATGTTCTGCGTCTGACCTCGACCGGCGTGCTCAATCG
The DNA here is from genome assembly GCF_039537285.1 of Microbacterium kribbense. Classification (NCBI taxonomy): domain Bacteria; kingdom Bacillati; phylum Actinomycetota; class Actinomycetes; order Micrococcales; family Microbacteriaceae; genus Microbacterium; species Microbacterium kribbense. The sequence goes on along the minus strand of NZ_BAABAF010000010.1, from coordinate 65,488 downwards.
GACACGAAGGGTGCGTCACCTGACGAGGGTGGTGCCAGGATGCCAGCACCGGTGGGTGCCACGTTGCGCTCCCGTCGTGAGTGGCCCGACTCGCGTGCGTCGGACGTTGGCTCTATTTTCCGGAGAAAGTGATCGATCGACAATAAGAGTGCACGTATCAATCACCATTATTGATCGTTATCGATCAATCTAGGGGTGGAGGCGGGGCGGCTCGTTGCGCGCACCGATCACCGCGCACGGAGAGATCAGGCGTCGGTGACCGTCACGTCCGACGCGAATCGACTCGCGTCGGCGGCGGAGAAGCAGCCGGCTCCCGGCGTGAGCGTGTTGGCGGCACCCGCCGCGGTGGCGGCGCGCAGGGCGTCGGCAAGGCCCGGTCCGGCACAGAGCGAACTCAGCAGTCCGGCCAGGAACGAATCGCCCGAGCCGATGGCGAACCGGCCGCGAACGGGGGGACGTGCGCGCCACTGTCCGGTCGGGTCGACGCCGATCGCCCCCGCCGCACCGTCGGTGACCACGGCGGTCGCGGCGCCGGCCGCGTGCAGGTCGCGCGCGAGGCTTCGTGCATCGGCGTCGCCGAGCAGTTCCGCGGCCTCGTCGCGGTTGACCTTGACGACCGCAGGGTGTGCGCGCACGAGCGCGTCTGTGAGGACGTCTCCGGTCACGTCGAGAGCCAGATGCACCCCCCGGTCGACTGCGCCGGCGAGCGCATCGCCGAGGTCACGTCGCCGGGCGGCGGGGACCGAGCCCGACACCGCCAGCCATCCGCCCGCGACGCCTTCTACGGCGGTCAGAATGCCCTTCCACGCGGAGTCGTCGATGACCGTCGGATGGTCGTACACCTCGGTCGATGCGCCGCTGTGATCGTCGACGATGCTCACGCACAGACGTGTCTCGGCGGCGATGGGGACGACGATCGACGCGATGCCCGACGCTTCGAGCCCCACGCGCACGGAATCGCCGATGGCGCCGCCCAGCGGCGCGATCACACGGCTGGCAACGCCGAGGGTGTGCAGCGCTCGCGCGACGTTGATCGATTTGCCGCCCGGAAGCGACATGGCCCAGGTGGGACGGTGGATCTGTCCGACATGAAGTCGCGTCACGCCGTATGTCACGTCGAGAGCGGGCCCGAGCCCGAGGCAGGTGATCACGGACGGTCGCCTTCGGCGAGTGCCGCGACCAATTCGGCGCGGGTCGGCTGGCCCGCAGTTCCGCCGACCCCACGGGTCGAGAGCGAACCCGCCACGGTCGCCCAGCGCACTGCGGTCGCCAACGGCAGCCCGTCCACCCACGCGGCGAGGAGGCCGGCGGTGAAGCTGTCGCCTGCCCCCGTGGTGTCCACGACCTGCACGGCGCGAGCCGGTGCCCGCACGACGGAACCCTGCGCCACTGCGAACCCGCCGCGGGAGCCGTCCTTGACGACGACGACCGGGCCCGCCTCCGACAGTCGGAGCGCGGCGTCCTCGGGATCACGCGGGTCTGCGCCGGCGGCCCGCGCCAGTGCCATCGCCTCGGCGGCGTTGGGCAGCAGCAGATCCAGCTGCGGCAGGCACTCCCGCACACCCTTCCATCGGCCGGCCGGGTCCCAGTTGGTGTCCAGGCTCGTCGTCACCCCGGCGGCATGAAGGGCTGCCAGGCGCTCCGGCAGAGCCGCCGCCGCTTTCGGGATGAGGAAGAACGCCGACACGTGCACGTGGGTGGGACGTCGAACGGATATCGCCGCCTGGACGTCGTCGTCGGTCAGCTGTGCCATCGCACCGTCGAGCGTGAGGATCGCCCGATCGGCCGGCGCCGAAAGGATCACCGACAGGCCGGTGGGCTCCGGCGAGGAGAGCACCGACGAGACGTCGACGCCGGCCGCGGCCACGAGCTCCCGCGTGCGCGCACCGAACAGGTCGTCGCCGACGCGCGCGACCAGAGCTGTCGCGACACCGAGCCGGGCAAGCCCCGACGCGACGATGCCACCGCTGGAGCCGAGCACGAGATCAGCGGCGTCGAGCATCTGCTCGGCCTGGCCGAACCGCGGCACGACGTCGCCGCGCAGGACGAGGTCGAGGTTGGCGTCGCCGACGACGAGCACGCACGGTCGCTTCATCCGGTCACCCCTTCGTCACCCCGAGCATCCGCGGCCGCCATTGCGGGCCTCTCGAGAATCGTCCGGCATGGACGGCGTGAGCGCAAGCGTCACGAGAGCACGATCGAACGGGTCAGGCCCCGCGGCGTGTCCGGGTCGAGTCCGTGTGCGACCGCGGTGTCCACCGCGAGCCGCTGCGCGAGCGCGAGCTCCACCAGCGGATCGGCTGCCGCACGGGAGACCACCGTCGCCCCGGTTCCGGCGATCTCGCGTTCGAGATCGGCGTCCTGGGTGCCGAGCAGCCACACCAGTGAGCCGGCGTGCGCGACCGCGAGGGGCCCGTGCCGATAGTCCAGCAGCGGGTACGACTCGGCCCACGCCTGCGCCGCTTCACGGATCTTCAGCGCGGCCTCCTGGGCCAGCCCGTAGGTCCACCCGCGGCCGAGGTAGACGACATGGTCGAACCCGTCGGGCGGCTGCGGGCCGGGAGCCGACAGCGCGGCTTCGGCCTGTTCGGGCAGCGCAGAGACGTCTTCGCCGAACGCGGCACGTGCCAGGAACAGGAACGTCGTGGGAAAGCGGGTCTGCATGACGGACCGCTCGTCGGCGAAGTCGAGCAGCAGCACGTCGTCCGCCGCCCGGGCGGCGGGTGAATCCCCGACACCGGTGACCACGATGCGGCGCACGCCGCGCGGGACCGCCGCGAGCGCGTCGATCACCTCGGTGGTCGTGCCGGAGCGGCTGATGCCGATGACGGCGTCGTAGGGTCGCCACGGGTGCGGCTCTGAGGCGTACGCGGCATCGGTCTCACCGAGCCCGGCCCGCTCGCGCAGCCACGCGAACGCCTCCGCGACGAACGCCGACGTGCCGCAGCCGAAGACCAGCACCCGTTCGCCGGGGCGGGTCAGCAGGTCGCGCGCCCGATCGAGAAGCGCAAGTGAGTGACGCCACACCTGGGGCTGGCTGTCGATCTCGGTGGACGTGATGTTCATATGCGATACTCCTGCGGATGCGGTCTGCGGTCCGGACGTCGTTCTGTCCGCTATTTTGCCTCGAAATGAGCGATTCGAAGAGAAATTTGCTCCAATCGATCACTTGAAGTGAGGGAATGATTGCGCGATCGAGCGGGCTGGCGGAGAGTGTGAGGTGGGTATCGGCTCGCCGCAGCCCGCGTGGAGAGGGCCTCACATGAGCATCGACGACATCCGCCTCCGAGACTGGACACCCCGGCGTCAGCTGCACGCGCATGCGTCCGAGGTGCCGGCCCCGGTGCTGCCGTGCATCGACGTGCACAACCACCTGGGCCGCTGGCTGACCGAGGGCGGCGGCTGGATGATCGAGGACGTCACGACCCTGATCCGGATGATGGACGAACGTCACGTCGAGGCCATCGTGAACCTCGACGGCATGTGGGGCGATGAGCTCGAAGCGAACCTCGATCGATACGACCGGGCGCACCCCGGGCGATTCCACACATTCTGTCAGCTGGATTGGGCGCGGCTGGCCGAGCCTGACGGCGCGCAGGTGCTGACGGAGCAGCTGGAGGATGCCGTGCGCCGCGGTGCACGCGGTGTCAAGGTCTGGAAATCGCTCGGTCTCGAGTACCGCGATCAGACCGGCGCGCTGGTCATGCCCGATGCCGAGCAGGTGGTCGCCGTGCTGACGCGCGCAGGCGAGCTCGGAGTGCCGGTGCTGATCCACACGGCCGATCCGGTCGCGTTCTTCGAGCCGCTCGATCCGCACAACGAGCGGCTCGACGAGTTGCGGACCCAACGCAGCTGGTGGTTCGGCGACCACACGCGCTACCCCACCTTCGACGCCCTGCTGGACGCACACGCCCGCCTGGTGCTCGCGTGCCCCGGCACGTCGTTCATCGGCGCACATGTGGGGTGCGTCGCCGAAGATCTCGACCGCGTGGAGCGTCTGCTCGCCGCAGCTCCGAATTACCACGTCGACATCGCCGGCAGAATGGCGGAGCTCGGGCGGCAACCACGTCGTTTCGCGCGGCTGGTCGCCGCGTGGCCCGATCGGGTCCTGTTCGGCACGGACGTCTATCCCGCCAGCGACGAGCAGTATCGCCTCTACTTCCGGTTCCTGGAGTCGACTGACGAGGGGTTCGACTATGCGCCCGGGCTGCCGGTGCCGCCGCAGGGCCGCTGGGCGGTGTCCGCGATCGGCCTCGACTCCGAGCTGCTGACGGGTCTGTATCACGACAACGCCGCGCGACTCCTGAAGCTCTGAGGCGGCATCGCGGGCTCCGCGCGCTGCGGTGCCTCAGCCGACGACGCCGGCGAGATGGATGACCGCGTCGCGCGTGGCATCTCTCATGCCGCGGAGGTACACCCGTGGGTCGACGGCGTCCGGATGGGCGGCCAGCTCGCCCCGCAGTGCCGCCGTGCCGGCGATACCGAGCGCGGTGCCGACGTTCACCTTCCGGATCCCCGCGTCGACGGCATCCGACAGCGCTGCGTCGGCAACGCCCGAGCTGCCGTGCAGCACCAGCGGCACAGACACCGCCGCGGCCAGCCGTGCGACCAGGTCGACGTCCAGCCGCGCGCTCCGGTCGCGCATCGCATGCGTGCTGCCCACCGCGACCGCGAGCGCATCCACGCCGGTCTCGCGCACGAAGGCGACGGCCTCGTCCGGATGCGTCCGCACACCCGGGGCATGCGCGCCGCCCTTCCCGCCGATGGCGCCGAGTTCTCCTTCGACCCACAGACCGCGGGCGTGTCCGTCGGCAGCGACCCGCGCGGTCAGCGCGGCGTTGTCGGCGTAGTCGAGGGTGGCCGCGTCGAACATCAGCGAGCCGACACCGAGGTCGGAGGCCCGCGCGATGATGTCCTCGGCGAGGGCCTCGTCCTGGAGATGGTCGATGTGCACACCGATCGGCACCGTGGCCGCTTCGGCGAGTTCCCGACATGCCGCCAGGAGCGCGGCGAACCCCCGACGGAACGCGATCGCATTCTCGCTCACCTGGAGCAGCAGCGGGATGCCGGTCTGTTCGGCGGCCGCGACGACAGCCTCGGCCTGCTCCAGCATGATCACGTTGAAGGCGGGCACGGCGCGACTGCGTGCCGTCGCTGCTGCGACGAGCTGCTGCGCCCCGGCCAGTGTCATCGGGCGTCCTGTGCGGTGCCGCCCAGGGCCACCGGCAGGTATTGCGCGTGCGCGGCGGTGAGCTCGTCGCAGAGGTCCCAGATCTGCTGCGGAGTCAGGGTGGAACTGGCGTTGGCGTCGGCCAGCACCGCCTGCCGGACCCGCAGCGGGTTGCCGGTGCGCGCGGCCTCGATGGCGAGTTCGGCGACCGAGAGATACGTGCGATTGAGGGCAGCCCCCGCCGAGGGCACGGCGCCGAAGTGCTGCGGGTGCACGCCGCTGCCGTCGACGGTGGCCGGCACCTCGACCACCGCCGCCTGGGGCAGATTGTCGATGAGCCCGTCGTTGGGGACGTTCACGTGGAGCTCTCGCGGCGTTCCGGTCGAGATCGAGTGGATGATCTGGGGCGCGTACTCCGCACCGTCTCCCTCTGCGTGCAGCGGGAGGTCCTCGCCGGCGTCGAGCAGGCTTCGGGTGTGTTCGAATTCGCGCACGTTGCGCTCGGAGATGTCGAGGTACTCCAGCGGCCGCAGCCGGTACCGCGCGATCTGGTCATCCGATCGCAGGAACCATCCGACGTACTCGGATGAGTGCTCGCTGGTCTCGGTGGGGTAGTACCCGATGCGGCGGAAGATCTCGACCCGTGTGCGGCGTTCCAGCTCCGGGTCCGCGGCGATCCGCTCGCGCAACAGGGGGTAGAGGTCTTCCCCGTTCCGACTCCACTGGACGAGCCAGGCCTGGTGGTTGACTCCGCCGGCGCGGTAGTGGGTCCCCTCGAACGGCACGTCGACGAGGGCGCACAGGTTGTGCACCGTCCAATAGACGCTGTGGCACAGCCCCACGGTCTTCAGCTGCGGAGCGACCTGCGACATCCACCACACGTTCATCGCCATGGGATTCGTGTAGTTGAGGAACCACGCGTCGGGGCAGAGCTCCTGGATGTCCTGCGCGATGCCCGACAGCACGGGGAAGGTGCGCAGTGCGCGGAACACTCCGCCGACTCCCGTCGTGTCGCCGATGGTCTGCCGCAGCCCGTATCGTGCGGGGACTTCGAGGTCGACGCGAGTCGCGGCGATTCCGCCGACCTGGATCATGTTCACCACGAAGTCGGCGCCGGCCAGGCACTCGCGACGATCCTGCGACGCGCGGATGCGCACCTCGCGGCCCAACTGGTGCGCCACGCTCGACGCGGTGCGACGTGCGATGTCCAGGCGCTGCGCGTCGATGTCGTGCAGAGCGATGTCGAGGGTGGGCAGGTCGCCGAAGCGGAGCAGATCCGTGAGGAGCTGGCGCGTGAACACGACGCTGCCGGCCCCGAGGAAGACGATGGTGGGCATGTCTCGATTCTTGAAGAGTATGCGCACTACGTGCAATAGAATGAGCATATTGACGCGCAAATGATCATCTGGCATGCTCGCTCTGTGGCGAGTGCAATCACCAAGCCGTTACCGGATTTCGCTGGATCGGCGAAACGGTCGCGTCGGATGGCGGACATCCTCGATGCCATCGCCGAGCGAGGCGATGCCTCCGTGGCGGTGCTGTCGGAGCTGTTCAGCGCCTCCGCTGCGACGATGCGACGAGACCTCTCCGTTCTGGCTGATCGCGGTCTGATCGTCCGCACGCACGGGGGAGCGAAGGTCAACGGGTCCATGGCGGAGATGCCCGTCGCACTGCGCGATACCCGGTTCCACGACGCCAAGCAGCGCATCGCCCGGGCGGCGGCAGCACTCATCCCGCGAGAGCGCCACGCGGTCGCCTTGAGCGGCGGGACCACGACGGCGGGTGTGGCACGTGAGCTCGCCCACCATCCCGATCTCACGATCGTCACCAACTCGCTGTCCATCGCGACGCAAGTGGCGGCCAACCCCCGGCTGAAGGTCGTCATGACCGGTGGGATCCTGCGCCCGCAATCCCTTGAGCTCGTGGGTGTCCTGGCCGAAGGCACCTTCACCGCCGTCAACGTCGGCACCGCCATCCTCGGCGCGGACGGCGTGTCGGCGGTGGCCGGCGTGACGACGCACGATGAAACCGAGGCGCGGACGAACCATGCGATGGTCTCGAAGGCGCAGCGGACCATCGTGGTCGCCGACGGCTCGAAGATCGGCCGTGCAGCTCTCGCGCTCATGGTCGACAGCGCCCAGATCGACATCCTGATCACCGATGAATCCGCCGACCCCGAGGAACTCGATCGCCTCCGCGCTCTCGGAGTCGACGTGATCGTGGCGTGAGACCGCGCCCGCGTCACCCGGGGGCGGGGCGGCGGCATCCCGCGCAGCCTCGTGCGCGCGCATTCCCGGTCTGAGCGGCACCGGCGCACTACCATGTGACCATGGCAATCGCACGCCTCGCCGGCGGCCCGCTCGACGGGCAGATCATCCCCCTCGAACCGGGGGTCTCCGACTCGCTCATCATGCCGTTCGGCGAGGGTCAGCTGGTCTATCGGCGCGCGACCTCCGACGCCAACACGGGCGCGCATGACGGACCCACCGAGGCCGTGTTCGCCTACGTCGAGGCGACCGAGTCGATCGACCCGGACCCCGACCAGCGCGACGAATGAGCGCGGTGGCGCATTCGGTCGAGATCGAGCGCAAATACGACGTCGACGAGGCCACGGCACTGCCGGACTGGACCCGGCTGCCCGGCATCACCCGCGTCGGCGAGCCCGAGCCGCGTGATCTGGATGCCCGTTACCTCGACACCCCCGCGGCGGCGCTCGCGCACGCCGGCATCGCCCTGCGCCGGCGCGCCGGCGGGCCCGATGCCGGCTGGCATGTGAAGACGCCCGGCGTCGACGGCCGGCACGAGTACCACTGGCCGCTCGGGCGGGATGCCGATGAAGGCGTTCCCGCCGACATCGCCGCCGCCGTCTCGCCGTGGGCGACCGGTCCGTTCGTGCCGCTCGCGCGGATCCGCAACGCGCGGGTCGCCTATGCGCTGTTCGACGCATCGGGCGCGCAGGTCGCCGAGGTGGTCGACGACCATGTGTCCGCGCGCAACGAGCGCTCCGGCGGCGAGTCGGCCTGGCGGGAGTGGGAGGTCGAACTGGGCCCCGTGCCACCCGGCGACGTGACGGCGTTCTTCGCGGGCGTGGACGAGCTGGTGGCGTCCGTCGGCGGCCGGCCCGCGGCATCCACCTCGAAGCTCGCCCGCGCCCTTTCGGCCTGACCGGCCCGCCTGTCGGCCCCCTCGCCGACAGTGCGGGCGGGACCGCACTATTTCGCCCTGCGGCGCCGTGCGAGGGCGGGATGCGGGGGCTCCGATATTGGGGCTATCGCCGGTGCGGCTCTGAGGTCTAGTCTGAACCTCATTCTGGGGGGAGTTCGGCCGGTATTCCGCTGGTCGAGCCCCATTTATGGATCGAAGGGGATCTCCATGCGCACGTCTCGAAAGTTCTTCACGCTGTTCGCTCTGGCCGGTTTCGCTGTGCTCGGCACCGCCGGGCCCGCCCTGGCCGCACCGCCTGCGCGGTCGACCTCGGCACAGCTGGTCGGCATCGTCCATCAGACCGGCGCCACCACCGCGACGGTCACGGCCCGGTACACCTGCACCGGCGCGGCCGACCAGATCCGCCTGTGGATCTCGGTCAAGCAGACCGCGGATCGCACCGCCGACCCGATCCTGGCGACCGCGGGCTCGTCCGGGGTGTCAGCTGCATGGAGCCAGACGCACGCCGGCGTGCTGGACTGCGACGGGATGAACCACGTCGCCACCTTCACCGTCGATCAGACCGAGCAGGGCTTCGGCGAGCTGGCGTCGGGGTCCGCGTGGGTGCAGTTCTGCCTGTTCGACGCGACGACGACGGGCGCCGAGATCCCGGTCAGCGACACGGGGTTCATGCTGGTGCGCTGACCGCCTCTGTGCGGGCGCAGCGTGTCGACTGGCTGCACCCGCGAGGCGCCCGAGGGTGCCGCGAGAACGACCGCGGGTGCCGCCGGAAATCAGCGACGCCGCCCTCGGCTTCGTTCCAGGGCGGCGTCACGAGTTCCCGGAGTCCGGGGGACTGTCTGCGAGTCTAGAGGTTGATCATGTGTCCGGCCAGGCCGTGGAAGGCCTCCTGCAGGCCCTCCGACAGCGTCGGGTGCGTGTGCACGTTGCGTGCGGCCTCCAACGCGGTCAGGTCCCACTTCTGTGCGAGGGTCAGCTCGGGCAGCAGCTCAGAGACGTCCGGCCCGATCAGGTGGCCGCCCAGCAGCTCCAGGTGCTCGCCGTCGGCGATCAGCTTCACGAACCCGATCGGCTCGCCCAGGCCGTTGGCCTTGCCGTTGGCCGAGAACGGGAACTTCGCGACCTTGACGTCGTACCCGGCATCCCGCGCCTGCTGCTCGGTCAGCCCGAACGACGCGACCTGCGGCGTGCAGAACGTGGCGCGCGGCATCATGCGGTAATCACCCAGGGTCATCGTCTCGGCGCCGCCGATGGTCTCGGCCGCCACGACCGCCTGCGCCTCGGCCACATGGGCCAGCTGCAGCTTCATCGTGACGTCGCCGATCGCGTAGATGTGCGGCACGTTCGTGCGCATGTAGTCGTCGATGTCGATCGCGCCGCGCTCGGTGAGCTTGACGCCGGTGTTCTCGAGCCCGAAGCCCTCGACATTCGGCGCGAAGCCGACCGACATGAGCACCTTCTCGGCCTCGACCGAGCCGCTGGCACCGTCTTTGCCGGTGTAGCTGACGGTGACCTTGTCGCCGTGGTCTTCGACCTTCTCGACCTTGGTCGAGGTGAGGATCGGGATGCCGTAGCCCTTGTACTGCTTGGTGATCTCCTTCGAGACCTCGGCGTCCTCGTTGGGCAGCGCGCGGTCGAGGTACTCGATGATCGTGACCTCGACGCCGAAGTTGCGCAGGATGAAGCCGAACTCCATGCCGATCGCACCGGCGCCCACGATCGCGATCGACGCGGGCAGGTCGCGGGTGAGGATCTGCTCCTCGAACGTGACGATGTTGCCGCCGATGCTCACGCCCGGCAGGCTCCGCACTTTCGACCCGGTCGCGATGATCGCGTTGTCGAAGGTGACCTCTTCGCTGGACCCATCGGCCTTGGCGACCGTGATCGCGTTCGGGCCGGTGAAGGCGCCGCGGCCCTCGTACTCGGTGACCTTGTTCTTCTTCATCAGGAAGTGGATGCCCTTGACGTGCGTCTCGGCCACCGTGCGGCTGCGATCCCACGCGACGCCGAAGTCGAAGTGCACGTCGCCCGAGATGCCGAACAGGTCGGCCTTGTGCAGCACCTGGTGGGCGAGGTCGGCGTTCTTCAGCAGCGCCTTGGAGGGGATGCAGCCCACGTTGAGGCAGACACCGCCCCAGTACTTCTCTTCGATGATGGCCACGGAAAGGCCGAGTTGGGCGCTGCGCACGGCCGCGACGTACCCGCCGGGGCCCGCGCCGAGGATGACGACGTCGTAATGAGGCATGGTTCCTAGCCTACCGGTCGTCGGTTCGCCGCGATCGTGACACCAGCAGATACACCGCGCCCGCGATGACGATCGCCACCACGACGGCACCGATGATCCACGGCAGGGGGCTGGATGCCGGCTGGCTCGGCGCTTCGGGCGCCGCGGCGGCCGCCGTGTCACAGGCCGACGGCGTGGCGGCCGCATTCGCATTGCCCACTGTGAAGGTGAACTCGCCCGAGACCGGATGCCCGTCCCGGGACACCACGCGCCACAGCACCGTGATCGTGCCGGTCGCGTCTCCTGCGATCGCCTGGCTGACGACGTTGTCCTGCACCTGCACGGCGCCCGAGTTCAGCACCTTGCACGAGGCATCCATCACCTGCACCTGGTTCGCCTCATTGCCCGCCGCCAGCACGACGTCGCTGAAGGTCAGCGACACATCGGCGGGCAGGGCGGTGACGGTGGCGCCGTCGGCGGGATCGGTCGACAGCAGCTGGTCGTGGGCGGAAGCGGGGCCGGCGACGCCGAGAACGGCGATCGCGGCCAGCGCGAGGACGGCGGCGGCGGCTTTGACTCTCACGGGGTGCCAGCTTACCCGGGTGGGCTCTATGCGCGGCCCGGGGTGGGATGCGGCGCACCGTTACTCGGCGGGTGTCGCCGCGCCCTGAAAGTGGACACGGAGGGGGCACTCTGAATAGGGTCGGAGGACCGGTTCTTTCGTTCCCGCGGGGCGTGCCGGATCGGTTAGTCTGGGGGGGAACGGGAGGACGACAGTGGACGAGAATCGCCGACAGGAGCCGGGGGGCATCCGCCGAGGCTCTGCCGACGGTGCGGCATCGCACGCGTCCCACGACACGACCCAGACATTCGGACACGATTCCGACCTGTCGTTCGTGCCGTTCGGCAGTGACCTGAGCGAGGCTGAACTCGGCGCGATCGACGCGCTGCCGGCCGGGTCGGCACTGCTGATCGTGCGGTCGGGTCCGACCGCCGGGGCGCGCTATCTGCTCGACACCGACGTCATGACGGTGGGCCGGCATCCCGAGGCCGATATCTTCTTCGACGACGTCACCGTCTCACGCCGGCACGCCGAGATCACCCGCGAGGCGCACCGGTTCGAGATCGTCGACCAACGGTCGCTGAACGGCACCTACGTCAATGGGGAACGTGTCGACCGAGCGACGCTGGTCAACGGCGCCGAAGTGCGGATCGGCAAGTTCCGCCTGAACTTCTTCGTTTCGCCTGGGGACCTCGCGCAGCCCACGGGTCAGTGATGGCCGCGGCATCCTCACCCCGCCGCGCCGCTGCGACCGGGGCTGTACTGAGCATCGGGCAGGTGCTGGCCCGGCTGACGCCGGAGTTCCCACAGCTGACCGCCAGCAAGCTGCGCTTCCTCGAGGTGCAGGGCATCGTCACGCCGCGGCGCACCGAGTCCGGCTACCGCAAGTTCACCGGCGGCGACGTCGAGCGGCTGCGCCTGGCGCTGACTCTGCAGCGCGATCACTATCTGCCGCTCGCGCGCATCCGCGAGTTCATGGCGGATGTCGATGCCGGCCGCAAGCCCGCCGTGCCCGTCGTGGTGCCGCCCTCGATCACGCCCGCGCCGCGCCGCTATCGCCGCGCCGAGCTGCTGGCCGCCGCCGGCGCCGGCACGCAGCTGCTCAACGACGCCGTCAGCACCGGGGTGATCCCGGGCGCCGAGACCTACAGCGAGCACAGCCTGGCGGTGCTGCGCGCCCTGGTCGCGCTGGACCGGCACGGCATCGAGCCGCGGCACATGCGCACGCTGCGCCAGTCCGCCGAGCGCGAGGTCGCGCTGATCGAGCTGGCGCTCGCTCCGCTGCTGCAGCGCACGGATGCCTCGTCGCGGGGGCGGGCAGGCGAGCTGGCACCGGAATTGGCGGCGCGCATCGGCGAGGTGCGCGCGATCTTCGTGCGCAGCGCGTTGGAAAAGCTGCTGCGGTAGCGCGACACGCCGACCGCGCGAACGGATGTCGTTGCCGCGGACGCAATGCTCCTCTAGCGTGGGGAGAAGCCCCGCGGGGCGGGACGAAGGGGGAACACGATGACCGCTGAGGGTACGACCGGCGATCAGCGGTTCGGCGCCGACCTCCTGTTCACCGACGGACTGCCCGACCTCGACCACGAAGTCGGCTATCGCGGCGCCGTCGCCGCCCGTGCCGCCGGCATCACCTACCGCCAGCTGGACTACTGGGCGCGCACCGAGCTGGTCGAGCCCACCGTGCGCGGGGCCAGCGGCTCCGGTTCGCAGCGGCTGTACGGCTTCCGCGACATCCTGGTGCTGAAGCTCGTCAAGCGGCTGCTGGACACCGGCATCTCGCTGCAGCAGATCCGCACCGCGGTCGAGCAGCTTCGCGCCGCCGGCATCCAGGACCTCGCCGGCACGACGCTCATGAGCGACGGCGCGTCGGTGTATCTGTGCACCTCGAACGACGAGGTCATCGACCTGGTCAGCCGCGGCCAGGGCGTGTTCGGCATCGCCGTGGGCAAGGTGCTCACCGAGGTCGAGTCGACGCTGCTCGACTTCGACGCGCAGCACCCCGACCCGGTGGACGAGCTGGCCGCACGCCGCTCCCGCCGGACGGCGTAGCGCGGGCTGCTTCCGAGCGCCGCACGGCGTAGCGCGGGCTGCTTCGCCGCGCGCCGGCGCGATCGCGCGCATCTTTCTTGCGCGCGCGCATGGAAAAGACGTGCGCGGGTGCGACGTTCGATAGCGCGAGTGGATGCGGCGGCCCGGCGGGCCGTCGCGCGGGGATGCCGCGCCCCGGCGGACCCGCAGCGCGAATGGATGCGGCGTCCCGGCGGACCACAACGGGAGCGGCGCCTCGGCTGCACACCGGCCGCACGCCGGCATCCACCGTTCAGACGGTGACGGAACCCGGGGTGGGGATGCGGCCGGCGCGCATGACGCGGTCCAGCAGCGCGTCGAAGTCGGCGGCGAGCTCCTGCGCGGAGTCGCCGGGCCAGATGTGCAGCGGCTTGGCGGCGCCCTGCGCCTGCTGCAGCGACGTGCGCTCGGGCAGCTGCGGCGACAGCACCAGCGGGCCGAACATGTCGCGCAGCTCCTTGATGCGGAACTGGTGCTCGATCGACTGCGGGCGCACCCGGTTCACGACGATGCCCAGCGGCTGCAGGCGCGGTGAGAGCCCGCGGCGGATCTCTTCGATCGCGCGCAGCGCGCGGTCGGCGGCCGCGACCGAGAACAGTCCCGGCTCGGTGACCACGATCACCCGGTCGCTGGCGGCCCAGGCGGTGCGGGTCAGCGCGTTCAGCGACGGCGCGCAGTCCACCAGCACCAGGTCGTAGTCGGACTCGACGGCGGCGAGGGCCTCTTCGAGCTTCCACACGTCGCGCACGCTCGGGTGCGGGCCGTCGAAATTGATCGCCGACGGGCTGCCGATCAGCACGTCGATCGTGCCCGGGTGCACCTTCGCCCAGCCGCTGGAGGTGATCGCCTGACGGACGACCTTCTCCTTCGGGGTGGCCAGGACGTCGGCGATGTTCAGCCGCCCCGCGACCTGGATATCCATCCCGGTCGACACGTCGGACTGCGGGTCGAGGTCGACGACGAGCGTTTTGACGCCTCGGGCGAACGCAGCGGATGCGAGGCCCAGGGTCACGGTCGTCTTGCCGACGCCGCCCTTGAGTGAGCTGACGGAAAGGACGTGCACAAGGCACCACGTTACCGTCCCCTAGGCTGATAGCACACTCAGCCACTCAGACGCCGGTCGCAAGACGGGTCGACGTCGCTCATTCGGGGGTCTGCATGTTCGGAAAGATCCTGGTCGCCAACCGCGGCGAGATTGCCATCCGTGCCTTTCGCGCAGCATATGAGCTGGGAGCGCGCACGGTCGCGGTCTACCCCTATGAAGACCGGCACTCACTGCACCGGCTGAAGGCCGACGAGGCGTACCAGATCGGCGAACCGGGCCACCCGGTGCGGGCCTACCTCGATGTCGCCGAGATCATCCGAGTCGCCCTGGCCTCGGGGGCGGATGCCATCTACCCGGGCTACGGCTTCCTGTCCGAGAACCCCGAGCTGGCCGAGCGGGCGGCCGCCAACGGCATCGCGTTCATCGGCCCGTCGGCGCATGCGCTCGAAATGGCCGGCAACAAGGTCGAGGCCAAGCATCACGCCGTCGAGGCCGGTGTTCCGGTGCTGCGCTCCACCGAGGCATCCGATGACGTGGACGAGCTGCTGGCGCAGGCCGACGACATCGGCTTCCCGCTGTTCGCCAAGGCCGTCGCCGGCGGCGGCGGCCGCGGCATGCGGCGGGTCGACACCAAGGGCGACCTGGCCCCGGCCATCGCCGAGGCGATGCGCGAGGCCGACAGCGCGTTCGGTGACCCGCGGATGTTCCTCGAGCAGGCCGTGCTGCGCCCGCGCCACATCGAGGTGCAGGTGCTCGCCGACGGCGCCGGCGAGGTCGTGCACCTGTTCGAGCGCGACTGCTCGGTGCAGCGCCGCCACCAGAAGGTCGTCGAGATCGCTCCGGCGCCGAACCTGGACGACGACATCCGGCATGCGCTGCACGGCTATGCCGTCGCGTTCGCGAAGTCGATCCAGTACCAGAACGCCGGCACCGTGGAGTTTTTGCTCGAGACATCCGGACCGCGCACCGGCGAGGTCGTGTTCATCGAGATGAACCCGCGCATCCAGGTCGAGCACACCGTCACCGAAGAGGTCACCGACGTCGACCTGGTGCAGTCGCAGATGCGCATCGCCGCCGGCGCGACCCTGGACGACCTGGGCCTGCACCAGGACGACATCCGGCTGCGCGGCGCGGCGCTGCAGTGCCGCATCACGACCGAGGACCCGGCGCAGAACTTCCGCCCCGACACCGGCAAGATCACGACCTACCGCTCGCCCGGCGGCGCCGGCATCCGCCTGGACGGCGGTACCACCGCGGCAGGATCCCAGATCAGCCCGCACTTCGACTCGATGCTGGCCAAGCTCATCTGCCGCGGCCGCGACTTCCCGGCCGCCGTCATCCGCGCCCGCCGGGCACTGGCCGAGTTCCGCATCCGGGGTGTGGCCACCAACATCCCGTTCCTGAAGGCGGTGCTCGACGACCCCGACTTCCTCGCCGGCGACCTGTCGACGTCGTTCATCGACGAGCGGCCGCAGCTGCTGACCGGGCGGGTCTCGAAGGACCGCGGCACGAAGATCCTGAACTGGCTCGTGGACACCACCGTCAACAAGCCGCACGGTGTGAACCCGGCCACCGTCGCCCCCGCCGCCAAGCTGCCGACGATCGATCTGACCGTGCCGGCGCCCGACGGCTCGCGGCAGCGGCTGCTCAAGCTCGGTCCGGCCGGCTTCGCCGCCGACCTGCGGGCGCGCACCGCCCTGGCGGTGACCGAGACCACCTTCCGCGACGCGCACCAGTCGCTGCTGGCCACCCGGGTGCGCACCCGCGACCTGGCGCGGGTCGCGCCGTATGTCGCACGGCTGGAGCCGCAGCTGCTCAGCGTCGAGGCGTGGGGCGGGGCGACCTATGACGTCGCGCTGCGCTTCCTCGGCGAGGACCCGTGGCAGCGGCTGGACACGCTGCGCCAGGCGATGCCGAACATCGCCATCCAGATGCTGCTGCGCGGGCGCAACACGGTCGGCTACACGCCGTACCCGACCGAGGTCACGGACGCGTTCGTGCACGAGGCCGCCGCGAGCGGCATCGACATCTTCCGCATCTTCGACGCCCTCAACGACGTCGACCAGATGCGCCCGGCCATCGACGCGGTGCTGGCCACCGGCAGCACGATCGCCGAGGTCGCGCTGTGCTACACCGGCGACCTGATGAACCCGGCCGAAGACCTGTACACGCTGGACTACTACCTGCGCGTGGCCGAGCAGATCGTCGCCAGCGGCGCGCACATCCTCGCGATCAAGGACATGGCCGGGCTGCTGCGTCCGGCTGCGGCGGCGCGGCTCGTCACGGCCCTGCGGGAGCGGTTCGACCTGCCGGTGCACGTGCACACGCACGACACCGCCGGCGGGCAGCTCGCGACGCTGGTCGCCGCCAGCACGGCGGGGGCGGATGCCGTCGACGCGGCCGCCGCACCCATGTCGGGCACGACCAGCCAGCCGTCGCTGTCGGCGCTCGTGGCAGCGCTCGCGCACACCGAGCGCGACACCGGGCTGAGCCTGGAGGCGGTCTCGGATCTGGAGCCGTACTGGGAGGCGGTGCGCCGCCTGTACCACCCGTTCGAGTCGGGCCTGCCCGGTCCCACCGGCCGCGTGTACCACCACGAGATCCCCGGTGGGCAGCTGTCGAACCTGCGCCAGCAGGCGATCGCACTGGGCCTGCGCGATGACTTCGAGCTCATCGAGGACATGTATGCCGCGGCCGACGCGATCCTCGGCCGGGTGCCGAAGGTCACGCCGTCCTCGAAGGTCGTCGGCGATCTGGCGCTGCATCTGGCTGCCGTCAAGGCCGATCCGGCCGACTTCCAAGAGCACCCCGAGCGCTACGACGTGCCGGAGTCGGTCGTGGCGTTCATGGCCGGCGAGCTGGGCGATCTGCCCGGCGGGTGGCCCGAGCCGTTCCGCACGAAGGTGCTGGCCGGCCGCGAGGTGCGCGGCGGCGTCACGCCGATCACCGCCGAGCAGCAGCAGGCGCTGGCCGGGACATCCGGAGACCGACGCCACATGCTCAACGAGCTGCTCTTCCCGGCTCCGACCCGCACCTATCGCGAGCAGCGCGAGCAGTTCGGCGACCTGAGCATGCTCGACACCGCCGACTACCTGTACGGCCTCACCCCGGGCGTCGAGCACGTCGTGCAGCTCGAGCGCGGCGTGCAGCTGTACGTCGGACTCGAGGCCATCGGCGAGGCCGACGACAAGGGCATGCGGTCGGTGATGACGACCCTGAACGGCCAGCTGCGACCGGTGTTCGTGCGCGATCGCAGGATCGCGGTCGAGGCGCGGCAGGCCGAGAAGGCCGACACGTCCAAGCCGGGCCAGGTGGCCGCTCCGTTCTCGGGCGCAGTGACCGTCAAGGTCGCCGAGGGCGATGTCGTCGAGGCCGGCCAGCCGGTCGCATCGATCGAGGCGATGAAGATGGAGGCGGGCATCGCCGCCCCCGTCGGCGGAGTCATCGAACGGGTCGTGCTGCCCGAAACAGCCCAGGTCGAAGCGGGAGACCTTTTGGTCGTCATCCACCCGGGGCAGTAACCTGGGTCGGTGGGCTCACCCGAGTCCGCCCTGCCCTGGAGAGTCCCGCCTTGACGTCTGATCACCCCGACCTGAGCCCGCACGATGCCGGGGAGCCGGACACACAAACCGGCGTGCTGTCGGCGACGACCAGCACCGACACCGCAGCGCTCGGATTTCTCGGTGGCGTGACCGCGCAGCTGAGCGTGACGATGCCCGCGTCCGACGAGGACGACCTGCCCGACGACGACATCGTCGGCGACGAGGTCGACTTCGGGGCTGTGAACGCGCCGGACGAGACCGCTGGGGTGGATGCTGGGGCGGAGTTGGATGCTGGGCCGGAGTTCGAGGCCGAGCGCGAGTTCGACGCCGAGGCGGAGTTCGACGCCGAGGCTCGGGGCGAGGCGGGACCCGCGTTCGGGGCGGCGCCCGAGTCGGGCGTGGCGCCCGAGTTCGGGGCGGCGCCCGCGTCGGACGTGGCGCCTGAGTCCGACGCCGCACCGGAGCTCGAGGCCGAGGCCGAGCCCGCGTTCGAGGCGGCGGCCGCGTTCGACGGCGAGCCTGACTCCGGCATCGAGGTGGGGGCCGAGTCCGAGTCCGATGCCGGCGCCGAGCCCGCGTTCGAGGCGGAGGTCGAGCCCGGGTTCGAGGCGGAGACCGCGTTCGGCGGCGCGGCCGGCGCCGAGCCCGACTTCGACGCGGAGCCGGAGTTCGAGGCAGAGCTCATCGAGCCCGAGACGGATGTACCCGAACCATTTGCCATCGAGCCCGAGACGTTCGACGTCGAGCCGATCGCGGACGAGCCATTCGACGCCGAGCGTGCCGCGCCGGAGGCATCCATCGACGGCCCCGCCGTCGACAGCCCCGCCTCCGGCGGCGACGGCGCCGAGCCGCGCAGCGACGACCCGTTCACCGACAGCGCCCTGGCCGAGGACGCGTTCGCCGAAGAGGCATTCGCCGACGACCCGTTCGCCGATGACGTCGAGGCGTTCTCCGCAGCCACCGCGTCGTCCGTTGACGCCTCCGCGCCGCATGCACCGGCGATCCTCCGGCCGCATCTGGTCGGTTCCGCACCCGTCGAGTCCGCCGTGATGGAGGCAGCCATGGACAACAACCGCGAGCAAGCGTCGCGCCGCGCCCGTGCACACCAGTTGGAGCACGTGCGCACTCTGCATCCGGAGCTGTCGCTGACGGCGAAGCGTCTGGAGGAGGTCACCGGCGGCGAAGAGAGCTCCGACCTGCTCACCGCGGACCGGCTGCTCGAGCCGGGTCGCGTCGGCGGGGCCGAGCCCGAGGGCGGCTGGCAGCACTTCGTCTATTCGATCTCGGGCGGGCGCATAAACCTCGGCGACGGCAAGCGCGCTCGCGAGCGCAAGCGGCTCACCCGCCGGATCGGCGCGCCGCTGGCCGGGGGAGCGCGGTTCGTGCCGGTGCTCTCGCGCAAGGGCGGCGTGGGCAAGACCACGATCACGGCGCTGCTGGGCATGGCCCTGGCCGATGCCCGCGACGACCGCATCATCGCGATCGATGCCAACCCCGACCGCGGCACCCTGGCCGAGCGGATCGCCCGGCCCAGCGGCAAGACCGTGCGCGACCTGGTGCGGATGAAGGACGAAGTGCTCGGCTACAACGACGTGTCGACGATCGTGGCCCGGGACGAGACCCGGCTGGACGTCCTGGCATCCGATTCCGATCCGCGGGTGTCGGAGGCCTTCAGCGACCGGGACTACGACCAGGTCGCCGAGATCGCCGCGCACTACTACTCGATCGTGCTCACCGACACCGGCACCGGCATCGTGCATTCCGTGATGGAGGCCACGCTAGGCCGCGCCGACCAGCTCGTGATCGTCTCGGGCCTGAGCATCGACGAGGCACGGCTGGCGTCCGAGACGCTGACGTGGCTGGAGACCAACGGCTACGCCGACCAGGTGCGCAGCGCCGTCGTCGTGCTCAACAGCGCCCGCCCGGGCACCCCGCTGGTGCGCGAGAGCGAGCTCGCCGCGCACTTTGCGACGCGCGTGCGCGCCGTGGTGCGGATGCCGTACGACCCGATGATCGCCACCGGCAGCGCCATCACGTTCCACGACCTGCGGCCGGCCACCCGTCAGGCCGCCCGCGAGCTGGCCGTCACGATGGTGGAGGGGCTGCACCCCGACACGGCCGCCGCCGCCTAGCCCGATGTCGGTTCGGCAGATCCGCCTGTTCGGCGACCCCGTACTCCGTGCCGTCAGCGCACCCATCACTGAGATCGATGACGGCGTGCGCGCGCTCGTGCGTGACCTGGTCGACACTGTCGAGCTGCCCGGCCGCGCCGGTGTCGCCGCCCCGCAGATCGGCGTGGCGCTGCGCGCGTTCAGCTATAACATCGACGGCGACATCGGCTACGTGCTCAACCCGGAGCTGACCGAGACCTCCGGCGAGCCGGAGCCGGTGAGCGAGGGATGCCTGTCGGTGCCCGGTCTGTGGCACGAGGTCATGCGCTACCCGCACGCCACCGTCACCGGCATCGACGTCGACGGCAACGAGATCGTCGTCTCGGGTGACGGCCTGATCGCCCAGGCGCTGCAGCACGAGACCGACCACCTGGACGGGATGCTGTACATCCACCGGCTGGACCCCGCGGCCCGGCGGATCGCGATGCGCGAGATCCGCGAGTCCTCGTGGTTCTGACCGCGTCGGGCTGAGCTCGGCAGGCGACCCGTTCGGGACCCGGGCCGGGCAGACCCGGTCGGGACGCGGGCCGGGCGGACCCGTTCGGGACCCGACCACCCGCGGATCGGCTGCCGTGGCCATGGCCGGGGTGCCGCCGAGAACGCGCATACTGCGCGCCACAGGCCGGCCCCGCGCAGTTTGCGCATTCTCGACCTGATATCGGCCGTCGCCCGACGCCGGACCCGGTCTGTGCCGGATGCCAGGTCGTGGCGGGGTGCGGCGCGCGGGCGGGATGCCGCGCCCGCACGCAGACGGAGTGTCCGGCGGGGCGGATGCCGGCGGGGCGGATGCCGGCGGGGCGGATGCCGGCGGGGCGGATGCCGGCGGGGCGGACTACTTCAGCGACAGCCCGGTGGTCTCGGCCGGCACGTTGTAGATCTCGTCGATGTCGGCGGCGAAGTCCTTCAGGATCACGTTGCGCTTGATGCTCATCTTCGGCGTCAGGTGGCCGCTGGCCTCGGTCCACTCGGTCGGCAGGATCGTGAACTTGCGGATCGACTCGGCCCGCGAGACCGCCTTGTTGGCCGCATCGATGGCGCGCTGCACCTCGGCGCGCACCTGCGGGTTGGCTGCAGCATCCGCCAGCGACATGTCCTGGGGCAGGCCGTTGTTGCCCAGCCACGTCGGCAGCATCTCGGAGTCGAGCGTGACCAGCGCGGCGATGAACGGGCGCTGGTCGCCGACCGCGACGACCTGGCCGATCACCGGGTTGGCGCGGATCGGATCCTCCAGCGCGGCCGGGGCGACGTTCTTACCGCCCGCGGTGACGATGATCTCCTTCTTGCGGCCGGTGATCGTCAGGAACCCGTCATCGTCGAACGCGCCGATGTCGCCGGTGCGGAACCAGCCGTCCTCGAACGCGGCCGCGGTCGCCTCGGGGTTGCGCCAGTACTCCTTGAAGACGTTGATGCCGCGCACCTGCACCTCGCCGTCATCGGCCACGCGCACGCCGACACCGGGCAGCACCGGCCCGACCGTGCCGATCTTGACTTTGCGCGGCTGATTCACCGTCGCCGGCGCGGTGGTCTCGGTCAGGCCGTAGCCCTCCAGCACCGTGATGCCCAGGCTTGCGAAGAAGTGCCCGAGCCGGTCGCCCAGCGGCGCCGATCCCGAGATCGCATAGACGACGTGGCCGCCCATCGCCTCGCGCAGCTTGCCGTAGACGAGCTTGTCGAACAGTCGGAACTTCAGCCCGAGCAGGAACGGCACCTTCGTGCGCTGCTGCCGCAGCCGGGAGCGTTCGACCGCCGTCGCCGCAGCCGCGCGGAAGATCCTGCCCTTGCCGCCGGACTCCGCCTTCTGCTCGGCGGAGTTGTAGACCTTCTCGAACACGCGCGGCACGGCCAGCAGGAACGTCGGCTTGAACGAGCCGAGCGCCGGCAGCAGATGCTTCGTGTCGGGCTGGTGGCCGGTTTTCACGCCCGCGTGTATGTCGAGAATCGTGATGAACCTCGCGAACACGTGCGCGGTGGTGATGAACAGCAGAGTGGATGCCCCGGGCATCTCGACCACTTCGTGCAGCGAACGCGCGGAGTTGCGGGCCAGCTCGACGAAGTTGCTGTGCGTGAGCACGCAGCCCTTGGGCCGGCCAGTGGTGCCGGCCGTGTAGATCAGGGTCGCGATGTCGGCGCCGACGGCGAGGTTGCGGCGACGCTCGATCTCTTCGTCGGCCACGTCCGCACCCTGCGTGCGCAGCGCGTCCAGCGCGCCTTCGTGCATGTGCCAGACGGTGCGAATCAGCGGCAGGTCGGTCTGTGCCTCGGCCAGACGCGCGGAGTGCTCGGCCGACTCGGTCATGCAGGCGATGGCACCGGCATCCGACAGATTCCACTGGATCTGCGCGGCCGAGCTGGTCTCATAGATCGGCACCATGACGGCGCCGGCGTAGAACAGCGCGAAGTCGACGAGCGTCCACTCATAGGTGGTGCTGGCGATGAACCCGACCTTCTCGCCGGGCTCGATGCCGGCGGCGACGAACCCCTTGGCCAGTTCGACGACCTGGCGGTGGAACTCGGCGGCGGTGATGTCGCGCCAGCCGTCGCCGTCGGGCACCGCGAACAGCGCGAGCTGCGGAGTGGCCTGCACCCGCTTCTCGAGCAGGTCGGTGATGTTGGCCTGGGGGTCGGCGGGAACGATTGCGGGGACTTCACTATCGACGGGGACCATGTCCGGCATCTCCTTCGGTACCGATTCGGGTTGCTGTGCCTCCGAGTCTAGTCGGGGCCGTGTGGCGCCAGCGCGGGCGCCGGGCGCACCTGGGTAGACTTCAGCGGTGCGCGGGAGGGAGAAGCGTCGATGTTCTACTGGCTGATGAAGTACGTCGTGATCGGGCCCGTGCTCAAGGGGATCTTCCGCCCGTGGGTGGTGGGCCGCAGCAACGTGCCGGCCACCGGAGCCGCCATCCTCGCCAGCAACCACCTGTCGTTCGCCGACTCGATCTTCCTGCCGCTGCTGATCGATCGGCCGATGGCGTTCCTGGCAAAGAGCGACTACTTTACCGGTCGCGGTCTGAAGGGCTGGGCCACCCGGATGTTCATGAAGGCCACCGGCCAGCTGCCGATCGACCGCTCCGGGGGCAAGGCATCCGAGGCGTCTCTGAACACCGGACTGCAGGTGCTCGGCCGCGGCGAGCTGCTGGGCATCTACCCGGAGGGCACGCGCAGCCCCGACGGCAAGCTCTACCGCGGGCGCACCGGCATCGCCCGGATGGCGCTGGAGGCGCGCGTGCCGGTCGTGCCGGTCGTGATGGTCGACACCGATGCGATGATGCCGATCGGCCGCCGGCTGCCGCGCCTGGTGCGCCCGGGCATCGTGATCGGCGAGCCGCTGGACTTCTCACGGTATGCCGGTATGGAGAACGACCGGTACATCCTGCGCTCGGTGGTCGACGAGATCATGATCGCGCTGCAGCGGCTGGGGGAGCAGGAGTACGAGGATGTCTACGCCTCGACGGTGAAGGATCGGATGCCGGGCGGTGCCGGGCGGTCTGGATCGGAGCATGCGGGGGCGGGGCACGCGGCGTCCTCGGCGGCGCGCGCGGCATCTGCAACGGCGCGCGCGGCATCCGGTTCGGCGCGGCCGGCGTCCGCAACGGCGCGGCCGGCGTCCGGTGCGGCGCGCGCGGATCGGGCGGCGCCTGGGTCGCCATCCGGGTCGGAAGGACGGGCGTCCGGGTCGGGGAAGCCGTCATCCGGGTCGGGGCATCCCGTGACCCCGATAGACTGAGTCGATGCTGCAGCAGCTCGACGCCCTGGATCATTGGCGCACTCTTCCCATCAAACAGCAGCCGCAGTGGCGTGACGCAGACGAGGCGACGGCCGCATCGGCCGAGATCGCCGCGATGCCGCCGCTGGTGTTCGCCGGCGAGGTGGACCAGCTGCGCGAGAAGCTCGGCCGGGCCGCGGCCGGCAAGGCCTTCCTGCTGCAGGGCGGTGACTGCGCCGAGACGTTCGCGGGCGCCACGGCCGACAAGATCCGCAACCGCATCAAGACCGTGCTGCAGATGGCGGTCGTGCTCACCTACGGCGCCTCCGTGCCGGTGATCAAGATGGGCCGGATGGCCGGGCAGTTCGCCAAGCCGCGCTCGTCCGACACCGAGACCCGCGGCGACGTGACGCTGCCGGCCTACCGCGGCGACATCGTCAACGGCTACGACTTCACCGAGGGATCCCGCAGCCCCGACCCGCAGCGGCTGCTGCGCGGCTACCACACGGCATCCGCGACCCTGAACCTGATTCGCGCGTTCACGCAGGGTGGCTTCGCCGACCTGCGCGAGGTGCACAGCTGGAACCAGGGCTTCGCGAAGAACCCCGCCAACCAGCGGTACGAGCACCTGGCCGCCGAGATCGATCGGGCGATCAAGTTCATGCAGGCCGCCGGCGCCGACTTCGAGGAGCTGCGCCGGGTCGAGTTCTACACCGGGCACGAGGGTCTGCTGATGGACTACGAGCGACCGATGACGCGCATCGACTCGCGCACCGACACGCCGTACAACACGTCGGCGCACTTCCTGTGGATCGGGGAGCGCACCCGCGATCTGGACGGCGCGCACGTGGACTACTTCTCGCGCATCCGCAATCCCATCGGCGTCAAGCTCGGCCCGACCACGTCGCCCGATGCCGCGCTGGCGCTGATCGACAAGCTCGATCCGGACCGCGAGCCCGGCCGGCTGACCTTCATCACCCGGATGGGTGCGGGCCGCATCCGCGACGCACTGCCGCCGCTGCTGGCCGCGGTGAAGGATGCCGGTGCCACGCCGCTGTGGGTCACCGACCCCATGCACGGCAACGGGATCACCACGCCCACCGGCTACAAGACGCGCCGGTTCGATGACGTGATCGACGAGGTGCGCGGGTTCTTCGACGCGCATCGCGAGGTCGGCACGTACCCGGGCGGCATCCACGTGGAGCTCACCGGCGACGACGTCACCGAGTGCCTGGGCGGGTCGGAGCACATCGACGAGGACACCCTCGCCACCCGCTACGAGTCGCTGTGCGACCCGCGCCTGAACCACATGCAGAGCCTGGAACTGGCGTTCCTGGTCGCCCAGGAGCTCGAGAAGCTGTAGGGCCCCGGCGGGGCGCGGCCCGGCGGGGCGGGGCGCGGCGGGCTGGGGTGCGGCCTGGCGGCTGGGTCGGGCGGCGGCGGGGGTCGACGGGTGGGCCGGCCGGGTTGGACCAGCCGGGTGGATCGGTGGGCGGTCTGAACCGCTTAAGTCATCCATAATCACGTCCAGAATGCGCGAACTGCGCGGATCCCGCTCATGGTGCGCCGTTTGCGCGTTCTCGGCGGGGTTTGGGTCGGCGGGATTTGGGTCGGCGTGCTCGTGGGCGGGGCTAGGGGGGCTGTGGTTCTGCGCCGGGGCCGGCCGTCCCACCCCGACCGTGGTCGAGAATGCGCGAACTGCGCGGGTCCCGCTCATGGTGCGCCGTTTGCGCGTTCTCGGCGGCTCCGGCACCGCCGCATCGGCTCCTCCACAGGCGCCTGGACCAGGGGCGGCTGGGCGAATGCCTGTGGATATCGGATTTCAGCGCGCGGCAGCATCCATCATCGAGGGATGGAATCACTGCCCTACTGGATGGACGGGGTCGCCTTCACCGTGGCAGAAGGGCGCGCGGCCGGCCTCACCGACGCGCGGATGCGGCGGCCTGAGGCGTTGCGGCCGTTCCACGGCCTGCGGGTGATCGGCACGGATGGCCGGATCGACGGCGGCATCATCGACCGCTGCACCGATCTGCGCGTGGTGCTGCCGCGCGCGGCAGAGTTCTGCGGCGCGACCGCGGCGCGATTGTGGGGCATCCCGCTGCCGACGGAGCTGACCGACGACGTGCATGTGCTCGTCAGCGGTGCGACCGCGGTGCGGCGTCCGGGCGTGGTCGGCTGGACGCGCGCCGTGCCCGCCGCATTCGGGCGCATCGAACACGGCCTGCCGGTGACGTCGCCGGCGGACACCTGGGTGATGCTCGCCGCCATGACCGCGGAACGCGGGGGAGAGGTCAGCCGCGAGTGGCTCGTCGCGATCGGGGACTTCCTGATCTCCGGACTGCGCACCAAGCATGGCCGGGACAAGCCTCTGGCCACGCTCGCCGAGCTCGAGGCGGCAGCGCAGCGGTACGGGTCGCGTCGCGGTGCCGTGAAACTGCGCTGGGCGCTGCCGCGGCTGCGCAGTCCGGTCGACTCTCCGCGCGAGACGCTGCTGCGGGTGGGCCTGGTCGCCGCGCGGCTGCCCGAGCCGGTCGTGCAGCCCGCGATCCTGACCGCCGCCGGTGTGCGGCACCCCGACCTCGGCTACCTCGACGAGCGGGTGCTGCTGGAATACCTCGGCGACGTGCACCGCGTCGACAAGTCGGTGTGGCGCAGGGATCTGACGCGCGTGCAGCTGTTTCAGGATGCCGGGTACCACGTGATGCTCGTCGGTGCCGACGATGTCGCACCGGAGGGGATGCCCGCGCTCGCGCAGCGCGTGCGCCGGGCGCTGCACAGGACGAGGTGAAAGGCGGGTGGGGTGCAGCCAGGGCCGCACCCCAGCTGCGGTGTCGGGACGTGTGGGCGGGCCGAGCGCCGCGCGACGACGGCGTCGGGTGCCCCCGAGAATGCGCAAACTGCGCGGAAGGCGGATCTCAGTGCGCAGTTTGCGCGTTTTCGGCGGGGTCTGGCGTCGAGGGCGCGTGGGTGGCTGGTCGGATGCCGCTGCCGGGCTATGTCGCCGAGGCGGGGTCGAGAATGCGCAAACTGCGCAGAACGCCGGCCGGACGCGCAGTTCGCGCGTTCTCGGCGAGGCTTTAGCGACGCTCGGCGCTGGGATGCGGGCCGGTCAGCGGCCCCCGCCCCCTCCGACGTGAACCGCGAGAGCGCCGGCTCAGACGCCGCCTGAACCCGGCCGGAGACCCCGCTAGAACGGCACGGTCAGAGTCAGCGTCAGATAGATCTCGGAACCCTTCGTGCACGCGGTCGGCGACCCGTTCGAGCAGGTCGAGTTGCTCGCCACCGGCGCCTGCGCGGTGACCTTGGTGGCCGAGTCGGCGACCGAGTCCCACAGTGCGTTGTAGCCGACCTCGAATCCGGCCTGCTGCAGAGCCGCCTTGGCGCCGTCGCGCGTCTTGCCCACGACATCGGGCACCGGGAACAGCGCCGGCCCCTTCGACACGACCAGCGGCACCGTGTCGCCGGGCCGCCAGTTGCCGCCGCCGGCACGGTCGCCCATGCTGATCACGCTGCCGCTGGCGACGCTGGAGCTGAAGGCCTCGGATGTCTTCGCCTTCAGGTCCACGTCGGCCAGCGTCGCGGTGGCGGCCGCGATCGGCTGACCGGTGACATCCGGAATCGGACCCAGCGAGACCGACAGCTTCGCGCTGCCGCCTTCGTACACGGTGCAGCCCTTCGCGCAGTCGATGGACTTGTCGCTGCCCGTGGCGGTGAAGGATGCCGCGATCACGTCGCCGCTGGTGGCTTTGGTGAAGAACGACGTCGCGTCGCCGACGGTCACCTTCGCGCGGGTCAGCTCGGCGCGCGCCTGCTGCTCGGTCATCCCCACCAGCGCGGGCAGCTGGTGCGGCGCCGGGCCATCCGAGACGATCAGCTGCACGGTCGACTTCTTGTCGACCCGGGTGCCGGCCTCAGGATCGGAGCGGATGACGGTCCCGGCGCGCACCGTCGTGCTGTAGGCGTCGCTGTGCGTGGCGACCAGGTTCTGCGCGGCCAGCGCGTCTTCGGCCTGCGCCAGCGTGTGTCCGGCCACGGCAGGCACGGCGATCAGCGAGCCCGGCCCCGACCCGAACCACCAGCCGATGCCGGCCGCCAGAGCCGCCAGCAGGATCACCAGCGTGAACAGCCAGGCGCCCCTGGCCCGGCGCGCCCGGGTGCGCCGGCGCAGCCGGGTGGCGTTGTCATCGCCGTCTGCGACGGGAGCCAGCGGGACCGCGGCCGGCATCACCTTGGTCATCTCACCGGTGTCGAGTCGGTCGGTGTGCACCAGGCCCGACGTCGCGAGGGTGCGCTGCACCTGCGGCGCGATGCCCAGCTGCCGCTCGATCTCGCGCAGCCGGCTGAGCATCTCGCTCGCATCCGCCGGCCGCTCGTCGGGCACCTTCTCGGTCGCCCACAGCACCAGCTCGTCCAGCGGCTCGGGCACGCCCGGGTTTCGCACGCTCGGCCGCGGCACCGAATCGGTGGCATGCTGGAAGGCGATCTGCATGGGCTGCTCACCCCGGTAGGGCTGCTCGCCGGTGAGCATCTCGTAGAGCATGATGCCCAGCGAATAGATGTCGCTGCGGGCATCGGCGGTGCCGCGGGTGACCAGTTCGGGGGCAAGGTAGGCGATCGTGCCCATCAGCATCTGGCCGCTGGCCGTGTTGGCGGTGGTGGCCCGGGCCAGGCCGAAGTCGCCGATCTTGATGCGGCCGTCCTCGGCCAGCAGCACGTTCTCGGGCTTGACGTCGCGGTGCACGATGCCGGCGCGGTGGGCGGCAGCGAGGCCGGACAGGACGGCATCCATGATCGTCACCGTCTGCTCCACCGTGAGTCGACGCTGATCGCGCAGCAGCTCGCGCAGTGTGATGCCGGGCAGGTACTCCATGACCAGATAGGCCATCTCGGCGTCCTGGCCCTGGTCGAACACGTTCACCACGTGCGGGTCGGCCAGCCGGGCCGCCGCGCGCGCCTCCTGGATGAACCGGCCCTGGAAGACGACGTCGTCGCTGAGGTGGCTGTGCATGACCTTCAGTGCGACCCGGCGCTCCAGGCGCAGGTCGGTGGCGACGTACACGGTCGCCATGCCGCCACGCGCGATGCGCGCGCGCACCCGGTATCGGCCGTCGACCAGACGTCCGATCAGCGGGTCGGCCTGCTGACTCGTGCTCACCCTGCGAGTCTACGAAGAGCAGGCCGCCCAGCCGGGGAGCGGCTCACCCCTGACACCTGCCGCACGACGATGCGGCGCTCAGCCGATCGCGGCCAGCCACGCATAGGCCGGCTTCTCCCACTGCGCGTACAGGCTCGGATATGCCGAGATCTGCACGGCCTGGGCCGCGTCGGCGAAGTCCATCTGCTGCCAGCCCGAAATGTCGAGCAGGCCGCGGGTCTTGCCGCGGTTCGGGTTGCCGGCGCCGCCGAAGAACGCCCGGATCGAGCGGTCGGGGTCGCGCACCTGCGCCGCGGTGCCCCAGCCGGTGCTGGGCCGCTGCTGGAACAGGCCCAGCGAGTCGCGGTCGCCGTAGTCGAGGTTGCGCAGCCCGGATTCCTGCATCGAGGTGCCCAGGGCGATGGCGATGCCGCGGTCCGAGACGCCCAGCTGCCGGCCGATCCGTGCGATCAGGCGCGCGTTGGCGGCCTGGTCGGTGGACAGGCCCGGGATGCCGCTGGAGGGGATGCGGATCTGCTGGCCGGGATAGATGATGGATGCCCAGTCCATCCCGTTCGCGCTCAGCAGCGCAGTCACACTGACGCCGTTGCGCGCCGCGATCGCCGACATCGTGTCGCCCGCGCGCACGACGTAGGAGTCGGCGCCGACCGATGCCGGGGCAGGCTGGTTCGCCGGGGCCGGATTGGCGGCAGCCGGCGTGGGCCTGGGTGCCGGCTTCGGCGCCGGTGGGGCGGCGGCAGGCCGTGCGGCCTGGCCCGGGATCACGAGCTTCTGCCCGGGATAGATGATCGATGACCACCGCAGCTTGTTCGCCGTCAGCACCGCCTGCGTGGACTGCCCGAACCGGCGCGCGATCGCGCTGACGGTGTCGCCCGAGCGCACGGTGTAGCCGGCCGTGCCGGTCGGCTTGGCCGCGGGCCGGTGCGCCGCCGGCTTGGTGGTCGGTTTGTGCGCCGGCGCCTTCGCGACGCTGCTGGTGGGCTTCAGGCGCAGTGTCTGGCCGGGATAGATCACCGACGACCAGCCGAGCTTGTTCCACGCGAGCACATCGGTGGTGCGCAGCCCGAACCGCGCCGCGATCGCGCTGACCGTGTCGCCGCGGACGATCTTGTAGGTCGCCGGGACGGTGCGCGCGAACGGCGTCACCGAGATCGGCACGATGGCCGCTGCGGCCAGTGCGCCGGCCGCCGCCAGCGCGTCCGGCGACATCTGAGCCAGCCCTGTTGCGGCCGCCGCCGTGGCCGGCGAATGCGGTGCCATCGGGTGCCGCGGCTGCGCCGCTTCGGCGGCGTGGGCGGGTGCGCCGGCCAGCGACAGCGCGAGTGAACCGGCGATCGCCGCCGGCAGCGCGACCGCTGCGGCGCGTCGATTGAAGATGTGCGAATGTGGCACGAGTTTCCCCCTCGGTGACTAACACACCGTGTCACGGATGTTGTTTCGTGTCAACGCGTGATATTGATGTGGCCCGTGTGACTGGAGTGGATGAAGGATGCCGAGGCACCGCTCGCGTGAGATAGTGGCGGGATGACCGGTGAGAACGAAGCGCCCGCGCAGATCGAATGGCTGACCCTCGCCGAGGTGGCCGATGCGACGGGTGAGACGCCCGGTCGCGTGCGGCGGATGCTCGATGACCGACAGCTGGTCGGCTCGACACGGGCGGGCGGATTCCGCGTTCCGGCGGCGTTCCTCGTCGACGGCGCGCCGCTGGGGTCGCTGCGCGGGACGCTGTTCGTGCTGCACGACATCGGGTTCACGGACGACGAGGCGATCGACTGGCTGTTCGCGCCCGAGGACTCCATCGGCATCGCACCGCTGGAGGCGCTGCGCGCCGGACGCAAGAGCGAAGTGCGCCGCGTGGCGCGCACGCTCGCCTGACCCGCCACCCAGCCCGGCGACCCTTGCGGCAGTCTGGTCCTGCTCATGCAGCTCGGACGGCCGCGGCGCGCGCGAGGTCGCGCAGCCGGCTGACGGCGGCGTTGCCCAGCCGGGCGCCGGACAGTGCCCGGTCGGCGGTGTGCACGTAGCGCTCGATGAGCTGCTCGACGCGCTCCAGCGCGCCGGTGTCGACGATCGTCGACTGCAGTGCGGCGATCTGCCCGGCATCCAGTTCGGGATCGCCGACCAGCTCGTCCAGCAGGCGCCGCGCGCCCGTGCCGAGCGCCTCGCGCGCGTACGCGATGAGCACGGTGCGCTTGCCCTCGCGCAGGTCGCCGCCGGCGGGCTTGCCGGTCACCGTCTCATCGCCGAACACCCCGAGCACGTCGTCGCGCAGCTGGAACGCCATGCCTATCGGATGCCCGTACGCCGACAGCGCGTCCAGGGCGGCGGCGTCGGCGCCGGCCAGGCGTGCGCCGATCAGCAGCGGCTGCTCGACGCTGTACCGCGCGGACTTCAGCGAGGCCACCCGCAGCGCGCGCTCGGCCTGGTCGCCGTCGGGCGCGGTGGCGTGGGCGGACTCCTCGGCGACGTCGAGGAACTGGCCGATCGTGACATCCCGGCGCATCGTGGCATACTGCCGACGCGCACTGTGCGCGATGCCCGGCGGCAGGTCCTGCAGCCCGCGCTCGAGCAGGTCGTCGCTGAAGGCCACCAGCAGGTCGCCGAGCAGGATCGCGCCCGCGCGCCCGAATGCGTCGGCGTCGCCCTGCCAGCCGGCGTCGCGGTGCTCGGCCTCGAGGCGACGGTGTGCGGCGGGGCGGCCGCGCCGGATGTCGGAGTTGTCGATGATGTCGTCGTGCACCAGGGCGGCGGCATGGAACAGCTCGAGCGCTGCGGCGGCGGTGATCACCTGGCGCGGGATGTCGCCGGGCTCGGCGCGGCCGACATCGGCGACGGCCTGGAATCCGGCGATGCAGAAGCGGGCGCGCACGCGCTTGCCGCCGCCGGCGGCGGCCGCCGCGGCATCCATCAACATGTCCGATTCGGAGCCGAAATCGGACGTGGCCTGCCGCTGAGCCGTGAAGAAGTCATCCAGTTGCTGAGAAACGGCCGCGATAGGGTCGGGGAAGGCTGGCACGGGCCTAGCCTAGTGATCCAAGCCACGAGTAGACTTGAGAGAACTAAGTCACCCGAGGGGGATGCATGCCACTCTCCGAACAAGAGCAGCGTCTGCTCGATGAGATGGAACGTCATCTCATGCACAGTGACGCCGATGTCGTTCACGCGCCGCGCGATGGCCGCACGTTCAGCTATCGCAACATCGTGTACGGCACCGTACTGGTGCTTGTCGGCCTCGGCGGTCTGATCGCCGGAGTCGCCGTTCCGCTGGCCGTGATCGGTGTCATCGGATTCGTCATCATGCTCGGTGGCGTGGTCCTGGCAGTGACGCCGACGCGATCAGCGGCCAAGTCGATTCCGCAACCGCACACGGCGGATGCCGCCAAGCCGGCGGCGTCCTTCATGGACCGGATGAACAACCGCTGGGATCGCCGCCAAGACAACCACTGATTCGACCGGGCTCGTCCCGGCACCACCCACACCGACCTCCGGGTCGGTGTTTTTTTGTGCCCGGGCGCGGGCCGGGCCACGGCGCGCTGCGCCCGCGCCGCCCCCCGCGCCCGGGCCGGAACACCGCCCAAACGCCACGCCTCGCAAGTGAAGTGGGGCGATCGACGTCAAAATGGTGGTGAAGTGGGGGATAGTGGAGTAAAGTGGGGCGCAACCTCACGGGGGGCCGTGACGAAGGGGGTGACTGGCGATGTTGCTCGGAACGCATACTCCGAAGCTCGACGACAAGGGCCGGGTCATCCTGCCGTCGAAGTTCCGCGACGACCTCGGCGCGGGCATCGTCGTCACCCGCGGCCAGGAACGCTGCCTGTACGTGTTCTCGACTGAAGAGTTCGAGCGCGTGCACGAGCGCATCCGCGAGGCGCCGCTGAGCAACAAGCAGGCCCGCGACTTCCTGCGCATGTTCCTCTCCGGCGCGAGCGCCGAGAAGCCCGACGGCCAGAACCGGATCACGATCCCGCCGACCCTGCGCACCTACGCCGGGCTCGAGCGGGAGCTCGTCGTCACGGGCGTCGGCGCGCACGCCGAGATCTGGGATGCCGCGAGCTGGAACGCCTATGCCGAAAGCAACGAGGAAGGCTACGCCGAGATGGAGCAGGAGGTGATTCCGGGACTGTTCTGATCCCTGATCGTGATGCCCAGCCGCTCACGCCCTGACGCACTTCCCCGGTGGCAGGTCAGAGCGGATGGGGATCACGATTCGGGAACGGGCCCCGACACCGCCGATGGACATCCGCGACATCCACACCCCGGTCTTCCTGGAACGCTGCATCGAGCTGCTGGCCCCCGCCGTCTCGCACGAGGGCGCTGTGCTGGTCGATGCCACGCTCGGCATGGGCGGGCACGCCGAAGCCCTGCTGCAGCGCTTCGGTGGCCTGCACCTGATCGGGCTGGACCGCGACCGGGATGCCCTGGCCATCGCCGGGCGCCGGCTGGAGCGCTTCGCCGACCGGCTCACCCTCGTGCACACCGTCTATGACGGGATCGCCGCGGCCATCGCCGGCACCGGCACCGACGGCGTGGACGGCATCCTGTTCGACCTCGGCGTCTCGTCGCTGCAGCTGGATGAAGCAGACCGCGGCTTCGCGTATTCGCACGACGCGCCGCTGGACATGCGGATGGACCAGACCACCGGGATGACGGCGGCCGAGGTCGTCGCCGGCTACGGCGAAGGCGACCTGCGCCGCATCTTCGAGCGCTACGGCGAAGAGAAGCTCGCCGGCCGCTACGCCCGCGCCATCATCGCCGCCCGTGCGCTGACCCCGATCGAACGCTCCGGCCAGCTGGTGCAGATCCTGATCGACGCCACGCCCGCCGCCGCCCGCCGCACCGGTCACCCGGCCAAGCGGGTGTTCCAGGCGCTGCGCATCGAGGTCAACGCCGAGCTGTCCGTGCTCGAGCGGGCGATCCCCGCCGCCCTGTCGAGCCTGAAGGTGGGCGGCCGCATCGTGGTGCTCGCCTACCAGTCGCTGGAGGACCGCCTCGTCAAACGGGCGTTCGCCCGGGCATCGGCATCCACCGCTCCGGCCGGCCTGCCCGTCGAGCTGCCGGAGCACGCCCCCCGCTTCCGTCCGCTGGTCAAGGGCGCCGAACTGGCATCCGACCAGGAGCGCGCGCGCAATCCGCGCGCCACCCCCGTCCGCCTGCGCGCCATCGAACGCGTCCGGCCGGAGCCCGGCAAGGAGACCGCATGAGCAGCGTCGCAACCGCCCGATCACTGCCGGTCCCCGCAGGGCGGCCCGACCAGCGCCGTGCGCGCCGGTTGCGGGCGCTGGATGCCCCGGCCCGGCGCCGCAAGCCGCGGCTGGCCTATGGTGTGGTGGCCGTGCTCGGCGCGCTGTCGATCGTCGGGGCCCAGATGGCGATCTCGGTGATGTCCACCCAGAGCTCGTACGAGCTGGCCGCGCTGACCACCCAGCAGCGCCAGCTCACCTGGCAGAAGCAGATTCTGCACGACGAGGTCGCCGGGCTCGGCTCGCCGCAGTACCTGGCCGCCAACGCATCGGCCCTCGGCATGGTGATCAACCAGTCACCCAGCTACCTGCGCCTGAGCGACGGCAAGATCCTGGGGGCGTCGAAGGCCTCCGGCTACTACTCCAGCGTCGACCCGCTGCACCGCGGCGCCGTGGCCAACAAGCTCATCGCGACGACACCGCTGGTCACCGACCCGGCCGCGACCATCGAGGGGTCCGCCGCGAAGACCACTTCGGCACTGAAAAACGTGACACCCGTGCCGGTGACCGACGGACTGCCCACGGTGCGCACACACTGAGTACATGACGACGCACACCTCTCGCAGCCCCCGGCGACGCACCGTCATCGCACTGGCTGTCGTGCTGATCGTGCTGTGCGCGTTCGTCGTGCGACTGGTCGACATCCAGGTCGTCAACGCGAAGGAGAACATCTCCAGCGCGATGGCCTACGGGCTCGGCGCGAGCAAGGTGCTGGCCGGCACCCGCGGATCGATCGTCGACGACCAGGGCCAGCCGCTGGCGGTCAGCGCGCTCGACTACACCTGCCAGTTCTCACCGGTGAACGTGCGCACCATCTCACGGCACACCGCGGGCGGCGGCACGGTCAAGGTCACCTGGCCGGAGCTGTCCAGCGAGGTCGCGCACATCACCGGGCAGAGCGTGGACGTGGTGCGCCGGATCGTCTCCGACGCGCTGACCGCCGACCCCACGGCGCAGTATGCGCCGCTGAAGAGCGGCCTGACCACCGAGCAGTACCGCGAGATCGCGGCCCTGGGCGCCGACTTCGTCAGCTGCACGCCGCAGCCCTCGCGCAGCTACCCGAACGGCGCCGTCGGCGGCAACCTGATCGGCTACTCGTACGGCGACGGCAAGTTCGCCGGGGTCGAGAACATGGAGAACTCCTGCCTGGCGCCCAAGGACGGCTCGCTGAGCTTTCAGAAGGGCAAGGACGGGGTGATCATCCCCGGCACCGACACCGAGAAGCCCGCCGTCAACGGCGGCACCGTGCGGCTGACGATCGACCTCGACCTGCAGTGGTACATGACCCAGCTGGCCAAGCAGGCCACCCAGCAGATGCACGCCAAGTTCGCCACGGTCACCGTCGTCGAGGTCAAGACCGGCAAGATCCGCGCCGCGGCGGAATACCCGGCCGTGGACCCGAACGACATCACCGCGCCCGGGTCGTATCTGAACAGCCACATCTTCGGCTGGCAGTTCGAGCCCGGTTCGACGTTCAAGGGCATCACCGCCTCGACCCTGATCGACGCCGGCGGCCAGACCCCGCTGTCCACCGCCGAAGTGCCCGGAGTCGTGCACTTCCCCAACGGCGCCGTGGTGCGCGACGCGTTCACGCACCCGACCTACGACTACACGCTGGCGGGCGTGCTGATCGACTCGTCCAACGCCGGCGCCTCGGTGTTCAGCCAGCGGGTCGGCAACACGGTGCGCTACGACTACCTGAAGAAGTTCGGCATCGGCTCCGGCAGCGCCGTGCACTTCCTCGGCGAGACCAAGGGCGTCGTGCACCCGGTGGCCGACTGGAGCAACCAGATGCGCTATGACACCGCGTACGGGCAGGGTCTGACCACGACGGTGCCCGAACTGCTCGGCGCGTACGACGGCATCATCAACGACGGCGTGAAGATGCCGCTGCAGCTGGTCGAGTCGTGCACCAAGCCCGACGGCACCGTGATCACCCCGAAAGAGCCCAAGCCGACGCGCGTGATCAGCAAGAAGACCTCGGCCGACATGCGCGAGATCCTCGAGAACGTCGCAATGCAGGCCACCTACGCCAACATGATCAAGATCCCCGGCTATCGGATCGGCGTGAAGACCGGCACCGGCCAGATCGCCGAGAACGGCCGCTACCTGAACGGCGTCTACTACACCACCATGATCGGCTTCGCCCCGGCGAACGACCCCCAGTACCTGGTCGCCGTGACGCTGAATCAGCCGACTGCGGTAAAGTCGTCCTCGGCCAATGCGCCCACATTCCAGAAGGCGATGACCCAGGTGCTGAAGAACTACCGGGTCATGCCGTCCACGACCAAGCCGACCATGCTGCCGAAGTTCGGCTGAGGCCGCACCGCACTCATGATCGCACTCACCCTTGCCCAGATCGCCCATGCCACCAGCGGCCGGCTGCAGCCGGCCGGCACCGCCACCGCCGACACCGTCGTCTCCGGCACCGTCGACACCGACTCGCGCAACCTCGGTGCCGGCGACATCTTCGTCGCCAAGCCCGGCGAGGTCACCGACGGCCACCTGTTCGTGGATGCCGCGGCCGGCGCCGGCGCCGCCCTGGCGATCGTCGAGCACGTCGTCGATGCGCCGATCTCGCAGATCGTCGTCGCCGACGCGGTGCAGGCGCTGGCGGACCTGGCCCGCATGGTCGTGGCCCGCGTGCGCGCCGAGGGCACCCTGCGCATCGTCGGGATCACCGGCTCCAACGGCAAGACCACGACCAAGAACCTGCTCGCCCGCATCCTCTCCGACGAGGGCGAGACCGTGGCGCCGCGCGCGTCGTACAACAACGAGGTCGGCGCGCCCCTGACCATGCTGCGGGTGCAGGCATCCACGCGCTTCCTGGTCTGCGAGTTCGGTGCTTCCGGCCCCGGCGCGATCGCGAAGCTGGCCGGCCTCGTGACCCCCGACATCGGTGTCGTGCTGATGGTCGGGATGGCCCACGCCGGCGGATTCGGCGGCATCGAAGAGACCGCGCGCGCGAAGGCCGAGCTGGTCGCAGCCGTCCGCCCCGGGGGACTGGCGGTGCTCAACGCCGACGACCCGCGGGTCGCCGCGATGGCCGCCGGCGCCGCCGAACGGGGCATCGCCGTGCGCTGGTTCGGCACCACCGCGGCAGCCGACGTGCGCGCCGGCGACATCGAGACCGACGCCGCCGGCACCCGCTGCGTGCTGACGGTGGACGACGAGCAGCTCCCGCTCCGGCTGCAGGTGCTGGGCGCCCACCACGTCATGAACGCGATGGCCGCACTGACCGCCGCCGTCGCCCTCGGCGTGTCGCCGGCCGATGCCGTGGCCCGGCTGGAGACGGTCGAACTGGCCGAACGGTGGCGCATGCAGCCGATGGGCGGACAACGGGTGCGCATCATCAACGACGCCTACAACGCGAGCCCCGATTCGATGGTCGCCGCGCTGCGCACTCTCGCGCAGATCACCGGGCCGGGCGAGCGCACCGTCGCGGTGCTCGGGGCGATGAGCGAGCTGGGCGAGTACGCCGGCGAAGCGCACGACCGCATCGGCGAGCTGGCGGTGCGGCTGCGCATCCAGCGCATCGTGGTGATCGGCCCCGAAG
The DNA here is from genome assembly GCF_039537285.1 of Microbacterium kribbense. Classification (NCBI taxonomy): domain Bacteria; kingdom Bacillati; phylum Actinomycetota; class Actinomycetes; order Micrococcales; family Microbacteriaceae; genus Microbacterium; species Microbacterium kribbense. The sequence goes on along the minus strand of NZ_BAABAF010000010.1, from coordinate 27,885 downwards.
CGCGCCGGCTGTTCCTCTCGGCGGTCGCCGAAGGGTCCTGGGACAACGAGGCGGTGTACTTCGCGACCGCCGACGAGGCCTACGACTATCTGCTGACCGAGCTGCGCGACGGCGACCGGGTGCTGGTGAAGTCGTCCAACGCGGCAGGCCTGCGGTTTCTCGGCGATCGTCTGGGAGAATCGTTCTCGTGAGATCACTCCTGACGGCCGCGGCGGTCTCGCTGGCATTCACGCTGTTCCTCACGCCGGTCTTCCTGCGCCTGTTCCGCGCCTGGGGATGGGGGCAGGTCATCCGCACGCCGGAGGACATCCGCAACCCGAGCCACGCCGCCAAGCGCGGCACCGCCACGATGGGCGGCACGATCTTCATCGTCGGGGCGATCGTCGGCTACCTGGTCGGCGCCTTCGTCGGCAACAATCCGCCCACGGCGTCCGGGCTGCTGGCGGTCTGGATGATGGTCGGGTTCGGCGTCGTCGGCTTCATCGACGACCTGATGAAGGTGCGCAGCAAGCGCAGCCTGGGTCTTTCCGGCTGGCGCAAGATCGTCGGGCAGATCGTCGTCACGGTGCCGTTCGGCATCATCGCGCTGAACTTCCCGGACGCGTACCGGCAGACCCCGGCATCCGGGTACGTCTCGGTGTTCCGCGACGTGCCGGTGCTGTACTTCTTCGCGCTCGGCCCGATCATCGGGTGGATCGTGTACCTGCTGTGGGTCAGCTTCATCGGCGTGGCCTGGTCCAACAGCACGAACGTCACCGACGGACTGGACGGGCTGGCCACCGGGATCGGCATCTTCACGATCGCCGCGCTGAGCCTGACCACGTTCTGGCAGTTCAACCAGGCGTGCACGGGTCAGGGACTGGTCGATATGTACCAGCCCGCCTGCTACGCCACCCGCGACCCCCTCGATCTGACGATCTTCGCCGCGTCGTTCGTGAGTGCGCTGGTCGGGTTTCTGTGGTGGAACGCGCCCAAGGCGAAGGTGTTCATGGGCGATGTCGGCTCGATGGCCATCGGCGGCGTGGTCGCGGCGATCTCGATCCTCTCGCACACCGAGGTGCTGGCCGCGCTGATCGCCGGCGCCTTCATCATCGGCACCGGTTCGGTCATCCTGCAGCGCGTGTACTTCAAGCTGACCCGCGGCAAGCGGCTGTTCCTGATGAGCCCCGTCCATCATCATCTCGAGATGCGCGGCTGGCCCGAGATCACGATCGTGGTGCGGATGTGGATCATCGCCGGGATGCTCGCCGTCAGCGGCGTGGGCCTGTTCTACGTCGAATGGCTCTCGCGCACATGAGCCCGCGGCTGGATGCGCTCACCAGCTGGCGCGCCGACTGGTCCGGGCTGCGCGTCGCCGTGCTCGGGCTGTCGGTGACCGGCTTCTCGGTCGCCGACACGCTCGCCGAGCTCGGCGCCGACGTGCTGGTGGTCACCGAGCACGCCGACCCGCAGTACGCGCGGCTGCTGCCGGTCATCGGCGCGCGGCTGCACACCGGCGGACTGGATGCCGTGCCCGGCGTCCTGGTCGACTTCGACCCCGACGTGGTGATCGCCTCGCCCGGCTTCGCACCGGCGCACCCGGTCGTGCGCTGGGCGCAGGAGGCGGGCATCGCGCTGTGGGGGGATCTCGAGCTCGCGTGGCGGGTGCGCGACAAGGTCGTCCGCCCCGACGGCAGCCCCGCCGACTGGGTGCTCATCACAGGCACGAACGGCAAGACCACGACGACGCAGATGACCGCCGCGATGCTGGCCGCGGGCAACCTGCGGGCCGCACCCTGCGGCAACATCGGCATCCCGGTCCTCGACGCCGTGCGCGACCCGGCCGGGTTCGACGTGCTGGTCGTAGAGGTCTCCAGCCACCAGCTCTGGTACCTGTCGCACCAGACCGGCGACGCGGACCCCGTCTCGCCGCACGCGAGCGTGTGCCTGAACCTCGCCGCCGACCACCTGAAGTGGCACGGCTCGTTCCAGGCCTACCGGGACGCGAAGGCCGTCGTGTACGCGAACACCCGGGTCGCCTGCGTGTACAACCGCGGGGATGCCGCCACCCGGCAGATGGTCGAAGAGGCCGACGTCGTCGAGGGCGCCCGGGCGATCGGATTCGGCCTGGGCGTGCCCGGCCCCAGCGACGTCGGCGTCGTGGACGGCATCCTCGTCGACCGCGCGTTCGTCGCAGACCGGCACCACAGCGCACAGGAGCTGTGCACGGTCGACGACCTCGCCGCGGCAGGCCTGGGCGCCCCGCACAACGTCGCCAACGCGCTGGCCGCCGCGGCGCTGGCACGATCCCTGGACGTGCCCCCGGCGGCCGTGCGCGCCGCGCTGGTCGACTTCCACCTGGACGCGCACCGCATCGAGGTCGTCGCCGTCGCGGGCGGCATCACCTGGGTGGACGACTCGAAGGCGACCAACCCGCACGCCGTGGCCTCCTCGCTGACCACCTACCCGGGCGCGATCTGGATCGTCGGGGGACTGCTCAAGGGCGTCGACATCGGCGAACTCGTGCGCACCCACGGCGGCTCGGTGAAGTCGGCCATCGTGATCGGCGCCGACCGCACCCCGATCACCGCGGCGTTCGCGCGACACGCGCCGGCGGTGCCGGTGTTCGAGGTCGATCCCGGTGAGACTGGGGAGGTCATGGCGCAGGTCGCGCAGATCGCGGCCGAAGTGGCGCGTGCCGGGGACGTGGTGCTGCTGGCCCCAGCTGCCGCCTCGTTCGACCAGTTCGAGTCCTACGCCGACCGCGGCCGGCGCTTCGCCGAGGCCGTGCACCGGCTGATCGCGAGGGGGAGCGGTGACGAGCACGACGGCCCGAGCCCCGCGGGGGGCCGCTGACGCAGACCCGCCCGGACGGGGACTCGCCGCCCGGGTGATGCTCGGCCGGGTGTTCGCGCCGGTGCCCAGCGAGTTCCTGCTGATCGCCTCGACGACCCTGATGCTGACCGGCTTCGGCCTGGTGATGGTGCTCTCGGCCACCTCGGCGGTGGCCACGGCCAACGGGCAGCCGCCCTATGAGGCGGTGCTCAAACAGGGCATCTTCGCCGCCCTCGGCATCCCGCTGATGTTCATCGTCAGCCGCTTCTCGTTGGGGTTCTGGAAGAAGATCGCCTGGCCCGGCCTGATCGCCGCGGTCGTCTTCCAGATGCTGGTGTTCACCCCGCTGGGCGTCCAGAACGACGGCAACCGCAACTGGATCCAGATCGCCGGGCTCCAGGCGCAGCCGTCCGAGTTCCTCAAGCTGACCCTGGCGCTGTGGCTGGGGTACGTGCTGTTTCGCAAGCGCACCCTGCTGGGGCTGTGGCGGCACGTGTTCATCCCGGTGGTGCCGGTCGCGCTGGCGGTGATGGCCACCGTGATGGCCGGCGGCGACCTGGGCACCGTGATGATCCTGGTGCTGATCGTGATCGCCGCGCTGTTCTTCTCCGGCGTCAAGCTGCGCATCTTCATCATCCCGCTGCTGCTGGGCATCCTCGGCCTCGCCGCCTTCGCCCTGACCAGTGCGAACCGGATGCGCCGCATCATGAGCTTCCTCGACCCGGTGTGCACCGACTACTACAACACCTGCTACCAGCCGCTGCACGGCATCTGGGGGCTGGCCAGCGGCGGCGTGTTCGGGTTGGGCCTGGGCAACTCCAAGCAGAAGTACGACTGGCTGCCGGCGGCGGCCAACGACTACATCTTCGCGATCGTCGGCGAAGAGCTGGGCCTGATCGGCTGCTGCGTCGTGCTGGTGCTGTTCGCCCTGTTCGCGGTGGGGGCCTTCCACGTGATCCGCAAGACGAACGACTCGTTCGTGCGCATCGTCTCGGGTGCCATCACGATCTGGATCGTCGGTGAGGCGCTGCTGAACATCGGCGTCGTGCTGCGGCTGTTCCCGGTGCTGGGCGTGCCGCTGCCGTTCATGTCGCAGGGCGGCACGTCGCTGCTGTCCACTCTGCTGGCGTGCGGAGTGCTGCTGTCGTTCGCGCGCACGCTGCCGGCGGCCCCGGCGCCCGTGGCGACGCCGGCGCGGCATGCACCGCAGCGGCGCCGGCACGCCGGTTAGGCTCGTCCGGTGACGACGTATCTGCTGGCCGGCGGGGGCACCGCGGGCCACGTGAATCCGCTGCTGGCGGTGGCCGACGGACTGCGCGAGCGCGAGCCCGACGCCGCGGTGCTGGTGCTCGGCACCCGCGAGGGGCTGGAGGCGCGGCTCGTGCCCGACCGCGGCTACGAGCTGCTGTTCGTCGACAAGGTGCCCTTCCCGCGCCGCCCGAACGGCGCTGCGCTGGCCTTCCCGGTCCGGTTCCGCCGCGCCATCGCGCAGGTGCGCGCGCACCTGCGCACTCGCGGCGTGGGCGTCGTGGTGGGCTTCGGCGGCTACGCGTCGGCGCCCGCCTACGTCGCCGCACGCCGCGAGCGGGTGCCGTTCGTGGTGCACGAGGCCAACACGAAGCCGGGCATGGCCAACATCCTCGGCGCGCGCCGCGCGGCCGCGGTGGGGATCACGTTCGCGAACACGAAGCTGCGCGGCGGCGAGCTGGTCGGGATGCCGCTGCGCCGCGAGATCGTCGACCTGGACCGCGACGCCACCCGCGCCGAGGCCGCGGCACACTTCGGACTGGACGCGGCGCTGCCGACGCTGCTGGTGTTCGGCGGGTCGCAGGGCGCGCTGCGGCTGAACCAGGCGCTGGGCGGCTCGTGGTCGGATGTGCTCGGTGCCGGATGGCAGCTGCTGCACGTGACGGGGGAGCACAGCGACCTGGCCGACCCCGGCGCGCCCGGGTATGCGCTGCGCCGGTACGTCGACCGGATGGACCTGGCCTTCGCGCTGGCCGACCTTATCGTGGCGCGCTCGGGCGCCGCCACGGTCAGCGAGATCGGCGCCCTCGGCATCCCCGCCGTGTATGTGCCGTACGCCGTCGGCAACGGCGAGCAGAGCCTGAACGCGGCCTCCGCAGTCGCGGCGGGCGCCGCCCGGATCATCCCGGACGGCGACTTCACCGCCGACCGGGTGCGCGCCGAGGTGGTGCCGCTGCTGGGCGATGACGCGGCACTGCAGGCGATGCGCCGGTCCGCAGCATCCGTCAGCCTGCGCACCGGAACCGCCAACGTCATCGCGCAGATCGACCGGGTGCTGGGGCGCTGACCGCGCGCCGCCGGTGCAGAACTCCTCCGATCGGCGCAGCCTGGCGGGGCCTGACCGCGCGCCGCCGGTGCAGAACTCCTCCGATCCGTGCAGCCCCGCCGGGGTGCCCGGCCGAAGGCCGCGGAATCGCGGAGGTCCGCATCTGTGTGGGGTCGGGATCGAAGGAGTTCTGCACGCCGCCGCAGGATGTCGCGGGCGACTCCGGCAGTGGCCGGGCGGGGCTGGGCGGGGGCGGGGCTAGGCCTGGGCGGGGCTAGGCCTGCGCGCGCAGCGCGGCCGCGGCGATCGACAGCGCGTCGTCGGCGCCCAGCCCGAGCGTGCGGATCTGCTCGGCGAACGCGGCCGCGGCGCGCTGCGCCTGCTGGCGCACCGGGTCGCGGTCCAGGCTCACGAAGCTGCCGTGCCGGCCGCGCGTCTCGATGACGCCGGATGCCTCGAGCTCGCGGTACGCGCGGGCCACCGTGCCCGGTGCCAGCTCGAGGTCCTCCGCCAGCCGGCGCACCGTGGGGAGGCGCTCGCCGGCGGCCAGCTCTCCCGAGGCGACGGCCTCGAGCAGCTGCGTGCGCAGCTGCTCGAACGGGGGCGGGGCGCCAGCCGGGTCGATGATGACGCGGGCGACATCCATGTGTCATATGTATCACCCATTGTGTCGACGTGTCAATACAAATCGCCGACGTGCGTGCAGGAAGCTCCCAGCGCGCCGGACGGCGGCGCCCCGGCGGGGCCAACTTAGGATGGAAGCCGACATGATCAGACCCGACTTGACCCTCCCGATCCCCGAGCACATCACCGCCGCGCACTTCATCGGCATCGGCGGCTCGGGGATGTCGGGACTGGCGCGGATGTTCCTGGACCGCGGCATCCGGGTCTCGGGATCGGACCGCGCCGACAGCGCGAATCTGCGCGCGCTGGCCGCCCTCGGCGCCGACGTGCACGTCGGGCATGACGCCGCCCATCTGGGCGATGCCGACACCGTGGTCCACACCGGCGCGATCTGGCCAGACAACCCCGAGTTCGTCACGGCGAAGCAGCGCGGACTGGCCGTGATCCACCGCTCCCAGGCGCTGCACTGGCTCATCGGCGGGCGCCGCCTGGTCTCCGTGGCCGGAGCGCACGGCAAGACCACCTCGACCGGCATGATCGTCACGGCGCTGCAGGCGCTGGATGCCGATCCGACCTTCGTCAGCGGGGGAGTGATCACCCAGCTCGGCACCTCCAGCGCCACCGGGTCGGACGATCTGTTCGTGATCGAGGCGGACGAGTCCGACGGCACCTTCCTGCTGTACGACACGTCGATCGCGCTGATCACCAACGTCGACCCGGACCACCTCGACCACTACGGCACCGCCGAAGCCTTCGACGACGCGTTCGCGCGGTTCGCGAACAAGGCGCGCGAGGCGGTCGTGATCAGCGCCGACGACCCGGGCGCGCTGCGCGTGGCCGAACGCATCACGCACGCGCAGGTGATCACCTTCGGCCGGGCCGCCGGCGCCGACGTGCGGGTCACCGACATCCGCACCGACGGACCGGTCGCGTTCACGCTCACGCACGGCGGCACGCACGTGCGCGCGCAGCTGCACGAACCCGGCGCGCACAACGCGATAAACGCCGCCGGCGCCGCAGCCGTGCTGCTCACGCTCGGCTACGGCCTGGCCGCCGCGGTGCGGGCGCTGGAGGGCTTCGCCGGCACGGCGCGCCGGTTCCAGCTGCACGGCGACGTGCGCGGCGTCAGCGTCTACGACGACTACGCGCACCACCCCACCGAGGTCGCCGCGGCCCTGGCCGCCGCGCGCACCGTCGTAGGCTCCGGGCGGCTGATCGCGCTGCACCAGCCGCACACCTATTCGCGCACGCAGCAGATGCACCGCGAGTTCGCGCACGTGCTCGAGACCGGCGCCGACCAGACCGTCGTGCTGGACGTGTACGGCGCGCGGGAGGACCCGATCCCCGGCGTGACCGGGGCACTGGTCAGTGACGACTTCGCGGATGCCGCGCAGGTGCACTTCGTCGCCGACTGGCAGCAGGCCGCCGACTACACGGCATCCATCGCCCGGGCCGGCGACTTCATCATCACGCTCGGCTGCGGCAACGTGAACCTGATCATCCCGCAGCTGCTGGCGGCCCTGGCGGCCGGGACCACCTCGGAGGGATAGCGGATGCGCCGCCCCTCGCCCCTGCCCGCCCCGCCCGCACACGCACCCGCGCGCGCGGCGGCGCGCGCCGATGCGGCGCCGCAGCCGGACGGCGAGGTCATCCCGCTGTCGACCACCTCGGCCGATCCGGCCGCCCGCGACGACGCCGGTGCGGGCGATGACGCCGGCGCGCCGGGCGAGCGGATCCGGGTGCGGGATGTGTGGCGGGCCGCTCGCGCGCGGCGGCGCGCGCTGCGCGCCGAAGTGCGCCGGTTCACGGCGCGGCAGCGCCGCCGGCGCGCGGTCTGGATCGGCGTGGGGATCTCGCTGGCGGTGCTGGTGGCAGGCACCCTCGGCGCCGCCTACAGCCCGCTGTTCGCCGTGCAGAAGATCGACGTGGTGGGCACGAAGACGTTGGATGTCGGCGCCCTCGAGCATGCGCTGGCCGGCCAGTTGGGCACCCCGCTGCCGCTGGTGGACGAGGCGGCGGTCAAGGCCGCGCTGGTGCGGTTCCCACTGGTGCAGTCGTACTCGCTGCAGGCGCGTCCGCCGCACGACCTGGTCGTGCGGATCGTGGAGCGCACCCCCGTGGGCGTGGTCAAGGGCGCGGCCGGCTACACGCTGGTCGACGCCGCCGGAGTCGCGCTGTCGACGACGCCGTCCGTGCCGAAGGGGCAGCCGGTGCTGAGCGTCGACGGCGGCGTCGGCTCCGAGGCGTTCGCCGCGGCCGGGCAGGTGGTCCGGTCGCTTCCGGCGAGCATCCGATCCCAGGTCACGGCGGTGTCCGCTTCGACCCCCGACGACGTCTCGCTGACCCTCGGCAAGACCCGCACGAAGGTCATCTGGGGCAGTGCCGACGACTCGGCGATGAAGGCACTGGTGCTGCAGAAGGCGATGGCCGCACGCCCGCCGGCGAAGGTCACCGAGTACGACGTGTCGTCGCCGGGCGCCATCGTGATGCGCTGACGCGTCGATCCGGGTGCGATCTGCGCGACACGCCCACCGCGTCACCGATTGCGGCGCGTTCGCCGCTTACCTTCAATCACAAGGAATTGCATACTCGGCAATTCTTTAAACCTCCAGATGAGGTTGAAGGTTTACACGCTTTGGACGACACGGAGGCCGGCATGAGCCAGAACCAGAACTACCTTGCGGTGATCAAGGTGGTCGGCGTAGGCGGCGGCGGAGTCAACGCCGTCAACCGCATGATCGAACTCGGCCTGCGCGGGGTCGAATTCATCGCGATCAACACGGATGCGCAGGCGCTGCTGATGAGCGACGCCGACGTCAAGCTCGACGTCGGCCGCGAGCTCACCCGGGGCCTGGGCGCCGGCGCCGACCCCGAGGTCGGCCGACGTGCGGCGGAGGACCACTCCGAAGAGATCGAAGAGGCCCTCGCCGGCGCCGACATGGTCTTCGTCACCGCCGGTGAGGGCGGCGGCACCGGCACCGGGGGCGCACCCGTGGTCGCCAAGATCGCGAAGTCGATCGGCGCCCTGACGATCGGCGTGGTCACCAAGCCGTTCTCGTTCGAGGGCCGTCGCCGGCAGTCGCAGGCCGAGACCGGCGTCGCCCGGCTGAAGGAGGAGGTCGACACCCTCATCGTGGTGCCCAATGACCGGCTGCTGGAGATCAGCGACCGCGGCATCTCGATGATCGAGGCCTTCGCCACCGCCGACCAGGTGCTGCTGGCAGGTGTTCAGGGCATCACCGACCTGATCACCACGCCGGGTCTGATCAACCTCGACTTCGCCGACGTCAAGTCGGTCATGCAGGGCGCCGGGTCCGCACTGATGGGCATCGGCTCGGCCCGCGGCGCCGACCGGGCCATCAAGGCCGCCGAGCTGGCCGTCGAGTCGCCCTTGCTGGAGGCGTCCATCGAAGGCGCGCACGGCGTGCTGCTGTCGGTGCAGGGCGGATCGAATCTGGGCATCTTCGAGATCAACGACGCCGCGCAGCTGGTCAAGGAGGCGGCGCACCCCGAGGCCAACATCATCTTCGGCACGGTCATCGACGACACGCTCGGCGACGAGGTGCGGGTGACGGTGATCGCCGCCGGCTTCGACGGCGGCGAGCCGCAGCAGCGCATCGAGCCGATGCTGGCCAGCCGTCCGGTCACCGCCCCGGCGGTGCCCTCCACGCCCGCCGACGAGGCCGCACGCGGCTCCGAGTCCGCCGACGACGAGACGGCCGTTCCGGTCTCGGTGATCGCCGAGACCGGCTACGACTCGGCCTTCGGCGACGACGACCTCGACATCCCGGACTTCCTGAAGTAGCACGTGGACGACCTGGTCGCACGGCTCGCCGACGTCGACGCCCGCATCGCCGCCGCGGCGCGGGTGGCGGGCCGTGACCCCGCCGCGATCACCCGCATCGTGGTGACGAAGTTCCACCCGGCGCAGCTGGTCGCCCGGCTGCACCGGCTGGGCGTGCGCGATCTCGGCGAGAATCGGCAGCAGGAGCTGTCGGCCAAGCGGGCGGAGCTCGCAGCGCTGACGGACCTGCGCTGGCACTTCATCGGCCAGGCGCAGACCAAGAAGGCGCGCGCGATCCGGGCCGCGGCATCCGTCGTGCACTCCGTCGACCGCGACAAGCTGGCCGATGCGCTCGACCGCGCCGCCGACGGCGACGACGTCCTGGACGTGCTGGTGCAGGTGAACCTCACCGCCGACCCCGATCGGGGCGGCGTCGCGCCGGCGGGGATCGAGGCGCTGGCGGAGCACGTCGCCGGATGCCGCACCCTGCAGCTGCGCGGAGTGATGGCCGTCGCTCCGCTGGACGAGCCGCCGGCCGCCGCGTTCGCACGGCTCGCCGGTTACGCGGCGCGGCTGCGCCGGGTCGTGCCGGATGCCGACTGGATCTCGGCGGGCATGACCGCCGATTTCGCCGAGGCGATCGCGGCAGGTGCGACACACCTGCGGATCGGCTCGGCAATCACGGGTGCGCGGCCGGTGCCCGATTAGCCTTTCTACAGACGAGCAAACGGAGGATGCGATGTCGAACCCGCTGAAGAAGACCATGGTGTACCTGGGTCTGGCCGATGAAGAGGAGATCTTCGAGGAGGAGCCGGCAACCCAGCCCGCCCGCAGCGCCGCGAAGAGCGTCGAGAAGGCGGCCCCGGTCACGCCGATCCGCCGTCCCGCCGTGGTGCGCCAGCCCGCGCCCACCGCGGTCAGCGAGATCCTGACGGTGCACCCGAAGCAGTACCGGGACGCGCAGCTGATCGCCGAGAACTTCCGGGAGGGCATCCCGGTCATCATCAACCTGTCGCAGATGAGCGACGCCGACGCGCGTCGGCTGGTCGACTTCGCCAGCGGGCTCTCGCTCGGCCTGTACGGGCGCATCGAGCGGGTCACCAGCAAGGTCTTCCTGCTGTCGCCGGAGAACGTCGCGCTGTCCGGCGACGGCACCGTGGCGCAGGCCGACCCCGAAGTGACGCCGTTCACGCAGCCCTGACACCGTGGGAGCGGTCCACGTTGTCGCGAACATCGTCAACATCCTCCTTTGGCTGTACGTCCTGGTGCTGTTCGCCCGGATGATCCTGGACTTCATGCCGCTGCTCAACCGCGGCTGGCGGCCCACCGGCGCCGGTCTGGTCGCCGCGGAAGCCGTCTACGTGGTCACCGATCCGCCGCTGCGATTCCTGCGACGGTTCCTGCGCCCGGTGCGGATCGGGCCGGTGGCGATCGATTTCGCATTCACTGTCGTACTGATCGCGTGCTTCATCCTGATCTCGATCGCCGGCGCGTTCGCGTCGGCCTAGCGCGCCCTCGCACCGACAAAGTCCGCCGACTATGCTGTGTGAGATAACCGATCGGCGCTGCCGGATAGTCTGATACCGGCCAGCATCACCTGGCAGCACGAGCCCGAAAGAGGAGAGAAATGCCTTTGACTCCGGATGACGTCGTCACCAAGCAGTTCCAGCACGTTCGGTTCAAGGAGGGCTTCGACCCCGATGAGGTGGACGACTACCTGGACGAGATCGTCGTCGAGTGGCGCAAGGTCATCGCCGAGAACGATGAGCTGAAGACCAAGCTCGCCGCCTATGAGTCCGGCGCCACGCCGGCCGCGGCATCCGCGCCCGTCGCCGAGGCTGAGGCTCCCGCGGCCGCACCGGCAGCGGTCGAGACCCCCGCTCCGGAGCCCATCGACGGGGCCGGCCAGAGCGCCGGCATCATCGAGCTGGCCCAGCGCCTGCACGATGAGCACGTCGCCGAGGGCAAGGCGCAGCGCGACAAGCTGATCGCCGACGCACAGGCCCAGGCGACCTCGATCGTCTCCGAGGCCGAGACCCGTGGCCGTGAGGAGATGGCGCGGCTCGAGGCCGAGCGCACCACTCTGGAGGGCCGGATCGGCGAGCTGCGCGCCTTCGAGAAGGACTACCGCGCGCAGCTGCGCAGCTACATCGAGGGCCAGCTGAAGGACCTGGATTCGGCGGCGACCTCCACGGGCTCGACCCCGGTCGCAGCCGTCGGACTGTAACGCCGTTGTGCCAGCGCAGACCGGTCCGCACGCTGACGGTCGGCATCACCGTCGTGCTCCTCGCCTCGGTGGTGCTGATCGTCGACCAGGTCGCGAAATATCTGGCGCTGACGCATCTGCCCATGCAGCAGCCGGTGCACGTGGTCGGCAACTTCCTGATCTTCTTCCTGATCAAGAACTCCGGTGCGGCGTTCTCGCTCGGCAGCAACATCACCGGGGTGTTCACCGTCGCACTGGCCGTGGTCGCGCTGGTGATCATCTACCTGGTGGGCACGCGGGTGCGCGCCCGGTCGTGGTCGATCATCCTGGGGCTGCTGCTGGGCGGGGTGCTCGGAAACCTCAGTGACCGGCTGTTCCGCGAGCCCGGTTTCGGCGTCGGGCACGTCGTCGACTTCATCAACACGCCGTGGATGATGCCGGCCACCTACAACGTGGCCGACATGTTCATCACGACCATGATGGTCGGCGTCGCGATCCTGGTGGTGCTCGGCGTGCGCCTGGACGGCATGCGCGCGAAGCGCGCGTCCGACGACGCACCGGCCGAGCACTGAGATGCAGTCGCGCGCGCTGCCGGTCCCGGACGGACTGGACGGGACCCGGGTCGATGCCGCGCTGGCCAAGATGCTCGGCTTCTCGCGCACCTTCGCGGCCGAGGCGGCCGACGCCGGCGGCGTGCAGATGGACGGCCGCACCGTCGGCAAGTCCGACCGGCTGCGCGCCGGTGCGTGGCTCGAGGTGACCTGGACGCCCCGGGCGGAGCCGAGGATCGAGCCGATCGCGGTGCCCGACCTCGGCATCGTGTTCGACGACGACGACATCGTGGTCGTAGACAAGCCTGCCGACGTCGCCGCGCATCCCTCGGTCGGCTGGACCGGCCCCACCGTGGTCGGCGCCCTGGCCGCCGCCGGCTTCCGGATCGCGACCTCGGGCCCGGCCGAGCGCGCCGGAGTCGTGCACCGGCTGGATGCCGGCACCAGCGGTCTGATGGTCGTGGCCAAGAGCGAGCCGGCCTACGTCGCCCTCAAGCGCGCCTTCAAGGACCGCACCGTGGAGAAGATCTACCACGCCGTCGTGCAGGGCCACCCCGACCCGCTGGCAGGCACGATCGATGCGCCGATCGGCCGGCATCGCTCGCACCCGTGGAAGTTCGCCGTCACCCCCGACGGCAAGGACTCGGTCACGCACTACGAGACGATCGAGGCGTTCCGAGGGGCATCCCTGCTGCAGATCCACCTGGAGACCGGCCGCACCCACCAGATCCGGGTGCACATGGCCGCGCACCGGCATCCCTGCGCGGGCGACCCGCTCTACGGCGCCGACCCGACGCTGGCGGCGCGACTGGGGCTGCACCGGCAGTGGCTGCACGCGCACCGACTGGCCTTCGCGCATCCGCGCACCGGCGACCGGGTCGCCTTCACAGCGGACTACCCGGCCGATCTCGCACACGCCCTTGAGGTGCTGCGCGCGGACTGACCTGCCGTGTCCGCGGCCGACCGTAGACTCGAGGGGTGGCATCCGACTCCTTCGCTCATCTGCACGTGCACAGCGAATACTCGATGCTCGACGGCGCCGCGCGCATCGGCGCGATGGTCGACGAGGCGGTGCGCCTGCAGATGCCGGCGATCGCCGTCACCGACCACGGCAACACGTTCGCCGCGTTCGAGTTCTACAAGACCGCGAAGGCCGCCGGCATCAAGCCGATCATCGGCATCGAAGCGTATGTGACGCCGGGCACGCACCGCTCCGACAAGGCGCGGGTGCGCTGGGGCGGCCCCGAGCAGAACAGCGACGACGTGTCGGGCTCGGGCGCCTACACGCACATGACGCTGCTGAGCGAGACCACCGAGGGCATGCACAACCTGTTCCGGCTGTCGTCGGTGGCGAGCCTGGAGGGCTTCTACTTCAAGCCGCGGATGGACCGCGAGGTGCTGCAGCGCTACGGCAAGGGCCTGATCGCCACCACCGGCTGCCCGTCCGGGGAGATCCAGACCCGCCTGCGCCTGGGCCAGTACGACGCCGCGCGGGCGGCGGCGGCCGAGTTCCAGGACATCTTCGGGCGCGACAACTATTTCGCCGAGATCATGGACCACGGCCTCGAGATCGAGCGGCGGGTCACCGGCGACCTGCTGAAGATCGCGAAGGATCTGAAGATCCCGCTGGTGGCCACCAACGACCTGCACTACACGCACCAGCACGATGCCACCAGCCATTCGGCGCTGCTGTGCGTGCAGTCCGGCTCGACGCTGGACGACCCGAAGCGGTTCCGCTTCGACGGCGATGGCTACTACGTGAAGTCGGCCGCCGAGATGCGCCAGGTCTTCCGCGACCATCCCGAGGCCTGCGACACGACGCTGATGATCGCCGAGCGCTGCAACGTCGAGTTCAACACCACCGCCAACTACATGCCGCGCTACCCGGTGCCGGCCGGTGAGACCGAGGAGAGCTGGTTCATCAAGGAGGTCGAGGCCGGCCTGCACGTGCGCTACCCGGCCGGCATCCCCGACGCCGTCCGCGCGCGCGCCGACTACGAGTGCGGCGTGATCGCGCAGATGGGCTTCCCGGGCTACTTCCTGGTGGTCGCCGACTTCATCAACTGGGCCAAGGACAACGGCATCCGGGTCGGTCCCGGCCGCGGCTCCGGCGCCGGGTCGATGGCCGCCTACGCGATGCGAATCACCGACCTGGACCCGCTGGAGCACGGCCTGATCTTCGAGCGGTTCCTGAACCCGGACCGCGTCTCGATGCCCGACTTCGACGTCGACTTCGACGACCGCCGCCGTGCCGAGGTGATCGGCTACGTCACCGAGAAGTACGGCGACGACCGGGTCGCCCAGATCGTCACGTACGGCACGATCAAGGCCAAGCAGGCGCTGAAGGACGCCGGCCGCGTGCTCGGCTTCCCGTTCAGCATGGGCGACCGCCTGACCAAGGCGATGCCGCCGCCGGTGATGGGCAAGGACATGCCGCTGAGCGGCATGTTCGACGCCGCGCACCCGCGCTACAAGGAGGCGGGGGAGTTCCGCACCCTGATCCAGACCGACCCCGAGGCCAAGACGGTCTTCGACACGGCGCTGGGGCTCGAGAACCTCAAGCGCCAGTGGGGCGTGCACGCCGCCGGCGTCATCATGTCCAGCCACCCGCTGATCGACATCATCCCGATCATGCGGCGCGAGCAGGACGGTCAGGTGGTCACGCAGTTCGACTACCCCTCGTGCGAGACGCTCGGCCTGATCAAGATGGACTTCCTGGGGCTGCGCAACCTCACCATCGTCGGCGACGCCCTCGAGAACATCAAGGTCAACCGCGGCCTCGACCTGGTGCTCGAAGATCTCGCACTGGATGACCGCGGGGCCTACGATCTGCTCTCCCGCGGCGACACGCTGGGCGTGTTCCAGCTCGACGGCGGCCCGATGCGGGCCTTGCTGCGCCTGATGAAGCCCGATACGTTCGAGGACATCTCGGCGCTGATCGCGCTGTACCGCCCGGGGCCGATGGGCGCGAACTCGCACACGAACTACGCGCTGCGCAAGAACGGTCAGCAGGAGATCACCCCGATCCACCCCGAGCTGGCCGAGCCGCTGGCCGAGATCCTGTCCACCAGCTACGGCCTGATCATCTATCAGGAGCAGGTGATGGCGATCGCGCAGGCGGTGGCCGGCTTCTCACTCGGTCAGGCCGACATCCTGCGCCGGGCGATGGGCAAGAAGAAGAAGTCCGAGCTCGACAAGCAGTATGCCGGGTTCGAGGCCGGCATGAAGGCGAACGGCTATTCGGATGCCGCCGTCAAGACGCTCTGGGACATCCTGCTGCCGTTCTCGGACTACGCCTTCAACAAGGCGCACTCGGCGGCATACGGGGTCATCTCGTACTGGACGGCGTATCTGAAGGCGCACTACCCGGCCGAGTACATGGCGGCGCTGCTGACCAGCGTCGGCGACTCCAAGGACAAGATGGCGCTCTACCTGAACGAGTGCCGCCGGATGGGCATCCGGGTGCTGCCGCCGGACGTGTCCGAGTCGATCAAGTACTTCGCCGCCGTCGGGGAGGACATCCGGTTCGGCCTGGGCGCCGTGCGCAACGTCGGCTCGAACGTGGTCGACGGCATCGTGGCGGCCCGCGCGGACGGACCGTACACGTCGTTCCACGACTTCCTGCGCCGGGTGCCGGTGCACGTGGCGAACAAGCGCACGGTCGAGTCGCTGATCAAGGCCGGTGCGTTCGACTCGTTGGGCGACACCCGACGGGCGCTGCTGGAGATCCACGAGGACGCCGCGGAGGCGGCGGTGCTCGACAAGCGCCGCGAGGCCAACGGCGAGGTCGGCTTCGACTTCGACGCGCTGTGGGGCGAGGACGAGCCGGCCCAGGCCGCGAAGGTGCCCGAGCGGCCGGAGTGGACCAAGAAGGACAAGCTGGCCTTCGAGCGCGAGATGCTCGGCCTGTACGTGTCCGACCACCCGCTGGCGGGGCTGGAGATCCCGCTGGCACGACTGGCATCCACCAGCATCCACGACCTGCTCGCAGGTGAGGACGCCCGCGACGGCGACCAGGTCACGGTGGCGGGACTGGTCACCGGTGTGCAGCACCGGGTCGCCAAATCCAGCGGCAACCCGTACGGCATGATCACCGTCGAGGACTTCGACGGCGAGATCACGGTGATGTTCATGGGCAAGACCTACACCGAGTTCCAGTCGCTGCTGCAGGCCGACTCGATCCTGGTCGTGCGCGGCCGGGTCTCGCGCCGCGATGACGGCATGAACCTGCACGCCCAGTCGGCATACGTCCCCGACCCCGGCGTGGTCGACGCCGCCGGACCGCTCACGCTGACGATCCCCGAGCACCGCGCCACCCAGCGGGTGGTCGCCGACCTCGCAGAGATGCTCCGGCGCCACCGGGGCGAGACCGAAGTGACGCTGCGGCTGCACCGCGGTGGGGCGGCGAAGGTGTTCGACGTGCCGATGCCGGTGCGCGTCAGCGCGGATCTGTACGGCGAATTGAAGGGGCTGCTCGGGCCGAACTGTCTGACATAGTGCTCGGGTAGGATCGGACGACGCGCGCAGGATCGCGCGCAGCGGAAGGAGATCACGTGACAGACGACCAGCTGAGCGGACCGACCGAGGACAGTGCTGCGGACGCCTCCGCGCCGGTCGATCCGGTCGACGAGAACCGGGTCGCGGCCGCGTCGCAGTATGGCGTCGGACCCTTCTCACTGCGCGAAGTGATCATGGGCGGCGTGCTGATCGCCGCATTCGTGGTGTCCTTCTTCTCGACGGCGACCTTCGCCTTCACTTCGGTGTGGACCAACGGGATCTCCTGGATCCTCACGATCGGCGTGCCGATCGTGGCGGTCTTCCTCGTCATTCTGCGTCGCCTCTCGCCCAGCGGCATCCGCCGGGTCGGGTCGCTGGGCGTGGACCAGTTCGCGTCGGTCGCCTTCTCGGTGGCCGCGGTGGTGTGGCTGACCCAGCTGTGGGCACAGGTCAGCGGCGCCATCTCGAACGGCCCGTGGGTGCTCAGCTGGGTGCCGTGGGTCGAATTCGTGCTGATGCTGGCCGGTGTCGTGCTCACGGTGTTCGCCGGACTGATCCCGGGCCTGGCGGAGGATTTCGCGCAGCGCCCCGAATCGGTCGCCCACCGCGTCGCGCGCGCGGCGCGCCCGGTCACGGCCCGGCCGCCGCGCCCGGTCACGGCCCGCGCACCGCACGCGCAGGCAGCGGCCGACACGGTGTACGCCGCGCCGGCCGACCAGGGCGGACACGGCGACGGCGGGCTCGCGTCGCTCATCGACGCGGCTCCGCCGGCCGCTGTACCCGAGGCCGAGCCCGCCGCGCCCGCGCAGCAGGCGTTCTGGGCGCTGGTGCCCGAAGAGCGCGACGTGGTCGACGAGAACGGCGTGCCGCTGTTCCGGATCGGCCCGAGCGCTTGGGCGCTGGTCATCGAAGACCGCGGCACGTCGTTCGTGGTCCGCCACGAGGACGGCCGCGTGGGCGTGCTCAACGACACCTCCGAGGTCACCCGGGGCTGACTCGAAGGCGGTGCGCAGCATCCCACCCGATATTCTGGAGGGATGCTGCGCACCATCGACCTTCGCGGTCGCACGCTCACCCTGCCCGAGCTGCTGAACGCCGTGCCGCGCGCGCAGACCGCGCGCGCCGATGCGCTGGTCGCCGCCGCCGAGATCGTGCAGGACGTCGCCGAGCGCGGCGAGCGGGCGCTGCGCGAGCAGGCCACCCGGTTCGACCACGTGTCCGGGCATGCCATCCGCGTGCCGGCCGAGCACCTGGCCGAGGCGCTGAACGGGTGCGACCGGCGGGTGCGCGCGGCGCTGGAAGAGGCGATCGCGCGGGTGCGGCAGGCATCGGCCGCCCAGGTGCCCGCCGGCGCGGTCACCGAGCTCGGTGACGGCGCCCGGGTCGAGCAGCGCTGGCAGCCCGTGCGCCGCGCCGGCGTCTACGTGCCGGGCGGCAAGGCCGTCTACCCGTCCAGCGTGATCATGAACGTGGTTCCCGCCCAGGTCGCCGGCGTCGCACAGGTCGCCTTGGCCTCCCCGCCGCAGGCCGCGTTCGACGGGCGCGTGCACCCCGACATCCTCGCCGCCGCCGCACTGCTGGGCATCGACGAGGTCTACGCCATGGGCGGCGCCGGCGCGGTCGCCGCCTTCGCCCACGGGGTGCCGACGCTGGGCCTGGACCCGGTGGATGTGGTCACCGGGCCGGGCAACAACTTCGTGGCCGCCGCCAAGCGCGCCGTCGCCGGCATCGTCGGGGTGGATGCCGAAGCCGGCGCCACCGAGATCCTCATCGTCGCCGACGACAGCGCCGACCCCGTGCTCGTGGCCGTCGACCTGATCAGCCAGGCCGAGCACGACGAGCAGGCCTCCGCCGTGCTGGTGACCGCCGACGCCGGGCTGGCCGGGGCGGTGCGCGCGCAGGTGGCCGAGCGGGTCGGTCGCACCCGCAACGGCGCCCGGGCGCGCGCGGCGCTGGACGGCGTGCAGTCGGCCATCGTGCTGGTCGACGATCTGGACGCCGCCACCGCGTTCAGCAACGCCTATGCGCCCGAGCACCTCGAGCTGCACCTGACCGACCCGCGGCCCGGCGAATTCGTCAACGCGGGGGCGATCTTCGTCGGCCCGCATTCGCCGGTGAGCCTGGGTGACTATCTCGCCGGCAGCAACCATGTGCTGCCCACGGGAGGGCAGGCCCGCTACGCTGCCGGCCTGTCGGCGGCGACCTTCCTGCGCCCGCAGCAGGTGATCGGCTACAGCCGCGACGCGCTGTCGACCGTCGCCGCGCAGATCGTGACGCTGGCCGACGCCGAGTCGCTGCCCGCACACGGCGAGGCGGTCCAGGCCAGGTTCACGGGGTAGTCTGTGCGCTGATGCACTGTCCTTTCTGCCGTCACCCCGATTCCCGGGTCATCGATTCGCGCACCAGCGAGGATGGCCTCAGCATCCGTCGTCGTCGCCAATGCCCGGAATGCGGCGGCCGGTTCTCGACGATCGAGACCGCGAGCCTGTCGGTGCTCAAGCGCTCCGGCGTGGCCGAGCCGTTCAGCCGCGAGAAAGTCGCCGCCGGCGTGCGCAAGGCCTGCCAGGGCCGGCCGGTCACCGACGACGACCTCGCGCTGCTCGCGCAGCAGGTCGAAGAGGTGCTGCGCGGCACCGGCGCCGCGCAGATCGACGCCGGCGACATCGGGCTGGCGATCCTCGGTCCGCTGCGCGCCCTCGACGAGGTCGCCTATCTCCGCTTCGCCAGCGTCTACCAGGGGTTCGATTCGCTCGAGGACTTCGAGACCGCCATCGCGGCGCTGCGCGCGGATCACCGGATCGTCTGACCGGTACGCTGGCACCGATGTATCCGCTCCTGTTCCGTGCCGTCCTCTCGCATCTGGATTCGGAGCTGGCCCACCACGCGGGCATGCTCGTGATCCGCGTCCTGGGCGTACGGCCGTTCTCGTGGGCGGCCGCGGCGCTGACCCGTCCCGCGCCGACACTGCGCACCCAGGCGCTGGGGCGCATCTTCTCGTCGCCGTTCGGGGTCGCCGCCGGGTTCGACAAGAACGTCGTCGGCTTCGCAGGCCTGTCCGCACTCGGCTTCGGGCACGTCGAGGTCGGCACCGTCACGGCCCTCCCGCAGCCCGGCAACCCCAAGCCGCGACTGTTCCGGCTCATCCCCGACCGTGCCCTGATCAACCGGATGGGCTTCAACAACGACGGCGCCGAAGCGGCGGCCGCCCGGCTGCGCGCCATCCGCGCCCGCCGCGGCAACCGGGCCGTGATCGGCGTGAACATCGGCAAGAGCCGGGTCGTGGACGTCGCCGACGCCACCGCCGACTACGTGCGCAGCGCGACGCTGCTGGCGCCGCTGGCCGACTACCTCGCGGTCAACGTCTCGTCGCCGAACACGCCGGGGCTGCGCGGGCTGCAGGCCGTGGCAACGCTGCGCCCGCTGCTGCAGGCGGTGCAGGATGCCGCCGGTGCGACGCCGCTGCTGGTCAAGATCGCCCCCGACCTGCCCGATGACCAGGTCGTCGCCATCGCCACGATGGCCGTCGAGCTGGGACTGGCGGGCCTGATCGCGACCAACACCACGGTCTCGCGCGAAGGACTCGTCACCGACCCGGCCGTCGTGGCCGCCGCGGGCGACGGCGGGCTGTCCGGCGCGCCGCTGCGCGAGCGCGCGCTGGCGGTGCTGCGCCAGGTGCGTCAGGTCGTGCCGCGGGAGTTCGCCGTGATCGCCGTCGGCGGGGTCGAGACGGCCGCCGACGTGGCCGACCGACTGGATGCCGGTGCCGACCTGGTGCAGGGATACACGGCGTTCCTCTACCGCGGCCCACTGTGGGCGCGGCAGATCAACCGGGGACTGGCCGCACGCGGCTGAGCGGGCTCAGACCGGACGCGGTCGCGTGGATCCACTCCGCACGCGGCAGAGCCCACTTCCGCCGCGCCGGGCTCGGTGGACTCAGGCGGGGCGCTGGCCGCGCCTGACCTGCGGCTTGGGCAGCCGCATCCACCGCATCTGGATGGTGCGCATCGCGCCGTACCAGCCCAGGCCCTTCTCGCGGCGGCTGCCGAACTTGCGCGTCGCGGCGCGCTTGATCCGCGTCGACGTGATGACCATGTCGACGATGACCGCCAGCACGTACGCCCACAGGATCACGAACGCATAGAACTGCAGCACGGGCAGCGACTGCACGAAGGTCACCAGGATCACCACGATCATCAGCGGCATCACCAGTTCGCCGATGTGGTAGCCGCTGTCGATGAAGTCGCGCACGAACCGGCGCTGGGGTCCCTTGTCGCGCGGGGGCAGATACTTGTCGTCGCCGGCGGCCATGCCGACCCGGGCCTTCTCGCGCTGGGCGGCGAGGTCGGCCTTCTGCCGGGCGCGCGCCTCCTTCGTGTCCGGGACCAGGGGGCGCCTGCGGGCGGCCTCCTTCTCGGCGCGCGTCGGAGTGGCGCGGCCCTTGCCGGACGTCTGGGCGTCGTCGGTGGCGTCGGCGGCGACGTCAGGGGCGGTCTTCTTGGACACGGATGGGCCTCGTTCTCGTCTACAGGGGTGCCTCTAAGATTACCCGCATGACTTCCGAACAGTCCCGCGCAGACGCCGTCACGGCCGCCGCAGCCGACGCGATCCCCGCAGCCCTGGCCGATCTGGGCGCTCTGGTGCGCATTCCGTCGGTCGCCTTCGAGGGCTTCGATCACGCCGAGGTGGCACGCAGCGCCGAGGCCGTGCGCGCCCTGGCCGAGGGCACCGGACTGTTCGACACGGTGCAGATCGCCGACGCCGCGATCGGCCCCGCCACGCCGGGCGGCACGGCGCCGCGCGGCATGCCCGCGGTGCTGGCCACCCGCGCCGCGCGGAACGGCCGGCCGACCATCCTGCTCTACGCCCACCACGACGTGCAGCCGGTCGGCGACGAGAGCCTGTGGGAGTCGCCGCCGTTCGAGCCCACGGTGCGCGACGGCCGGCTGTACGGCCGCGGCGCGGCCGATGACAAGGCCGGCATCATGGTGCACATCGGCGCGCTGCGCGCCGTGCGCGCCGTGCTCGGCGACGACCTCGACCTCGGCATCGCACTGTTCATCGAGGGCGAGGAGGAGGCCGGCTCGCGCTCGTTCGCCCAGTTCCTCGCCGACCACGCCGATGTGCTGCGCGCCGACGTGATCGTGGTCGCCGACTCGGGCAACTGGGACGGCGCCACCCCGGCCGTGACGGTCTCGCTGCGCGGCAACGCGCGCTTCACGCTGCACATCCGCACCCTCGAGCACGCATCCCACTCCGGCATGTTCGGGGGAGCGGTGCCCGACGCCATGATGGCCGCCGTCACGCTGCTGGCGACCCTCTGGGACGAGGACGGCGCGGTCGCCGTGCCGGGGCTGGCCGAGCGGGATGCCGCGACTCCCGACTACTCCGAAGCGACGCTGCGTGACGAGGCGGGGCTGCCCGCCGGAGTGCAGCCGATCGGGCGCGGCAGCATCCTCAGCCGGATCTGGAACAAGCCGTCGATCACGATCACCGGCATCGACGCGCCCACCGTGCACAATGCATCCAACACGCTGACCCCCGCCGTCAGCGTGGTCATCAGCGCGCGGATCGCCCCCGGGCAGGCCGCGGCGGACGCCTACGCCGCCATCGTCGCGCACCTGCGCGCGCACGCACCGTTCGGCGCCCAGCTCGAGTTCACCGGCGCCGACTTCGGGGACGGCTTCCTGGTCGACACCACCGGGTGGGCGGTGGGCGCCGCGAGCGAGGCGATGACGGCCGGCTACGGGGTGGCGCCGGTGCAGATGGGCGTGGGCGGGTCGATCCCGTTCATCGCCGACCTGGTGCGCGTGTTCCCCGAGGCGCAGATCCTGGTCACCGGCGTGGAGGACCCGCACGCGCGCGCGCACAGCCCGAACGAGTCGTTGCATCTGGACACGTTCCGCCACGCCCTGACCGCCGAGGCGCTGCTGCTGCAGGCGCTGGACGCGCGCACGATCTGACCGCCCGGACACCCCGCGTGGCCCGGGCCCGGTGTCGCGCGCCGGGCGTAGACTCGACCCATCCGAAACCTTGCCGCAGGCCGACATCCCGGAGGAATGACATGACCGACACCGCACTGACCGCAGATGTGCCCGTCCGTGAGCACGGAGTGCTGCTGACCGATGCCGCATCCGACAAGGTCAAATCCCTGCTCGCGCAGGAAGGCCGCGACGATCTGCGCCTGCGGGTGGCCGTTCAGCCCGGCGGATGTTCCGGGCTGATCTACCAGCTGTACTTCGACGAGCGCTACCTCGAGGGCGACAAGGCCGTCGACTTCGACGGCGTCGAGGTCATCGTCGACGACATGAGCATCCCGTATCTGGACGGCGCGACGATCGACTTCAAAGACACGATCTCCGAGCAGGGTTTCACGATCGACAATCCGAACGCCGCCGGCGGTTGCGCGTGCGGTGACAGCTTTCACTGATCACGCCCTGGATTCCCCCGACAGAGGCCGGTGATCGGCGTCCCCGAGCGGCCGCTGGAACGGGGGAAAACGTAGGCCCCGCCTGGATGAATGGCCAGAATCCGGTGGGAGATTGCTCTAGACTGGCCCCGTGAGTTCCCTTACCCCGGAAAGGTGCACCGTGCCCTCGAAACGACGCCTCCGCTGGGTCGCCCTCCCGATCGGGAGTGCCGCCGCCATCCTGCTGGCCGGGTGCACGCCGACACAGCTGCATGGCTTCCTGCCAGGCTTCGCGGACCCGAGCGCACCGCCGGCCACCAACCGCACCGACATGGTCGCGGGCATGTGGACCAACTCGTGGATCGTGCTCCTGATCGTCGGTCTGGTCACGTGGGGTCTGATGCTGTGGGCGATGGTCACCTATCGCCGGCGCAAGGGCCAGACCGGCCTGCCGGTGCAGCTGCGCTACAACATGCCGATCGAGATCTTCTACACGGTCATCCCGCTCATGCTGGTGGCAGGGATGTTCTCGTTCACGGCACGCGACATGGCGATCATCGAGACCGTCGACCACAACCCGGATGTCTCCGTGGTCGCCATCGGCAAGCAGTGGTCGTGGGACTTCCAGTACAACGGCAAGGCCGCCGACAACTCGGACGCGGTCTGGACGATGGGCGTGCAGGCCGAGCCCGACAAGAATGGCAACGTCGACCAGGAGGCGCTGCCCACCCTGGTCCTGCCGGTGAACGAGTCCGTCCGCATCGACCTCGAGTCGCGCGACGTGGTGCACTCGTTCTGGATCATCGACTTCCTGTACAAGAAGGACCTCTACATCGGCCACGACAACTCGTGGTCGTTCACCCCGACGCGTGAAGGCACGTATCAGGGCAAGTGCGCAGAGCTGTGCGGCGAATATCACTCGTCGATGCTGTTCCGCGTCAAGGTGGTCAGCGCGGGCGAATATCAGCAGTATCTGACGCAGCTGCGCGACAAGGGCGACACCGGAGACATCACCGGTGCATACAGCCGCCTCGGCAATGAGCCGGGCACTGGTGTGCCCAACACAGCTGGCAACGAGGGAGATAACTGAAATGGCGACAACACTCCCGCCACAAGAGCGCACCCACACCACTCTTCCGCCACGACAGGCCGCGCTGATGAGCGCGAGTCGGGTGGAGCAGAAGGGCAACATCGTGGTGCGGTGGATCACCTCCACCGACCACAAGGTGATCGGCTACATGTATCTGATCTCCTCGGTGATGTTCTTCATGCTCGGCGGCGTGATGGCCCTGCTGATCCGCGCTGAGCTGTTCGAGCCGGGCATGCAGATCCTGGCGACTAAGGACCAGTTCAACCAGCTGTTCACGATGCACGGCACGATCATGCTGCTGATGTTCGCGACGCCGCTGTTCGCCGGATTCGCCAACGCGATCCTGCCGCTGCAGCTGGGCGCGCCGGATGTCGCCTTCCCGCGGCTGAACGCATTCGCGTTCTGGCTGTTCCTGTTCGGCTCCACGATCGCCACGGCCGGGTTCCTCACCCCGCAGGGCGCGGCCGCCTTCGGCTGGTTCGCCTACCAGCCGCTCGCCAATGCGACCTTCTCGCCGGGCGCCGGCGGCAACCTGTGGTTCATGGGCCTGGGCATCAGCGGCTTCGGCACGATCCTCGGTGCGGTCAACTTCATCACCACGGTGATCACGATGCGCGCCCCCGGCATGACGATGTGGCGCATGCCGATCTTCTCCTGGAACGTCCTGGTGACCAGCATCATGGTGCTGATGGTCTTCCCGGTGCTGGCCGCGGCCATCCTCGCCGGCGCCGCCGATCGCATCCTGGGTGCGCATCTGTACGACTCGGTCAACGGCGGTGTGCTGCTCTGGCAACACTTGTTCTGGTTCTTCGGGCATCCCGAGGTCTATATCATCGCGATCCCGTTCTTCGGGATCGTCACCGAGATCTTCCCGGTGTTCAGCCGCAAGCCGGTGTTCGGCTACAAGACGCTGGTCTACGCGACCATCGCGATCGCGGCGCTGTCGACGTCGGTCTGGGCGCACCACATGTACGTCACGGGCGCGGTTCTGCTGCCGTTCTTCTCGCTGCTGTCGATGCTGATCGCGGTGCCGACCGGGTTGAAGATCTTCAACTGGATAGGCACGATGTGGCGAGGGTCGATCACGTTCGAAACGCCGCTGGTGTTCGCGATCGGCTTCCTGACCTCGTTCGTCTTCGGTGGCCTGACCGGCGTCATCCTGGCGTCGCCGCCGCTGGACTTCTTCCTGTCCGACTCGTACTTCCTGGTCGCGCACTTCCACTACGTGGTGTTCGGCACCGTGGTGTTCGCGATGTTCGCGGGCTTCTACTTCTGGTGGCCGAAGTGGACCGGCAAGATGCTCAACGAGCGGCTCGGCATGGTGCACTTCTGGATGCTGTTCATCGGCTTCCACATGACGTTCCTGGTGCAGCACTGGGCTGGTGTGGACGGCATGCCGCGTCGGTACGCCGACTACGCCCCGTCCGACGGCTGGACCTGGATGAACCAGGTCTCCACGATCGGCGCGATGCTGCTGGGCTCGTCGATGATCCCGTTCCTGCTGAACGTGTGGATCACGGCGCGCAACGCACCCAAGGTGACGCTGAACGACCCGTGGGGCTATGGGGCGTCGCTGGAGTGGGCGACCTCCTGCCCGCCGCCGCGGCACAACTTCACGTCGATCCCGCGCATCCGCAGCGAGCGGCCGGCGTTCGATCTGAACCATCCCGAGGGGGCACCGGACTATGTGATGCCGGTGCCGGCCGGTGCGGTCGGAGAGGTGAAGTAGATGCGCGCCAATGTCGGGATGTGGTGGGTGATCTGCGGGTTCTTCGGTGCCATGGCAGCCCTCTACACGGTGTGGAACATCATCGACCATCCGCAGTTCGCGTGGTATCACGCGATCGAATGGGTCGGTAGCATCGCGCTACTTTTCGTGGCCCTGATGTCGGCGCTGATCGCGTTCTACCTGGGTCGGGTGCACGTTGCGCAGGGCGGCGAAATGCCGGAAGACATCGTCACCGCCGACATCGATGACGGCGACCCCGAGACCGGCGAGTTCTCGCCGTGGTCGTGGTGGCCGATCACCCTCGCCCTGGCGGCGGCGTTCTTCGCCGTCGGCATGGCAGTGGGCACGTGGCTGATCCCGATCAGCGTCGCGATCTTCGTCGTCGCGATCGTCGGCTGGGTGTACGAGTACTACCGCGGCAACTTCGCGCGCTGACCAACGCCCGCTTGCACTGACGCCGGCCGGCCCATGATGGTGCGGGCGTGAGCGGTGCACCATCGTGCTGCCGCGTGGCGCGCGTGCGCTCAGCCGTGCGTCCGTGCGTCGGCGGCAGCCCACTGTGCGCCGGATCGGGTCGCGGGGCGTCGGTTCGGCCGCGGGGCGTCGGGTAGGGCCCTAGTTGTGATGTCCAGGCAGGTTGTTGAGTCTGCTGATGGGCGGGGCTCCGATCGCGGAGTGGTGCCTGTGATGATTGTAGAAGTGCAGCCAGCCGGGTAGCGCGGCGCGGCGTTCGGTCTCGGATCCGTAGAAGCGGGCGTAGGCCCAGCCGTCGGCGAGTGTGCGGTGGAAGCGTTCGATCTTGCCGTTCGTCTGCGGCCGGTAGGGACGGGTCCGCTTGTGTCGGATGCCCAACGCCGTGCAGGCATCCCGCCAGGCATAGGACTTGTAGGCGGAGCCGTTGTCGGAGAGCACGCGTTCGATGGTGACACCGCGGTCCGCGAACCAGGCGACAGCACGTTCGAGGACGCCGATGGCGGTGACGGCTTTCTCATCACCGCAGATCTCGGCGTAGGCGACACGGGAGTGGTCGTCGATGACTGTGTGCACGAACGCGGTGCCGATGCGCGGTTCGTAGCCCTGGTGGCGTTGCCCGGTCCGCTTCGCTGTGCTCTCCCGGTTCCGGTCGCCTTGCTGTCTGCCGACGTAACGCCAGCCGCCGCCGTCAGGGATATTGCCGAACTTGGTCACATCGACATGGATCATCGACCCGGGATGGTCGTGTTCGTAACGACGGATAGGCTCCCCGGTGACTCTGTCGATATGGCTGAGCCTGTTGATACGACAGCGCACGAGGACTGCGTGAACGGTCGATGCGGGCACGCCGAGCTCGCCGCCGATCTGCACCGGTCCCAGTCTGCGCCGCCACCGGGCTGTCACGATCCGTCTCACCATCGCAGGCGGCGTCTTCGTCGGCATCGACTGCGGCCGACTGGATCTATCCGCCATCCCGGCCTCGCCCTCGGCACGGTACCGGGCAGCCCACTTACGGGCCGTGGGCGGCGAGATCATGAACATCTTCGCCGCGACGGTCACCGGCCACCGGTCATCGACGATCAGGCGCGCCAGCCGTAACCGAGCGCGCGGAGTCAGAGCAGCGTTAGCGTGGGACACGAAGGCCTCCTGTGTGCGTGAAGTGGTTCCTTGAACAGCTCCACTTTCGCAACCGGAGGCCTTCGCCAATCAGCAGATCAACCGCGATTCACGCAACAACGTCCCTGGACATCACACCTAGTGCGCCGGATCGGGTCGCTGGGCGTCGGGGTCGGGCGCAGTGCGTCGGGGTAAGGCCGCCGGGTGACGTCCCGCTGAGTGGTGGAGTTTCTCGACACCGTGCGGATCAGCTGTTGTTGATTATGCCGCGTTGAGTTCTGGGATCGCCACCTCCTCGTCG
>NZ_BAABAF010000009.1:0-269644 GCF_039537285.1 Microbacterium kribbense | reverse complement strand
TGCACGCTGTTGAGTTCTCAAGGACCAGACGCACCCACAACTAAGACCACAACAACCGGCCATCATCACAGGGCAACCTCACAACCATACCCCACCTGTTCAGGAAGTCAATTCCGCGGATCCGGAACCCGAAGGCTCAGGCATTCCGCTCGGTGACTGTCTCGGACAGACGGGAACCTCACACATTCTCTTCTGTACGAAGCGGATGTGGAAGGTGGCTCGCTACTTGAGGGGGGCGGGGCCTTTCGACCGCTGCGCACTGCCCTTTGGGGCGAACGTGTTAAAGCCTACGCCGAATGCGGTGCAGATCCAAATCGTGCCACCGGCACGCCGCGTCCGTCGCGGCAGGGGCGAAGCGAGGGGCGGACGCCGCAGCATCCGCCCCTCGTTCTGTCCTACTGCGCGCTACTCGTTGCCGACAGCACCGTCGGCCTGGCCGCGCAGCTCGTCGATCTTGGCATCGACCGAGTCGGGAGCGACCTTCTTGGCGAAGTCCGCGGCACCGTCGAGGATCTTGTCGCTGATCCCCTCAGCCTGCTCGCTGTGCACGGCGTCATCGATCTGGTCCTTGTTCTGCTCGAACAGTTCCTTGCCCTTGTTCACGAGATCATCGAATCCCATTGATTACTCCCCCTTCAGATCGGCGTCCCGAAGGGCGCACAAAGACACTGTACGTGAGCGATGGTCGTTGCGCACCCTCGTATCCGCGGATGAGAAAGGGGGCCGGATCCATGCGGATCCGGCCCCCGAGCTCGCGAAGGACTACTTGAGGATCTTCGTGACCGTGCCGGCGCCGACGGTGCGGCCACCCTCACGGATTGCGAAGCCCAGGCCATCCTCCATGGCGATCGGCTGGATCAGCTCGACGGCCATGTCGGTGGTGTCGCCGGGCATGACCATCTCGGTGCCCTCGGGCAGCGTGATGACGCCGGTGACGTCCGTGGTGCGGAAGTAGAACTGCGGACGGTAGTTCGTGTAGAACGGGTTGTGCCGGCCACCCTCGTCCTTGGACAGGATGTAGGCGGTGCCCTCGAACTGGGTGTGCGGCGTGACCGAACCCGGCTTGACGACGACCTGGCCGCGCTCGACATCGTCGCGCTTGGTGCCGCGCAGCAGCAGACCACAGTTCTCGCCGGCCCAGGCCTCGTCGAGCTGCTTGTGGAACATCTCGATGCCGGTGACGATCGTCTTCTGCGTCGGGCGCAGACCCACGATCTCGACCTCGGAGTTGATCGGCAGCGTGCCACGCTCGGCGCGGCCGGTGACCACGGTGCCACGACCGGTGATCGTGAAGACGTCCTCGATCGGCATCAGGAAGGGCTTGTCGCGGTCACGCACCGGGTCGGGCACGTTGTCGTCGACGGCCTGCATCAGGTCGAGGATGGACTGCGTCCACTTCTCGTCGCCCTCGAGCGCCTTCAGCGCCGAGACGCGGATGACCGGGGCGTCGTCGCCGGGGAAGCCCTGGCTGGACAGCAGCTCGCGGACCTCGAGCTCGACGAGCTCCAGGATCTCCTCGTCATCGACCATGTCGGACTTGTTCAGCGCGACCAGCAGGTACGGCACGCCGACCTGCTTGGCCAGCAGCACGTGCTCACGCGTCTGCGCCATCGGACCGTCGGTGGCGGCGACCACGAGGATCGCACCGTCCATCTGCGCGGCACCGGTGATCATGTTCTTGACATAGTCAGCGTGACCAGGGGCATCCACGTGCGCGTAGTGGCGCTTGGGGGTCTCGTACTCGATGTGCGAGATGTTGATGGTGATGCCACGCTGACGCTCTTCGGGAGCGGAGTCGATCGACGAGAAGTCACGGACGACATTCACGCTTGACGGGTACTTGTCGGCAAGCACCTTGGAGATCGCGGCAGAGAGCGTCGTCTTGCCGTGGTCAACGTGACCGATCGTTCCGATGTTCACGTGCGGCTTGGTCCGCTCGAACTTGGCCTTCGCCACTGGGTCCTCCTCAGGACGGTCTGGTAACGATTCCGGGCACTGGATTGCGACCGGTTCGCTACGGGGATGTCTCTCAGTGTAGTAGAGACGGATTGGATGGATTATGTGAAGTTGTCTTGCTGGATGCCGCGCCACAGGGCGCGGCATCCCGGGCGATCACTCGCCCTTGTTCTTCTGGACGATCTCCTCGGCCACGGCCTTGGGGACCTCGGCGTAGCTGTCGAACTCCATCGAGTAGACGGCACGGCCCGACGTCTTCGACCGCAGGTCGCCGATGTAGCCGAACATCTCGGACAGCGGCACCAGGGCGCGGATGACCTTGACGCCCTGGGCGTCCTCCATGGCCTGGATCTGACCGCGGCGGCTGTTCAGGTCGCCGATGACATCGCCCATGTACTCCTCGGGCGTGCGCACCTCGACCGCCATCAGCGGCTCGAGGATGACCGGGTTCGCCTTGCGCGCCGCCTCCTTGAAGCCCATCGAGCCGGCGATCTTGAACGCCATCTCGGACGAGTCGACATCGTGTGCGGCACCGTCGAGCAGAATGGCCTTCACGCCCACCAGCGGGTAGCCGGCGAGCACGCCGACCTGCATGGCGTCCTGGAAGCCCGCGTTGACCGAGGGGATGTACTCGCGCGGGATGCGGCCACCGGTGACCTTGTTCTCGAACTCGTAGATGTGGTCGGCGGTGACTTCCATCGGCTCGAGCGCGAACTGGATCTTCGCGAACTGGCCCGAACCACCGGTCTGCTTCTTGTGCGTGTAGTCGTGACGCTCGACGGCCCGACGGATCGTCTCGCGGTAGGCCACCTGCGGCTTGCCGACATTCGCCTCGACGTGGAACTCGCGCTTCATGCGGTCCACCAGGATGTCCAGGTGCAGCTCGCCCATGCCCTTGATGACGGTCTGGCCGGTCTCGGCGTTCTGCTCCACGCGGAACGTCGGGTCCTCTTCGGCCAGCTTCTGGATGGCGACACCCAGCTTCTCCTGGTCGGCCTTGGTCTTGGGCTCGATGGCCACCTCGATGACCGGCTCGGGGAACGTCATCGGCTCCAGCACCACCGGCTGCGCCAGGTCGGCCAGGGTGTCACCGGTGGTGGTGTCCTTCAGGCCGATGACGGCGTAGATGTGACCGGCGGTGACGGCGTCGACCGGGTTCTCCTTGTTGGCGTACATCTGGAAGATCTTGCCGATGCGCTCCTTCTTGCTCTTGGTCGCGTTCAGCACCTGCCCGCCCGAGTCGAGGTGACCCGAGTAGACGCGGATGTAGGTCAGGCGACCGAAGAACGGGTGCACGGCGATCTTGAACGCGAGCGCCGCGAACGGCTCGTCGCGGCTCGGGTGGCGCTCGATGACGCGCTCTTCGTCCTTCGGGTCGTGCGCCTCGATGGCCGGCACGTCCACGGGGGAAGGCAGGTAGTCCACGACCGCGTCGAGCATCGGCTGCACGCCGCGGTTCTTGAACGCCGAACCGCACAGCACGGGATAGAGCTCGCCGGACACGGTCAGCTTGCGGATCGCGCCCTTGATCTCGGCAACGGTCAGCTCCTCGCCGCCGAAGTACTTCTCCAGCAGGTGCTCGTCGCTCTCGGCGACCGTCTCGAGCAGCTTCTCGCGGTACTCCTTGGCCTTGTCGACCAGGTCGGCCGGGATCTCCTCGATCTCATAGTGCGCACCCATCGTGACGTCACCCTTGGAGTCGCCGGGCCACACCAGTGCGCGCATCTCGACGAGGTCGACGATCCCGACGAAGCTGCTCTCGGCGCCGATCGGCAGCTGCAGCACGAGCGGCTTGGCCTTGAGGCGGTTCACGATGGTCGACACCGTGAAGTAGAAGTCCGCGCCGAGCTTGTCCATCTTGTTGACGAAGCAGATGCGGGGCACGTCGTACTTGTCGGCCTGACGCCACACCGTCTCGGACTGGGGCTCCACGCCCTCCTTGCCGTCGAAGACGGCGACGGCACCATCGAGCACGCGCAGCGAGCGCTCCACTTCGACGGTGAAGTCGACGTGGCCGGGAGTGTCGATGATGTTGATCTGCGAGCCGTTCCAGAAACAGGTCACCGCGGCGGAGGTGATGGTGATGCCGCGCTCCTGCTCCTGCTCCATCCAGTCGGTCGTCGCCGCACCATCGTGCGTCTCGCCGATCTTGTGGTTGACGCCCGTGTAGAACAGGATGCGCTCGGTCGTCGTCGTCTTGCCGGCATCGATGTGCGCCATGATGCCGATGTTGCGGACCTTCGTGAGGTCGGTGAGCACGTCTTGTGCCACGGGGTGTCTTCCTTACGTCGTTAAGTGAAAGCGGGTCTGCCGGCCTCCCGGCCGGCAGACCAGGGGCGCTGGTTACCAGCGGTAGTGCGCGAAGGCGCGGTTGGACTCGGCCATCTTGTGGGTGTCTTCACGGCGCTTGACCGCGGCTCCCAGGCCGTTCGAGGCATCCAGAATCTCGTTCTGCAGGCGCTCGGTCATGGTCTTCTCGCGACGACCCTTGGCGTAGCTGACCAGCCAGCGCAGCGCGAGCGTGTTGGCGCGGTGAGGCTTGACCTCGACCGGCACCTGGTAGGTCGAACCGCCGACGCGGCGGCTCTTGACCTCGAGCGTGGGGCGCACGTTGTCCAGCGCCTTCTTCAGCGTGGCGACGGCGTCGGAGCCGGTCTTGGTCTCAACTCCGCCCAGGGCGCCGTAGACGATCGACTCGGCGAGGGACTTCTTGCCGTCCACGAGGATCTTGTTGACCAGCTGCGACACGATGGGCGCGCCGTAGACCGGGTCGTTGACAACGGGGCGCTTGGGGGCGGGACCCTTACGAGGCATCTAACTCAACCCTTCTTCGCACCGTAGCGGCTGCGAGCCTGCTTACGGTTCTTGACGGCCTGGGTGTCCAGGGCACCGCGGACGATCTTGTAGCGCACACCGGGCAGGTCCTTGACACGACCGCCGCGCACCAGCACGAGGGAGTGCTCCTGCAGGTTGTGGCCCTCGCCCGGGATGTAGGCGGTGACCTCGGTGCCGTTGCGGAGCTTGACACGAGCGACCTTGCGCATCGCCGAGTTCGGCTTCTTGGGCGTGGTCGTGTACACGCGGGTGCAGACACCCGCCTGCTGCGGGTTCGCCTTCAGTGCGGGCGCCTTGGTCTTGGTGACCTTCGGCGAACGCCCCTTGCGAACCAACTGCTGAATGGTTGGCACGTTCTTCCTTATCTGTTGTGCTGCACGGTGACAGCGTCGTGTCTCCCCCGCAGCGTGACGCATCTGTCGATCCGTCGGCCGCGGGCTCACCTGTACCCACCGACTCGGCATCGCCGGGCGTTTCGTGTGGTGGATATGCCGTGGGGGTGGCCTGTTCGCAGGCCGGTCCCTGAGCTGTGTGCCGGCGGCCTCGGCGCATCGCCCCCCTGCGAAGGCACAGCACAAAGAGCGCGCGAGCGCACACCCGATCAATGATACGCGTGCCAGGCGGTGCCGGTCAAACGCTCCACGCTGCCGAGGCGGGCGTGTGTCTGGTGCGTCGTCGAACAGGTGCCCTGCGGCGCCCCGGTTGAGCGAGGGCGGCCGTTCCCCGGCTGCCGCCGTCCCGCCCAGAAAAGCGACATCGACCACACCCGCGGCCACGCCGAGGGCGGACCGACCTGCCTGTGCAACCTGGCAAGTTCCGAATACGACCACTGCGAGTCGATCCGCACACTCTTCGGCGGCAAGTAATAAATTCTGTACCGTGGAGCCCGTTTTTGACCGTGCCGGTAGGCACATTGCTTGGCTTCGCGGCGATGTAATCTATGACGCCCAAGGCAGAGTACTGGGGTGGGTCCGCGGCGATCGGCTATTAAGCCGCCGCGGCAGGATCGTCGGTTTTCTTCGGGACGGCTACTTTCGCGACAGTAGAGGCGACGCGGTGGCCTTCTTTGGTGACCCTCGGTTCGGACCTCTCCTACCGATCCGAGGCATTCCCCCCATTCCTCCGATACCTCAGATTCCACCGGTTCCGCCGATTCCGGGGGTGGCGCCTATTTGGCCGATTCCAACCTTGATGTGGTCTCGGTACAACCTATTGGAGTTGTTCACGTGATCGAGAGCAAAAATAGTTCGCCGGAACCGATTCCGACCGCTTCGGACCTTCCCAAAGCGAGACCCCTGGGATTCGGATGTCTCCCGCTAGTGGTTCCCGGATCCCGCTCTCCTAAGGAGTGGCTTTCCGATGTGCGGCGTGGTCTTGAGCAGATGGCGACGGTAAGTAACATCGCTATTCAGGTAAGGCCCGAGCACCTTCCCGAAAGGGCAGAGCATCCGGGAGCTGCAGAGCCATCTGCTGACGCGGACTCAGAGGATGACAACATCAGCGAGGGGTTCTGGGTCGAACCCGAGTACGGCTCGATCTCGTTCGAGGTGCATATTCCGGAGCGCCTGCAGAAAGACATTCTTAGCGACGGCTCGATCTCACGACGTAAGGTCGGCGCTGAACACTTCCGGGTTCGGACCGAGTACGCGTTCCATGGCCCCGCCACATTTGTGTGGGTGCTCGACGATGTCGACCCGAGTGAGGTCAACGGCTCGGACGCTGTCTTGCTGGTATATCGGTTCACGAACCAGGAGTTACAGCGAGGCGGCACAGGAGTTCGGATGGCTCGGGTGGGGCCATCTCCCTTCCACATGGATGCGCTCCTCCGGGCTTCAACGAGCCCGCAGGAGGCGGCACTGAGCGTTGCTCGAATCGCAATGTACGGCTACGAGTCGGTCGAGTTCTTGTACGACCGAGAGAGGTCCGAGGGGCTCGATGAGGCTGGAGCATCGCTAGAAGACTCGCTCAGGGACCAACTCAGCCTGTATTACTGGCTGCAGCGACAGGTTAACCGAGATTCTCGGGAAGTTGGCGCTCTCGCGGACTCGACGGATCAACTTGTGAGGGATCACTCCGGCACAGGGCTCAGCGGTTGGTGGACTCGTGTACTTCGCTCCTCTGCCAGTGCCCGCCGCCTCGGCCTACAAGCGCTCAATCTGCAGACCCGCGAGACTGAGCGAGCAGGGTTCTCCGTGGCGATGACCAAACGGATCCTGGCGCAATCAGACACGCTACCGGCGTTTGAACCGTACTTGCGTCAGTTATCGGATGAGAACAACCAAGCCCTAATCTCCAACGCCCGCGATGTTGTTCAATTCGTGGAGACTGGCCGTCGGTCGGACTTCGAGGTGTTGATGATCTCAGCAGCGACCGTGCTCGGCGGTGTGGCGGGCGGTGTGGTCGGATTCATCGCAGCCGCGGCAGGCGCCTCTTGACTTGAATCTGCAACATAACTCGGGACCTGGTGTGACCTGGCGAGGGCAAGGGATCGCGTAGCGATTCCGCGGCAGACGCGCCGCCCGGCGGCGCCTACCGGGCCTCGTTCGGCGCCTGTGCTTTAATCGGTTCAAGCTCGTATTGGGGGCGGTCCCAGGTCCCAGCGAGTGTCTTGATCGATTGAGGGGCCCTTGCCTGGGTGGGCTGCGCGGCACTATCGGCCAGTGTCTGGACTAAATCGCGCGAAATGACTGAATTTGCGTGGCCGCGTCCTGTTGGTGCGCGCAAAAGGTTCAGTCCATGGCCCCTCGGCCTTCCCCGTCCTTCTCCGGTCTCGCTCGTCCTGACGCGGAGTGGTCGTTTACTCTTGTCCTCGCTGCTGGTGAAGGCGGGGGCTCGTTCCGTGCCGCGTTGCGGCGTAGACCCAAATACGTGGCGCGCGGTCAGGCCGCCGACCCCGACCGTGCTGCCGCGGAGGCTGCGCGTCGCGCGCGAACGCGCCTGCGCCGCTACTGCGCAGGGAACGTGCTCAACCGGCTTGGCACGCTCACCTACCGCGGGGAGGGGAACCACGACCCGGGCCTGGTTCGGGAGCACCTGGCCGGGTTCTTCCGTGACCTGCGGGGGAGGTTGGGCGGCGAAGCGTTCCCGTATGCGTGGGTGCCGGAGTGGCACAAGACCGGCCACGGGCTGCACGCGCACTTCGCAGTGGGGAAGTACATCAAGCGGTCGATGATCGAGGCGGCGTGGCCGTACGGGTTCATCTCGATCAAGCTGCTCGGCAACCTGCCGGTGGGGTCGACATCGCTGTCAGAGGCGCGGATCGCGGGCGGATATCTGGCGAAGTACGTGGCGAAGTCATTCGCGGATCCGGTCGCCCGGGATCTCGGCTCGCACCGGTACGACGTGGCGGAAGGGTTCCAGCCGGAGCGGGTCGGGTTCCACGGCGCCAGTCGCGGTGATGTGCTCGCGCAGGCGTCGGCGTTCATGGCGGGGACGCCTGGGGTGGTGTGGGACTCGTCGGAGTCGGAGGACTGGCCGGGTCCGCCGACGGTGTGGGCGCAGTGGGGGCGCTGATGCCTATCGACAGGGAACTGCTCGCCGCGTGGGTTGCGGCGTCGTGCGCCGCGCAGGGGGTGCCGGTGTTCGTGGCGGATCCGGGTGTGCTCACCCGGGTGCGGACGCTGCTAGGGGCAGGCGGGGCGGAGCGCGGCGGGTCCGCTGTGGCGGAGCCGCGCACCGCCCGCCTGCCCCTACAGCACCCACACCGGCTGAATCCGCCCGGGGTCGAACTGGTGCACGGTGGCCGGGAGGATCGTGGCGTAGTCGAGCACGGCCCGCACGATCGCGGCCTGCCGTTCTAGAGTCATCTGCTCCCACCCGGCCCGTAGCGCTTCCCCGTGCCCGACGATCCGGTCAAGGTTCGATGCCGTGCTCAGCCGGGACAGTTGCTGGTCGACCCCGGTCAGTTGCGCCTCGAGCGGGTCACGGGCGGCTTTCCACTCCATCCGGGAGATCTCGCCCTCGCTAAACATCGCCGCCAATTCCCGCATCCGCGTCTCGAGCTTCTCGCGCTGCGCGGCAAGGTCGGCGTAGCGGTCGTCCTGCGCGCGCTGCCCGGTCAGCACCGCCTCCATCTCCGGGGTGTCCAGCCGATACAGCACGGCGGCGGTGAGCCATTCCTCGACCCGGGGCGCGTTGACCATGATCCCGCCGCACCCGCCATGGTCCGGCCCGGACGCGCACACGTACCGGCGCTCGTTCACCCGGGCGGCGGAGAACAGCTTTCCTCCGCACTTCCCGCACCGCAGCATCCCGGACAGCAGATACCGACGGGGGGCACGCCTCCCGGTGGCCTTGTTCTGCTGCATCGTGTTCAGCACCTGCTGCCGCTGCTCGGTGGTGATGATCGGCTCCCACACCGCCTTACCGACGATCTCCCCGTGGTACGCGCGCAGCCCCGCGATTCGGGGCGACAGCAGGATGCCGCGGATCGTGGTCGACCGCCACTGCCCCCCGGTCGAGGTCGGCACGCCCCGCTCCTGCAAGTCCTCCGCGACCGCCCGCGCCGATTCCCCGGCGATGTACCGGGCAACGATCTCCCGCACGATCCCAGCCTCGGCAGGGTTGACCGTGACCTTGTCCGCCTCGTACCCATACGGGCGACTCGACCCGCCACCGGGCAGGCCGCGCTCCGCGTTCTGCTGCATCTTCCGCCGCACCCGCGCCGACTTGCGCGCCGACTCCTTCGCCGCCACCGCCGCCGTGATCCGCGCCATGAACAACCCGTCATCACTGCCCAGATCCACATCCGCAGTCGCCGTGGCGACATGCCGCAGCCCCGCCGACTCACACACCGCCGTGAACTGCTCCAACTCGATCGGGCGACGGGTCAGCCGGTCCATGTTGTACACGATCACCGCATCCCGCAACCCGTCCCGCACGTCCGCAAGCATCCGTTCATACTCCGGACGCCGCTTCCCCGAATACGCAGACACGTCGTTATCCACATACTCCGCGCCCACCGTCCATCCCCGGTCCGCGGCAAGCCTGTGACAATCCTCCAGCTGACGCTGCACCCCCAGCGCCTGCCCGGACGGGTCCGAAGAAATACGCGCATAGATCGCAGCAGAACGAGGCATCTCCATACGGTCAGCTTACGAACGTGCCCGCAACCTCGCACACCTGTGCACCCGACACCCTCCCCACGCCTACTCCACGCATCGCTGCGCGCTGCGCGGAGCCTCTCGGCGCGCGGGCCCACCCTCAAACACGACACCGACTGGACCGTGCAGCAGCTGCCCGGCGGCATCCTGATCTGGACCGCGCCCACCCGACGCCGGCTACAGCCCCGTCAGCAGCAGGATTCCGACGACGGCCACGGCCGCGATGACCACGATGACACCGGTCAGGGCCGCCAGGGTCAGCAGCCTCGAGCGAGTCGGCGACGACGGGATGCCGGTGGCGGGCGGCACCGGCGGCACCGGTGCGGCGACATGCTGCGCGTCGGGTGCACGCCGGGCGCGGGCGGGCGCGGGCGGGCGCGGCCGGTAGACGGCGTGCTCGGCCGCACCGGCGGTGGCGGTGCGGCCGGGGCGCTCAGGGTCTGCGGGCCGCAGGGGCTGGCGGGCGGGGGTGCTCTGCCGGCGTGCACCGACCCGGGTCCGGTCAATGTCCGCGCCGGGGTCGGCGGCGAGGTCGGCGCCGGGGCCGGCGGCGAGGCTGGCGGCGGGGGCCGCGCCGGGGCCGGCACTGCGGCGCCGGAGACCGATCCGGGTATGGCCGAGATCCGCGCCGAGGCCGGTGGCGGCATCCCGCGACTCGGCACGGGTCTGGTCGCTCATTTCATTCCGGCCCGGCAGAACCATGGTGTCGTCGGCCGGCTGGGCGTCCGGCCGCCGACGCGGTGCGACCTGCGTCTGGTCGAGATCCTCGCCCGGGGCAGGGTCGGCCGCCGTGCGCCGGCGCGAGACCAGGACGGTGTCGTCGTCCGGGTCCTCGGATGCGGGATGCCCGCCGGGCTGCGCCGACCCGGCCATCACGCGCCGTCGCGGCTCAGGCGCAGCTCGGCATCCCCGAGCAGGAAGCGCTCGATCACCGGCAGCGGGCGCCCCGCGACGGCCTCGATCTCGCTGCCGTCGACGTCGATGAGCACGACGCCGTTCGTCGAGTCGAGATCCGTGATGACCCAGGTGCCGTCGTGCAGCTCGAGCCGGGCGTGCGTCTTGGACATCGTGCGCGTCTCGTCGGCGATCGAGATGAGCTGCGCGTCCGGGTAGGTCGGGTCGCTGCTGGGCCTGCGCCCGAGGATCAGCACATCCTGCGTGATCGGCACCGACGCGCCCAGCGGCGGCACCAGCACCCACGGCGTGCGCTTGCGCACGGCGATGATGGTCTCGTCGAACGCCGACTCGGCGTCGGGCAGCTCGGGCGCTTCGCGGCGTGCCGACACCGACGAACGGGCCGACATCGGCGCGCCCAGCGACGGCGCTCCGGCGACGGCGGACACCTCCCCGGACGTGTCGGAGAAGCCGTAGGGCTCGTCGGCGCGCAGCGGCGGGCGGGTCGCGGCCGGCGGCGCCCACGGGTTGGCCTGCGCCGCCGGGGCAACGGGCGCGGCGGGCGGTTCGACGTCGTGGTCGAAGCCGTCCTCGTCGAGATATCCCTGGTCGGCGTCGGACACTGCGTGGCGGGGCGCGGCCGGTGCCGCGTCACCCAATACAGTGCGCCGCGATGCCGCGGGAGCCGCGCGCGGAGTGGATGCCGCAGAGGCAGCCGGCGCGGCGCTGTCGGCCCACTCGGCGCCCGGCTCGGTGAACGACGCGCGGTGCCGCGGCATCGACGCAGAATCGTCGTCGAGGCCCGTGTCGGCAGGCACGATCACGACCGGCTCACGTCCGGGCACGGACGTGACCGGTCCGGGCGCGGCCGCACCGGGCAGCGGCGGACGCGGCGGCAGCAGCCCCTGCGGCGCGGGGCCCGGCGCCGGCGCGAAGCCGGACGGCGCGAACCCGGGCGCCGGCGGGATGGGCGTCGGAGCGGCGCCGGGAGAGCTCTGGTACCAGCCGAGTGCCTGCGCCTGGGCCTGCGCCGACGCGGCATGCGCCGGTGGTCGGGGCGCACCGGTGCGCATGGGCCCGACTGCGCGGGCGCCGCCGGGCACCGGGCCGACCCAGCGACTGCTGCCCCATCCGACGACGCTGGCCCACACCGGGAACAGGAGTGCCGCCAGCACCGTCATGCCTGCGCCGAAGCCGAAGCCGCGGTTGATGCGGTGGCACGCGATCACCTCGAGGACGAACAGGGCGGCGGCACCGACGCCGGGCACCAGGATGAGCAGCACCAGCCATTCGCTGAACCCACCCAGGCGCAGCAGCGTGGCGATGTTGTAGAACGGCACCCAGGCCTTCCAGCCCTGCTCGCCGGATTTGCGGAACACCGCCTGCAGGGCCAGCGCCGTCCAGACATAGAGCGCGAGGGCGAAGACCAGGGAGATCAGAATCGATGAAACGGCTGCTGCGGCGGCGCTGTCACTCATGGCTGCGCGGGCACGGCGCGACTGCGCGCGGACCCTCTCCTCTCGGTACCGGGCTTGGTCCGGGCACGATCGGCGTGCCCAGGCCGGGACTCGAGGCCCCGGACGAATGATCTCAACGATACGGCCGCCAGCATCCGACGCCATACCGATGTCGACTCGGACAGTCGCCGCCGCTCGGCGTCGACGATCCGCCAGAACCGCTCGGACTGCGCGGCGTCAGGGACGGAGTCCGAGAACACCGCGCGGTCGGCGCCGGCGGCAAGGGTCGCCGCGGCCGGCGAATCATGCGCCGCGGCCAGCTCGCTGCGGGTCTGGATGCCGGGGCCGGCCAGACCGTGGTCCACTGCTGTGTCGACGTACTCATCCCACCCGCCGATCATCCGGGCGGCGGGGGTGGCGTCCCTGCGCCGACGGCGGCGGCGCACCGCTTTGGCGGCGACGATCGCCGCGAACGGCCCGACCAGGATGAGCAGCCCCGCCGCACCGATGCCGACCGCGCGCAGCGCAGCCCACAGCACCGGCAGGCCACCCGCGTCGTCGGGATGGGCGGCGGCGTCGGCGGCCTCCTGCCGCGTCGGATCGGGCGGATCGACCTCCCGCGCGTGCTGCGGACGGACGTCGGTGGCGTTCTCGGGGTCGCGCCGGTGGGCCACCGCGATGTCGGCCCCTTCGGCATGCTGAGGCGTGACATCCACCGGCACCCACCGGCCGTCCGCCGAGCGCACCTCGGTCCACGCGGTGATGTTCCCACCGGTGCACACCCCCGCCGCGCACGCCGGCACGTCGCGCACATCCGCTCCGGCGACCAGCCGCGCACCCACGACCACGCGCGCCGGGAAGCCCAGCTCCTGCGCCATGAGCGCCACCGCGACCGAGAACTGCTCGTCGTCGCCGACCGCGGCCACCAGCGACCGGGAGGGGTCGCCGGCGCTGGTCAGCAGCTTGCGGAACATCGTGTCGATGCGCGCCAGCGAGTGGCCGGAGGCGATCGGCTGGAACACGTAGCCCGGCCCCAGCGCCTGCACCCAGGCGGCGCCGTCGGCGGGCACCGACAGCGCGTGGCTGAGGTAGCCGCGCGCGCGCAGCCGCTCGACGAGCGTCGCCAGGGCCGCGCCGCCGGTGCCGGCATCCTGCTGCTGCATCCAGGTCTTGACGCTCTCGGGGATCGCGACCTGCGGGTCGGTCCCCGGCGCGCGCAGCGACTGCAGGTCGGGAAGCGAGGCCGTCGTCGCGGTCAGGTCGTACTGCTCGCCTGCGCGCAGGCCGTCGGTCTGCACGCCGGCCTGCGCGGCGGCGTCGTAATAGAACGAATCGGCGCGCGCCGACGCCGAACCGGAATAGGTCAGCTGCTGCAGCGAGCCGACCGTGGGCAGCCAGATGCCGCGCAGGCCGGCGATGCGCACGCGCACGGTCGATGCCGCCCCCGGAGCGGCGCGCAGCCGGGACGGCACCCGCACGAACGAGCTGTCGCCGGATGCCGCGACCCGGTAGTGCGCGCCGTCATAGGAGGTGAGGGTGGCCAGACGCACCCGCTCGGGCAGCGGGCCCGCCACGGCGGTCACGGTGAACAGCGGCGTGCGGAAGGCATCCGATTCGAAATTGGCGCGGTATGCCGTGAGCGGGCTGACCGCCCGGCTGATGGCCTGCGCAGGGCCGGCGGCGCTGCGCAGCACGTCGCGGGTGCGGCCCTCGGCGACCGAGGGCACGATGAGGGCTCCGACCGCGACGGAGATGACCACCATGCCCGCCGCCAGGCCGGCCCGGCGCAGGTCGGCGCCGCTGCGATGCCCGAGCCGCACCCCGCTGGTGCCGGCGGCACGGCGCAGCGCCGCCCGGCGGGCCGAGGCCGCACGCCATGACAGCCAGAAGACCGACAGCACCAGGGCCAGCACACCGCATGCCAGCTCGCGCGGCGCCGGGACGGTGACGGGGCCGATCGCGACGGGCGCGCTCGTGACGGTGCGGCCGAACAGCAGTCCGAACGTCGGCATCAGCAGTGCCGCGGCAGCGGCGAGCGCGCCCCACCGCTCAGGTCGCCAGCCCACGCGCAGGGTGACCAGCGTGCCGATCAGGAACACCGCCAGCGCCGGCACGAGCAGATTGCGGTAGCCGCCGACCGGCAGCTCGACGGTCACCAGGTCCTTGAAACCCGTGATCACCCCGGTCAGCGCTCCCACCACCGAACCGACGACCCCTCGCTCGCCCGACGGCGGCACGGCAACGCCCACGCCGAGCACCAGGAACACGCCGACCGCGGCGAGTGCCGTCAGCCATCCGGCCCACTTCAGCAGTGTCGCCGCGACCGAGACGACCAGCGCGCCGGCGACGGCCAGGCTCGCCAGCAGCAGCATCCGGGCATCCGCATAGATCGGCCAGGCCGCGAGCGCAGCCACGGCCGCCATGGCCACCGCGTAGGCGCTGCCGACCACGACATGCGGTGAGCGCACGGCCGCGGCATCCAGACGTGTGGTCATGCCGTCGCCCCCGTCACGGCGGCGGACTGCGCGCCGCGCAGCATCAGGCCGGGCAGATCGGGCAGCACGCCCACCGTCATCACGGTCAGAGCGCCGAGCGGCCGGGTGCGCGGCGGCGCCTGCTGGTCGCAGACGACAGCGACCACCGCGGTGCCGGCGGAGAACCCCAGCGCGGCCTGCCGCAGCTGCAGCGGCGTGGTCTTCGAGCCGCACACCACGAACGCCAGCGACAGCGCCTCGGATGCCTCCACGGCCAGGCGGCAGACCTCCGACAGCGCCATCGTGTGCTCGAGCTCGGTCAGCCGCGAGAACCCGTCCAGCAGTCCGCGCGGCGTGCCGGCCTGCAGCACCTCGATCGAGCGCATCCGCCCCCGCACCGCGCGCGGGATCGCCGCTCCGGTGACGACGTCCAGGTCGCGTCCGTCGCGCAGCGCCTGCACGGCGAGCGATGCGGCCACGCTCACGCCCAGCTCGAACTCGTCGTCCGACGCGTACTCGGCGCGCTTCAGGCTCAGCACGACCGCCAGGCGGGAGCGCCGCGTCTCTTCGAACTGGCGCACCATCAGCTGGCCGGTCTTGGCGGTGGACTTCCAGTGGATCTGCCGGCGGGCATCCCCCGGCACGTACGGGCGGATGTCGTGGAACGACATGTCGGCGTCGACGAGGCGACGGCTCGGGTTGCCCTCCAGGTCGCGGATCATCCCGGCGCTCGTGGACGGCACCGCCACGGTGCGCGGGTGCACATAGATCTCGTGGCGCTCGTCCCACTCGTGCTCGCGGCGCAGCAGGCCGACCGGGTCGGTACGCACCGCCGTCGGCGGACCGACGGTGACCACGCCACGCCGCAGCGCGGGGATCGACACCGGCCGCGCCACGTCCCGCCCGGGCCGCAGCAGCGGCATGCC
The DNA here is from genome assembly GCF_039537285.1 of Microbacterium kribbense. NCBI lineage: Bacteria > Bacillati > Actinomycetota > Actinomycetes > Micrococcales > Microbacteriaceae > Microbacterium > Microbacterium kribbense. Next base: position 254,000 of record NZ_BAABAF010000009.1, on the reverse strand, counting down.
GAGTTCGACCAGTCCGTCGCCGACCGGCAGGTCGAGCCGCCCAGGCAGGGTCGTGTGCCGGCCGACGTTGCGGATCTGGATGTCGGCCTGCAGCGGGTCGCCGGCGACCATGCGCTCGTGCGCGAGCCGCACCCGCACGTCGTAGCCGCGCGCGCCGAACAGGAAGGGCACGCTCATCAGCAGCAACGCCAGCGACGCCAACCCGGCCACCAGCGCCTCGACCCAGCCGAACACCCACCCCAGGGCGAGCCCGGCAGTGGCCAGCGTCACGACGAGCCAGCCGGCCGGGCTGACCGTCTGAGCCACCGCGCGCCGGGCCGATGTCGTGGCCGTGTGCACCCGCCGGCCGGCCGATACGGCCGACAGCACCGCCGGCACGAGCCAGCCGCGCCGGGCGCTGCGCACGGTCGTGGAACCGTCCACGCCCGTCGGCTGGGTGCGGGTGTGCTCGCTCATGCGCCCTCGCGCTGGCTGGGTGGCGGCACGTCCAGCAGCACCTGGCCGACGACGGCCTCGGCGCTCACGCCGTCGAACTCGGCTTCGGGGTGCAGGATCAGCCGGTGCGAGAGCACCGCGACGGCGAGCGCCTTCACGTCGTCGGGCGTCACGTAGGTGCGGCCCTGCGAGATCGCGCGGGTGCGGCTGGCGCGGGTCAGGGCCAGGGCGCCGCGGATGCTGACGCCCAGCCGCACCTGCTCGGCCGACCGGGTGGCGTCGACCATCCGGGCGATGTAGTCCAGCACCAGGGCGTTGGCGTACACGTCGCGGGCCAGGTCGGCCATGCCCACCAGCGTGTCGGGCGTGACGATGGCCTCGAGCGCGTCGGTGGCCACGGCCGCACCGTCCAGGATCCGCACGGTGGCGGCGTGGTCGGGGTAGCCCAGCGAGGTCTTCATCAGAAAGCGATCCAGCTGCGCCTCGGGCAGCCGGTAGGTGCCGGCCTGCTCGACCGGGTTCTGCGTCGCGATCACCAGGAACGGCACGCCCACCGGGCGGGTGATGCCGTCGATGGTGACCTTGCCCTCGGCCATCACCTCCAGCAGCGCGGACTGCGTCTTGGGACTGGCCCGGTTGATCTCGTCGGCCAGCACGATGTTGGCGAACACCGGGCCGGAGTGGAACTCGAACACGCCGGTCTTCTGGTCGTACACGGTGATGCCCGTGATGTCGCCGGGCAGCAGGTCGGGGGTGAACTGGATGCGCGTGTTGGTGCCGTGCACGGACTGGGCCAGCGCCCGCGCCAGCGAGGTCTTGCCGGTGCCGGGCACGTCCTCCAGCAGCACGTGGCCGTCGCTGAGCATCGCCGTCAGCACCAGGTCGATGACGTGGCGCTTGCCGAGCACGGCATGCTCCACGTTGTCGGCCAGCTTGCCGAAGGTGTCGGCGAACCAGGTGGCCTGTTCCTGAGGGATCGTCATGCGGGTCTTCCTGTCGCGGATGTCAGTTTCCCGGCGCGGCCGGGGTGGATGTCGGGGTCGGGGTCGGGGTGGATTCGGGTGGCAGATTGGGGTCGCACTGGTCGAAGTCGAACGACTGCGTGCCCGCGTCCAGGCCCCACTTGCCCCACGCCAGCTGCGCCGTGCCGGTCACCCGCACGGTGCCGACGGGCACGTTGGCGTCGGGGGCGGGCAGCTCCTTGCCGCTCGCGTCGTAGTAGGTCACGTGCGAGGTGGGTGGCCGCGTCGCCCCGTTGCCGCTGAATTGGGCGACGACACCGAGCGGGCTGCCGCCGGTGCACACGTTCACGACGGCACGCGCCCACACCTGGTACGGCGCACTGTCGGACGCCGCCGTGACCGGCGCATGCGTGCCCTGGAACGGGCCCCACTGGTACCAGACCTCCAGCGGGGTCTGCGAGTCGGTGCCCGGGTCGCGATCGAACACGGGTGAGGGGTAGCCCGACATCTGCACCGTCGCACCGGCCGGCGGGTCGTCGGTCGTGCTGGTCGGCTGCTGCTGGATGCGCCACTCCAGTCGGTCGCCGGCGACCAGCGGGCTCGCCCCGACGCGGAAGGTGTAGCCGGTCGGGGCCAGGCGCGACGAGCCCAGTTGCACGAGCACGGTCTGCGTCGCCGACGCCGAGCCGAACACCTCGCCGTCCAGCCAGGACTGCGCGCACAGCTGATACTGCACGGTCTGCCCGGCCGTCTCGGTGAAGGTCTGCGTGATCGAGGTCGCCGTGCCGACGTCCGATGGCCGGCACCGGTCGCCGTCACGGGCGAGCCCCAGGCGCAGCAGCGACCCGTAGCCGCCGAGGTCGGCACGGCCGGTCACCGTGACGGTCGCGGTGCCGTCGCCGTTGGAGGCCTGAGTCACCGACAGTGCCGGGTTCAGCGGCGCGCCGATGCCGTTGGCCGAGATCGTGCGCGCCTGCCCGCTGGTCGACCCGTCGAACCCCGGGGGCAGGGCGAACCGCGAGTACGGCGTGACCGTCAGCGACGACGGAGAGTTCGTCCCGATGCGGTAGGAGTCGACGGTGACGGATGTCGCACCCCGGCGCACCGGGACATCCACGGTGTCGCCGACCTCGCTGGTCACGCGCACACCCGCCGTCTGCTCGGGGTCGATGCCGTCGACCCGCACCGACACGATGCCGCCTTCGCCGGAGGTGACCTGCGGTGCGGCGGTGACCTGGCCCGGCTGCGGCGGGGCGTCGTACGCCCACGCGAGGGTCGCGGCGGCGGTGTGCGACTCGCCGACGGCGTTGACCGCGACGGCCTCGTAGCGGCGCTGCTGCCCGTTGGGCGCGGCGATGGCGGGGCAGGTGCCGTCGGGGGCGCACCGCGCGACGACGGCGCCCTGGTAGCGGACGATGAATCCGGACAGCGCCGGGTAGGCCCCCCGGGCGTCGCCCGGGTCGACGCGCAGCGTGATCTGCCCGTCGCCGTAGCCGGACTGCACGAGTGCGGCCGGGGCGTGCGGATAGCCCTGCAGATCGAGCAGCACCTGGCCGTCGCGTGCGCCGGCGGTCTGCCGGCCCTGCGCGTCCTGCACCGAGTAGACGGCCGTGCAGGTCTGGCCGGGGGCGTCGGCAGCCCAGGCCGCCCGCACCTGCGCGGCATCGGCGACCGTGAAGGTGACGCCCGTGCAGGCTCCGGCCGGCTGCACCGAGACGAGGCGCAGCGGTGTGCCCGGCAGCGGGTTGATCTCGCCGGACGCGCCGATCACACCGATCGTGCAGGACGATCCGGATGCCTGTGAGCACGACTGCGCGACGGTGCCGGCGCGCGGCAGCGCGCTGGGCGCGGGACCCACCCGCAGGATCAGTCGGGCCGGTGCCACGCCGGGGTGGCTGCTGACCCCGATCACGGCGACGTCGTCGGCACCGACGGTCGCGGCATCCGTCCCCGTCACGGTGAGCAGGTCGCCCTTCTTCGTCACGGTGAAATCGCGGCCCTGATAGGTCATCGTGTAGACGAGGTGATCCCAATCGGCGCGCCCCTGCCACGTGGTCATCGTCTTCAGGTCGTAGTCGACCGAGGCACCCGGGCCGACCGTGATCGACGCGGACTGCAGCACCGGCACCGGGTCGAGCGCCGTGATCGTGATCGGCACCGACAGGTAGGTCCACTCCGCCTGCCCCGCCAGGCGCACCGGCACGACGCACGCGTCGGTCCAGGGCGCCCCCTCGCCCGCCGCATAGCGCACCCGGGTGCCCTCGGCCCGGGCGCAGTCGGCATGGGCCCTGGCCCCGGATGCGCTGATCGGGGCGCCCACCTCGAGGGTCGCGGCGCTGGGCATGCTGACGATGTCGGCCATGTCCCACGTCACCGACTGCTTCTCGGTGACCTGCTGGGGCGTGACCGGGGCGCGCAGCGCCAGGGTGATGTCGTGCTCGCCCGGAATGCGCAGGAAGCCGTAGGAGGTGACGGACTGGCCCGAGGCGCCCGTGCCGGTCAGCGCGAACGGGATGATGCGGGTGCGTTCGGGCAGCGGGCCCGACAGTCGGGTGCCGCTGACGCTCACCCCGGCCGGTGCGCCCCACAGCGTCAGCGTCAGGTCGGCGACGTCGCCGCCGGTCCACGCGACCTTGCCCGCGACCACGTCGACCCCGTCCGGAAAGCGCTCCCGGGTCTGCGCAGTCAGCACGGTGTCGGCGATCACCGGATAATCCGGCACCGCTTCGCGCACGACCTTGACCACGATGAGTCCCCGCGCGGTGTTGCCGGTGCTGCTGGTCACGTCGTACAGGAACGACATCGTGCCCGGCGCGGTGCCCGCCCTGATCTCGACCTGGCCGCCGCCCACCGCCCCGACCAGGCCGCTGAGCCTGGTGTACTCGGGATTGGCGGTGCCGTCGGGCAGCGTGGCGACCGTGTCGGGCTGCACTGCGGTCAGGGTCAGCCGGCCGCCGGTGGGATCGACGTCGTTGGCCAGCGGGCTCACCCGCACCGAGTTGCCGACGCCGACGCGCAGCTGCACATAGTCGGTGAAGGTCACGGGACTCGGGTTGGCCTGCTCATCGAGCACCCCCACCCGGACCGTACCGGTGCCGGTGGCGCCGAACGCGTCGGCGACCCGATAGCTGAACGAGACCTGGCCGTGGAAGCCGGGCACGCTGGTGTAGACGATCGACTCGCCGTCCGCCGAGATCGTCGCCGAGCCGCTGGCCGGCTGGGTGAGGATGCGATCGAGCGCAACGTCGTCGCCGTCCGGGTCGACGCCGAAGGAGCGGAACGGGATGTCGGTGGTCTGCCCGGTCAGCACGCGCCCGGTCAGGTTCCGCGGGCGCGGCGGACGGTTGGACTCGTCGGAGATGACGGTGATGCGCACCACCGCGGTGTCGGCCAGCGAAGGCGCGCCCGCCGCATACACCGAGTACTCCACGCGGTAGTCACCGGGCTGGGTCGGGGCGAGGTAGCGCAGCACCCGCCCGGATCCGAATGCCAGCGCAGCCCGCGACGACGAGCGCACCGAGGCCGGGTTCAGGGTGATCGCCCCACCCGAGGTGGACACGTCGTTGTCGAGCACCGGGATGTCGACCTGCGCGCCGGCACGCACCACGACGGTGTCATCCACCGCGATCGGCGCGAGGTCTTCGGCCGGGGGCAGCAGATACACGGTGGCCTGGCCGCGCACCCGCGCCCCGGCGTCGTCGGTGCCGTCCGAGACGGTGTAGTCGATGGTCCCCAGCCGGCCGGCCGCACCGCTTGCCGTGCTGCCCGAGATGCGCAGATAGTTCTGGCCGACGACATCCACCGACATCGACGCGCCGGCGGTGGGATGCGGCGCGACGTCGCTGAGCAGCAGCACCCGGCGGGTGGGATTGTCCACCGCCGCGAACACGTCGAGGGTGACATCCTGCTGCGGGTGCACGAAGGCGACCACCCCCGCGGTGGCCAGCTGTGCGGGGGCGTCCTTCGGCAGCACCGTGATGCGCGCGGTGGCCGAGGCGTCGCTGGAGCCGTCGGTGACGGTGAAGGCGACCCGGTAGACGCCCGGCGTGGACGTGCTGAAGTCGAAGGTGGTGCCGCCGGAGCCGGCCACCGCCTCGGCCCCGGCCTCATCGAGCACTCGCACCGACGACAGCGCGAGCCGCCCCTGGGTGCCGGTGACGTGCGGGCCGACATCGACGGTCAGACCGCCTCCCACCGTCTCGACGACGGTGAACGAGGTCGCCGTCAGCTTGGGGGCGGGCGTGATGCGCACCGACAACGACCGGGTCGTGACGGCGCCGGCGGTGTCGCCGACCGTCACCTGCAGCTGCGCGATCTGCGGCTGGGTGATCGATGCATCCGGATGCTGGTAGACGACCGCGCCGGACGGGGTGGATGCCACCGCCCCGATGCCGCTGGTGTCCACCGCCGACAACAGCATCAGCGGATCGCCGTCGGGGTCGACCCAGCCGTCGAGCACCGGGATGGTCACCGTGCCGCCGGGTGCCACCTGCGGCGCGGGCCAGGTGGCCAGGCACCTGTCGACGCCGCACCACACCGGCGGATGGTTGACTCCGGGCGGCGTGACGGTCAGCGTGACGGTGGTCGGTATGGAGTACAGCCCGTCGGCGGCCGTGCCGTCGGTGACCCGATAGTGCAGCGTGGCCGAGCCCTGCGCATCGGCGGCGACGTGCACGGCCAGGCGCTGGCCGCTGTCGGTCACCGACACCGTGCCGAACGCCGGGTCCAGTCCGCCGACGCTGCCGGGGTCGATGCTGAGCACGTCGGCGTTGGGGTCGTGGTCGTTCAGCAGCACCGGCAGGCCGGCAAGGCCGCCGGCGCGCACGCCGAACGCGTCGGGTTCGGCGACCGGCGGCTTCGGGTCGATGACCACCGGCGCGACCTCGTCGCTGGCGGCGGTCTGCGGGGCCGTGCGGTCCTCGAGCGTCCAGTCCTGGCTGGAGGGCAGCAGCGCGGCGGTGTGCGCGTTCCACACCCAGCCGCTGCGGGTCTCGTTCAGGATGAGGCCGGCGCCGGTGCCGGCGAACACCGGGCGCCGGTCGTCGCCGAGGCCGGCCGTGCCGAACGGCAGGTCGTGGCTGCCGGTGTCCGAGCGCCAGAGGGTGCCGGCATCCCGGCCCAGCCACGCCGCGTAGACCACGCCGCCGTCCACGACCGGGCGGGCGGGCGTGCCCAGGTCGGCGTCCGTGCCGCCGGTGACGCGCCCCGGCGCCGAGCCGTCCGCCGGCAGCTTGATCAGGCCGGTGTCGTCGGCGATCCAGGCGGCGTCGCCGCCCGAGAGCGCGGCACCGTAGGCGAGCGTGCCGACCAGCGGCAGGGCGCGCGTGGCGTCGTGGGCCGAGCTCCACAGCCTGCCGGTGTCCTCGTCGACCAGGAACCAGACGTCGCGCACTGCGGTCAGCCCCACGCGAGGGCTGGTGGGGCCGCCTTGGACGCGGTCGCGGCCGAGCACCCGCCCGTCGGTGATCCGGTAGCGCACCACCGCTCCCGCCGCCGCGGAGTAGGCGAAGACCGTGCCCGCATCGTCGAGGGCGATCGCCTGGGCGCTGAACTGCGGCGCATCGGGCTGGGCGTCGTCGGGGTTCAGCTGCACCGGCGCACCGCCGTCCAGAGTGCCGGCGAACACGGCACCCGAGTCGGTGCGGTAGGCGACGAAGTCGCCCGCCACCACGGCACTGACGGTGCCCGCCGGTGTGGACGGGGACTCCCGCAGCGTCTGGTCGTCGAGGTCGGCGGGCATCGCCTCGTCGATTCGGGTGAGCTTGCCGTAGCTCTGCGAGAACAGGTACGCGCCGCCGGCCGTCTGCGCGACCGCCGAGGGGTTGGCGACGCTGCGCACGGTGTCCAGCTCGCCGATGGCGGTGTTCACGCGCGCATAGTGCCGCCCCGCACCGGTCTGCAGCGCCCACACCGAGCTGCTCTCGGGCGGCGTCGTGCGCGAGTCCAGGCCGGGCCATGCCACGCTGACGGCGATGAGGGATGCCGCAGCCGCCAGCCCCGCGACCAGCACGACGATGCGCGACCGACGCCGCATGTCAGAACGCGCTCCCCGAGAGCACGGCCCACGCGACCAGCGCCGCGGCCGACGCCGCCACGGCGGCGGCGATCATCCACGGCCAGAGCCGACGGGCCGGTGCCAGCGTGGGCGCGGAGATGTCGGTGTCTTCGTCGCGGGCCACCAGTGCGGCGTGCACCGGGATGTGCCGGGATGAGGAGTACGGCACCGAACTGATCTGCGGGCCGCGGACGGCGACGTCGGCGAAGTCCACCGCCTGGTCGCCGGGCGCCCACTCCGCCGCGGTGACCTCCAGCGGGGTGGGCGGGAAGCCGATCTCGCGCTGCGCGTCACGCAGTCCCTGCGCGAACGCGAGCGCGTTGGGGTGGCGCGACTGCGGGTCCCGCGCCATCGCGATGGCCAGCACGCGCTGCACCGGCACCGGCACTTCGGCGCGATCCATCGCCGGGAAGGCCGCACGCAGGATGCGCCGCCGTAGCCGCTCGCGGGAGTTCTCCCCCGGCTCGGTGCGCTCGAACGGGCTGTGCCCGGCCAGCAGCGAGTACACCGTCGCCCCCAGGCTCCACACCTCGCTGGCGACGGTTCCGGCGGTCTGCTCGGCGACGACCTCGGGGGCGCTCCAGGGCACGCTCATCGCGAGCACCTCGTCGCCGCCGCGCGATGCCAGCGACGAAGCGATGCCGAAGTCGGCCAGGACCGGCGACCCGAACGCCGTGACGAGGATGTTGCTGGGCTTGATGTCGCGGTGCACCAGCCCCGCCCGATGCGCGGTCTCCAGCGCGCTGGCCATCTTGACGCCGATGGTGAGCACCTCGTCCAGCGGCATCCGCTCGTGCCGGTAGCGCTGCGCGAGCGAATCCGGGCAGTACTCCATCACGATGTAGGGGCGGCCGTCGGCGGAGATGCCCGCCTGGTAGACGGTGACGATCGACGGGTGCGCCGACAGGTGCGCGAGCACGTCGGCCTCGGAATTGAACATGCGCAGCAGTTCGGGCTCGTGCACGCCGGCCGGCAGCACCTTCACCGCCACCTGCCGGCGCGGCAGGTCCTGCGCATAGAGGAACACGTCGGCGAAGCCGCCGGATCCGAGCGGGCGGATGAAGGACAGTCCCGGCAGGATCGGGGGCGGCGAAGGAAGGCGCTTGCCCATCGCCACCCCCCGGCAGTCTGCGCGCCCGACATCGTGCCATACCGCGGTGCGCGCAGACGGCGGCCAGGCCCGGCAATCGTAGCAAATCGGGCTGGTGGCGCCGTCCTCACTCGGTGGCGTCGAAGGGCGAGTCCAGCGAGCGGGTGAGCTCGTCCAGCAATGCGGTCACCTGTGGTTCGACGAACTCGCTGACACCGGCCTGGATGCGCAGCCGGTGGCCGAGCAGGATCGTGCAGACCTCCCGGCCGATCATGTTGGCGTATTCATCGGCCAGTCCGACCTCCTGGCGCAACGCGGCTTTGGCCTCGTCGGACAGCGGCGGCAGCGGCGGCACGACGGCTGCGGCCTCGTCGGCCATCCCGCCCAGCGTGAACAGGAAGGGCGCTCCCGGCTGCGGTTCGGGGTCCAGCGGCATCCCCTCGAATTCCGGGTCCAGACCCTCGGTGGGCCGATAGCTGCGCGCGCGATTGCGCTCGGTCTGCTGGTCGAGCTCGCCCTGCAGCATCGGCAGGTTGCGCGACGTGTATTCGGCGACGGCGTGATCGACGATCGTCTTGATGCGGGTGGACAGCCCGTGCGCGACGCCGTGCGGCACATCGGTGCCGAGCCCCGCCGCCGACAGCACCGGCGAACCCAGGCACCGGCGGCACACCGCGACGCGGCCGCGATGGGTGGCCGGCTCCCACCGCGGCAGCCAGCGCAGCCAGGCGTCGACCGCCTGGGCGACCTGGCCCTCCAGCGAACGCTCCACGTGGTCCACCGTAACGCGCGAGAACCGCGTGATGGCGTGTCATGGCCGGTTCAGCGGCGCAATGCTGCACGCATTCACGGGGAATCGTCGCGCTCCCACGGCCACCGCGGCCGCCCGGCCCGAGTGCGCACCAGCGCGATGCCGCCCCAGGCCGACACCAGTGCGGCGCCGGCGACCAGCGGCGCGAAGCCCGCGGTGATCAGGCGCCCGGCGACCGCGATGGCCACGATGAAGTCACCGGTGGGCACCAGCCCGCCGATGCCGACCACGACCACGTAGACCAGAAAGCACACCGCAGCAGTGCGCAGGGCGCCCCAATACGACGGGCTCGGCCGGCGCACCGACGACCACAGTGAGACGGCGAACGCGACTCCGGCCAGGAACACGCCGGCCGCCGCCGCCAGCGAACCGTAGTCCGGGACCGCGATGATGTCCTCGTTCGTGATGAGGGTGATCACCCCGAGCCCCCCGATGACCAGCGCGCCGAACAGGATCGTGGCGAACACCAGCGCGATGCCGGGCCGGACCGAGCCCCCCGATGCATTCGGCGTGGGTGCGCCCGGTCCGCCCGGTGCCGGTGCCATGGCTCAGCGGGCCAGCTGCGGCCCGGCTTCGAGAGTGCGCTCGTACTCGCGGCGGGCCGCCACGTTCAGCTCAGACATGCGCCGGCCGCGGGCGGCAGCCCACGCACCGAACCAGATGGTCAGCTCGCGGCCGATCACGAACGCGGCGATGGCCAGCGGTGCGAACAGCTGGCCATCGACGATGTGCCTGCCCTCTTCGGCGCTGACCAGCCAGAACGGGGCCTCGAACAGCTGCCCGAGCAGGTGCCCGCCGTAGGCGGCCAGCCCCACCAGCAGTCCGAAGATCACCCAGCCGGCCCAGCGGCCGCGGTTGACGATGGCGCCCAGCAGCCAGAACGCGATGAAGAAGACGACGGTGGGCACCCACAGCCCCCAGGTGCCCAGCGCACCGACCAGCCAGCCGCCGATGCCGGCCGAGGTGATGTCACCGTTCACGAGGCCGATCACCACCCCCGCGGCGAGATACAGGATGCCGAAGCAGATCGCGGCGATGACGCCGATCCCGGCCGCTGCGGCTCGGTTGCCTCGCGGGCGCGGCTCTTCGGGGGCTTGCACGAAGATCGGCTGCTGCGCGGCCGACGCATAGCCCGTCTCAGCAGTCGCCGCCGCGGCGGCTGGCCCTCCGGCTGTGGGAGCGTAGTCGGTCTCGGCCGCGGGCGGCGTGTACGCCTCCGTCGCGGGCGCGGCATAGGTCTCCGTCGCGGGCGCGGCATAGGTCTCGGCCACGGGCGCCGCGTACGTCGGGCCCGCCGGCTCTGCCGCCGGTGCCGCGTCCGCGGCGGCGGGCTCCGCCGGCGCGTCATCGGAGTGCTCAGCGCTCTGCTGCTCGGCCGACGCGTCGGCATCGGATGAATTCTGGGCGGGATCGTCGACGGCGCCCCGCCCGGCGGCCTCGGCCTCGGCGAGCCCCTCGTGGGCCTGGCCGACGACATCGTCGACCGACCGCTGCTCGTCGTCTGTCGGCTCGCCCATGGGTGCCTGGGGATCACTCATCACAGGACTCCTCACACGGGGACGGTCCCCACCGTTGAAGGCTACTGCCCGGTGCGGGTGGGATCACGCAGGCGTGCCGACGTGTGTCGTCATGACCACAGTCGGCCGATCAGCGCGTCGGTGTAATGCTCGGGATGCCAGCCCGTCTCGGTGGTCGACAGCCAGACCCTGCCGCGGATGACATCCTCCTCGCGGGTGCCGGCAGTCGTCTTCGCGCACCGGATGCCGTCACCCGACGCCGTGCAGTCGAAACCCTGACTGGCAAGGCCCGCCCGTGCGATCGGGGCGGTGGCGGCATCCACTTTCGCCAGCGTCGTGCGGATCATGCTGCCGTCGCGCTGGCGCCAGGTGCACGTCATCTGCACATCGGGGCGCAGTGCATCGCGCACCGAGACCGCCGTCGTGACCGGCCCGTCCTGCGACTGGTCGAGCACGACGTGCGGCTGCCAGCTCAGCTGCACCCACAGACCGTCCGGGTACAGCGAGCGGCAGTCGTCGGTCAGCGCCGTGCCGATGGTCTCGGCAGAGCCCGAGTCGGCTGCATCGGAGGGGCTCTGCGCGCTCCCCGAGCGCAGCAGGTCGCCGACGAACTGCGTCGCCGCGGGCACTCCGGGCGCGGCCAGCCACACCAGGCCGCCGACCACGCCCAGGCAGATCAGGCCGACCGGCCACGCGATCCATCCCCTGCGTCCCGCCAGCATCCGTCACACCTCCCGCCGCGGGCCCGCACATCCGGGCCACGGCATCCACGCTAGGCGCCTCGCCCGGCATCCGCCGATCGACTCGCCCGGGCCGCTGCCCGGCGGTCGGCGGCCGTTACCGGAACGTCACCGATCAGCGCTGCGCGCGCCGCATCGCCGGCGTCCTGCCGCAGGTCCCTCAGACAGCACGATGGCCTCCGGCATGCGCCGAAGGCCATCGTGTGCTGTCAGATCAGGGCACTCAGTTGTAAGTGCCGGGGGTGTAGTCGTCCGTCGAGAAGCTGTCGAAGTCGACGTAGCTCAGGTCGGTGTCGCTGTAGGTGCCGTCCGAAGCGAAGATGCGGTTGGGGTACCGCTCGCTCTTGGCCTCTTCGGTCGCCTCGACCGTGACGTTGCGGTACTTCGCAAGTCCCGTACCGGCCGGGATCAGCTTTCCGATGATCACGTTCTCCTTCAGGCCCACCAGCGGGTCGCTCTTGCCCTCCATCGCCGCCTGGGTCAGCACCCGGGTCGTCTCCTGGAACGACGCGGCCGACAGCCACGACTCGGTCGCCAGGGACGCCTTGGTGATACCCATCAGCTCCGGCCGGCCCGAGGCGGGGCGCTTGCCCTCGCCCACGGCGGCGCGGTTCATGTCGATGAAGCGACGCGAGTCCACCAGCTCACCGGGAAGCAGCGCGGTGTCGCCGTGGTCGACCACGGTGACCTTGCGCAGCATCTGGCGCACGATGACCTCGATGTGCTTGTCGTGGATCGGCACACCCTGGGAGCGGTATACGCCCTGCACGCCGCCGACGAGGTACTTCTGCACCTCGCGGGCGCCCTGCACGCGCATGATCTCCTTCGGGTCGAGCGTGCCCACCTGCACCGGCTGGCCGACGCTCACGTGCTGGCCGTCCTCGACCAGCAGCGTGGCGCGCTTGAGCACCGGGTAGATGTGCGGCTCGTCGCCGTTGTCGGGGGTCAGGATGACCTTGCGGCTCTTCTCGGTCTCGTCGATCGTGATGCGTCCATCGGACTCGGCGATCGGCGAGGCGCCCTTCGGGGTGCGGGCCTCGAACAGCTCCTGCACGCGGGGCAGACCCTGCGTGATGTCATCCGCCGACGCGGACCCACCGGTGTGGAAGGTGCGCATGGTCAGCTGGGTGCCGGGCTCGCCGATCGACTGGGCGGCGATGATGCCGACCGCCTCGCCGATGTCGACGATCTTGCCGGTGGCCAGCGAGCGCCCGTAGCAGTGCGCGCAGACCCCGACCGCCGACTCGCAGGTGAGCACGGAGCGCACCTTGATCGTGGACACGCCTGCTTCCACGAGCCGGTTGATCAGGATGTCACCGACATCCTGACCGGCGCTCGCGAGCACCTCGCCCTTGGCGTCTGTGACGTCCGCGGCCAGCGTCCGGGCGAACACCGAGTTCTCGACGTTCGCGTCGCGCACCAGCTCGCCGGTGGCGCCGGGTGCGGCGATCGTGAACTCCAGGCCCTTGGCCGTGCCGCAGTCGTCCTCGCGGATGATGACGTCCTGCGAGACATCCACGAGGCGACGGGTCAGGTAGCCCGAGTCCGCCGTGCGCAGCGCGGTGTCGGCCAGACCCTTGCGGGCACCGTGGGTGGCGATGAAGTACTCGGCCACGCTCAGTCCCTCGCGGTACGAGGAGATGATCGGGCGCGGGATGATCTCGCCCTTCGGGTTGTTCACGAGGCCGCGCATACCGGCGATGTTGCGGATCTGCAGCCAGTTGCCTCGGGCGCCCGAGCTGACCATCCGGTTGATGGTGTTGTCGGCCGGGAAGTTGTCCCGCATCGCCTTCTGCACCTCGTCGGTGGCCTCGGTCCAGATCTTGATGAGCTCCTGCCGACGCTCGGCGTCGGTGGTCAGACCCTTCTCGTACTGGGCGGTGACCTTGGCGGCCTGCTGCTCGTACTTCGACACGATCTCGGCCTTGTTCGGCGGCGTCAAGACGTCGCTCAGTGCCACCGTGACGCCCGAACGGGTCGCCCAGTAGAAGCCGGCGTCCTTGATCGCGTCCAGCGCGATCGCGACGGTGACCTTCGGGTATTCCTCGGCCAGCTTGTTCACGATCTGGCTGAGCTTGCCCTTGTCGGCCTGCTCGCGCACGAACGGGTAGCCCTTGGGCAGCGTGTCGTTGAAGATCGCCTGACCCAGGGACGCGTCCACCAGGCCGTGCCTCTCGTAGCCCTCGGGAGCCTCGCCCTCGAGGAAGGTCAGCCCCGGGATGCGGATGCGCACCTTCGCCTGCAGATCGAGGGTCCCCTCGTCGCGGGCCAGGATGGCCTCGCCGACCGAGCCGAACACGCGACCCTCGCCGGCTGCACCCTCCTTGAGCGTGGTCAGGTGGTGCAGACCGATGATCATGTCCTGGCTGGGCAGGGTCACCGGACGGCCGTCCGACGGCTTCAGGATGTTGTTGGAGGCGAGCATCAGGATGCGGGCCTCGGCCTGCGCCTCGACCGACAGCGGCAGGTGCACGGCCATCTGGTCGCCGTCGAAGTCCGCGTTGAAGGCCGCGCACACCAGCGGGTGCAGCTGGATGGCCTTGCCCTCGACCAGCAGCGGCTCGAAGGCCTGGATGCCCAGGCGGTGCAGCGTGGGTGCGCGGTTGAGCAGCACCGGACGCTCGCGGATGATCTCCTCCAGCACGTCCCACACCTCGGGACGGGTGCGCTCGACGGCGCGCTTGGCCGCCTTGATGTTCTGCGAGTGACCGAGGTCGATCAGACGCTTGATCACGAACGGCTTGAACAGCTCCAGCGCCATCTGCTTGGGCAGACCGCACTGGTGCAGGCGCAGCGTCGGGCCGACGATGATCACCGAACGACCGGAGTAGTCCACGCGCTTGCCGAGCAGGTTCTGGCGGAACCGACCCTGCTTGCCTTTGAGCATGTCGGACAGGCTCTTCAGCGCGCGGTTGCCGGTGCCGGTGACCGGACGCCCGCGGCGGCCGTTGTCGAACAGTGCGTCGACGGCCTCCTGCAGCATCCGCTTCTCGTTGTTCACGATGATCTCGGGGGCGCCGAGGTCGATCAGGCGACGCAGCCGGTTGTTGCGGTTGATGACGCGACGGTACAGGTCGTTCAGGTCGCTGGTGGCGAACCGGCCGCCGTCCAGCTGCACCATCGGGCGCAGCTCCGGCGGGATGACCGGCACGACGTCCAGGACCATGGCCGCCGGGCTCATGCCGGTGGACAGGAACGAGTTGACGACCTTCAGGCGCTTGATCGCGCGGATCTTGCGCTGGCCCTTGCCCTCGGCGATCTGCAGGTGCAGGTTCTCGGACTCGGTGGCCAGGTCGAACGCCTGCAGGCGGCGCTGGATCGACTCCGCGCCCATGTAGGCCTCGAAGTACTGGCCGAAGCGGTCCTGCAGCTCGTGGAAGACGTCGTCCTCGGGCTTGAGGGCGCCCACGGCCAGAGTGCGGAAGTCCTCCCAGACGCGCTCGAGCTTGGCGATCTGCTCGTCCGCGTGCTTGCGGATCGAGGACATCTCCTTCTCGGCGGCGTCCTTGGTCTTCTTCTTCTGGTCGGCCTTGGCACCCTCCGCCTCCAGTGCGGCGAGGTCCTCCTCCAGCTGTGCGAGCCGGGCGGCCACGCGTGCGTCGCGGCGGTCGCCGATGGTCTTCATCTCGAGCTTGAGGTTGTTCTCGTGCGTCGGGAGGTCACGGTGACGTGCCTCCTCGTCGACCGAGATGACCATGTACGCGGCGAAGTAGATGACCTTCTCGAGGTCCTTCGGCGCCATGTCCAGCAGGTAGCCCAGGCGCGAGGGAACACCCTTGAAGTACCAGATGTGGGTGACCGGGGCGGCCAGCTCGATGTGGCCCATCCGCTCGCGGCGGACGGAGCTCTTGGTGACCTCCACGCCGCAGCGCTCGCAGACGATGCCCTTGAAGCGGACGCGCTTGTACTTGCCGCACGCGCACTCCCAGTCGCGGGAGGGTCCGAAGATCTGCTCGCCGAACAGACCGTCCTTCTCGGGCTTGAGGGTGCGGTAGTTGATGGTCTCGGGCTTCTTGACCTCACCGTAGGACCAACGACGGATGTCGTCGGCGGTGGCCAGGCCAATACGAAGCTGATCGAAAGTGGTTGATTCGAGCACTGATTCTCCTGTGTCGGAATTCTGTATCGGGCCGGGCTTAGATCTCGTCGATGGACGAGGACTCGAAGCGGCTGGAGATGTTGATGCCGAGCTCCTCCGCGGCGCGGAAGGCCTCGTCATCGGTGTCGCGAAGGTTGACCGCGGTGCCGTCGGCAGAGAGCACCTCGACGTTCAGGCACAGCGACTGCATCTCTTTCATCAGCACCTTGAACGACTCGGGGGTGCCGGGCTCCTGGATGTTCTCGCCCTTGACGATGGCCTCGTACACCTTCACGCGGCCGAGGATGTCGTCGGACTTGATCGTCAGCAGCTCCTGCAGTGCGTAGGCGGCGCCGTAGGCCTCGAGGGCCCACACCTCCATCTCACCGAAGCGCTGACCGCCGAACTGCGCCTTGCCGCCCAGCGGCTGCTGCGTGATCATCGAGTACGGCCCCGTCGAGCGGGCGTGGATCTTGTCGTCGACCAGGTGGTGCAGCTTCAGGATGTACATGTAGCCGACCGAGACCGGAGCCGGGAACGGCTCGCCGCTGCGGCCGTCGTACAGCGTGGTCTTGCCGGTGTGGTCGATCAGCCGCACGCCGTCGCGCGTGGGCAGCGTCGAGTCCAGCAGCCCCGCGATCTCCTGCTCGTGCGCACCGTCGAACACCGGGGTGGCGACCTTGGTGTTCGGGCTTGCCTGGCGGGCGACTTCGGGCAGTTCGGCGGCCCACTCGGGGTCGCCCTCGACCTTCCAGCCGGTCTTGGCGATCCACCCGAGGTGGGTCTCCAGCACCTGGCCGAAGTTCATCCGGCCGGGGATGCCCAGCGGGTTGAGGATGACATCCACCGGCGTCCCGTCGGCGAGGAACGGCATGTCCTCGACGGGCAGGATGCGGCTGATGACGCCCTTGTTGCCGTGGCGGCCGGCCAGCTTGTCGCCGGCGGTGATCTTGCGCTTCTGGGCGATGTAGACCACGACGCGACGGTTCACGCCACTGCCGAGCTCGTCGTCGCCCTCTTCCGCATTGAACTCCTTGACCGCGATGATCGTGCCCTGCTCGCCGTGCGGCACCTTCAGCGAGGTGTCGCGCACCTCGCGGCTCTTCTCGTTGAAGATCGCGCGCAGCAGGCGCTCCTCGGCGGACAGCTCGGTCTCGCCCTTCGGGGTGACCTTGCCGACCAGGATGTCACCGGGACGCACCTCGGCGCCGATGCGCACGATGCCGCGCTCGTCCAGGTCCTTCAGCAGGTCCGGGCTCACGTTGGGCAGGTCGCGGGTGATCTCCTCCTTGCCGAGCTTGGTGTCGCGGGCGTCGACCTCGTACTCCTCGATGTGGATCGAGGAGAGGGTGTCGTCCTTGACCAGGTTCTGGCTGAGGATGATCGCGTCCTCGTAGTTGTAGCCCTCCCACGTCATGAACGCCACGAGCAGGTTCTTGCCCAGGGCCAGCTCGCCGTTCTCGGTCGCGGGACCGTCGGCGATGACCTCGCCGGTCTCGACGCGCTCACCCGCGGTGACCACGACGCGCTGGTTGTAGCAGGTGCCCTGGTTGGAGCGGTCGAACTTGCGCAGGTAGTACTCCTGGGTGCCCCCGGCATCCAGCTGCACCGTCACCTTGTCGGCCGAGACCTCGGTGACCACGCCCGCGTTGGCGGCGGTGATCACGTCGCCGGCGTCGATGGCGGTGTAGCCCTCCATGCCGGTGCCGACCACGGGCGACTCGCTGCGCAGCAGCGGCACGGCCTGACGCTGCATGTTCGCACCCATCAGGGCGCGGTTCGCATCGTCATGCTCGAGGAACGGGATGAGGGATGTCGCGACCGAGACCATCTGGCGGGGCGAGACGTCCATGTAGCCGATGTCGTCCTGGTGGAACAGGTCGACCTCGCCGCCCTGGCCGCGGCGGGCCAGGATGCGGTCCTCGGCGAACGTGCCGTCGGCCTTCAGCGGGGCACCGGCCTGAGCGACGATGAAGTCGTTCTCCTCGCTGGCGGTGAGGTAGTCGATCTGGTCGGTGACCTTGCCGTTCACGACCCGGCGGTACGGCGTCTCGATGAAGCCGAACGCGTTGATGCGCGCGAACGAGGCCAGCGAGCCGATCAGGCCGATGTTCGGGCCTTCCGGCGTCTCGATCGGGCACATCCGGCCATAGTGGCTGGGGTGCACGTCGCGCACCTCGACGCCGGCGCGCTCACGCGACAGACCGCCGGGGCCCAGCGCCGACAGCCGGCGCTTGTGCGTCAGGCCCGCGAGCGGGTTGTTCTGGTCCATGAACTGCGACAGCTGGCTGGTGCCGAAGAACTCCTTGATCGCGGCGACCACAGGGCGCACGTTGATCAGGGTCTGCGGCGTGATCGCCTCGATGTCCTGGGTGGTCATGCGCTCGCGCACGACACGCTCCATGCGCGACAGACCGGTGCGCACCTGGTTCTGGATGAGCTCGCCGACGGCGCGGATGCGACGGTTGCCGAAGTTGTCGATGTCGTCGATGTCCATCCGGATCTCGACATCCTTGCCGCCGCGGCGGCCCTCGAACGTGGTGTCGCCGCGGTGCAGGCGCACCATGTACTTGATCGTCTGGACGATGTCGGCGACGGTCAGCACCGAGTCCGACAGCGGCGCCTCGATACCCAGCTTCTGGTTGATCTTGAAGCGGCCGACCTTGGCCAGGTCGTAGCGCTTCGGGTTGAAGTAGAAGTTGTCCAGCAGCGCGCGGGCGGCCTCGGCGGCCACCTGCTCACCCGGACGCAACTTGCGGTAGATGTCGCGCAGGGCGTCTTCCTTGGTCAGGATGGCGTCCTTGCTCAGGGTGTCCTCGATGGAGTCGAACCCGGCGAACTCGTTCAGGATGTCTTCACTGGACAGGCCCAGGGCCTTCAGGAACACCGTGACCGACTGCTTGCGCTTGCGGTCGATGCGCACGCCGACCTGGTCGCGCTTGTCGACCTCGAACTCGAGCCAGGCGCCACGGCTGGGGATGATCCGGGCCGAGACGATGTCCTTGTCACTGGTCTTGTCGGCGACCCGGTCGAAGTACACACCCGGCGAGCGCACCAGCTGCGAGACGACGACGCGCTCGGTGCCGTTGATGATGAACGTGCCCTTGCCGGTCTGCAGCGGGAAGTCGCCCATGAAGACGGTCTGCGTCTTGATCTCACCGGTCTGGTGGTTCATGAACTCGGCCTCGACGTACAGCGGGGCGGAGTAGGTCTTGCCGCGTTCCTTGCACTCCTCGATGGAGTACTTCTCCGGCTCGAGGTAGGGGTTCGTGAAGCTCAGCTGCATCGTCTCGCTGAGGTCTTCGATCGGCGAGATCTCTTCGAAGATCTCCTCCAGACCGCTGTTCTCGGGCACATCGTGCCGACCGGCGGCCTTGGCCTCGTCGACGCGCGCCTTCCACGCGTCGTTTCCGATGAGCCAGTCGAACGACTCGGTCTGCAGCGCGAGCAGATCCGGGACGGTCAGCGTGTCGGTGATCTTGGCGAACGAGAGGCGGGATGCTCCGCGGCCGTTCTTCGGGGTGGTGGTGGATGCGTGGGGCGCAACAGCCAAGGGGATAACCTCCATGAGCCCTGCGGGCTTCGGTTCCTTGTCGACAGGTGGCGTGCTTCAGTCCCCGAACCCTGCGCGCCTCACGTCGCCGGCCATTGCACAACCCTTGCGGGATGGGCTTTGGACAGGCGGGGGCACGCAGGCACAGCCGACCACCATATGAGGGCAGGGAGGACCAGAGCGCAACTACCTACTATATGTCTTCAGACACACCATGTCCAGCCGGAATCTTGACGAGGCCGCATTACTGCGGTATAACACCCGATCAGTCCGCGGGCGGCGCATGCCGGAACCGGATGCGGGTGCCGGGCCGCGCCTGCGCCAGCACGTCGAGCGAGTCGTCGGTGACGGCGGCGATGACCGGATATCCCCCGGTCACCGGCCCGTCCGCCATCAGGATCACGGGGCGCCCGTCCGGCGGCACCTGCAGCGCGCCCGGGGTCATCCCCTCGCTGGGCAGCTCGTCCGTGCGCGCCCGCTCCAGCGCGGGCCCGTCGAGCCGGATGCCGACCCGATCGGCCTGTGCGCTGACGGTCCAGACGGTGTCGAACAGCGCGGCGCGGGCGGATGCCGGGAACCAGTCGGCTCGCGGACCCGGAGCCAGCACGAGGTCCAGATCGCCGGTGGCGGGCGCTCCCCAGGTGTCCTGCTCGGCGGTGGGGATCGGAACGGCCGGATGCAGGCCGACGGCGATCGACTCGCCCGCGGCCAGCGGCGCGCGGCCGAGCCCCGCCATCATGTCGGTCGACTGCGACCCGGCGACGACGTCGGCGTGGATGCCCCCGCGCACGGCGAGGTAGGCGCGCGCGCCGCGCGCGAACCAGTCCAGCTCGAGCTCGGTCCCGGCGGGCCACTCGTAGGCCTGGTAGGGGTCGAGCTCCCGGCCGTCCAGCCGGATCGGGCCCCACGCGCCGGCGACGGCGAACCACAGCGGGCGGTGCGCCCTGGCGCGGAAGCCGCCCATCGTGATCTCCAGCGCGGCGGCATCCTCGGCGTTGCCGACCAGCCGGTTCGCGGTGCGCAGCGAGCGCCGATCGAGGGCGCCCGACACGGCGATCCCGGCGCCGGCGCGACCCGGTCGGCCGAGGTCCTGCACCGTGGTCAGCAGGCCCGGCTCGGCGACCTCGATCGCGCCGTCTTCGGGCGCGGCCGGCCGGGACTCCGACTGTGCGGCGCCCGCCGGGCGGAACTCCTCTTCTTCGGCGCCGGACCGACCCGAATCCACCCGATCCGCCCCGGCGAGGCTCGGATCGAAGGAGTTCCGCCCGCGACCGGCCGGCGCCTCGCGGAAGCGCACCCGCATTCCGGGCACGAGCAGCGCCGGGTCGGCGGCGTCCACGTCGAACAGCACCGCATCGGTGGTGCCGACCAGCCGCCAGCCGCCGGGCGTCGGGCGCGGATACGCGCCGCAGTACGCCCCGGCCAGACCCACCGCGCCGGCCGGCACGCGGGTGCGCGGCGACGCCAGCCGCGGCACGTCCAGCGACCAGCCGTCACCGATCAGGTAGCCGAATCCGGGCGCGAAGCCGGTGAACGCGACCGTCCACGCGGTCTCCTGGTGGCGGCGCACCAGCGCCTCGACGCTCATACCGACGAGCGCCGCGGTCTCGGCGAGGTCGGGACCGTCGTAGGCGATCGACAGCACGACCTGCGCCGCGGCGGCGGCCGCGGCATCCGGCACCGGCTCGGCAGCGGCGGCCTGCTCGATCCAGGCGCGCGCGGCCGACAGCGGCAGCGCGTGCGGATCGACGCGCACCAGCACCGTGCGCGCGGCCGGCACGAGGTCCTTCACCCCATCGGCGCGTCGGCGCACCAGGCGCGTGTACAGCGACAGCACGTCCCCCTGCGGGTCGACCTCGACGAGCAGGGCGCTCAGGCCCAGCGGCAGGATCCGCACAGCGACATTCCTTTCAGTCAGCAGGGTATTCGGTCACCAGGGGGCACAGACGGCGATCTCGGCGGCATCCAGCGCCGCCCGCACCGCCCGCGCCATCGCGACGGACTCGGGGGTGTCGCCGTGGACGCAGCAGGATGCCGCGGCGACCGTGATGACGGTCCCGTCGACGGCCTCGACCTCGCCGGTCTGCGCGAGCCGCACGGCACGGGCGGCCACCAGCGCCGGGTCGTGCACCAGGTCGCCGGGCTGCCCGCGGGGCACGAGGGTGCCGTCGGGCAGGTAGCCGCGATCGAGGAACGCCTCCTGCACAAACGGCAGCGCGGCCGCCTGGGCGGCGTCGGCGAGGGCAGCACCCTGCGCGAGGATCGGGATGGCGCGACCGAGGCGGTCGCTGAGCTCGGCGACCGCTTGGGCCACGGCAGCGGCCTGCTCGGGGTCGGCGCCGGCGGCGTGATAGAGCGCGCCGTGCGGTTTGACGTAGCGGATGTCGGCGCCGGCGGCGGCGAGCGCGGCGAGCTGATCGGCGATGACGGCGTGCAGCCGGGCGGGCTCGAGGTGCATCGCGACGCGGCCGAAATGCGCGCGATCGGGATAGGACGGGTGCGCGCCGATCGCCACGCCCGTACGCGCGGCGCGCAGGGCCGCGTCGTGCATGGAGGCGGCATCCCCCGCGTGCCCGCCGCAGGCGATGCTCGCGCTGGAGACCACCGCGAACAGGGCTTCGTCATCGGCCGTCGCGACCCCGTCGACGGTCTCGCCGAGATCCGCATTGACGTCGATCGTGCCCATGCTTCCACGGTAACGCGCCGGGCCGCCGCGGTCGCGGTCGACGTTCGGCAGGTGGCGTGTCTGCGGCGGGTAGCGTGGTGCGGGTGGGCAGGGCGCGCGGCGGGGTCGAGGATGCGCCGCAGGCGCGCCTGAGCGACGGCACGATCGCGCGCATCATCCCGAGCCCGGTCACCGGCGGCCATGAGCTGGTCGTGGGCGAGACCCCGCAGTCGCACGTCGACTTGGACGACCCCACCCACCTCCACTTCGAATACGTCGCCCGGATGGGCGCGGTCATCGACCAGCTGCGCAGGCCCGGGCAGCCCCTGACCGCGGTGCACCTGGGCGCCGGCGCGCTGACGATCCCGCGCTACATCGCGCAGACCCGCCCCGGCTCCCGCCAGCAGGTCATCGAGATCGAGCCGGCGCTGGTCGACCTCGTGCGCGCGAACCTGCCGCTGCCGCGTGGAGCGGCCATCCGAGTGCGCATCGGCGACGCCCGCGCGGGGCTCGGCCGGCTGCCCGCCGCTCTGACCGGCAATGTCGACCTGCTCGTCTCGGACGTGTTCGCCGGGGCGCAGACCCCCGCACACCTGACGACGGTGGAGTTCTACACCGCGGCATCCGCCCTGCTCGCACCCGAGGGCGTGCTGCTGGTCAATGTCGCCGACGGTGCCGGGCTGGCCTTCGCCCGCCGCCAGGTGGCCACCGTGCGCGCCGTGCTCCCCCACGTGATCGTGCTCGCCGAAGTGCAGACCCTGAAGGGCCGCCGGTTCGGCAACCTGGTGGTCGCGGCCTCGGCGGCCGAGCTGCCGACGCAGTGGCTGCCGCGGCTGATGGCAGCGGGCCCGCACCCCGCCAAGGTCGCGCAGGGCCGCGAGCTGGACGATTTCGCCGGCTCGCTGACGCCGGTGATGGATGCCGCGGCCATCCCCTCGCCGATGCCGGCGCCGTCGCTGTTCGGGCACTGAGGGCCGCGGCGCCCGCGCGGGCGCCGCGGCACGCTCCCGGCGTGCCCCCGGCCGCCCCGCGAGCGGGTCGTGCACACTGGAAGGACCGGACGCGAAGGGAGTTCACGGTGAGCTATATCCAGGGATACGATCCTGACACCCTCCGCGAGATCGTCGACCTGCACCAGTGCCGCCAGCGCCTCGAGGAGATCGGCGCGCAGCGCAGCCTGCCCGCGCTGCTCGAGCGGGTCTGGCTGCTGAAGGTGCTCGGCGAGCTGGACGAGGCGCTGACGGTCGCCGACGACGCCGTGCGCCAGGCGCGGATGGCCGGCACCCGCCGGGATCTGCTGCGGGCACGGATCCTGCATGCGACGATCCTGCAGCACCGCGGGTCGTTCGCGGCGGCGGTCGCCGAGATCACCACGTGCGCCGAAGAGGCCGACGGCCAGGGCTGGACGAGCATCGCCGCGTTCGCCTGCCAGCACCGCGGCAAGGTGCACTTCGACGCCGAGGACTTCGACGCCGCGCGCGCGGACTTCAAGCGGGCGCTGTTCCTGCGGCAGGAATCGGATGCCACGGATGGGCAGCTGCAGTCCCTGCTGGCGGCCATCGACACGACCGAGCGGCGGCGGGCAGAGGCATCCATCGCCGTCTGACCGCAACGTCGTAGGTATCTTCTAGTGTCCTCACATGTCTGAATTGCAGCGAGTGCGCGCCTGGGCGGACGCGCTGATCGCGCTTCATCTGGATCCGTCCTGGACGTTCGGCTTCGACAACGCGAAGCGCCGCGCCGGGCTGTGCGACTACACGCACAAGCGCATCAGCGTGTCGCGCTATCTCGCGGCGCGCTATGACGACGACACCAATCACCAGACCCTGCTGCACGAGGTCGCACATGCGCTGGCCGGCTCCGGCGCCGGCCACGGCCCGGCCTGGAAGCGGGCCGCGCGCGGCCTGGGCTATGTCGGCGGTCGCACGCACGACGGCGAAGCGGCCACCGAGCTGGCGCCGTGGGTGGGGGTGTGTCCGGCCGGGCACACCGCCTATCGGCATCGGCGGCCGACCCGCTCCACGTCATGTGTGAAGTGCGCGCCGCGGTACGACGCCCGCTACCTGTTCACCTGGACCCGCCGCGAGATCTCACCGGCGACCCGGCTGGCGGCGATGACGCCGCGCTGAGCGCCTACGAGCGCGGGATGAACACGCCGTCCTGCAGGACCGCGACGGCATCGGCCGCCTCGAGAGCGGCCGCGCTGCGGACATAGTCGGCGAGGCCGCGCGCGACCAGCTCCTGACCGGAACTGCTCGCCAGCAGCAGGTGTCGCAGGGCGCCGCGCAGGCCGCCGAACGCGATGCCGGCGACGGCCGCCTCCGGCGACGAGTGGTCCAGGCCGACCGCCGCCAGCGCGTCGACGACGGCGCCGGCACCCAGCTGGTCCTCGACGGCGACGCGCAGTGCACCGGAATCCGACACTTCTCCCGCCGCGAGCACCGACACGCTCACGCGCACGCCGCGGCGATGCTGCTCGGCCAGCACGGCCCGTGCGACGGCGGTGGGATTGCGCAGGCAGCCGGCGAGCACGAGAGCACCGGATGCCGCGGCCGCCCTCGCGAGCGCGGCGACCGGTTCCGACACGGCGGAATCCAGCGCGAACGGACGGCCGTCGGCGACGGCTCCGGTCGCGTCGGTGCCCAGGCCCAGCACGTCGACGATCACGACGATGTCGGCGGGGGCGAGCCGGGCCAGGCCCTCCAGGCCCCAGTCGAAGCGCACCTGGAAGAAGGATTGAGAGGTGGCGGCCACGGCTGAAATCCTACGGTGCGAGACTGAGGCATGCGCATCCTGCTCAAGCTCGTGGTCGACTGCGACATGGATGCCGCGTGGCGGGCGCTGCACTCCCCCCGCGCCCTGGCCGAACTCGACGGTCCGTTCGTGACACTCGGCGCCCTGGACCGGCTGCCCACCTCGTGGACGCCGGGCGACGACGCGATCGTCGATCTGGCGCTCGGGCCGGTGCCACTGGGCCGCCAACTGATCGACATCAGCGTCAGCGAACGGATGCACGCCGGGCAACGGGTGCGGATCCTGCGCGACACCGGCATCGGGTTGTCCGGTCCGCTGGCTGCGCTGGACGTGTGGGACCACCAGATGGCCGTCAGCGCCGCGCCCCGCGACCCGGAGCGGACGCTGTGGCGCGAGCGCCTCGTGATCGGCGGAGCCGCTGCGCCGGCCCTGTGGCCGGCGCTGTGGGCGGTGTGGCAATGGCGGTCGTTGCGCATCCGCCAGCTCGCGCCGACCTGGGCCTACGACCCGGAGTCCGATCGACCACCGGCGCAGCCGCCGGCTTCCGTCTGACCGGCGGCGCGAAGTCAGGCCGGCTCCGGCTCGGGCTGCTGGTGCGTCGAGATGGCCAGTCGGTTCCACACGTTGATCGCGGCGATCGCGGCGATCAGGGTCGCGGTCTCGCGTTCGTCGAACTGGGCGCGGACGGCATCCCACACGTCGTCGGGCACCCCGTCCTCTGAGATCAGGGTGATCGCCTCGGTCAGCGCGAGCGCCGCCCGCTCCGCGTCGGTGTAGAGGCCATCGACCTCACGCCAGGCGCGCAGCACGTCAATGCGCCGGTTGGTCTCGCCGGCCGCACGCGCTTCATGCGCGTGCATGTTCAGGCAGTAGGCGCACCCGTTGATGCCGGATGCCCGAAGCTTGACGAGGTTGATCAGCGAGTGCGGCAGCGGGCCGGCCGCGACCGCCTTCTCCAATCCGAGCACACCCTTGAACCCCTCCGGGAATGCCTCACCGAAATTCAACCGCTCACTCATGGATTCCACCTCTCACTGCCGCGACACGGTCTGTTCGACAGCCGCTCGTCCTCCTTCCGGTCTACACCCGCAGACGCGGGGTGGGATCCGGGCGCGAGGGACCTCGGCGCTTACCCGAGGGGGCCGCGATCCTGATAATCTGCGTTACAGGGACAGAGGTGAAGGCATGGAGTCACAGGCACGTGCGGCGGCGGGCATCACGGCCGGTCAGGCGATGACGGCGCCCGTCATCACGGTCGGCCCGGATGCCACGATCGCGAGCATCGCCGAGACGATCACCTCCGCACGCATCAGCGCCGTGCCGGTGGTCGACTCGACCGGCACCGTGCTGGGGCTGGTCAGCGAACTGGATCTGCTCGCCCGCAGCGGCCGGATCGCGCGGGATGTCATGACCACGGCCGTGATCAGCGTCACGACCGACACCGATATCGAGCAGGTGCGCCGCATCCTGGTGGATTCGCGGATCCGCCGTGTCCCGGTGCTGTCTTCCGGCCGCCTGGTCGGGATTCTCAGCCGACGCGATCTGGTCGGCCGGATGATGGAATGGGCCTGTGGCGTCTGCGGCGAAACCGTCCGCGGCGCCCACCCACCGCTGGTATGCCCGAAATGCGGGGGAAGCGAGGACCGGTTCACGCTGCAAGAGCAGCCACCCGGACCGTGACGAAACACGCGGCCACAAGCCGCGGTGTTCGGTGAGAGGGATTCACAATGGCCGGACGAACGCAGGATCCGCAGCGCAAGACCGCCGCCACCGGCGGCGCGCGCGCGGACGAGGCGAAAGCGTCGACACCACCTAAGAAGACATCCGCGAAATCAGCGGGTGACCGTACGAAAGCTGATGCCGCAGTCACCGCGGACACCGGCACCTCGCACGCACCCGCTCAGCGCGCACCCGCGAAGCGCACCGCGGCCAAGTCGTCGCCGGCGGCGGCATCCACTTCCGCTGTGCGACAGCCGGATGCGGCGACCCGGACCGCGTACTACCGCGAGATGGCGCTGATCCGCGAGTTCGAGCAGCGCGCCGGTGAGATGTACACCCGCGCCAAGATCGGCGGGTACTGCCACCTGAACCTCGGCGAAGAGCCCACCGTGGTCGGACTGATGTCGGCGCTGCGCGAGACCGACTACCTGTTCACGAACTACCGCGACCACGGTTACGCGCTCGCCCGCGACATGGGCACCGGCCGCGTGATGGCCGAGCTGTTCGGCCGCGAGGACGGCGTGTCCAAGGGCCTGGGCGGCTCGATGCACATGTTCGACGCCGACAAGCGGATGCTGGGCGGCTACGGCATCGTCGGCGGTCAGCTGCCGCTGGCCACCGGGGCTGCACTCGCCCTGACCTACCGCGGCAAGCCCGGCCCCGACGCCGAGGCCGTGATGTGCCAGATGGGCGACGGCACGACCAACATCGGGGCATTCCATGAATCGCTGAATCTCGCCGCGATCTGGAACCTGCCGATCGTCTACGT
The DNA here is from genome assembly GCF_039537285.1 of Microbacterium kribbense. NCBI lineage: Bacteria > Bacillati > Actinomycetota > Actinomycetes > Micrococcales > Microbacteriaceae > Microbacterium > Microbacterium kribbense. The sequence continues at coordinate 226,852 of NZ_BAABAF010000009.1, read as the reverse complement.
GATCATCAACAACGGCATGGGCATGGCCACGACGGTCGAGCACGCGTCGGGCGAGCCCGACCTGTACAAGCGCGGCTGCTCGTACCGGATCCCGGGGCGCCGCATCGACGGCGACGACCCCGAGGTCGTGCGCCAGGCGGCCGTCGAGATGCTGACCGCGGCGCGCGAGCAGCGCCAGCCGGGGCTGCTCGAGGTCATGTCGTACCGGCTGCGCGGCCACTCCGTGGTCGACCCGGCCCGGTATCGCAGCAAGGAGGAGGTGGCGCACCTCAAGGAGGTCGACCCGCTGCCCGCCTACCGCGCCCGGCTGATCGCCGACGGCGTGCTCGATGAGCGCGCCGCGAAGGAGATCGAGGCGGATGCCGTCACCGAGGTCGCCTCGGCGATCGCGTTCGCCGACGCCAGCGCCGAGCCCGGCCCCGAGAAGCTGTTCGATTACACGTATGCGACTGATGTGGCTAGCGCCTCGCGGCTGATGCCGGGCGACCCGGTGATGGCGGCCGGCTGGGATGCCGTCGGCGCAGAGAAGCAGGAGGCATGACGGCGATGGCCGACAAGACAGACCAGGCCGCGGCATCCGCCCCGGAGATCACCTATCGCCAGGCGCTGCACGACGCGCTGCGCGAGGAGATGGCACGCGACGAGAAGGTGATCCTGCTCGGCGAGGAGATCGGCATCTTCGAGGGGTCGTACAAGATCACCGCGGGTCTGCTGAAGGAATACGGCCCGGAGCGGGTGCGTGACACCCCGATCGCCGAAGAGGGCTTCGTCGGCGCCGCCATCGGCTCGGCCATGCTCGGCATGCGGCCGGTCGTGGAGATCATGACGATCAACTTCTCGCTGATCGCGATCGACCAGATCGTCAACCACGCGGCGAAGATCTACGGCATGTTCGGTGGGCAGACCTCGGTGCCGATGGTCATCCGCACCCCGGGCGGCGGCGGCCAGCAGCTGGCGGCCACGCACTCGCAGAACCTCGAGGTCTGGTACGCGCACGTGCCCGGGCTGAAGGTGCTCGCGCCCTCCACCCCGGCCGACGCGAAGGCGATGCTGATCGCGGCGATCCGCGACGACGACCCGGTGCTGCTGCTGGAGAACCTGTCGCTGTACAACACGAAGGGCCCGGTGCCGGCCGGCGAGCACGTCGCCGAGATCGGCAAGGCCAAGGTGACGGTGCCGGGCACCGACCTCACCGTCGTCGGCTACTCGCGTTCGGCGGTGATCGCCAAGGACGTCGCGCAGCGGATGGCCGCGCAGGGCGTGTCGATCGAGGTCGTCGACCTGTGCAGCCTGCGGCCGCTGGACCGCGAGACCATCGTGCGCTCGGTCGCCAAGACCGGCAAGGCCATCGTCCTGGAGGACGACTGGCTCACCTATGGCGTCGGCGCCGAGATCGCCGCGACCATCGGCGAGGGCGCCTTCGATTATCTGGATGCTCCGGTGCGGCGCGTGGCGGCGGCGGAGATTCCGCTGCCCTATGCCAAGTCGCTGGAGCGCATCGCACTTCCGGACGCCGACGCGCTGATCCGGGTCATCAACGAACAGCTCGACGCGACCGGGTTCGCGCGCGCGAAGGGGGACCGCAAGCCATGACCGATGTCTTCATGCCGCGCCTGTCAGACACCATGACCGAAGGCGCGATCGCCCAGTGGCTCAAGGCCGAGGGCGACACGATCGAGCGCGGCGACGTCATCGCCGAGATCGAGACCGACAAGGCCGTGATGGACCTGGAGGCCTACGAGGCCGGCGTGCTGGAGAAGATCCTGGTCGAGCCCGGCGAGTCGGTCGCCATCGGCGCCCCGATCGCGCGGATCGGCGACGGCTCCGGCAGCTCGGATGCCGGTGGTGCGGATGCCGATGCGGCCGACGGTGCCGATGCGGCGGATGCCGATGCGGCCGACGGTGCCGACACGACGGATGCCGATGCGGCCGGGGATGCCGACTCCAGCGCTGCTGAGGCTGCCGAACCTGCCGCCGAGGCGGCGCCCGCTGCCGCGCCCGAAGCCCCGGCCCAGCAGGCCGAGACGTCGGGCAAGATCAAGGCGACGCCGCTGGTGCGGTCGCTGGCTCGCAGCAACGACATCGATCTGGCCACGGTCACCGGCAGCGGTCCCGGCGGTCGGATCATCCGCGCCGACATCGAGCAGCTGCTCGGCAAGCCCGTCGGAGCGGCAGCGGCACCCGCCACGGCCCCGGCCGCAGCATCCGCCCCGGCAGCGCCGGCCGTCGCCGCTCCCGTGGCCACGGCCGCCGACGACGACGAGCGCGTGCCGATGTCGCAGATCCGCAAGGTGACCGCGCGGCGGCTGACCGAGGCGGCGCTGGTGCCGGTGTTCCAGCTGACGACAGTGCTGGACGCCTCGCGCCTGGGTGAGCTGCGCAAGGAGATCAACGCACGGCTGGCCGATTCGGGCGTGAAGGTGAGCGTGACCGACCTGTTCGTGCGCGCCATCGCGGTGGCGCTGCGACAGCACCCCGAGGTCAACGCCTCGTTCGGCGGCGACGCGATCCTGCGCCGCAAGCACGTGAACGTCGGTGTCGCCGTCGCCCTCGAAGACGGCCTGGTGGTGCCGGTGATCAAGGACGCCGACCGCAAGTCGGTCGGCGAGATCGGCGCCGAAGTCAAGGACCTCGCCGCACGGGCCCGCGCCGGGCGCCTGAAGATCGACGAGATGACCGGCGGCACGTTCTCGCTGAGCAACCTGGGCATGTACGGGATCGACTCGTTCACCGCCGTGATCAACCCGCCCGAGGCGGCGATCCTCGCGGTCGGCTCGACCGTGGACGAGCCGGTCGTCATCGACGGCGAGGTGCAGGTGCGCCCGCGCACCCGGCTGACCCTGACGGTGGACCACCGGGTGCTCGACGGCGCGACGGCGGCCGCGTTCCTGCGGGACCTGACCGACCTGCTGGCCGAGCCGCTGCGGATCCTGGTGTGAGCGCGGCCGCCTCCGGCGGCGTGCGCAGCGTGCGTGCGGCCCTGCGCCGGGCGCTGCCGTACTTCATCGCCGCGGCGGTGTGCATCATCGTCGGCGGTGCGCTGGCCGCCGCCACCGCGTACGTCACGACGCAGAAGACCGCGTGGGCGACGGCCTACATCGTGCTGGTCGGCGGCGTCGCACAGGCCGTGCTCGGGGCGGCGCTGGGCTGGATCGCGACGCACGCACGGATGCCGGTGGTCTGGACGGCATTCGTGCTGTGGAACCTCGCCAACATCGGCGTCGTCGCCGGTCAGCTGACCGGCGTCATCGCGCTGACCTTCCTCGGCGGAGCCGCCTTCGTCATCGCGCTGATCCTGATCATCGTCGCGACCCTGCGGGCCGGGCCCGCCCACCCCGTCCTGCTGTGGGCCTTCCGCATCGTCGTGGTGCTGCTGGTGGTGAGCACCCCGACCGGACTCGTGCTGGCCGCCCTCGGGCGCTGAGCCACTCGCCCCACCCCACCCTCAGGCCCGCCCACCGGTCGAGAGTGCAGTACCGTGATGGGCGTGGCGCAGACCGACCTTCCCCTTGACGACCTCCGCACCTTTCGCCCCGCCGTCGCGGAGCCTGCCGACTTCGACGAGTTCTGGCAGCGGACACTGGCCGAATCCCGCGCGTTGCGCACGCCGCCGACACTGGTCCCGGCCGTCACGCCGATCACCGAGATCATCGTCGAAGACCTCACCTTCGCCGGATTCGGCGGCGAGCCGATCCGCGCGTGGGTGACCCGCCCCCGCGGCCACACACCCCACCCGGCCGTGGTCGAATACATCGGCTACAACGGCGGGCGCGGCATCCCCGGCGAGCGCCTCGCGTGGGCGGCGGCGGGCTACGTGCACGTGCTGATGGACACCCGCGGCCAGGGCAGCGGGTGGGGCACCGGCGGCGACACCCCCGATCCGCACGGCTCGGATGCCGCAGTGCCCGGATTCATGACCCGCGGCATCGCCGACCCCGACACGTACTTCTATCGGCGCGTCTTCACCGACGCCGCACTCCTGATCGACACCGTGTGCGACTTCGACTTCGTCGACGCCGGCCGCGTCAGCGTGACCGGCGGCAGCCAGGGCGGCGGCATCACGCTCGCCGCCGCCGCACTGAACCCGCACGTGCGCACCGCGATGCCCGATGTGCCGTTCCTGTGCCACTTCCGCCGCTCGGTCGAACTGACGCCCGGCAACCCCTACCAGGAGGTCGAGCGCTACCTGGCCGTGCACCGCGACCGCGTCGAGAACGTCTTCGCGACGCTCTCGTACTTCGACGGCGTCAACTTCGCGCGCCGGATCACCGCGCCGGCGCTGTTCTCGGTGGCGCTGATGGACGAGACCGTACTGCCTTCGAGCGTCTTCGCGGCATACAACCTGTGCGGCAGCGCCGACCGGTCGATCGAGGTCTATGCGTTCAACGGCCACGAGGGCGGACTGACCGCGCAGTGGCTGCGTCAGACCGCCTGGCTGGCCGCCCGGCTCTGAGCGTCGGCGATCGCGGCCGGCGACGGGGCGGGCGCCGTGCTCTGGCGCACGACGAGGTGGGCCGGCAGGTGCACGTACTGCTGCTCGAGCTCGCCGCGGCGCAGCATCTGGACAACCATCTGCAGCGCCTGCGCACCCATGTCGTGCAGCGGCTGCGCGACCGTGGTCAGCTGCGGCGTGCTCGTGGCCGACTCGGGGACGTTGTCGAAACCCACGATCGACAGCTCTTCGGGCACCCGGATGCCCATTTCGCGTGCGACATCGAGCACCCGCACCGCCGACAGATCGTTCGCCGCGAAGATCGCCGTCGGTCGGTCCGGCAGGCTCAGCAGCTCCTGCGCCGCGCGCGTGGTCGGCTTGCCCCAGTACGCGCCCTCGCGCACCAGGTCCGGGTCGAAGGCGATCCCGGCCTCGGCCAGCGACTCGCGGTAGCCCTGCTCGCGCAGCAGGGCGGATTGCAGGTCGCCGCGGCCCCGCACGTGCGCGATGCGACGGTGCCCCAGCGAGATCAGGTACCGGGTCGCGATGCGTGCGCCCTCGGCGTTGTCGGTGTCCACCGCCGGCACGTCGCCCAGGCCGGTGTGCGGGTCGATCGCCACGATCGGCACCGGCGCACCGGCGACCTGCACGGTCGGCGTGACGATGATGGCCGCATCCACGAGCGTTCCGGCCAGCCGCGACAGCGACCGGCGCTCCCAGCCGACTCGCGCTTCGTCGGTGAGGGCCCCGGCGTAGGCCAGCAGCTCGTACCCCGACCCCACCGCGGCCGCCGAGATGCCTTTGAGCAGCTCGGTCGAGAACGGTTCGAACCCGGCCACCAGAATGCCGATCACGTTGGTGCGATGGCTGCGCAGGCTGCGGGCGACCAGGGACGTCTCGTACCCGAGCTCGTCGATGACCGCCGAGACCTTCGCGATCGTGTTCTGCGCGACGCCGTACCGGCCGTTGGCCACCTTCGACACTGTGGCCACCGAGACCCCGGCCGCCCGCGCGACATCGTGGATCGTCACCCGCGCCGGCAGCATTCGGCCCCTGTAGTCCTCGCTCACACGCTCACGCTACAACACGGCGAGCCGATTTGATAACGATTTCGACAACGGTGTCGAAAACGATATCGAAAACGTTTGACACTCTTCCCGCGAGCGTGTCACTCTAGCCCTGCGGCATCCCCGTGCCCACGAAATGAAGGAGTTTCCACGATGAAGAGGAAAATTCGCGGCGCGACGCTGGTCACGCTGGCCGCGTCCCTCGCCATGGTTGCCACCGGCTGTGCAGCCGGCTCGGGCGACAACGGCGGGTCTGGCGACGGCAACGTCACGCTGACGGTCTGGCAGAACAGTACGACCGGCCCCGGCCAGCAGTACTGGGTCGATGCCGCCAAGGCCTTCCACGAGGCCAACCCGAAGGTCACCGTCAAGGTGCAGTCGATCCAGAACGAGCAGCTCGACGGCAAACTGCAGACCGCACTGAACTCCGGCAACCCGCCGGACGTGTTCCTGCAGCGCGGCGGCGGCAAGATGGCGGCGATGGTCAAGGCCGGTCAGGTGATGGACATCACCGACGCGGTCACCGATGCGACCAAGCAGGCCATCGGCGCAGGCGCGCTGAAGGCGGAGTCGATCGACGGCAAGGTCTACGCCATGCCGCTGGACGTGCTGCCGGAGGGCCTGTTCTACAGCAAGGACCTGTTCGACAAGGCGGGCATCACGCAGCTTCCGGCCACGATGGACGATTTCAACGCCGCAGTCAGCAAGCTGAAGGCATCCGGAGCCGTCCCGGTGGCCGTCGGCGCCAAGGATGCCTGGCCGGCAGCGCACTGGTACTACAACTTCGCGCTGCGCCTGTGCAGCGAGCAGACGCTGGACGCGACCGCCAAGTCCCTGAACTTCAGCGACCCGTGCTGGACCGCAGCCGGGAACGAGCTCGAGAAGTTCGCCGCGACCAAGCCGTTCCAGCCGGGCTTCCTGACCACCTCAGCACAGCAGGGTGCCGGCAGCTCGGCGGGCTTGGTGGCCAACCACAAGGCCGCGATGGAGCTCATGGGCGGGTGGGACCCGGGTGTGATCGCCTCGCTGACCCCCGACCAGAAGCCGCTGCCCGACCTGGGCTGGTTCCCGTTCCCCGCCGTCGCCGGCGGAGCCGGTGACCCGGCCGCCATCATGGGCGGCGTCGACGGGTACTCGTGCTCGTCCAAGGCGCCCAAGAAGGAGTGCACCGACTTCCTCAACTTCCTGGTCACCCAGTCGCAGCAGGAGGCCTACTACAAGGCCTTCAACTCGCCGCCGGTCAACCTTCAGGCGCAGACGGTCGTCACCGAGCCGTACCTGAAGGAACTGATCGCGGCCTACAACAAGGCACCGTACGTGTCGCAGTACCTCGACACCCTGTACGGCCAGAACGTCGGCAACGCCCTGAACGTGGCAGTCGTGAACCTGCTCGCCGGCAAGGGCACCGTCGCCGACATCATCTCGTCGGTCAACCAGGCCGCAGCCAAGGGCTAGCAGGGACGATGAGTGCATCCCTGAGCCGGAAAGCTCCCTCGGTTTCGCCTCAGGAGGACTCGTCGCCGGTCGGGAGCATCGCCACCGCGGTGCTCCCGGCCCATCCCCGGCGCAGCACGCGGAGGGCATCCTGGCGCATGCGCCTGGAGATCACCCTGCTCAGCGGGCCGGCGATCATCGTCTTCCTGGCCTTCGTGATCTTCCCGGTCGCGATGGCCGCGTATTACGGGTTCTTCAACTGGCAGGGCTATGGGCCTGCCACCGATTTCGTCGGCCTGAAGAACTACTTCATCATCTTCACCGACGGCGCCTTCCACGAGGTGCTCTGGCACAACGGCATCATCTTGGTGCTGTCGCTGGTCATGCAGGGGCCGGTCGCGGTCGCGCTCGCGCTGCTGCTGAACCAGAAGATCCGCGGCCGCACCGCGATCCGCGTGCTGATCTTCGTGCCGTACGTCATCTCCGAGGTCATCGTCGGCACCGGCTTCAGCCTGATGCTGCAGACCGACGGCGCGGTCAACGAACTGCTCAAGGGGATGGGCCTGGGCTTCCTGCAGGCCAACTGGCTGTCCGATCCGAGCGTCGCGATCTGGACGCTGATGCTGATCCTGACCTGGAAGTACATCGGCTTCGCCGTCATCCTCTTCCTGGCCGGGCTGCAGGGCATCCCCGAGGAGCTGTTCGAGGCCGCCGCGATCGACGGCGCGTCGTACTGGCAGATCCAGCGGCGCATCACACTGCCGCTGCTGGGCCCGACCGTGCGGATCTGGGCGTTCCTGTCGATCATCGGCTCGCTGCAGCTGTTCGACCTGGTCTACATCATCTGGGGTCAGTACATCGCCTCCACCGCCGGCACCTCGACGATGGCGACCTACATGGTCGGCAACGGGCGCGACGCCGGCAACTACGGCTACGGCAACGCCGTCGCCGTCGTGATGTTCGTGATCTCGCTGATCATCGCGCTGATCTATCAGCGGTTCGTCCTGCGCCGTGACACCGCCGGCGCCATCACCGAAGGAGACAAGTGATGTCCGCCGCCGCCCCCGCCGTGCACACGCCGCGCATACGCCCGAGCAAGGACCGCACCGACTGGGGCAGCCCGGTGGTGTACTTCATCGCGCTGGTGCTGATCGCGATCTGCCTGGCCCCCGTGCTGTATCTGGTGGTGGGCGGATTCCGCACCAACTCGCAGATCACCACCGACCCCGCCGGACTGCCGTCGCCGTGGGTGATCGCCAACTACATCGACGTGCTGGTCAGCAGCACGTTCTGGATCGAGGTCGGCAACTCGCTGATCGCCGCCGGCTTCACCACGGTGGGCGTCGTGGCGCTGGGACTGATGGTGAGCTACGTGCTCGCCCGGTACCGGTTCCGCGGCCGCGGCGCGATGTATTCGCTGTTCGCCGCCGGCCTGATGTTCCCGATCACCGTCGCGATCACGCCGCTGTACATCCTGGTCAAGGACCTCGGCCTGATGGACACCCTGGCGGGCGTCATCATCCCCCAGATCGCGTTCGCACTGCCGGTGACCGTGATCATCCTGGTGCCGTTCCTGCGCGCCATCCCCGACGAGATCGAGGAGGCCGCCGCCATCGACGGTGCCGGCCGGCTCGCATTCTTCTTCCGGATGGTGCTGCGGCTGTCGGTTCCGGGCGTGGTCACCGTCGGCATCCTCGCGTTCATCGGCAGCTGGAACAGCTATCTGCTGCCCCTGTTCATCCTCAATGATCAGTCCACTTACACGCTGACCCTCGGCGTGCAGGCGTTCTCGTCGCAGTACTCGGTCGACACGGCCAAGGTGCTCGCGTTCACGTCGCTGTCGATGCTGCCCGCACTGCTGTTCTTCCTGGTCTTCCAACGGCGCATCGTCGGTGGCCTGACCGGTGCGGTCAAGGGCTGAGCAGAATCTCGAATCGATGACGACAGGATCCATCATGTCCGAAATCCCCGCTTTCCCCGAGGTCTCGCAGCGGGTGCGCGCACTGCACGCGCGCATGACGCTCGATGAGAAGCTCGCCCAGCTGGTCGGCTATTGGCTCGACCAGAACGGCACGGTCGCGCCGATGCAGAGCGAGATGGCCGCCGGGCAGCGGGATGCCGGCGCCCTGGCCGATGTCACCAAAGACGGAATCGGCCACTACACGCGCGTGTACGGCACCCGCCCGGTCGACCCCCTCGAGCGCGCCGCCTGGCTGTGGCAGGAGCAGCGCCGCCTCAAGCGCGACACCCGCCTGGGCATCCCGGCACTGGTGCACGAGGAATGCCTGACCGGACTGGCCGCCTGGCAGGCGGCGGTGTTCCCGACACCGCTGGCCTGGGGCGCCGCATTCGACCCCGACCTGGTGCGCGAGATGGCGCAGGCGATCGGCGAGTCCATGCGGGCCCTGGGCGTGCACCAGGGCCTGGCACCGGTGCTCGACGTGATCGTCGACCCGCGCTGGGGCCGTGTCGACGAGTGCATCGGCGAAGACCCGTACCTGGTCGGCACGATCGGCACCGGCTATGTGCAGGGACTGCAGAGCGCCGGAGTGCACGCGACGCTGAAGCACTTCGTGGGCTATTCGGCCTCGCAGTCCGGACGCAACCACGCACCCGTGCACGCCGGACCGCGCGAGATGGCCGACGTGTTCGTCGCCCCGTTCGAGATGGTGGTGGCCGAGGCCCACCCCGCCTCGGTCATGAACGCCTACACGGCGCTGGACGGTGTGCCGATGGCCGCCGACCCCGAATACCTGACGACCCTGCTGCACGAACGGCTCGGCTTCGACGGGGTCGTGGTCGCCGACTACTTCTCGGTCGCGTTCCTGCAGGTCATGCAGTCCGTCGCCACCGACCGCGGTCATGCCGCCGCACTCGCGCTGCAGGCGGGGGTGGATGTCGAGCTGCCCACCGGCGACGCGTATCTGGCGCCGCTGCGTGCCCGGGTGCGGCAGGGCGGCATCGACGAGCGCTATGTCGATCGCGCCGTGCTGCGAGTGCTGCGTCAGAAGGAGCAGCTGGGCCTGCTCGACGCCGACGCGTACGAGGACGACCCGCCGGCGCACATCGACCTCGATTCGCCGCGGCACCGCGAGCTCGCCCGCGCCCTGGCGCAGGAGTCGGTCGTGCTGCTGGCCAACGACGGCACGCTGCCGCTGCAGCTGCCCGCCCAGCGCATTGCCGTGATAGGTCCGAACGCCGACCGGTCCGAAGCGCTGCAGGGCTGCTATTCGTTCGCGAATCATGTGCTCGCGCACCACCCGGGCGTGCCCGTGCAGGTGCGCATCCCCACTGTCGCCGAAGCACTGCGCGAGGCGGGTGCACGGCTGACGGTGACGCGCGGCTGCGCGGTCGACGACGACGACACGACCGGGTTCGCCGAGGCGGTCGCCGCGGCACAGGCCGCGGATGTCGCCGTCGTCGTGGTCGGCGATCAGGCCGGCCTGTTCGGCCGCGGCTCGGTCGGCGAGGGCAACGACGTCGATTCGCTCGAGCTGCCCGGTGTGCAGCGCGCGCTGGTTGAGGCGATCGTGGCCACCGGCACTCCGGTCGTGATGGTGCTGCTGACCGGCCGCCCCTACGTCCTGGACTGGGCGCTGGATGCCCCCGGCCCGCGCCCGCGGGCCGTGCTGCAGTCGTTCTTCCCGGGCGAAGAGGGCGGCAGCGCCATCGCCGACATCCTCGGCGGCGACCTCGCGCCATCCGGCCGGCTGCCGATCTCCCTCCCCCGCTCGTCGGGGGCCCAGCCCTACAGCTATCTGCACCCGATCCTCGGCGGTGACTCCGAGATCACCGCGGCGCGCTCGACGCCGGTGCGCCCGTTCGGGTTCGGCTTGTCGTACACGGGCTTCGACTACACCGACCTGGCCGTGGCCGCCCGCTGCGCGGCGGGCGACGAGTTCGACGCCGAGGTGACCGTCACCAACACCGGCTCCTGCGACGCCGACGACGTGGTGCAGCTGTACGGGCACGACATGCAGGCGTCGGTCACCCGCCCGGTCGCGCAGCTGCTCGGCTTCGCCCGCGTGCATCTGGCCGCCGGCGCGTCGACCCGGGTGCGGTTCCGGGTGCCGACCACGCGGTTCGCGTTCAGCGACCGGCGCATGGTCAAGATCGTCGAACCGGGCGACGTGCAGGTCTGGGTGGGTGCGCACGCTGCCGCATCCGCGCCCGCCGCGCGTGACGACGCCGGGTTCCGCGCGGTGTCGGATGCCCCCGGCCCGCAGGTCTCGCCGGGCGTGACGGGGGCGGCGACCGAACGCGCCGTCGTGTCGATCACGGGCCCGCTGCACGAGGTCACCGGCGCCGACGCACGCACGGTGGCATGGGAGCAGGTCGCCGCCGTCCGGGTGTGAGGCCCGCGGCGCAACGCGCGCCGGCGCCTCGCACTCAGCTCAGGCGCTCGCGTTCAGGCGCTGACGCAGCACATACTGCAGGATGCCGCCGTGCCGGTAGTACTCGCGCTCGGTGGGCGTGTCGATGCGCACCGTCGCGGTGAACTCGCGCGCCTGCCCGCCATCGGGCTGCACCCGCACGGTGACCTGCTCGGGCACCTCGTCCTGACCGGACAGCCCGATGATCGAGTAGGTCTCGGTGCCGTCCAGCTCGAGCGACTGGGCCGTGTCACCGGCGACGTACTGCAGTGGAAGCACGCCCATGCCGATCAGGTTCGAGCGGTGGATGCGCTCGTACGACTCGGCGAGCACCGCTTTCGCGCCCAGCAGGATCGTGCCCTTCGCCGCCCAGTCGCGGCTGGATCCCGATCCGTACTCCTTGCCGGCGAGGACGACCAGCGGCGTGCCCGACTGCGCGTACTCCTGCGCGGCGTCGTAGATCGACACCGTCTCGGTGCCGCCGGGCAGCACACGGGTGAATCCGCCCTCGGTGCCCTCCACCAGCTGGTTGCGCAGCCGGATATTCGCGAACGTGCCGCGGATCATCACCTCGTGGTTGCCGCGCCGCGACCCGTACGAGTTGAAGTCGTGGTGCGTGACGCCGTGGCCTGCGAGGTACTTGCCGGCGGGCGAGTCGAACTTGATCGATCCGGCCGGCGAGATGTGGTCGGTCGTGACCGAGTCGCCCAGCTTGGCGAGCACCCGCGCCCCGGTGATGTCGGCCAGGGCGCCCGGCTCGCGGCCCATGCCGTCGAAGTACGGGGGCTGGCGCACGTAGGTCGAGTCATCCTGCCAGGTGAACTTCTGCCCCTCCGGAATCGGCAGGCTGTTCCAGTTGTCGTCACCGGCATAGACATCCGCATAGCCCTCGGTGTACATCCGCGCCTCGATGCAGCTGTCCACCACCTGCTTGATCTCGGCCGATGAGGGCCACAGGTCGTGCAGGTACACCGGGTTGCCGTCCGAGCCGGTGCCCAGCGGGTCATGGTTCAGGTCGACGTGCATCGAGCCGGCCAGCGCATAGGCGACCACCAGCGGCGGCGACGCGAGGAAGTTCATCCGCGTCTGCGGGTGGATGCGGCCCTCGAAGTTGCGGTTTCCGGACAGCACCGCCGCGACCGTCAGGTCACCGGCATCCACCGCCGTCGCGACCTCCTCGGGCAGCGGGCCGGAGTTGCCGATGCAGGTCGTGCAGCCGTAGCCGACCAGATTGAAGCCGAGCTGGTCGAGATAGGGGGTGAGCCCCGCGCGGTCGAAGTAGTCGGTGACCACTCGCGACCCCGGTGCCAGCGACGTCTTGACCCACGGCTTGGACTTCAGGCCCTTGTTGACCGCGTTGCGGGCCAGCAGCGCCGCACCGATCATGACCGACGGGTTCGACGTGTTGGTGCACGAGGTGATGGCGGCGATCACGACATCGCCGTTGTCGATCTGCGTCTCCTGGCCGTTCAGGACCAGCTTCTGCGCGTTGCTCTCCCACTCGACCGGGTCGCCGGAGTACGCCGACCGCGGCGCCTTGACGTCGCCCATCTCGCGATCGCCGAAGAACGGGTCCGATGCCGGGAACGTGTCGTCGATCGCGTCGTCCAGCTCGGTGAGCTTCTGCACACTGGCGGTGGGGTCGTTCAGCAGCCGCTCGACGGTGCGGGCGGCCAGCGTGAGCGGGATGCGGTCCTGCGGACGCTTGGGGCCCGCGATCGAGGGCTCGATGCTGGACAGGTCGAGCTCGACGACCTGCGAGAACTCCGGCTCATGCGAGGGGTCGTGCCACATGCCCTGGGCCTTGGCGTACGCCTCGACCAGCGCGACCCGCTCGGGGCTGCGGCCGGTGAAGGTCAGGTAGTCGATGGTCTCCTGGTCGATCGGGAAGATCGTGCAGGTCGACCCGTACTCGGGGCTCATGTTGCCGATCGTGGCGCGGTTGGCCAGCGGCACGTTGGCCACGCCCGGGCCGAACACCTCGACGAACTTGCCGACCACGCCGGCGTGGCGCAGCAGCTCGGCGACCGTCAGCACCATGTCGGTGGCGGTGACGCCTTCGCGCAGCTCGCCCTCCAGCTTCAGGCCGACCACCTTCGGCAGCAGCAGCGAGATCGGCTGGCCGAGCATCGCGGCCTCGGCTTCGATGCCGCCCACGCCCCAGCCCAGCACGCCCAGGCCGTTGATCATCGGGGTGTGCGAATCGGTGCCGACCAGCGTGTCGGGGTAGGCCACCGGCATCCCGTCGCCGCCGCCGTCGCCGTCCGCGCCGAAGACGACCCGGCCGAGGTATTCCAGGTTCACCTGGTGGCAGATCCCGGTGTCCGGCGGCACGACGGCGAAGTTGTCGAAGGCATGCTGCGCCCAGCGCAGCAGCTGGTAGCGCTCCTTGTTGCGCTCGAACTCGATCTCGGCGTTGATCTTGAAGGACCCGAACCCGCCGAACGTCTCGGCGATGACGGAGTGGTCGATGACCAGCTCGACGGGGATCAGCGGGTTGACCTGCTGCGGGTCGCCCCCGAGGGCGTCCATCGCATCGCGCATCGCCACCAGGTCGACCACGCCCGGAACGCCGGTGAAGTCCTGCAGCAGCACCCGGGCGGGGTTGAACTGCACTTCGCTGTGGCCGACGTCTCGTGCGTTCCAGTTCGCCAGCGCCTGGATCTGCTCGGCGGTGACGGCGACGCCGTCCTCATTGCGCAGCAGGTTCTCCAGCAGCACCTTCAGGCTGTAGGGCAGCCGTGCGCTGCCGGGGATGGCATCCAGCCGGTAGTACTCGTACTGCTTGTCCCCCACGGTGAGGACGTCCTTGGCTCCGAAGCTGTTACTCATCTCGTGTCGCCTCCCGGCAAAACGTTCGGTGCGCGCGCTGCAACACCCCGCTGAGCCCCATCATGCCGCGGAACGGGCCCGAGGGCCAGTCCGAGCCGGGGCGAGCGCCGCGGGCGATGCCGCCGAACCCCGTCAGGTGGCCGGGGACGCCGCCGGCATCAGCGGGCGGTGCTCATAGAAGGTCTGCAGCACCACCGTCGTGCGGGTGCGCACGCCCGCGGCCCGCCGGATGTCGCCGATCAGGCGCTCCAGGTCGCGGGGCGAGGCGACCCGCACGAACAGCATGTAGCTCGCGTCGCCCGCGATCGAATGGCAGGCCTCGATCTCGTCCAAGTGCTCGAGGAGTTCGGGGGCGTCATCGGGCTGGGCGGGATCCAGCGGCGAGATCTCGACGAACGCCGCGAGGGGCTTTCCGACGGCTGCGGCGTCGAGGATCGGCCGGTATCCGCTGATCACACCGCGGGACTCGAGCCGGCGCAGTCGCGCCTGCACGGCCGACACCGACAGCCCGACCTCGGCGGCCAGCCGCGCGAGCGTCGCCCGCGCGTCGCGCGAGATCTCGGCGACGATGCGCGTGTCGGCGGCATCCAGTGGTGCATCCGGTACCGAATCGCTCATGACCGTAATATTATCGGTGTACAGGTGATTCCACCGGAATAATTCCATCCAATCTGGAGATCGGAGGTTCTCATGTCCCGCATCGAGCTTGCCGAAGCGTCCCTGAGCCAGGTCCACGCCGAGCGCGCGCAGGCCACCGTCGTCGACGAAACCGAAGTGGACGCGGCCGCCGGGGTCGAGGCATCCCCCGCCTGGCACCGTCTCAAGCGGGCCGCGATCGACATGCAGAGCCTGCAGCAGCAGGACGGGTCGGTTCCCCATGAGAAGGCACGCGCGGCCGGACTCGTCGATGCGATCGTGGCCTCGATCAGCGAGCTGGCACCCCGGTTCCCGCATGACGCCGCCTACCTGGCGGCTTCGGTCGCCGACTTCACCCGCTGGAAGAGCGACGGACTCGGCGTGCCCGATTTCTACGACTCGCTGCTCGCATTCCATCCCGAGCAGCACCGGGTGGACGGGCTGCGGCATCTGGTCGTGTTCCCGATGTACACCCAGAACGGGTCGCACAACCGGTACGTCGAGGCGCTGATCGTCGAGGTCATCTGGCCCGAGTTCATCGCCGCGCTGCAGGCCGGCCCCTACAGCAACAGGCTGTTCGTGTCGCTGCGGCTGGTCGACTTCACACCGGGCTACGACACCAACTCGGCGGTGCTGTTCCCCGAGACGGTGGCGATGCGCGAGATCCCGACGTTCACCTGGGGCGCTATCTTCCAGGACCGCGAGGCCGCCCGGTACCGCCGGGTGGTGCGCGCGGCATCCCGGATCACGAAGCTGGAGCTGCCCGAGCCGGCGGCGCGGATGCTCGATGACCAGGCGCTCGCGGAGGAGACCTTCGTGATGTGGGACATCATCCACGACCGCACCCACATGCGCGGCGACCTGCCGTTCGACCCGTTCATGATCAAGCAGCGGATGCCGTACTTCCTCTATTCGCTGGAGGAGATGCGCTGCGACATGACCGCGTTCCGCGAGTCGGTCGCGATCCAGAAGAAGCTGACGGCGCAGGACGAGCTGACCGAGGTCGAGGGGCAGATCCTCGCGCACGCCGAACTCGTGCAGTACGCCGTGATCTTCGACCGGATCTTCCGGTTCGCCGTCACCGGATCGCGGGTGCGCAACTACGACGGGCTCGGGGGCCAACTGCTGTTCGCGTGGCTGCACCAGCACGGCGTGCTGCACTGGACCGACACCGCGCTCAGCTTCGACTGGCCGGACGTTCCCGCGGCCGTGGTGGCGCTCGGCGATGCGATCGACGACCTGTACTGGCACTCGATCGACCGGCCCAAGACCGCGCACTGGCTGGCCGCGTACGACCTGGTGCGCTCGGTGCTGACGCCGCATCCGGCGTCGGCGTGGGCGCGCGGGCTGCCGGCCGAGGTGCTCGCCGGTCCGCCCAAGGGGTTCACCGACGCGGTGCTGGACGACGAGTTCCCGCTGTCGATGTTCTACGAGGCGCTGGAGAAGAAGACGCGCCCGGTGATCGAGTCCACCTCGGGGATCCGAGCCGGCGATGAGTGACCTGACGGGGCGCACCGTGCTGGTCGCCGGTGCGACGAGCACCAGCGGCCGCGTCGCGGTGCAGACGCTGCGGGCAGCCGGTGCCGGCGTCATCGCGGTGGGCCACGACCCGGTCAAGCTCGAGGCCCTCGCCGCACAGGTCGACGCCGCCGGCACGGGCGCACCGTGGATGACCCCCTCGTGCGATCTCGCCGACGAGCAGGCGGTGCACGGCCTCGCCGACCGGCTGCACGCCGGCGGTGTGACGGTCGACGGGGTGCTGCACCTGGTCGGCGGCTGGCGCGGCGGCGGCGGCCTGGCCGGGCAGAGCGACGACGACTACCGCTTCCTGGAGCGGTCCCTGACCGGGCTGCGGTTCGTCAGCCGTGCCTTCGACGCCGACCTGCGGGCCTCCGACGCCGCGCGCGAGGCGATCGTGTCGTCGGTGTCGGTGCGCCGGCCGCTGGCGGGCGGGGCGAACTACGCCGCGATCAAGGCAGCCAGCGAAGCGTGGGCGCGCGCGCTCGCGCAGGGCTTCGCGAAGGCGGCCCGGGACGCCGAGCGCCCGTTGGCGG
The DNA here is from genome assembly GCF_039537285.1 of Microbacterium kribbense. NCBI lineage: Bacteria > Bacillati > Actinomycetota > Actinomycetes > Micrococcales > Microbacteriaceae > Microbacterium > Microbacterium kribbense. The sequence goes on along the minus strand of NZ_BAABAF010000009.1, from coordinate 210,024 downwards.
CCGCCTCGGTCGTCTTCCGGGTCAAGGCACTGGCAGGCCTGGAGCAGACCCTCGCCGACCGCTTCGTGGCGCTGTGGGACGCCGATGCGGCCGACGTGAACGACACGGTGATCGACCTCACCGCGTGACGGCGTCGCAGAGCGCCCGTGACCACGAACTAGATTGGACAGCTGTGACCACTCTGCATGACCGAACCGTCCGCGGCTTCGCCAGCGACAACTACTCCGGCATCCATCCCGAGGTGCTCCTGGCGATCGCCGATGCCAACGGCGGGCACCAGATCGCCTACGGCGAAGACGACTACACCGCGCGACTGCAACAGGTGATCGTCGACCGCTTCGGCGAGGGCGCCGAGGCGTTCCCGGTGTTCAACGGCACCGGTGCCAACGTCACCGGACTGCAGTCGATGCTCCCCCGCTGGGGCGCCGTCGTCACGGCCGGCACGGCGCACATCAACGTCGACGAGCAGGGCGCGCCCGAGCGCATCGGCGGCATGAAGCTGCTGACCGTGCCGACCGACGACGGCAAGCTCACCCCCGAGCTGATCGACCTGCAGGCGTGGGGCTGGGGCGATGAGCACCGCGCGCAGCCGCTGGCGGTGTCGCTGACGCAATCCACCGAGCTGGGCACGCTGTACACGCCGGACGAGCTGCGCGCGATCTGCGACCACGCGCACAGCCTCGGCATGCACGTGCACATGGACGGCGCCCGGCTGGCCAATGCGGCCGCCGCGCTGGACGTGCCACTGCGCGCGTTCACCCGCGACGTCGGCGTCGACGTGATCAGCCTCGGCGGCACCAAGAACGGGGCGATGGGGGCCGAGGCGGTCGTCGTGCTCAACCCGGATGCCGCGGCCGGCCTGATCTACCTGCGCAAGATGAACATGCAGCTGGCCTCGAAGATGCGCTTCGTCTCGGCCCAGCTGGTGGCCCTGTGGGAGGGCGATCTGTGGCTGCGCAACGCGCGCCACGCCAACGCCATGGCGCAGCGGCTGCGCGGCGGCGTCGAGGCGGGCCTGTCCGACGGATCGATCCGCGGTGTCGGATTCGCGCAGCCGACCCAGTCCAACGGCGTGTTCGCGACGCTGCCCGATGGCGTCGCCGACCGGCTGCGGACCGCCTTCCGGTTCTACGACTGGGATGCCGCCCGCAGCGAAGTGCGCTGGATGTGCTCGTTCGACACCACCGAGGCCGACATCGACGCCTTCCTGGCCGCCATCGCCCGCGAGACAGCCGGGGCCTGATCCAGCCGCGCGGGACTGCCGTACCACTCCGCTGATTTGTATTCATTGGAATAGAAATGCCGGATCATCCGTTGTCCCCGGTGAAGGCAGGTACGCGATCGTCGTACCGTCGCAAGCGAAGGAGAAGATCATGGCGAGGTTCGATGGCCGAGTTGCACTGGTGACCGGCGGTGCGAGCGGAATCGGCAAGGCCACAGCGGCCCGGATCGCCGCCGAAGGCGGCTCGGTCGTGATCGCCGACGTGCAGGATGCCGCCGGTGCGGCCGTTGTGACGCAGATCGAGAACAGCGGCGGCAAGGCCGCGTTCGTGCACCTGGACGTGACCAGCGAATCGGGCTGGGCCGACGCCGTCGCCGCGACCGTGGCGAAGTTCGGCCGGCTCGACATCCTCGTCAACAACGCCGGCATCGGCGACACCGAGCCGATCGAGGTCACGACGCTGGACACCTGGAACAAGGTCGTCGCGGTCACCCAGACCAGCGTCTTCCTCGGCATGAAGGCCGCCGGAGCGGCGCTCAAGGAGAGCGGCAACGGGTCGGTGGTCAACGTCAGCTCGATGTACGGCATTGTGGGCTCGGGCGTGAGCCCGGCCTACCACGCCGCCAAGGGGGCGGTGCGGCTTTTGACCAAGACCACGGCCCTGGGCTGGGCGACCGAGGGCGTCCGGGTCAACTCGGTGCACCCCGGCTTCATCGACACCCCGATCCTGGGCGACACCGACCGTGACATGCTCATCGCCGGAACGCCGATGGCGCGGCTGGGCAAGCCGGAGGAGATCGCGGCGATGATCACGTTCCTCGCCAGCGACGACGCGAGCTTCGCGACCGGCGCCGAGTTCATCGTCGACGGCGGCTACACCGCTCGCTGACACTCGGTGCGACGACCGGCGGCAGGGCACCAGGCCCGGCCGCCGGTCGTTCGGCGTCTTCCGGCGCCGGTGCGCTCAGGCGCTGACGGACTCGAGCTCTTCGTCGTCTTCGGGCGTGATGTCGCGGGCATCGGAATCCCCGACCTCGGCGGCATCCTCCGCCGCATCGGCGTCTGCGGCGCCGGAAGCATCCCCCGGCTCGTCGGCATCCACCGACTCGGGGACCTCGGCCGATTCGGCGGCATCCGCCGACGACGCGGATGACTCGGGCCGGATCAGCTCGCGCACCTCGACCATGAAGCTGGTCAGCTGGTGCTGCTGCCAGCGCAGCTGGCGGGCGCGGTCCTCGGCGTCGTGCAGCACGGACTGCGAGTTCTCGGTCACCAGCTCCATGATCTTCTGCGCCTTCGTGCGGGCCTGATCGAGGAGCTCGCTGGCGCGCACCCGCGCGTCGGCCTCGATCTGCTGGGCCTGCGAGCGGGCGAGCCGCTCGAAATCATCGGCCTTGGCCGACACCCGCTGCGCGTGCTCGAGCGATGCGGCGACCTGCTCGTTGGCGTCCTGTGTGATGCGCTCGGCATGCGCGACAGCCTGATTGTGCAGCACCAGGAACTCCTGATGCGCGTCATCCTGGCGCCGGCTGAGGGATGCCTCGAACTCCAGGGCACGCACCCGCAGCTCGCGCACCGCCGCCTCGGCCTCGGCCCGATCGCGGCTGGTCTCGCGGGCCACCATCGAGCGCAGTGCGGCGGCGCCCTTCTCGGCCTCGGACCGGATCGCACCGGACTCCTGCTGGGCCTGGTCGACCTTCTCGGCGGAGTGTGCGGCCTCGCGCTCCAGGCGCGCCTGGTGTGCGGTCAGCTCGGTGTCGATGCGCAGCCGTGCCTGCGCGGCGTCGTGCTGGGCGTGCGAGACGATCGCCTCGGCTTCGGCCTGCGCGTCCTTGCGGCGCTTCTCGATCTCTTCGCGCGCGGAATCCAGCAGCCGTTCGCCCTGCACGGTCGCGTTGCGGATCAGCACGCTGGCCTGCTCTTCGGCGACCCGCAGGATCTCTTCGAACTGCCCGTGGCCGGTCGACTCGCCGCTGCTCTCGCGCAGTTCGTCGGTCAGCGCCTGCACCTGCTTGGCGGACTCGGCGACCTGCAGCTGCGCGGCCGTCAGCTCGCCCCGCAGCGCTGCGACGGTATCGTCGTCGGCTGCCTCGGCCTGCAGCCGGGCGACCTCGGTGGCGAGCTTCTCGGCCTTGGCCCGGCTCTGCTTGACGGCGGTCGATGCGCGCTGCTGATACTGTCGCAGCTTGGTCGATTCCTCGCCCGTGGCGCGCAGCCGCGCGTTCAGATCGGTGACGAGCCGGTCGACCTCGTCCTTGTCGTAGCCGCGGAATGCGGTCGAGAAGGTGCCCGGAGACGTCGACTCGGCGATGAGCCGGTCGAACGCGGATTGCTCGCGGGGCGCGTCGGGGCTGTCGGTCTGGTCTGGCATGGCATGTCTCCGCTTCGAGGGGCTCGCGGTACCGGCGGGCGACGTCGTGCACCCGCACCAGGGCGGGTGGGCCGACGCGCGGGTACGCACGGGCGCGGTGCACGACACCGGGAGGTGTGCCGCTGAATCACTGCGTACGTCAGTGGGAACACTACCTGCCCGCACCGGTTCCGCGAAACGTCGGTCTGCGAATCGTCAGCGCAGCGCACCGACGCTGGCCAGCGCCAGCTTGATCAGCGTGCCCCGACCGCCCTCCATGTCGGCGGCGACGGCCTCGGATGCCGCTTCGTCGGGCCGCAGCCAGGTGACCTCGAGCGCATCCTGACGGGGCTCGCAGGTGCCGGTGACCGGCACCACGAATGCGAGCGAGACGGCATGCTGCCGGTCGTCGTGGAAAGCGCTGATCCCCGGCATCGGGAAGTACTCGGCGACGGTGAACGGCACCGGCTGCGCGGGCAGCAGCGGGAACGCCATCGGACCGAGGTCGTTCTCCAGATGCCGGAAGAGGGCATCCCGCACGGTCTCGCCGTAACGCACCCGGCCCGACACGATCGTGCGGGTCATCTCGCCCAGCGGCGTCGCCCGCAGCAGCAGGCCGACCTCGGTGACCACGCCCATGCCGTCGGTGCGCACCGGCACGGCCTCGACGTACAGGATCGGCAGCCGGCGCCGCGCCTCGGCCAGTTCGACGTCGCTGAGCCAGCCGGGATTCGCGTCGGCCTCGCCCTGGCTGCGGAACCCGCCGGGCAGGCCGGCGGCGAACGGAACGCCCGGGCCGGGGCGCGCGTCGTCGTTCGGATCCGGGTCGGGCGTGCGCACGGGCATGTCTCCTGTATACCTCACGAGGCCGACACGGATGTCGTGCCCGTGCCGAGACAGCGTCCGATGCGGCTGACAGGATGGAACCATGGACGAGTCCGCGGCAGATCCCGATGGCGTCGGGGCGTGCATCGATGCCGACGCGGTGCTGTGGTCGGCGCCGGAGGCCGACCGGGCCGGCAGACCACTGCTGGTGCTGCTGCACGGCTATGGCGCCGACGAGCACGACCTGTTCGGCCTGGTGCCCGAGCTGCCCGGCGAGTTCGTCGTCGCGGCGGTGCGCGCGCCGCTGCACCCGCCGTGGCCGGCGCCGGGGTACTCCTGGTATCCGATCGAAGACGTCACCGCCGCCGATCTGGCCGGCACCGGCACGCGCGACGCGCAGCGGGTGACGCATGCCGCCGCCGCATTCATCCGGTGGCTGGATGCCGCCGCCGGCGCCGCCGACTCGATCGGCCTGTTCGGCTTCTCGCAGGGCGCGTCGGTCGCGATCCAGGCGATGCGGCTGGATCCGGCGCGGTTCGCGTTCGTCCTGAACCTTTCCGGCTACGCCGCCCCCGGCGACCTGCCGCGCGATGCGGAGCTGGCGGCCCGCCGCGTGCCGGTGTTCTGGGGCCGCGGCACTGAGGATGACGTCATCCTGCCGGTGCTGGTGGACCATACGACGCAGTGGCTGCCCGCGCACAGCGAGCTGTCCGGCCGCGTCTATCCGGCCCTCGGCCACGGCATCGCCGAGGACGAGGTCGCCGACGTGCGCGCGTTCCTGGGCAAGCAGCTGGCGGCGATCGCGGGCTGATCAGCCCGCGATCGGTGCTGCCCGCCGGCTGACCTCGCCGGGCTGTCCCCGCGGCGGCATCCCGCCCGGCCAGCCGGGCAGAACTCCTCTGATCCGCGCATCCGGCGCGCCTGAACCCGCGATCAGGGCGGATCGCGACCGGATCGAAGGAGTTGTGCTCACCCGGCAGCAGACGGATGCGGCATCCGGCCCGGTGCGCTATGCGAAGGGCGTCGCCGAGACGATCGTGACGGTCAGGGTGGCGCCGGTGGGAGCGGTGAAGCTGACCTCGTCGCCGACGTGGTGCCCGTCGATCGCGGCGCCCAGCGGCGAGACCGGCGAGTAGACGTCGAGCTCGACCCCGGGCTGGACGAGGTCGCGGCTGCCGAGCAGGAAGGTCTCGACCGAGTCATCGGCGTGGAAGCGCACGGTGATCTGCATGCCGGCCTCGACGAGTCCGTCGTCGGGCTTGGTGCCCACCTCGGCACGACGGATCAGCTCGCGCAGCTCGAGCACGCGCGCCTGGCTGGCGTCGGGGTGCTCGGCGAGCTCGGCGAGCTCGGCCTCCAGCGCCGCCAGGGCCGCCGGGGTCATCCACACAGGTCCAGTCAGGTTGGCCATCACCTGTTCCTTCCTCACGAGCTGATCTGCAGCAAAGAAACTCCAGCTTATCGGCAATGTCCGCAGTACCGACGAAGATGGAGGGATGGGCGACGTCCTCGAGCGGTTCGGCACCGCGACGGCGGACTGGTTCCGCAGTGCGTTCACGGCCCCGACCGACGCGCAGCGCGGCGCGTGGGAGGCGATCGCGGCCGGCGACCACGCCCTCGTGGTCGCGCCGACCGGCTCGGGCAAGACGCTCTCGGCCTTCCTGTGGGCGATCGACCGGGTGTTCCACGAGCACGATGCCGCCGCCGACCCCGCCGCCGCGCGCCCCGAAGCCGGCCGACGTGGCGCCGCGCGCCGGCGCCCCGAGCACAGCGCAGGTGACTCGACGCCCCCGCGCACCCGGGTGCTCTACATCTCGCCGCTGAAGGCGCTGGGCGTGGATGTCGAGCGCAACCTGCGCTCACCGCTGGTGGGCATCGCGCAGGCCGCGCGGCGCCTGGGCCGGCCGGTTCCCGAGGTGACGGTGGGGGTGCGCTCGGGCGACACGCCCGCTGCACAGCGCCGCACGCTGATCACCGCTCCCCCCGACATCCTGATCACGACCCCCGAGTCGCTGTACCTGATGCTCACCAGCCAGGCCGCACAGACCCTGCGCGGGGTCGACACCGTGATCGTCGACGAGGTGCACGCCGTGGCCGCGACCAAGCGCGGCGCCCACCTGGCGGTCAGCCTGGAGCGGCTCGACGACCTGCTGGACCGGCCGGCGCAGCGCATCGGGCTGTCGGCCACGGTGCGGCCGATCGACGAGGTGGCGCGCTTCCTGGGCGGCTCCGCCCCCGTGAAGATCGTCGCACCGCGTGCGACGAAGGCGTTCGACCTGCATGTCGTGGTGCCCGTCGACGACATGCTGAACCCTCCCCCCGCCGGCGGCCCCGTGCCGCCCTCCGCCGATCCGGCGGCGGGCACGGCATCCGACGACTGGTACACCCCCGCGCCGGAGCAGACCGAGATGACCGGGTCGATCTGGCCGCACGTCGAAGAGGCGATCGTCGACCGGGTGCTCGCGCAGCGCTCGACGATCGTGTTCGCGAACTCGCGACGGCTGGCCGAGCGACTCACCGGGCGGCTGAACGAGATCTACGCCGAACGGCTCGGCACCGATGCCGACGACGCCCCGGTGCTGGCCAAGGCGCACCACGGGTCGGTGTCGAAAGAGCAGCGCGCGCTCGTCGAAGAGGAGCTCAAGAGCGGCGTGCTGCGCTGCGTCGTGGCCACCTCGAGCCTCGAGCTGGGCATCGACATGGGTGCGGTCGACCTGGTCATCCAGGTCGAGGCGCCGCCGTCGGCGGCCTCCGGCCTGCAGCGCATCGGCCGCAGCGGCCACCAGGTCGGCGAGACCAGCCGCGCCGCCCTCTTCCCCAAGCATCGCGGCGACGTGCTGCACACCGCGGTGGTCACCGAGCGGATGCTGGCGGGCCAGATCGAGGCCCTGTCGGTGCCGCAGAACCCGCTGGACATCCTGGCGCAGCAGACCGTCGCCGCCTGCGCGCTCGGCCCGATCGAGGTGGAGGGATGGTTCGAGACGGTGCGCCGCAGCGCGCCGTTCCGCTCGCTGCCGCGGTCGGCGTACGAGGCGACACTGGATCTGCTGGCGGGCCGGTTCCCCTCCGACGAGTTCGCCGAGCTGCGCCCGCGCCTGGTGTGGGATCGCGATCAGGGCACCCTGACCGGCCGGCCCGGAGCGCAGCGGATCGCCGTCACCAGCGGCGGCACGATCCCCGATCGCGGCCTGTTCGCGGTGTACGTCGCGGGCGAGAAGGTCGGCGCCCGTGTCGGCGAGCTCGACGAGGAGATGGTCTACGAGTCCCGCGTGAACGACGTGTTCACCCTCGGCACCACGAGCTGGCGGATCGTCGAGATCACGCACGACCGGGTCAATGTGGTGCCGGCGTTCGGTCAGCCCGGCAAGGTGCCGTTCTGGCACGGCGACGGCATCGGGCGGCCGGCCGAGCTGGGCGAGGCCCTGGGCCGGTTCAGCCGTGAGGTCGCCGCCCTGCCGCGCGAGCGGGCCGAGGCGCGGCTGGGCGAGTCCGGCCTCGACGAGCACGCCGTCACGAACCTGCTGGCCTACCTGTCCGAGCAGCGCGAGGCGACCGGCACTCTGCCCACCGACCGCACGCTGACGGTCGAACGATCCCGCGACGAGGTCGGCGACTGGCGGCTCATCCTGCATTCTCCATACGGCATGCAGGTGCATGCGCCGTGGGCGCTGGCGGTGGGCGCGCGCATCCGCGAGCGCCTCGGGGTCGACGGGTCGGCAGTGGCGGGCGACGACGGCATCATCGCCCGCATCCCGGATGCGACGACCGAGCCGCCGGGCGCGGAGCTGTTCGTGTTCGAGCCCGACGAGATCGATCAGCTGGTCACCGACGAGGTCGGCGGGTCGGCGCTGTTCGCCTCGCGGTTCCGCGAGTGCGCCGCGCGCGCGCTGCTGATGCCGCGGATGAATCCGGGCAAGCGCAGTCCACTGTGGCAGCAGCGGCAGCGGGCCGCGCAGCTGCTCGAGGTCGCCCGGCGCCACCCGAGGTTCCCGATCATCCTCGAGACGCTGCGCGAGGTGCTGCAGGACGTCTACGACCTGCCCGCGCTGCTGCGGGTGATCCGTGCGATCGGGCAGCGGCGCATCCGGCTGATCGAGGTGACGACCAACCAGCCATCGCCGTACGCGCGCGAGATGCTGTTCGGGTATGTCGGCGCGTTCATGTACGAGGGCGATTCGCCGCTGGCCGAGCGCCGGGCCGCCGCGCTGTCGGTGGATCCGGCACTGCTGAGCGAGCTGCTGGGCAAGGTCGAGATGCGCGAGCTGCTCGATCCGGAGGTGATCGCGCAGTTCGAGCGCGAGGTGCAGCGGCTCGATCCCGACCGCCGCGTGCGCGGGATGGAGGGCGTGGCCGACCTGCTGCGCATCCTCGGCCCGCTCGACGCCGCCGAAGCAGCCGCGCGCCTGCAGGGCGCATCGATCACCGAGGCGTCGGCTCACCTGGCTGCCCTGGTCGATGCGCGCCGCGCCATCCGGGTCGCCATCGGCGGCACCGTGCGCGTCGCGGCGATCGAGGATGCCGGTCGCCTGCGCGATGCGCTCGGTGCGGCGCTGCCGGTCGGCATCCCGAACGCGTTCCTTGAGCCGCTCGCCGATCCGCTGGGCGACCTGATCGCACGGTTCGCACGCACGCACGGCCCGTTCCGTGCCATCGGCGCGGCCGAGCGGCTCGGCATCGGCGTCGCGGTCGTGCGCGCCACGCTGGCGCGGCTCGAGGGGCAGGGCCGCATCGCGAGCGGCTTCTTCCTGCCCGACCCCGACGCAGCGCACGCCGACGAGACGGAGTGGTGCGACGCCGAGGTGCTGCGCCGGCTGCGGATGCGCAGCCTGGCCGCCATCCGCGGCACGGTCGAGCCGGTCTCGCCGCAGGCGTACGCCCGCTTCCTGCCCGCGTGGCAGCACCACACCCGGCCGCTGGCCGGCATCGACGGGGTGGCCGCGGTGGTCGAGCAGCTGGCCGGCGTGCCGATCCCGGCCAGCGCCTGGGAGTCGCTGATCCTGCCCGCCCGGGTGCGCGACTATGCGCCGGGCATGCTCGACGAGCTGACCGCGACCGGCGAAGCGATCTGGTCGGGGCACGGCGCGCTGCCGGGCCGAGACGGATGGGTGTCGCTGCACCCCGCCGACGCCGCCGCCGGCACGCTGCCCGACCCGGTCGGCGAGCTGGTGCCCGAATCGCTCGAGCAGCGCCTGGTGAACATCCTCGGCGCCGGCGGCGCGTACTTCGCCGGCCAGCTGCGCACGCTCGCCGATGCCGACAACGAGCTGTCCGTGATCGAGGCGCTGTGGGCGCTGACCTGGGCGGGCCGGGTGACCAACGACACCTTCGCGCCGCTGCGCACCCTGACCTCGGGCGGATCGCAGGCGCACAAGACCGTCCGGCGCACGCCGCGCGCCCGGATGTACCGCGGCGCCCCGCTGCCGCGCAGCTCCGCGCCGCCGCGCCCGCCGGCGCTCGGCGGACGCTGGTCGCTGCTGCCGGCGCCCGAAGACGACCCGGCGCTGCGGGCGACGGCGACCGCGAGCCTGCTGCTGGACCGGTATGGCGTGGTCACCCGCGGGTCGGTGCAGGCCGAGGGGGTGCCGGGCGGTTTCGCGCAGGTCTACCGCATCCTCGCCGGGTTCGAACAGGCCGGGCACTGCCGCCGTGGGTACGTCATCGAGAAGCTCGGTGCGGCGCAGTTCGCAGCATCGGCGACCATCGACCGGCTGCGCGAATTCGCCGGGCTCGCCGATCCAGCCCCCTATGCCGCGCTCACGCTGGCAGCCACCGACCCGGCCAATCCGTACGGTGCAGCGCTGGGCTGGCCCGCGCTCGAAGGCAGCCCGCACCGGCCCGGCCGCAAGGCCGGTGCGCTGGTCGTCCTCGTCGACGGCGCGCTGGTGCTCTACCTCGAGCGCGGTGGCAAGACCGCCCTGGCGTTCACCGACGACGAACAGGCGCTGGATGCCGGCTGCCGCAGCCTCGCCGCGACCGCGCGCGCGCGCCACCTGCAGACCCTGACCGTCGAGCAGGTCAACGGCACGTTCGTGTTCACCAGCCCCGTCGGCCGCGCGCTGCGTGCCGCGGGCTTCGTCGAGTCCACCCGCGGACTGACGCTGCGCAAAGTGGCGGCGGGCGGCTGAGGGCCCGTCCCGCCGGCACCGATCGCGGGCCCGCCTCCACCCCCGGACAGGGCCGGCGCACCCGCTTCGTGCGGGCACCGAGCCGGTTTCGCCGCAGGGCTCCGACGCGGCCATCGCGCACAACCGGACACTATGTCTGGCACCTGCCGGACGGTAGGCGGATTCGTCCGTTTCCGGCGTGCGCAGGTTGCGTCGGGGCGCGGGCCAGGATTGAATCACCGGTCAGGGGCGACGATGCCGGCACGGCCGGCGCGGCCCCGAAATGGAGGTCCACAGGTGTCCATCACGACCAGTCCGACCCGCTCCGGTGAGACCACCGCCGACGACGTGGCCGGCGGGGTCGTGCTGGAGGGCATCACCAAGCGCTATTCGGGTCAGGTCGCCGTCGACGCGCTGTCCCTGGACATCCGGCCCGGCGAGTTCCTCTCGCTGCTGGGCCCCTCCGGCTGCGGCAAGACCACGACACTGCGCATGATCGCGGGTTTCGAGCATCCCGACGCCGGCGACATCCGGATCTCCGGACGTTCCGTTCTGGGGCAGCCGCCGTTCAAGCGCAACGTGAACACGGTGTTCCAGGCATACGCGCTGTTCCCGCACATGACGGTCGCCCAGAACGTCGCCTACGGCCTGCAGCAGCGGCGCGTCGGAAAGGCCGAGATCCGCGAGCGAGTGGGCGCGGCGCTGGGCATGGTGCAGATGCGCTCGTTCGCAGACCGCAAGCCCACCGAGATGTCCGGCGGGCAGCAGCAGCGCGTCGCCCTGGCCCGCGCGCTGGTCAACCGGCCGTCGGTGCTGCTGCTGGACGAGCCGCTGGGCGCCCTGGACCGGCAGCTGCGCGAAGAGATGCAGCTCGAGCTCAAGCTCATCCAGGCGCAGCTGGGCATCACGTTCGTCTTCGTCACGCACGACCAGGGCGAGGCACTGTCGATGAGCGACCGGATCGCGGTGATGCGCGCCGGCCGCATCGAGCAGCTCGCCGATTCGGACACGATCTACAGTGCACCGGCCTCGGCGTACGTGGCGGCATTCGTCGGCCAGCAGAACTTCTTCGACGGCACCGTCACCGCCGACGGCTCCGGTGTCGAGTCCGCGCACACGATGGTGCGCCCGGCCACGAGGATCACCCAGGTGGCCCCGGGCGTCGACGCACGTGCGGCCGTCCGCCCGGAGTTCGTGCAGATCAGCACCGAGCGGCCGGACTCGGATGTGAACGTCGCGCAGGGCCGCATCATCGGGGTCTCGCACCTGGGCGAGACGATGCAGTTCCTCGTGCAGTTCGGCTCGGACATGTCGATCATCGCCCGCCGCCCCACCCCGGATGCCCCGCGGGTCAGCATCGGCGACACAGTCTGGTGCTCCTGGCGCGCCGAATCCGTCCAGGTCTTCCCCATCGACGACTCCGCCGCGCACGGCGGCTTCGTCGGCCCGCCGACCACCGGAACCGTGCGCACCCGCTGACACCCGGGCAGCACCGCAGCACCGCAACGACCGAGCAGTCTCCCGAACAGCAGTCACCCGCCGAGAGGACCTACCATGGCCGAGAACAACCCCCTCCGCATCCTCGCCAGCCACCCCGGAACGGACAGGCTCATCGGCGAGCTGTCCCGCCGCAAGCTCTTCTCGCTCGCCGGTGTCGTCGGCGGCACCGCACTGCTGGTCGCATGCACGCCCGGCGGCGGCAGCGGCCCGGCTGGAAAGCCCGGCCCGCAGGCCAGCGGCGGCGAGCTCGAGGGCTCGCTGTCGATGTACTCGTGGGGCGATTACGACGCCCCCGAGGTGCTCAGCGCCTTCACGAAGGACCTCGGTCCGAAGCTGACCGTGGATTCCTTCGGCTCGAACGAGGAGCTCATCGCGAAGCTGGTCGCGGCCAAGGGCACCGGCGGCTACGACATCATCGTGCCCACCGGTGCATTCATTCCGCAGATGATCCAGAACAAGCTGCTGATGAAGCTGAACAAGAGCCTCATCCCCAACCTGTCGCACATGGACCCCGCCTTCCTCGGCCGCAGCTGGGACCCGGGCAACGACTATTCGGTCTGCAAGGCATGGGGCACCACCGGCTTCATGTACGACACGACCGTCATCACGCGCGACCTGCGCACCTGGAGCGACTTCCTGGACTGTGCGCAGAACGAGGCCAGCGGCAAGACCAGCGTGCTGGATGACCCGGCCGAGATCACCGGCATGTACTACTGGTCGCACGGCATCGACTGGAACACCACGGACAACGCCGAGATCGACAAATGCGAGGACTTCATCGTCAACAAGCTCGCACCGCACATCGCCGCGTTCGACTCCTACCCGGGCAGCGGCGCCATCCCGCAGAGCGCGCACGCGCTGCTCGAGGTGTGGAACGGCGACGCGCGTCAGGGCATCCTGGCCTCGGACAACCCCGAGAAGTGGCAGTGGGTGCTGGGCTCGCCGGCGACCGAGCTGTGGATGGACAACTGGGCGATCTCCTCCAGCGCCCCCCATCCCGAAGCCGCGCACGCCTTCATCAACTTCGTGCTCACCCCCGAGAACCAGCTCAAGAACGTCGACTACATCGGCTATCACACCGGCGCGAAGGACATCGAGCAGATCGCGAAGGACGAGGGCCTGGAGATGCTCGACCTGGTCTTCTTCAGCCCCGCGCAGCTGGAGACGATGCACGACGGGGCCGTGAATGAGGCGCAGGAGCGCACCGTCGACATCTACAACAAGGCGAAAGCGGCTGCGGGTGCATAGACGCCTGCGCCCGCCGGGCTTCATGATGGCGGTGCCGGCCTGGATCTGGCTGGCCGCTTTCTTCGTCGCGCCAGTGCTGGTGGTGTTCTGGTACAGCTTCGGCTACAAGCCGGGCATGTTCGCCACGCACGCGAACGACCACCTGTCGTTGGACCGCTACTTCGAGGTGCTCACCCCGACGTTCTTCGACACCTTCCGCAACACGCTGTGGATCGGCATCGGCGGCACCGCGCTGTGCTTTCTGATCGGCGCGCCGATCGCCTACTGGATGGCGCTGAAGGCACCGGCGCGGATGAAGGGGCTGCTGCTGGCCCTGGTGCTGGTGCCGTTCTGGACGAACTTCCTGGTGCGCACGATCGGCTGGATGGTGATCCTCTCGCCGGAGGGCTGGATCTCGCACGCCATGCAGGCGATCGGACTGCCGGCGCTGGACATCCTGTACACCCGACCGGCCGTGCTGTTCGGCGTGGTCTACAACTACCTGCCGCTGATGATCCTGCCGCTGTTCGTCGCCTTCGACCGGGTGTCGCTGCCGGTCCGCGAGGCATCCAAGGATCTCGGCGCGAACCGCTGGCGCACCTTCACCCGCATCACCTTCCCGCTGGCCCGGCCCGGCATCATCGTGGGCGCGCTGCTGGTGTACATCCCGCTGATGGGCGATTACATCACCGCGACGGTGCTCGGCGGCGCCAAGGGCAACATGGTCGGCCAGATGGTGGCATCCCAGTTCCAGACCGCGCAGAACTGGGCGCTCGGTTCGGCGATGGCGATCATGCTGATCATCATCATCATGCTGTCCATCGCGGTCATGGCGGCCGTGATCTGGCTGGTCGCGATGCCCCTGCGCCTGCAGAACCGCATCCGCGTCGAGCAGGTGGCCTCATGACCTCCGTCGAACCGGGCCTGGGCACGCTGCCGGCGGCAGCGGTCGACATCGAAGAGGGCGACCGGATGCCGCGCGCCGGCGCCGATCAGCAGGAGCTGCCGGCCGAACGCCCGCAGCCCCGGTCGCTGAGCGACCGGCTGCTGACGGCATGGAGCGTGCTGGTCTACGTCTTCCTGTTCACCCCGATCGTCGTGATCGTCATCTACTCGTTCAACAACGGCCGGCTGCTGGTCGCCTTCGACAGCTTCGGCTTCGACGGCTACCTCGCCCTGTTCCGCAAGCCCGCGATCGCCGACGCGGTCATGGTCTCACTGCGCACCGGCGCGATCGCCGCCGTGCTGGCCTCGCTGCTGGGCACGCTCGCCGGCATCGCGCTCGCGCGCAAACCCGGCAGATGGACGTACCTGTTCGTCACGTTCCTGCTGCTGGTGGCCGTGACCCCCGAGATCGTGGATGCGATCTCGCTGCTGCCCTGGCTCGTCTTCCTCGGCCAGGACCTCGGCATGACGATCTTCAACGACGGCACCGTGCGCCTGGTGATCGGTCACTCGCTGTTCTCGCTGGCCGTGGTCACCTACATCGTGCGGGCGCGGCTGGTCGGCATGCCGGCTGGCCTCGAAGAGGCCTCGGCCGACCTGTACGCCACGCCGCTGCACACCTTCCGCCGGGTCACCCTGCCGCTGGCGATGCCGGCGGTGCTGGCCGGGCTGCTGCTGTCGTTCACGTTCAGCCTCGACAACACCGTCGTCTCGGCGTTCGTGCAGGTGTCCGGTTCGACGCCGTGGCCGGTCTACGTGCTCAGCTCGCTGCGCAGCGGATTGCGGCCCGAGATCGCCGGGGTCTCGACGCTGATGCTGATCGTGACGCTGCTGGCCCTGTCGGTCGTCGCGATCGTGCTCAAGCGCGCCGGAGACTCGGCCACCGACATCGCCCGCACGATGGCCGGCGGCTAGCAGGCGCCGGCGCATCCCCTGGTGCCCCGGCACCGCCAGCATCGAAGGAGTCATCATGGCCCACGCCGACCTCGTCTTCACGGGCGGGCCGGTGTTCACCGCGAACACCGTCCGCTCCCGCGCGAGCGCGGTGGCCGTCACCGGCGGGCGGATCGTCGCGGTCGGGCACGACCTCGACGACCTCATCGGCCCCGGCACCGAGGTCGTCGACCTGCAGGGACGGATGCTGGTGCCCGGCTTCCAGGATGCGCACGTGCACGCCCTGTGGGGCGGGCTCGACCGGCTGCGCTGCGACCTGTCGCCGTACTCGACCCAGCGGGAGTACCTGGACGCGATCGGCGCCTACGCGGCGGCACGACCGCGCGACGAGTGGGTGCTCGGCGGCGGCTGGGCGATGTCGGCGTTCCCCGGCGGCACACCCACGGCATCCGCCCTCGACGCCGTCGTCCCGGACCGCCCGGCCTTCCTGCCCAACCGCGACGGACACGGCGCCTGGGTGAACTCCGCCGCGCTGCGGCTGGCGGGCATCGAGCGCGGCACGCCCGACCCCGCCGACGGGCGGATCGAACGCGACGCCGACGGCGCTCCGACCGGCACGCTGCACGAGGGCGCGATGACCCTCGTCAACCGGCTGCTGCCGGCCGAATCGCCCGAGCGCCTCGTCGAGGCGCTGCTGGAGGGGCAGCGCTACCTGCACTCGTTCGGCGTCACGGCGTGGCAGGACGCGATCATCGGATCATACGGGGATGCCGGTGACCCTGGCCCCGCCTACGTCACCGCCGCGGCGGACGGGCGCCTGACCGCCCAGGTCGTCGGCGCGATCTGGTGGGATCGCACCGCAGGGCTCGAGCAGATCCCGTCGATCCTCGAGCGCCGCGAGCGCTATCGCGCCGGTCGGTTCGCGGCGACCAGCGTCAAAGTGATGCAGGACGGCGTCGCCGAGAACTTCACGGCGTCGATGCTCGAGCCGTACGGCGATGGGCACGGGCATCCGACCGACAACTCCGGCATCTCGTTCGTCGACCCCGAGACGCTGAATGCGGCGGTCCCGGAGCTGGATGCGCTGGGGTTCCAGGTGCACTTCCACGCGATCGGCGACCGCGCCGTGCGGCAGTGCCTGGATGCCGTCGCGCACGCGATCGAGCGCAACGGGCGCGGCGACAACCGGCACCACATCGCGCACCTGCAGGTCGTGCACCCCGAGGACGTGCCGCGGTTCCGCCAGCTGGGCGTGACGGCCAACATGCAGTCGCTGTGGGCGAGCCTCGAGCCGCAGATGGTCGAGCTGACGCTGCCTTTCCTCGGCGAGCCGCGCGCGGGCTGGCAGTACCCGTTCGGCGACCTGCTGCGCTCGGGCGCCGTGCTGGCGGCGGGCAGCGACTGGTCGGTGTCGAGCCCGAACCCGCTGGCCGCGATCCACACGGCCGTGAACCGCACGGCGGCGCCCGGGTTCGAAGAGGGCGAGTACGACGCGTTCCTGCCCGAGCAGGCGATCGACCTCGCCGCGTCGCTGACGGCGTACACCGCCGGGTCGGCATGGGTGAACCACCTGGACCGGTCGACCGGCACGATCGAGGTCGGCAAGTACGCCGACCTCGCGCTGCTGGACCGCGACCCGTTCGCCGGCCCGGCCGATCAGATCGGCGCGACCGAAGTGCTGCAGACGTTCGTCGAAGGCGAGCGCGTGTTCGCCGCGGAGTAGGCCTCCCACCCCCACCCGACACTCCGTCCGGCAGTGCGCCGAGATCGCGACACGACGCCCGTGCGACCACGCACCCCACCCGCGAAGATGGAGACAACCCGCCCCCGATCGGAGCTGATACCCGTGGGAACCACCGTCTTCGAACGGAACCGCCCCGCCGCATCCGTCGTCGCGCATGCGCTCGACGATACGAAGCACGCGGTCTTCTGGCGCGACGACCTGCCGGCTGCGCTGACCCCCGCCCGCCCGGCGCTGACCGCCGCCCTCGAGGCGGACCTCGTCGTCGTCGGCGGCGGCTACACCGGGCTGTGGACGGCGCTGCTGGCGACCGAGCGGATGCCGGGGGCCCGCATCGTGGTCGTCGAGGCGCAACGGGTGGGGTGGGCCGCTTCGGGCCGCAACGGCGGGTTCTGCGAGGCGAGCCTGACCCACGGCCGCGAGAACGGGCTGTCGCGCTGGCCGGCCGAGATGCCGACGCTCGAGCGGCTCGGGATGGCGAACCTCGACGAGATCGAGGCCGCCGAGGCCCGCTACGGGATGGATTTCGAGTTCGAGCGCACGGGCGAGCTCTCCCCCGCGACCGAACCGCACCAGGTGGCGTGGCTGCAGGACGCCGCCGCCGGGGCCGCCGCCGATGCCGACGCCGTGTACCTCGACCAGGATGCGGTGCGCGCCGAGGTCGCCTCGCCCACGTACCTGGCGGGCCTGTGGTCCCGACGCGATTGCGGCATGCTGCATCCCGCGCGCCTGGCCGCCGAGCTCGCGCGGGTGCTCGAAGAGCGCGGCGTCGAGATCTTCGAGCAGTCGCGCGTGCACGACCTGCAGACGCCGGACGGCGCAGGGACGGTGGTCGTCACCGCCGGCGGCCGAGTGCGCGCGACGCAGGCGGTGCTGGCCACGAACGTCTTCCCGTCGCTGCTCAAGCGCAACCGGCTCATGACCGTGCCGGTCTACGACTACGTCCTGATGACCGAGCCGCTCAGCCCCGAGGAGCGGGCCGCGATCGGATGGCGGGGCCGGCAGGGCATCGGCGACATGGCCAACCAGTTCCACTACTACCGGTTGACCCGGGACGACCGGATCCTGTTCGGCGGCTATGACGCGCTCTACCACTACGGCCGCAAGGTGCGCAGCGAGTACGAGAACCGCCCCGAGACGTGGGCGAAGCTGGCGAGCCATTTCTTCACGACCTTCCCGCAGCTGGAGGGCGTGCGCTTCAGTCACGGCTGGGCGGGCGCGATCGACACCAGCACCCGGTTCGCGGCGTTCTACGGAACCGCCCGGAACCGTCGCGTCGCCTATGCGGCCGGGTTCACGGGGCTGGGCGTGGGCTCGACGCGCTTCGCCGCCGAGGTGATGCTGGATCTGCTGGATGGTGCGAGCACGGAGCGCACGCAGCTGGAGATGGTGCGCAAGAGGCCGTTGCCGTTCCCGCCCGAACCGGCTGCTGCGATCGGCATCCACGCGACCCGCTGGTCATTGAATCGCGCCGATCACCACCAGGGCAGGCGCAATCTGCTGCTGAAGACCCTGGACGGCCTCGGACTGGGGTTCGACTCGTGACCGGCATGGCCGCCGGGGCCGCCGTGGTCGCCGCATCCCTCGTCGTGCCGGACGAGGTGGTGCCCGCCGACCGGGTGCGCGCCGGCGCGCCGCGGACCGGATACGTCGAGCTCGATCGGGCCGACGGCCGCACGATCGGGGTCTGGGAGCACACGCCCGGCGTCTCGACGGACGTCGAGGCCGACGAGGTGTTCGTCGTGGTCGCCGGAGCTGGGCTCCTCGAGTTCACCGAGCCCGACCTGCCGCCGGTCGAGCTGCGCCCGGGCGTCATCGTGCGCCTGACGGACGGGATGCACACGGTCTGGACCGTGCGCGAGACCCTCCGCAAGGTCTACATCGCGCCCTGACCCGCCGCGACGCGTCTCACAGGCAGGCTCGATTGCGCGCTACCACGGCGCGAAGCCCCGATCGGCCCGATCCCGCCTGCTTCTGCGACGCGCGCCCGGGCGCCCCGCCCTCGCCCGCCCCACGACTGAGCACTCACTCACTTGCCGCAACTGGTCGGAATCATCGCGGCAACTCCCACCACTTGTGGCAAGTCAGCGCGAGGTGGGGTCGGCGTGGGATGGGGCGAGCGCGGGATGCGACCGGCGCGGTCAGAGTCGCGAGGTGCGAGGCGGCTCGGTGCGACGACGGCCCGTGGCCTCGAAGGCCGCGGCGAGCGCCAGCAGTGCGGTGTCGTCGTAGGCGCGGCCGGCCAAGGTCAGACCGACCGGCATCCCGGTGTCGGCCATCGTTCCCATCGGCACCGTGACGGTCGGGATGCCCAGGTGCCGGATCGCGAGGTTGCCGTTGGCGACCCACACGCCGTTGCGCCAGCCGAGCGCGGCGGATGCTTCGGCCACGTCTATGTCGGCGGGCGCGACATCGGCCATCGCGGGGAAGACGACGGCGTCCGGGCTCAGCGCGCACGCCCTGGCCCGAGGCACCGATGCCGCGGACTTCGTGCACCGGCTCGCACAGGCGAGCGAGGTGCTCGTCGGCGCGGATGCCGGAGCCGTCAGCGCGCAGGTGCCGGCGGAGCCTACCCCACGGGGATGAAGAACGCCATCAGCGCGACGACGACGGCGATGGCCAGCGACAGCAGCCCGATCAGCACCGCCGTGCGCTGATCCTTCCGGCGGAACTCCGCCTCATGCACCGATTCCTGCGTGCCGCGGGCGCCGAAGTTGTAGAGCCCGCGGCTGCCGAAGTTGACGCAGAAGTGGAACGCGCCCTGCAGGAACCCCGAGGCCCCGAGCATCGCCGGCAGCACGACCAGAAGGCGCCACGGCGCCGACCAACCCAGCGCGAAGGCGACGGCGAGGTAGAGCACCGAGACGACGAGGCCGATGCAGCCGCCCTGCCGACGCCGGCGGATCTCGGCCGGCCCGATGTTGCACACGCCTGGCTGGTACACGGCTTCCTGGGGCATGTCCTCATTGTGCGCCCTGGTGCGCCGCCACCGGGCGTGTCGATTCGGTCGCTGCGCTCCCGCGCTCCAGAAACGGGATGACCCCATTCAGCGACCCAGCGGCGCGCTGCGGCGCACCAGCAGCGCGAGGTGCAGTGCCGTCTGGGTCTCGCCGTCGTCGAGGTCCATCGCCAGCAGCTGCTCGATGAGCGCGATGCGCTGGTAGAACACCGACCGGGAGAGGTGGGATGCCGCGGCGGCGGCGGTGCGGTTGGCCGGATGTGCGAGCACGGCGGCCAGCACGTCGAGCAGGTCGCCACCGCGGCGCAGGTCGTGTTCGATCAGCGGCGCGAGCATCCGCTCGCCGTGCTCGAGCAGGCGGTGGTCCGCGCGCAGGTTCGTGACCAGGCGCACGAGCGGCCGGTCGTCGGCACGGCGCAGCTGCGGAGTGCGGCGGCCGCGCGGGCCGGTGCGGGAGAGGTCGATGGCCTCCTGCAGCGAGGTCAGCGCCTCGTCGAGTCCGGTCGCGGCCGAGCCGACCGACACGACGGCGCCATCACCGGCCGCAGCGAGGGCGAACTCCGCCACCGCGGCATCCGAGAAGGCCTCGTCGGGCGGGAGGGACAGCAGCAGCGTCGCGGCGCTCGCCCCGCCCAGCCCCGACCCGTCGCCGACCCGGCCGATGATGACCCGCCCGCCGATCCCGCGGGCCGCCGCGTCTGCCTGCTCGGCAGCGACCTCGACACCCGAGAGAACCATGCCGAACAGCCGACGCCCCGCCACCGGCAAGCCGGCCGCGCCCAGGCGGGCAGACGCCCCTGCGACGCTCGCGAATCGCCCCGCCAGGAGACGGTCGAGCAGGCGGCGGCGGGCCTGCCGTTCCCATTCGTCCACCGGGCCGTCGGCCAGCCGCCCGAGGGCGAGGGCGATCGCCCCCTGCTGCAGAACGCCCGCCCGTCCCGCCGCATGCTCCGGTCCGGGCAGCGCGACGAGGTGGCCCCAGCGGGTGCCTCGCGCCTCGACCGGCACCACGAGCCAGCCCGCTTCGCCCCCGGCGGGCCCGCTCTGATGTGCGGACCGCGATCGGCGCTCCCAGTCGGCGAACACCTCCGCTTCGCGGGCAGGTGGAACCTCGGCCGCGACGACCTCGTGCGCCATGTTCTCCAGCACCACGGGGGCCGCGAGGGTGAACGCCAGCTGCTGGACGACATAGTCGGCGGGCGACCCGCGCAGCGTGAGCGCGGTGAAGCGTTCGCGGACCTCGTCGCGCGCGCGCAGCGCCGCCGTCTGCCGGTCGATGATGAGCCGGTGCACGACCTCGGTGACGGCGACGTACCTGACCTCGTGGTGCAGCACGACCAGGACCAGCCCGTGCGCGCGGGCGGAGTCGACGATCACGGCCGGCGTCCAGCGATAGTGCGTGCCCAGCTCCAGAACCAGACCTGCGACGCCGACCTCGATGAGACCGGCGATGAACGCGCGCAGTGCGTCGGGGTCCTGCGGCCAGCCCGATCCCGTCGACAGCAGCAGCTCACCGCCGTTGAGCAGCCGCGCGACGCCGGCGCTGTCCGAGGCGTGCACCCATCGCACCGGGTTGTCGAGGGCGGCGGCACCGCTGAGCACTTCGGGCAGCCCCGCGGCGACGACCTCCAGGTGCAGCACCTCACCGACCGTGGGCAGTTCGGGCACCGAGACGCGGGCGGGGCCGCCGCCGGCTTCGCGCGCAGCGTCGTGCATCGACATCTCTCCCCCATCTCCGGGTCTATGCAGGGATGCCTCAGCATAGCCCGGACAGTGCGTCCGAATCGATCACCAGTTCGCGACGAATGTGCTCTTCGGCACCGGCCGGAGCCCTGCAAAACTGGGGATGCACCTCGGATGGAGCCTCGGTCGATCTGTCCGATCAGCGCGTTCCCAAGAGCATCGCACTCCGCACACCCGCGAAAGGACGTCCATGACCATCGTCCAGCAGGCCGCCGACGATCAGGCGAAAAGAGAGCTCCCCGTCATCGAGCACTGGATCGACGGCGCCCGGCGCGCGTCGGCGAGCGGGCACACCGCGCCGGTGTTCAACCCGGCGACCGGCCGAGCCACGGCCGAGGTGGCATTGGCGGACGCGGCCGACGTCGCGGCGGCGGTCGCCTCCGCCGAGCGCGGCTTCGGCGTGTGGAGCGGCTATTCGATCGCGAAGCGGCAGACGGTGCTGTTCGCGTTCCGTGAGCTGCTGAACGCCCGCCGCCACGAACTGGCCGAGATCATCACGGCCGAGCACGGCAAGGTGCTCTCGGACGCGGCGGGTGAGATCGCCCGCGGGCTCGAGGTCGTGGAGCTCGCCTGCGGCTTCCCGTCGCTTGTGAAGGGCGGGTTCAGCGAGAACGCCTCGACCGACATCGACGTGTACACGCTGAAGCAGCCGCTCGGGGTGACCGCGATCATCTCGCCTTTCAACTTCCCGGCGATGGTGCCGCTGTGGTTCTTCCCGGTCGCGCTGGCCGCCGGCAACGCCGTGATCCTCAAGCCCAGCGAGAAGGATCCGTCGGCGGCGCTGTGGCTGGCGGCGCTGTGGCAGCAGGCGGGCCTGCCCGACGGCGCGTTCACCGTGCTGCAGGGCGACAAGGTCGCCGTCGACGGCCTGCTGGGCGCGGATGCCGTCCAGTCGGTCTCGTTCGTCGGGTCGACGCCGATCGCCCAGTACATCTACGAAGAGGCATCCCGCGCCGGCAAGCGGGTGCAGGCGCTGGGCGGGGCGAAGAACCACATGCTCGTGCTGCCCGACGCCGACCTCGACCTCGTTGCCGACCAGGCCGTCAACGCCGGGTACGGCGCGGCGGGCGAGCGCTGCATGGCCGTGTCGGTCGTGCTGGCCGTCGGCGATGTGGCCGACCGGCTGTCGGCCAGGATCCAGGAGCGCATCCGGGCGCTGCGGGTCGGCAACGGCGCGGATGCCGCCGAACCCGACATGGGCCCGCTGATCTCGGCCTCACACCGCGACAAGGTGCACGGCTACGTGGACATCGCCGAGCAGGACGGCGCCGAGATCGTCGTGGACGGGCGCGGGTTCACGGTGGACGGGCACGAGGACGGCTTCTGGTTCGGTCCGACTCTGATCGACCGCATCCCGACGTCCTCCCGCGCCTATGCGGAGGAGATCTTCGGTCCGGTGCTGTCGATCGTGCGCATCGACACGTTCCAGGAGGGCCTGGACCTGATCAACTCCGGCCGGTTCGGCAACGGCACCGCGATCTTCACGAACGACGGCGGCGCCGCGCGCCGGTTCCAGTCCGAGGTGCAGGTCGGCATGATCGGCATCAACGTGCCGATTCCGGTGCCGGTCGCCTACCACTCCTTCGGCGGCTGGAAGAGCTCGCTGTTCGGCGACGCGAAGGCCTACGGCGCCCACGGCTTCGACTTCTTCACGCGTGAGAAGGCCGTCACCGCGCGCTGGATCGACCCCGCCCGCGATGACCATCGCGGCATCAACCTCGGATTCCCGCAGAACGATTGAGACCCACCATGACCGACACCCTCACCGCAGACCTGTCCGCCGACGCCGCCGTCCGCGCCGACGACCGCGGGCATGTGTTCCACTCGTGGAGCGCGCAGGCCCTCATCGACCCGCTGCCGGTGGCCGGCGGCGCCGGATCCACGTTCTGGGACTACGCCGGCAACAGCTACCTCGACTTCGCCAGCCAGCTCGTGAACCTCAACCTCGGGCACCAGCATCCGGACCTGGTCGCGGCCATCCAACGCCAGGCCGGCCGGCTCGCGACGATCCAGCCGTCGATGGCCAACGATGTGCGCGGCGAACTGGCCCGGCGCATCTGCGAGGTCGCACCGGACGGGTTCGAGAAGGTGTTCTTCACCAACGGCGGCGCCGACGCGAACGAGAACGCGGTGCGGATGGCCCGCCAGTTCACCGGGCGCCGCAAGGTGCTGGCGATGTACCGCAGCTATCACGGCAACACCGCCACCGCGATCGCGCTGACCGGCGACCCGAGGCGCTGGGCCAATGAGCCCGCCGACGGGTCGGTGGCGCACTTCTTCGGCCCGTACCCGTACCGGTCGCCGTTCCACGCCGTCTCGCCCGAGGAGGAGACCGCCCGGGGCCTGGAGCACCTCGAGCAGACCATCGTGCTCGAGGGCGCGTCCACGATCGCCGCGGTGATCATCGAGACCATCGTGGGCACGAACGGCGTGCTGGTGCCGCCGCCCGGGTATCTGGCGGGGGTGCGCGAGCTGTGCGACCGCTACGGCATCGTCTACATCGCCGACGAGGTGATGGTCGGCTTCGGCCGCATCGGCGAATGGTTCGCGTTCCAGGCGTTCGACGTCGTGCCCGACCTGATCACGTTCGCGAAGGGCGTCAACTCGGGGTACGTGCCGCTGGGCGGGGTCGTGATCTCCGACCGGATCGCGGCGCATTTCGACACCGTGCCGTTCCCGGGCGGACTGACCTACTCGGGACATCCCCTGGCGTGCGCCGCCGGCGTCGCGACGTTCGAGGTGTTCGAGCGGGACGGCATCCTCGAGCGCGTGCGCGACCTGGGCACGCGTGTCGTCGGACCGCGGCTGCGCGAGATCGCGCGGCGCCATCCGTCGGTGGGCGACGCCCGCGGCATCGGCCTGTTCTGGGCGATCGAGCTGGTGCGCGACAAGCACACCCGCGAGCCGCTGGTGCCGTTCAACGCCTCGGGGGCGGATGCCGCACCCATGGCCGCGGTCGCGGCGGCGTGCAAGAAGGCCGGCCTCTGGCCGTTCACGCACTTCAACCGACTGCACATCGCCCCGCCGCTGGTCATCGACGAGGACGACCTGGTGCGGGGCCTGGACATCATCGACAACGCGCTGCACGCCGCCGACGAGCACGTGTGATCGGGAGGAGCGAGCCATGACGACCGTCCTGCACAACCTCATCGACGGCCGGGCCGCGGCATCCGACGGCGAGCTGCTGGACCTCGTCGACCCGGCGACCGAGGCGGTCTACGGGCGCGCGCCGATCTCGACGGCGGCCGACGTGGATGCGGCGTGCGCCGCGGCATCCCGCGCCTTTCCGGCCTGGCACGATGCGACGCCCGCGCAGCGGCAGCTGGCGCTGTTCCGGCTCGCCGACGCGCTGGCCGCGCACGCCGACGAGTTCGCCGACCTCGAGTCGCGTGACACCGGAAAGCCCCGCGCGAGCCTGGTCGCCGACGAGATCGAGCAGTCGATCGACCAGCTGCGCTTCTTCGCCGGCGCCGCCCGAGAGCTCAACGGCCGCGCCGCCGCCGAGTACGCAGCCGGTTTCACGTCGTACGTGCGCCGCGAGCCGATCGGCGTGGTCGCGCAGGTCACGCCGTGGAACTATCCGCTGAACATGGCGATCTGGAAGATCGCCCCGGCGCTGGCGGCGGGCAACACCGTCGTGCTCAAGCCCAGCGAGACGACGCCGTCCACGACCGTGCGGCTGGCCGAGCTCGCGGCCGAGATCCTGCCGGCGGGTGTGTTCAACGTGGTGCTCGGCGACCGCACCACCGGCGCGCTGTTGATCGAGCACCTGGTTCCCGCACTGGTGGCGATCACGGGCTCGGTTCGCGCCGGCATGGCGGTCGCCGCCTCGGCCGCCGGCCGGCTCAAGCGCGTGCATCTCGAGCTGGGCGGCAAGGCTCCGGCTGTCGTGTTCGCCGACGCGGACCTGGCGCGGGCGGCCGCCGGCATCGCCGAGGCCGCCTATTTCAACGCCGGGCAGGACTGCACCGCCGCGACCCGCGTGATCGTCCACGCGTCGGTGCACGACGACTTCGTCCGCACCCTGGTGTCGTATGTGCAGGAGAACATCCGTGCCGGCGCCCCGGACGCGGGCGCGTTCTTCGGCCCCGTCAACAACCCGGCGCAGCTGGATCGGGTCACCGGGTTCATCGACCGGCTGCCCGCACACGCCCGCATCGAGACCGGCGGGCGCCGGCAGGGCGACACCGGCTTCTTCTTCGAGCCGACGGTGGTCACCGGGGTCCGCCAGGACGACGAGATCGTGCAGTCCGAGGTGTTCGGGCCCGTGCTCACGGTGCAGCCGTTCGAGACCGAGGCCGACGCCGTCGCTCTCGCCAACGGCGTGCCGTACGCGCTCGCGGCCTCTACCTGGACGACCGACCACGCGACGGCCATGCGGATGAGCCGGGCGCTGGACTTCGGCTGCGTGTGGATCAACGCGCACATCCCGTTCGTGTCGGACATGCCGCACGGCGGGTTCAAGCAGTCCGGATACGGCAAGGACCTCTCGATCTACGGCTTCGAGGACTACACCCGCCTCAAGCACGTGATGTCGAGTCTGGAGTAGCGGCCGGTCACGCGGCACGACACGTTCGAAAAACACATTGAACCTTCCGTTCACACAGGTCTGCTGAGGCCGCACGCCGCCTGCCGGTCGCCTGCGTGAGCCACGAGGTTCACTACGGATCCGAGGCCCCTGTACCTCGCGCACGGTCCTCGCGTACCGTCTCGCACTGCAGATTCAGTCGTCACAGATTCAGTCGTCACAAATGACCACTCCGCCGATCAAAAACCCGTCATACGTGACGACCGAACTGAACGAGTGTGTGGCGTCGCGGTAAGTGCCGGCCGGTCGTCTCGCTGCGCTCGCTCAGCGACCTGTGCGGGTCGATGGCCGCGGCCCGGCAGTCCGATAACTCAGGGGCCAGAGATGCGGCCGGCCAGCTTCACGATGGGCCGGCCGTCGCGCGACCGCATGGCCTCGTGCCGGTCAGCCAGGTGGGCGGCATAGATCGCGGTCACGGCCAGCCACCGCAGCGGCTCGACCCCCAGCGGCGCACCGCGTGCCCGACCCAGGGCAGCGTCACGAGGTCCGGTCGCACTGATGACTGCATCCGTGAGCATCGGCGGTGCGCTCGGCCTGCCGCCGGCCGTCGGCGTCGCACAGTTCGCGAGCCGGCGGGTGCTGTTCTGGGTGGTGGCGGTGATGCGGCCGCGTGACCCGCCGATGCGGCGCGAGGACCACTCTGGTGGTCGGGTCGGTGATCATCGCACTCGTGCGGTCGTTCGGCACCACGGCGTCGCTCATCGTCGAGGGCGACCAGCTCCCCGAGGAGGAGAGCGTCAGGGATGTCGACACCGCACTGGACTATATGTTCGCGAATTCGCCGCACCGGGTGTGGAGAACGCCGCGGCGCTCGGCCAGACGCAACGCCCGAATGCACGCCCCGTCGGTCCGCAGCATCCGATCGTGCACGATCTTGACCGACCGGTCAATCAACGGTGTAACATGTGGAGCGACCCCCGGTTCGGGAGCCATCTGACAAATGAGGAGGATGAGTTCAATGACACGGTGGACACGCTGGCAAGACTGGGTGGCCGTTGCCGCTGGTCTCTATGCAGCATTGGCAAGCATCTGGACGACGCCGCGCACGGGCGCGTCGATGTCCCTGATGATCGTGTTCGGGGTTCTGTTGATCATCGCCGGCCTGTGGAGTCTGTACGCACCGGGATCGATGTCGATGGAATGGATCGTCGCGGTACTGGGCGCACTGCTGTTCATCTCGCCATGGATCGGCGTATACGCCGGCAACATGGCACCGGCCTGGACGTCCTGGATCTGCGGTGGCGTCGGCGTGGTCACCGGCCTGTGGGCCCTTGCCCCCGCCGAGAAGGCGCACCAGGGCCACGAGGGGCACCAGCGGCACGGCGGACCTCGCGCCGCGCACGCCTGACCCGCGCCGGCCGCGCAGCGGTGGCAGAGTGACGTGTGAGCGTCGCCGAGCCACCGTCTGCGCGGCCGCCATCACGTCGGCACATGCCGGCACCACCGGGAGATCACGATGACCGATCCAGAAGACCCCGCAGGAGCACGCACCCGGATCTTGGATGCCGCCACCACGCTCTTCGCCGCCCATGGCTTCGACGGCACCTCGACAGCGCGCATCGCGCGCGTCGCAAGCGTGCCCAAGGGGCTGCTGTTCTACTACTTCCCCACCAAGTCCGACATTCTCTCCGCGCTGCTGGCCGAAGGTCTGGGGGTGCCCGCGATCGACCCGACGTCGCTGTCGGTGCCCGGTGATCCGGTGCGGGCGCTGATCAACGTCGGCGAGCGCATCCTGCGCAACCACGCGGCATCCGGTGTGCTGCGCGAGATCATCTGGCACGAATCGCACACCCGGCCCGAGGTCGGCGCCGCATTGACCCGATACCGGCAGGCGCTGCACGCCACGATCGAGCAGGTGCTGTCGGCGAGCCTGACCGCGCACGTCGGCAGCGCGGCGCTGCGGGCCGCCGCCGCCGCGTGGGGCGCGACCATCACCGCCCGCCCGCTGGACAGCGGCCGACCCGACGCCCCGCCCGGCGGCTATCTGCTGCACAGCGCCGAGAGCCTGCGTTCGATCGCAGAACTGCTGTGCGCCGGCCTGGTCGCCCCCCACATCAGCACCCTGTCATGACACGGACCTCGCCGGCCCCGCGCCGCGTGCGCCGCGCTCAGGCACACGCCGCCTTCGTACCCGGCCCGCGCTATCGCTGGGTCGTGCTGTCGAACACGACACTGGGCGTGCTGATGGCATCCATCAACTCGTCCATCCTGCTGATCGCCCTGCCCGACATCTTCCGCGGCATCGGCATCAACCCGCTCGAGCCGGGCAACACCAGCTTCATGCTGTGGCTGATCATGGGCTACATGGTCGTCACGGCCGTGCTCGTGGTCAGCTTTGGACGGCTGGGCGACATGTTCGGCCGCGTCAAGATGTACAACGCGGGCTTCGCGGTGTTCACGATCTTCTCGATCCTGCTGTCGGTGACCTGGATGCAGGGCGTGCCGGGCGCGATGTGGCTCATCATCATGCGCATCATGCAGGGCGTCGGCGGCGCGATGCTGTTCGCCACCTCGAACGCGATCATCACCGACGCGTTCCCGGTCAACCAGCGCGGCCTGGGCCTGGGGCTGAACCAGGTCGCCGGCATCGCCGGCTCGTTCATCGGCCTGATCATCGGCGGACTGCTGGGCCCGATCGACTGGCGGCTGGTGTTCCTGGTCTCGGTGCCGGTCGGCGCCTTCGGCACGGTGTGGGCCTACCTGAAGCTGCACGACACCGGCATCCGGCGTCCCGCCCGGATGGACTGGTGGGGCAACCTGACCTTCGCGATCGGGCTGATCGCGGTGCTGATCGGCATCACCTACGGCATCCAGCCCTACGGCGCCGCCGTGATGGGGTGGCTGAACCCGGCAGTGCTGGCCGCGCTGATCGGCGGCAGTGTCGTGCTGCTGATCTTCGCCGTCATCGAGACGCGCGTGGCCGAGCCGATGTTCAATCTGGCGCTGTTCCGCATCCGCGCGTTCACGGCCGGCAACATGGCCTCGCTGCTGAGCGCGCTGGGCCGTGGCGGCCTGATGTTCATCCTGATCATCTGGCTGCAGGGCATCTGGCTGCCCCAGCACGGCTACAGCTTCGCCGCGACACCGCTGTGGGCCGGCATCTACATGCTGCCGCTGACGGTGGGCTTCTTGGTGGCCGGCCCCGTCTCGGGCTGGCTCAGCGACCGTTTCGGCGCACGCGCCTTCGCGACGGGCGGGATGCTGGTGGCGGCCGGCAGCTTCTTCTGGCTGCTCGCGCTGCCGGTGGACTTCAGCTATCTGCCGTTCGCGGCCGCCCTGTTCATCAACGGCATCGGGATGGGAGTGTTCGCCGCCCCGAACCGGGCCGGCATCATGAACAGCCTGCCCGCCGCCCAGCGCGGCGTCGGCGCCGGCATGAGCACGGTGTTCCAGAACTCGGCGATGGTGCTGTCGATCGGCATCTTCTTCTCGCTGATGATCGCCGGGCTGGCCAGCGCCCTGCCGGCGACGCTGTCGGCAGGGCTGATGGCGCAAGGGGTCCCGGCGGCAGCGGCGGCGAAGGTGGCGGCGCTGCCGCCGGTCAGCGTGCTGTTCGCCTCGCTGCTGGGCTACAACCCCGTCCAGACGCTGCTGGGCCCCGGCATCCTGAGCCAGCTGCCCGCCGCGAACGCGCATTACCTGACCGGCCAGGCCTTCTTCCCGTCGCTGATCTCGGGGCCGTTCTCGGACGGTCTGGTCGTCGCGTTCGGCTTCGCGATCGTCGCGTGCGTGGTCGCGGCCATCGCCTCCGCACTGCGCGGCGGCAAGTTCGTCTATGTGGATGCTGTGAACTCGGAGCCCTCCGGAATGAAATAGGTTTATACATGGTTATTCCTATACCCGGTGCGGGACATCACCGCAGGAGGACATCAAGTGGGTAAGAACTACGTCGACATCGAGAACGACCACGGCGAGACGTTGCGGTACCGCAAGCATGCAAACGGTCGAGGCCTGATCGCGCACGGTGCCAAGGTGCACGCCACCGCCGTGGTGGAGGCGGGCGCCTATGTCGAGCCCGGCGTGCAGATCGCCGCAGGCGCGCACATCGGCCGTGGCGTGTGGGTGCAGGACGGCGCCGTGATCGGCGCCAACGCCGACATCGCGCCGCACGCCTACATCGGACACGGCGCCGCGATCGGCGCCAAAGCCAAGATCGGCGTGCGCACGCACGTCGGCGACCATGCCGTCGTCGAAGGCGGCTCATTGATCGGCGATGACGAGGTCATCACCGACGGCGAGCGCATCGCGACCGACCGACGAGGTCTGCGCCTGGCGGCCTGACCGCCGCCGGTCAGCGGCCCGCGATCAGGTCGGCGATCCTCGCGACCGGCGACGTGGCCGCGCGGCCGCGCGATTCATGCCGGTCGGCGATGCCGTAGGCGGCGTAGAGCGCGTTCACCGCCGTCCAGCGCAGCGGCTCGACCTCCCATCTCTTCGCGCGGTGACCGACCCAGGGCAGGTGCACCAGGTCGGTGTCGCGTCCCGTGATCAGATCGGCCAGGGTGCGCCCGGCGAGGTTCGTGGCCGTCACCCCGGTGCCGACATAGCCGCCGGCCCAGCCCAGGCCGGTCGCCCGGTCGTGGCCCACGCCGGCCGACCAGTCGCGGGGCACGCCGAGCACTCCGGACCATGCATGCGCGAGCGGCACCTCACGCGTCACCGGGAACACCCGGTGCAGCAGCGCGGTCAGCTTCGCGACGGTGCGCGCCTGGGTGCGCCCGTCCGTGTCGACGCGCGAGCCGTATCGGTACGGCACGCCACGCCCCCCGAACGCGATGCGCCCGTCGGCGGTGCGCTGCGCGTAGGCGTAGACGTGCGCGAGATCTCCGAGCGTGTCGGCGTGCTGCCATCCGATCTGCCGCCAGGCGCCGTCCGACAGCGGCTCGGTGACCACCAACGACGAGTTCATCGGCAGCCAGGTGCGGTGCTCGCCGCGCAGATCGGCGGTGAACCCCTCGGTCGTACGCACCACGTGCGCGGCCCGCACCGTGCCGCGCGAGGTGCGCACCCGGCCGGGCTCGATGGCCAGCGCCGCCGTGTCCTCGTAGATCACGGCTCCGGCGCGCTCGACGGCCTCGGCGAGTCCGCGCACCAGCTTGGCGGGATGGACGCGCGCGCAGTGCGGATGCCACATCCCGCCCAGCGGTCGGTCGACCCCGACCCGCGCCGCCGTCTCGGCGGGCGAGAGCTCGACGACGTCGGCCCCCGGCCAGCGCGCCTCGGCGCGCACCGCCTCGCGCATCCGGCCCAGCTGCGCCGGCGTGTAGGCCACGTTCAGTTCGCCGCCCTTGGCGAGATCGGCGTCGATGCCCTCGGCATCCAGCACGCCGACGACCTCGTCGACGGTGGCGTTGAGGGCGGCCTGCTGCGCGATCGCGGCATCCCGCCCGTGCGCGGGCAGGTACTGCTCGCGGCCGCCGGTGACCGAGTTCGTCAACCACCCGCCATTGCGACCGGATGCCCCGAACCCCGCGAAGCGCGCTTCGACGAGGGCGACCCGCACACTCGGGTCGGCCAGACGCAGGTAATACGCCGTCCACAGGCCCGACAGGCCCGCGCCGACGATGCAGACATCCACATCGATGTCACCCGGGAGCGCCGGGCGCGCGGCGGGCACGCCGATCTGCTGCCACCAGAACGAGACGTCACCGTTGCGCATGCGACCACCTTTGCTCACCTACGTTTTTCGTTGCGTAGATTTATCTTAGCTTCGAAATACATATTGATACAGACCAAGCACAACTGATATCGTACAAATCGAGCAAAGGAGACGATGGATGTCGACATCGCCGATCACGCTCGACGCCACCGCGAAGGCGATCATCGAGCAGCTGCAGGAAGACGGCCGCCGCTCGTACGCCGACATCGGCCGGGCGGTCGGGCTCAGCGAAGCAGCCGTGCGCCAGCGGGTGCAGCGCCTGACCGAGGGCGGCGCGATGCAGATCGTCGCCGTCACCGACCCGATGCAGCTGGGCTTCGCCCGGCAGGCGATGATCGGCATCAAGGTCTCGGGCGACACGCGCCTGGTCGCCGACGCGCTGACCCGGCTGCCGGGCGTCTCGTACGTCGTGATCACCGCAGGCTCCTTCGACCTGCTCGTCGAGGTCGTCTGCGAAAGCGACGACGAGCTGATCAGCATCCTGAACACGCACATCCGAGGACTGTCCGACGTCGTCTCGACCGAGACGTTCGTCTATCTCCGACTCCGCAAACAGCTCTACAACTGGGGGACCAGATGAACTCCACACCGACCGCCACCACCGGCATCCGCACCGACGCGCAGCTGCAGCAGATGGCGCGCGACCACCTGTGGATGCACTTCTCCCGCCAGTCCGTGATGACCGAGGGCCCGGGCGTCCCGATCATCGTGAAGGGCGAGGGCCACCAGATCTGGGACTCGCACGGCAAGCGCTACTTCGACGGCCTCTCCGGCCTGTTCGTGGTCAACGCCGGCCACGGGCGCAAGCGCATCGCCGAGGCCGCCGCGCGGCAGGCGGAGCAGCTGGCCTACTTCCCGCTGTGGTCGTATGCGCACCCGGCGGCGATCGAACTGGCCGACCGGCTCGCTTCGTTCGCGCCGGGCGACCTGAACCACGTGTTCTTCTCCAGCGGCGGCGGCGAGGCCGTCGAGACGGCCTTCAAGCTCGCCAAGCACTACTGGAAGCTGGCGGGCCGGCCCACCAAGCACAAGGTCATCTCGCGGTCGATCGCGTATCACGGCACGACGCAGGGGGCGCTGGCGATCACCGGCATCCCCGGCATGAAGTCGATGTTCGAGCCAGTGACCCCGGGCGGATTCCGGGTACCGAACACGAACTACTATCGGGCCGCCGAGATGGGCTTCGCGGGCGGCACGCCCGAGCAGTTCGGGCTGTGGGCGGCCGACCGCATCGAGGAGATGATCCAGTTCGAGGGGCCCGACACCGTCGCGGCGGTGTTCCTGGAGCCGGTGCAGAACTCGGGTGGATGCTTCCCCCCGCCGCGCGGCTACTTCCGGCGGGTGCGCGAGATCTGCGACAAGTACGACGTGCTGCTGGTCTCGGACGAGGTCATCTGCGCGATCGGCCGGATCGGCGAGTACTTCGCGTGCGACGCCTACGGGTACCAGCCCGACATGATCACCTTCGCGAAGGGCGTCACCAGCGGCTACTCGCCGCTGGGCGGCACGATCGTGTCGGATCGCATCTACGAGCCGTTCGCGCACGGCACGGAGTACTTCCCGCACGGCTACACCTTCGGCGGGCATCCCGTCTCGGCGGCGGTCGCGCTGGAGAACCTCGACGTGTTCGAAGAGGAGGGGCTGCTGGACAACGTCCGCACCAACTCCCCCGCGTTCCGCTCGACCCTCGAGAAGCTGATGGACCTGCCGATCGTCGGCGATGTACGCGGCGACGGGTACTTCTTCGGCATCGAGCTCGTCAAGGACAAGGCCACCAAGCAGACCTTCGACGACGATGAGTCCGAGCGTCTGCTGCGCGGATTCCTGTCCAAGGCGCTGTTCGACGCGGGGCTGTACTGCCGCGCCGACGACCGCGGCGACCCGGTGATCCAGCTGGCGCCGCCGCTGACCATCGGTCCGGCCGAGTTCGACGAGATCGAGCAGATTCTGCGCGGCGTGCTCACCGAAGCCTGGTCGCGCCTCTGACCCGTCGCGCGCCGCGCCGCGCCGAGAAGGCCCCTTCCCGCCGAGAAGGCCCCTTTCGTGCCGAAAAGGTCCCTTTCGTGCCGAAAAGGTCCCTTCCGCGGCGAGGCGGTGCCCCGCCGTACCGAGACCGGACGCACCACCTCGGCGCAGGACGCACCTTCTCGGCACAGGACGCACCTTCTCGGCGCAGGACGCACCGCCTCGGCGGAAAACGCACCTTCTCGGCGCAGGACGCACCGCCTCGGCCGCGCACGCTAGGTTGATGTCTGTGCCGAAGCAGAAGCCGGGCGGAAGCCGCCGCAGTGGAGTCAAGCCCCCCGCGCCGCACGCCGGGCGCGCCGGCAAGGGCGGCAAGCCCACAGGCAAGAACGGCAAGGCCACGAGCCCGGGCAAGCGCGGCACCGCCGGCGGCCCGCGCGCCCCGAAGGCGTCGGTGTCGGCTGCGGCATCCACCTCTCTGCCGGAAGGCCCGTTCCGGCTCGGCGTCATCCCGGGGGCGATGCCCGGCAAGTGGATCGACACCTGGAATGAGCGGATGCCGCACAACCGGCTCGAGCTCGTGCCGATCCCGGTCGCTGCACAGTTCGAGGCACTCGACGCCGGCGATGTCGATGCGGCGCTGGTGCGGCTGCCGATCGATGGCGCCGACCTGCATGTGATCGCGCTCTACGACGAAGTGCCGGTGGTCGTGATGCCGGCCGAGTCGCATCTGACCGCGGCCGACGAACTGGAGCCGGCCGACCTCGCCGGCGAAGTGCTGATCGTCCCCGCCGACGACGTGCTCGGCTTTCGCGCGCCGGGCGCCCAGAAGCCGCGCTTCGGCGCTCCTGCGACGACAGAGGATGCCGTGGCCATCGTCGCATCGGGTGTCGGCATCGTCGTGGTGCCGATGTCGCTGGCGCGGCTGCACCACCGCAAGGACACCGAGTACCGTCCGCTGCGCGATGCGCCGATCTCGACGGTCGCGCTGGCGTGGCCGGCGGGGCGCGACGATCCGCTGGCGGACGTCTTCGTCGGCATCGTCCGCGGTCGTACCGCCAACTCGTCGCGCTGACGGCCCGGGCGGGCCCCGCCGAGGCGGCTCACTCGGCACGTCGAGCGCACAGGCGAGCCCCAGCGGGCGCAGTCATGCGAATCCATAGCAGCCGAAAACGCGCAAACTGCGCCGGATGCCTCCTCAGCGCGCCGTCTGCGCGTTTTCGGCGGAATCGGGGCGGGCCGGGACGCTCCGCGCCCGCCTACTCGGCCTATTCCCCCAGCCCCGCCACGATTTTCGCGGCGAGGTCGACGCGCGTGGCGGCATCCACGGCCCAGCCGGCGCCGGCGGCATGCTCATCGAGCCGGGCGGCGATGGTCCCGGCGATATAGGGCGCCGCGAACGATGTGCCGCTCCACACCGCGAAGCCTCCGGTGAAGTCATCCGGATCCAGCGACTCGCGCTGCCGGCCGTGCGCGTCGTGCCGGGTCACCGCCTGCGCGCCGCCGTCGAAGACCGGGTAGGTCGAGACCACCGACACGCCGCGGGCGTACAGATCCACCCAGGGCGCCGTGTTGCTGAACAGCGCGACCGTGCGGTCGTTGGGGTTCTTCGCGCCGACCGCCAGCATCGGTGCGGCACCCGCCTGCCCGGGGAACGCGGCGGGGAACATCGGCCGGTCGGTCGCATCGTTGCCGGCACTGCACACGATCGTGCAGCCGGCCTCGGCGATGCTGACCAGCACTTCGCGCAGCGCGGTGCTGTAGAGCACATCATCCGGCGTCTCGTGGTAATACCCCAGCGACAGGTTCAGCACATCGATGCGCTGTCCGCCCGGCAGCCCTTGGGCATCGCGCTGAACCAGCTCCGCGACCTGCTCCATCGCGTCGATCAGGTCCGACTCGACGACCCGGCCCAGGCTGTCGGCGATCCGCGGTGCGAGGATCTTGGCGTCCGGGCACCGCTGCAGCACGATGCCGGCCAGGAACGTGCCATGACCGGAGACCGGATCGATCTGGCCGTCCAGCGGACCCACCTGGTCGGGGTTCAATTCGGGGTCGTCGGCGAGGCTGGTCAGCCCGATCGGCGTACCGTCGAGCTCGACCACCGTCTGCACGACACCCGGCGTGAACCATGGATGCGGCGCACAGCCGGTGTCCATGATCATCACCACGGGCCGCTCGCGGCGGCGCCTCTGCGCGCGATGCGGCGCCGCACCGATCCAGGTCACTGCCTGGCGTCCGCCGAATCCCGGCAGCGCGTAGGCGCCGAGGCCTGCCTGCGCAGGGTTGGTCGACCCGAACGGGTTCGTCGACGTGAAAGGGTTGGTCGAGGTGAAGGGGTTCGTCGACGTGAACGGATTCGTGGAACCGAACGGGTTGGTGGACGTGAACGGGTTCATCCCGACCGGCCCCACCGTCAACAGGTGGTCCAGCCCGATGCCGTCCAGGTCGACCTTCTGCCGGGCCGCCGCAGCGAGCACCGCCCAGGCATCCGGAGTGGACCCGGCGGCCGCCCCCGTCGCCACCACGCGCAGCCGCGTGACGGCCGGCCGGGCCTCCCGCCGCGCGGCGCGGCGGTCGATCACCACGACCGGCTCGGGCACGAACTGCCAGCCCGCCTGGCTGAACGCCGCATTCAGCTCGCGCGCGACCGCCTCGACGTCGCGCCGCGCCGACACCAGCAGCCGGTCCGGGATGTACACCGTCGGGAACACCTGGTCCGAGCCGGGCTCGGCCGGCGGCTGCAGCACGATGCCGAGCGGCTTGATGGCGTGCTCACGCTGCTGCCAGCTCGCGCCGCTGCGCATCGCGTCGGTCGGCAGCCCGCCGGTCGGCGCCCCGCCCGATCGCGCCCCGCCCGTCGGAACCCCGTCCGTCGGCACCCCGCCCGATCGCGCCCCGCCCTTGCCGTCGTCATCGCCGTCTTGAGAACGCATCTGGCCTCCTCGCCTGATCCTGAACTCTACTGGGCCCCCGTTATGACGGGGAAGGCCCCGGCTCGCGCCGACGCCCTCCCCGTTGGGTCCGGCGACAGCGGCCCCAGTTCCGCCATCATCGCCTCGCAGTCAGCCCCAGAGCGATGCCGGCTCCCCCACGAGCCGGCATCACGCGCTGCGAACGTCCCACTGTGCCAGAGCGGCATCCCGCCGCCCTGATACATCAGATCTCAGAATCCTGCGCCGTGCACCTGGAACGGGGTCACCAGACCGGTGCGCTCGGATGCCGCGGCCAGCGCCTCCGCCGGCGCGACGCCGGCGGCCAGTCCGGTGTGCATCGCACCGAGCAGTTCGCACGCCGCGCCGTCGGCGACCACCACCGGGGTGGCGATGACGCAGCCGGCGCCGGCCGACAGCCACACCCGCGCCATGCCGATGGCCTCTTCGCCCCAGCGCACCGACGATCTGCCGCCCTCGCAGGCGGAGAGCACCACGACCGCCGGCACCTGCGGGATCCGATCGATGTCGTAGCCGAAGAGCGCACCGTCGACGAGCTCCAGGCCCGAGAACATCGGGTTGTCGACGGCGTGCTGGCCATGGGCCGCCACGTGCAGCACGTCCAGGCGTGCGGCCAGGCCGGTGACGGCATCCACCGTCGCGTCGCCACCGCGCACGATCGTCGCGTCGTGCCATGCGGATGCCGCGGCCGACACCTCCTCATCGCCGCGGGCGACGCGCGGACCGGCGACGAACCCGATCGTGCCCAGCGGCCGCGCGGCCGTGCGGGTGTGCACCCACTGCGTCGCCGAGTTCGCCAGCGTGAACGGGCGCCCGCGCAGCGCCGGCAGCATCGCCCACGGGATGCCCGACAGGATGCCCGGGGCCGTGATCACGATCCGCCGGGAGCCGACGATCGCGAGCGGCTCCTCGAGCAGCTCGGCCGACAGCACCTGCAGCCGGGCCTGCAGCGACCGCCGCACGACGGCAGCCATCGGGCCGGCTCCGACCGCGGCGGCCATGTCGAGATCGGCGCGCAGCCCCGGCATCAGCGCGCGGGCGCCGGGGGCGCCGGGCAGCGGCACGATCTGCCGCCTCTGCGTCGTGGCCACCAGGGCGGTCAGCGCGTCGCCGGAGTAGACATACGTGATCAGGGCGGTGCTCTCATCCAGCGTCCCGACCAGTTCGTCGAGCGTGAGATGCGGGTAGACGGCACCGGCACCGGTCTGCGCCCATTGCCGGGCGCGGGCCCGCTCGCGCAGCTCGGCAGCGCGCGGGGTCGACATCCACTGCGGATCGTCGGCGCGCAGCATGCGCAGCTCGGCGAGATCGGCGGCGAGCTCGGGATCGGCCGGCGGACGCAGCGGCACACCCTGCTGGCTGAGATGCCGGGCGCGCTCGGACCACTCGAAGATGACGTCGGGCCGGTTCGAGCGCACCGCCGCGTCGAGCCCGCTGAGGATGAGGCCGCTGCCATGCATCGCGATCGAGGTCTGCAGGTCGAGGCTGCCGAACGACTCCCGCCACCCGGCCAGGGCGTCCAGCCCAGCTGCCGCGTGGCGGCGCGCCTGGGCCAGAGAGCCCCGGGCGGCGGCGCGCGCGGCGCGCGCTTCATGGGCGAGCAGCCGCACCTGCACCGTGCCGGCGGGCGGAATCCGAATCGTGCCGACCTGGTCGGCGTCGCCGTGCCGGGCCTGCCAGATGGCCAGCCGCATCCGCAGCGCCGCGGCTTCGCCCGCGAAGCCGCGCGTGACGAGGTCGGATGCCACGGCCTGCACCTGCGCGGCAGTCGGCACCCGTCCGGAGTCCGGCACACGGCCCCCGCCGCGCGCCACCGCGCCGCCGCTGAGGATCGCCCGCATCCGCACGGCGTCGGCCCGCGCCGCCCAGGTCGCGTTGCCGAGGGCGCGGAATCGGCGCATCGCCCCGGCCGCGGTGCGCATGGCCCGCTCGGGATCGTGCGTGAGCTGCGAGGTCGCGAGATGGAACTCGGCCTCGGCGCGGGACTGCGGCATCCGATGCGCCCCGAACACGGCTGCGGTGCTGATCAGCAGCCGTTCGGCGTCGCGGATCAGACCGGCGTCGCGCAGCACTTCGGCCCGATCGGTGTCGCAGATGCCGCTGGCCACCGGCGATGCCGCCGCGGCCGGCCGGGCCTGCTGCATGCCGCGCAGCGCCGCGATCAGGTCGCCCTGCAGCAGCGCCACGTAGGCGCGGTTGTGCTGGGCCTGGCCGCCGTCCACGGTCAGGCCGGCGGCGGTGAAGATGCGGGCCGCGCGGTCGAGGTCGTCCGCGGCGCCGGCCAGGTCGCGCAGCTGCAGTCGCACGACGCTGCGGTTCATCCGCACCCGCGCTTCGGCGACCCGATCGCCGGTTAGGTCTGCACGATCGGCACCATGCCCGCCGGCCAGGCTTGCGATCGCGGCGGAGAGCAGGCGCTCGGCATCGTGCAGCCGGCCCCGCAGCAGCGCCAGCGCGCCCAACTGGCCGCCCAGCACTGCGCGCGTGGACGCGCTCAGCCCGGGCAGCGCCATGGCCTGTCGGCAGATCCGCTCGGCGCGTTCGGGCTGGCCGGTGTTCTGCAGCACGACGGCACGGGTGCCCATGATGCGTGCGGTCAGGTCGGGTTCCTCGGCGCGCGCCGCGGCGCGATCCAGGGTGCGCTCCGCCAGCGCATACCGCCCGCGGATGCTCTGCTCCACAGCACGGCGGTGCAACGCCTCAGCGGTCGGTTCCACGCGTCTATCTTCGCGCGGACCCGGGTGTTTTCCACGCGCGACTTCGAAGGATCCCGGACATCCTCGGCGGCAGCCCGCACACCGCCGCCGGCCGCCGGACTTCTGCCCGCACCGCCGCGGGCATCCCGACTTCTGCCCGCACACCGCCGCAGGCCGCCCGACTTCTGCCCGCACACGGCCGCGGGCATCCCCCCGACGCCAGACACCGCGCGGACGCGCGCTCGACGACGTCAGACTTCGAACCGCGCAGTCTGGACGCCCCGCACCGCTCCATCGGCGCCGGCGACGCTGATCCGCACCCGCGACAGCCCCGGCGCCACACCCGCGAAGGCGAACCGCCCGGGCTGGCCGAATTCGGCGACCCATTCCCGGTCGTCCTGCACCAGACGCGCCCCGGTGGCCTCGGCATCCACCCAGCCGTCGATGCGGCGCTGCCCGCTCTCGGTGACGGTCACATGCAGCAGCACGCTCGTTTCCCCGTCGCTGAACTGCAGTGTCAGGGTCTCGTTCTCGCCGCGCACGGCCGCGTAGTCGCCGGTGACGAGGGTCAGCAGCGCGTACTCCCGCGAGATGTCGGCGACGGCCACCCTGGCCACCATCCGGTCGACCATCCCCACCGGCACCGGATCGACGACTTCCCACACCGACCGCAACCGCGCGAACAGCGCGGCGTCGGCGGCGGCATCCTCATGCTCCATGTCCGCTTCCCCCCTCGACAGCGCCCAACAGCACACGCAGCTTGTCCAGGCATCGCTGCCGGGTCGGACCGATCGATCCGACCGGCATCGCCATCTCGCGCGCGATGCGGGCGTAGTCGGGCCGATCGTCGAACGCGACGATGCGCAGCAGCCGCTGGCAGCGCTCGTTCAACTGGGCGACCGCGGCCCACAGCCGCTGGGTCTGGTCGGCCCGGGCGGCGGATGCCTCGGCCGACTCCTGTGTCGGCAGCTTGGGCTCGAGATACTCGTGCTCGGTCGGGTCGGTCTGCCGCCGGTCGCGTCCGACCCGCCACGCTTCGCGCCGTGCGCAGGTCGTCAGCCAGCCGGACACCGCACGCGGTTCGGCGATGCGCGCCTCCTGGCGCACCAGGGTGAGCCAGGCCGTCTGCACGACGTCTTCGGCCAGCGCGGCATCCAGCCCATACGCGCGCACGATGTGCCACAGGGTAGGCGTCATCAGTCGCACCAGGTCGTCCATGGCGCGCGCGTCGCCGTCGCGCCAGGCCGTGAACAGGTCGCCGGCGCGCTCCCACCGGGGCGGCGCCGCGGGCTCTGCCGGCGCGCCGGCATCGGCGCGTGATGTCATGTCGACCATTGTGTCCACATTGTGACAGAGGCGAAAGGCCCGCATCTGATACATCGCGCGGCCCGCCTGCTGCGCGCGACGCTGCGGCACCCAGGCTCGCCGAAAACGCACGAACTGCGCGCCACGCCGCCATCACGCGCAGTTTGCGCATTCTCGGCAGGATCTGGCTGCGCCGCCGGCGCAACCCGCGCGTCGTCCCCCGATCAAAGCGCAGACCGCGGCTGCCAGCACCCCCGCGACCGCGGCCGCCCACGCGCCCGCGCGAACGCCCCGGCTCAGCGTCGCCCACGCGCCCGCCCGAACGCCCCGGCTCAGCGTCGCCCGCGCGCCCGCCCTAACGCCCGGCTCAGCGCCGCCCGCGGCCGCGCGCGGCGGCCCGGATCTGCCGCACCGGGGTCGTCGGCGCGCGGAAGGCCGCCAGCGACGCGGCGACCGAGTGATCGGCATCCTC
The DNA here is from genome assembly GCF_039537285.1 of Microbacterium kribbense. Lineage (NCBI taxonomy): Bacteria > Bacillati > Actinomycetota > Actinomycetes > Micrococcales > Microbacteriaceae > Microbacterium > Microbacterium kribbense. Next base: position 168,875 of record NZ_BAABAF010000009.1, on the reverse strand, counting down.
GGCCTCATCCACGTGCGCACCCAGCACGGTCAGGGCCTTGCCCTCCAGCGTGACGACACCGCCGCGCGGCACGAAGCGCTCGGCGGCCGGCGTGCGCACGCCGGTCTCGACGAGGATGTCCCAGCCCGTGGTGTCCTCGGCGGGGGGAATCGTGAAGTCGATCGGCGCATCGCCGGCGTTGAACAGCACGATGAAGTCGCGGTCGGTGACGGTGCGGCCACGGTGGTCGCGCTCATCGATGCTGCTGCCGTTGAGGAACACCCCGATGGCACGGCCGAATCCGGACTCCCAGTCCTCGGGCTGCATCCGGGTGCCGTCCGGCCGCAGCCACGCGATGTCCGGCAGCGGCGCCTCCTCCTCGCGATGCACCGGGCGGCCGTCGAAGAACCGGCTGCGCCGGAACGTCGGATGCTCGCGACGCAGCTTGGACAGCGCGGCGGTGAACTCCACGAGCGGCAGGTCCGCGGCATCCCAGTCGATCCAGGTCAGCTCGCTGTCCTGGTTGTACGCGTTGTTGTTGCCCAGCTGCGTGCGGCCGAGCTCGTCACCGTGCGACAGCATCGGCACGCCTTGGCTCAGCAGCAGCGTCGCGATGAAGTTGCGCTGCTGCCGGGCGCGCAGCGCGCGGATGGCCGGATCGTCCGTCGGCCCCTCGACGCCGCAGTTCCAGGAGCGGTTGTCGTCGGTGCCGTCGCGGTTCTGCTCGCCGTTGGCTTCGTTGTGCTTCTCGTTGTACGAGACCAGGTCTCGCATCGTGAAGCCGTCGTGGGAGGTGACGAAGTTGATGGATGCCACCGGCCGGCGCCCCGAGTGCGCATACAGGTCGCTCGACCCGGTGAGCCGGGTGGCGAACTCGCCCAGGGCCTGGGACTGCCCGCGCCAGAAGTCGCGGACGGTGTCGCGGTACTGACCGTTCCACTCCGTCCACAGCGGCGGGAAGTTGCCGACCTGGTATCCGCCCGGCCCGACATCCCACGGTTCGGCGATGAGCTTGACCTGCGAGATCACCGGATCCTGCTGCACGATGTCGAAGAACGCACTCAGCCGGTCGACCTCGTAGAACTCACGCGCCAGCGTCGAGGCCAGGTCGAACCGGAACCCGTCCACCCGCATCTCGAGCACCCAGTACCGCAGCGAGTCCATGATCAGCTGCAGCGTGTGGGGGCTGGACACGTTCATGCTGTTGCCGGTGCCGGTGTAGTCGGTGTACTTCGACGGGTCCTTGTCGTCCAGCCGGTAGTATGCGGCGTTGTCGATGCCGCGCATCGAGAGCGTCGGACCCAGATGGTTGCCCTCGGCGGTGTGGTTGTAGACGACATCCAGGATCACTTCGATGCCCGCGGCATGCAGCGCCTTGACCATCGCCTTGAACTCCTGCACCTGCTGGCCGCGCTGGTTGATCGAGGCGTAGCCGTTGTGCGGGGCGAAGAACGCGATGGTGTTGTAGCCCCAGTAGTTCTCGCGCCCGTTCGAGTCGCCGACGAACTGGTGCACCGGCATCAGTTCGATGGCGGTGACGCCGAGCTTGTGCAGGTGCGCGATGATCGCCGGATGCGCGATCGCGCTGTAGGTGCCGCGGATCTCTTCGGGCACGTCCGGATGGCGCTCGGTCAGTCCCTTCACGTGCGCCTCGTAGATCAGCGTCTGCGAATAGGGCGTGTGCGGCGGGTGGTCGCCGTTCCAGTCGAAGAACGGGTTGACCACGACGCCCTTCATCATGGCAGCGGCCGAGTCGTCGTCGTTGCGGGTGCCGGGATCGCCGAGCTGATAGCCGAAGACCGGCTGCCCCCAGTCGACGTCGCCGTCGACGGCCTTGGCATAGGGGTCCAGCAGCAGCTTGTTCGGATTGCAGAGCTCGCCGGTGGCCGGGTCGTACTCGCCGTGCACCCGATATCCGTATCGCTGGCCCGGGTCGATGTGCGGGACGTAGGCATGCCACACGTAGCCGTCGACGTCGATCAGTTCGACGCGCGTCTCGGTGCCGTCGACGTCGAACAGGCACAGCTCAACACGCTGTGCGACCTCGCTGAACAGGGCGAAGTTCGTGCCGTTGCCGTCGAACGTCGCTCCGAGCGGGTACGCGGTACCGGGCCAAGCTTCCACAGACTGTCCTCCAAGGGATCCAGCCTACCTTCCGGGTCTCGAAGGTCCCCGCGCCTCGCGGGCGGCCCGGTCAGGTCGCGCCGGCCGGTGGATGCTCGAGCAGTTCGATGCGCTCGTCCAGATACCCCTGCAGGCCGGTGTATCCGCCGGCCCGGCTCCAGTGGATGCTCGGCACGCCGTCGATCACGAGGAGGGGTCCGGATGCCTCGCCCCGCGCCACGGCATCCAGGTCGAGGCGCGTCCAGTCGTAGTGGACCACCTCGCCCTCGGCGAATCCGCCGCGCCGGGCGGCGCCGGCCAGCGCCGCGCGCTCGCGCTGCGACTCGGCCGTGAAGCCACGGCGCACTTCTTCGCGCGCGCGCAGGATCGCGCCGGTGGCCAGCACCGCATCGTCGGCGACCAGCAGCGCGCCCAGGTGCCAGACGCGCACCCCCGGCGCGATCTTCAGCGGGCGGGTCATGCCCAGGATGCGGCGCGGCTGCACCAGCTCGCCGAGTCGCTCGCGCGGCGCGTCCGCCTCGGCGAGGCGCCGCCTGGCGGCATCCATCATCGCGGCGACATCCACGCCGCCAGGCTACCCGCCCGCGGTCGCTCCGCGATTGCCCGGCGATCGCCCGGGCCCCGACCAGAACTCCTCTGATCCGAAGGGTGCGCCGGCCCCACGCCCCGGAAACACGCGGCAGCGGCACGCCCGATGCCCGGATCGAAGGAGTTCCGATCGGCGGGCCTCCGGCATCCAGCCGTCCGACACCGCCCGCCCCGGGTCAGACCGTGATCGCCCGGCCGTCCGGCCCGCCCGCGGCCCGGCGCGCATCGCCGTGCAGTTCCCGGTGCAGCCGTTCCATCCGCCCGTCCAGCTCGGCGGCCGAGTCGGCGGCGTCCTTCAGTTCGGCCAGCAGTCCGGCCGGCACCTGCTGGTCGTACTTGTAATAGATCTTGTGCTCCAGGCTCGCCCAGAAGTCCATCGCGATCGTGCGCAGCTGCACCTCGACGGGGACGGCCATCGGACCGGTCGACAAGAACACCGGCACCTCGATGATCGCGTGCAGGCTCTGGTAGCCGTTGGGCTTGGGCTGGGCGATGTAGTCCTTGACCTGACACACCGTGATGTCGTCCTGCGCGGCGAGCAGGTCGAAGAGCCGATAGGCGTCGGCGGTGAAACTCGTCGTGATGCGGATGCCGGCGATGTCGGTCAGGTGCGCGCGAATGGCGTCGAACTCGGGCTCGATGCCCTTGCGGCCGACCTTCTCGACGATGCTGTCCGGGGACTTCACCCGACTGGTGACATGCTCGATCGGGTTGTAGTCGTGCAGATAGAGGAATTCGTCGCGCAGGATGTCGATCTTCGTCGACACCTCGTGCAGCCCGAACGTGTACGGCAGCAGGAAGCGCTGGAACTCGTCGCGCATCAGGCGCAGCTGCGCGGGGGACACTTCGACGGGGATCTGCACGTCCGGCTGGCTGGGCATGCGCTCACGCTACGGAAGGCACCTGGGAGTCCCACATGCGCGCGATCCGGGCTTGCCGATCTCTCCCGACGCGAGCACCAGCCGCCGCGGAACTGCCCCGATCAGGCGCCGGACGTCGCGGCGACGCCGGCGCCGAGCTGCACGGAGATCGCGGTGGCCTCGGCCAGCAGCCGATCGCGCAGGTCGGGGATGGAGCGCACGTCGATGCGCTGGCTGGGCGCGGCGACCGTCAATGCCGCGATCACCCGACCCGAGTGACCGCGCACCGGCACGGACACGCTGGACAGCCCCTCCTCCTGCTCCTGCGCGCACAACGCGTAGCCCCGGTCGCGCACCGTGTCGACCTCTTCGCGCAGCCGTGCCGGATCGGTGATCGTGTACGGCGTCATGCGATCCAAGGACGCGGATGCGAGGAAGGCATCCAGGGCCGTGTCGGGCTGGCCGGCCAGCAGCACCTTTCCCGAGGCATTGGTGTGCAGCGGCGAGCGCCTGCCGACGTTGGCGACCATCGCGAAGGTCTCGGCAGCCTGCCCCCGGTCGATGTACAGCACGGTCTGCTCGTCCAGGATGCCCAGCAGCACGGCCTCACCGGTCTGGTCGGCGAGGCGATCGAGATGGATGCGGCTCACCCGGCTCAGGTCGGTCGAGCGCAGCACGGCGCTGCCGAGCTCGTACATGCCCCAGGTCAGCCGGTAGCGGGCGTCGTCGTCCTTCGCGATCAGCCCTTCGACCTCGAGCGTCTTGAGCAGGTTGAACGTCGCCGGCTTGCTCAGCCCGACGCTCGCGGCGAGATCCCCCAGCGACGTGGGCACCGCCAGCCGCGACAGCTCTTTGAGCAGGGTGACGGCGTGCACCACCGATCGCACCGTGCGCGCTTCGGGCTTGCGCGGCTCGTTCGTGTGCGTCAGCTCAGCAGAAGTCGATGCCCTGGTCACCTGCTGCCCCCTCCTCGGTCGAGTGTAATCGGCGCGCGGTGCGTCACGACCTGCGCGGCGCGTCGTGCCGCTCACGCCGTGCCATGCGCTGCCCGGGAACGCCGCGACAACGAATCGACCACGACGGCCACGATCAGTACGCCGCCGGTGACCATGAAGCGGATCGAGGAATCCAGATTGAGCAGGTTCAACCCGCTGGCGATGGCCTCGATGACCAGAATGCCCAGCAGCGCGGACTGCGCATTGCCTCGACCGCCGAACAGGCTCGTGCCGCCGATGACTGCGGCCGCGATCGCATCCAGGTTCACATCGTTCGTGCCGCTGCTCAGCGTCGCGGCGGCCAGCCGCCCGGCCGCGAAGAGTCCGCCGACGGCGGCCAGCACCGACGAGAGGATGAACGCCGACAGGTAGACGCGGTTCACACGGATGCCGGCGCGGCGCGCCGCTTCGACGTTGCCGCCGATCGCGTACATCGCCCGCCCCCATTGCGTGCGCTTGAGCGCATAGGCGACCACGGCGATGATCGCCAGGAACACCACGAACATGACGGCCACGCCGCGCGAGAGATTCAGGTACCAGGTGATGAACCCGAGGATGACCACCAGCAGCGCGCCCTTGATCCAGATGCCGAGATACGAGGGAGCCGAAAGATCTGCACGCACGCGCTTGCGCGCCGCCGACAGCGCGACGGCGACATAGCCGGCGGCGATCAGCACGACGAGGACGTACGCCGTGACCGGCGCCAGGAACATCTTCTGCGCGAACCGCACGATCAGGGAATCGAACGGGAGGTTGATCGACCCATTCGTGCCCAGGATGAACAGCTGGAACCCGAAGATGGCCAGCAGGCCGCCCAGCGTCGACACGAAGCTGGGGACGCCGAAGTGCAGGAACAGGAAGGAGTAGATGTAACCGACGATGACGCCCATCACCACCGGCAGCAGCAGGCTCAGCCACAGCGGCCACTGCAGCTGCACGAAGGTGACCGCCAGGATCGCGGCGGCGAAGCCGCTGACCGACCCGATCGACAGGTCGATCTGGGCCAGCAGCAGGATCAGCACGACGCCGACGGCGATCGTGCCCACCGCGGCGCTGTCCAGCATCAGGTTGACGAGGTTCACACTCGACAGGAACAGCGGGTTCAGGCTCTGGAACACGACGGCGATCAGGATCAGGCCGATGATCACCGGCAGCGAACCGATGTCGCCGGTGCGCACCCGCCGCCACAGCTGCCGGGACTCGCCGGCCAGTCCGGTGGCAGTGCTGAGTCGTTCGTCCTGCCGGTCGAGCATGCCGGTCTCGGGTACCGCGCGGGGTCGGGGTCGAAGGTTCACTTCTGCTGCTCCTGTGCGTGATGGGCGGTCGCCCGCTGGCTGACGGCGTTGTCGGCTGCACCGGTGATCGCCGTGATGATGTCTTCGTAGCTGACGTCGCTCGTGGCGAACGTGCCGTTGTTGTGCCCGAGGAACAGCACGGCGACACGGTCGGACACGGTCTGCACGTTGGCCATGTTGTGACTGACCAGGATCACGCCGAGACCGCGATCGCGCAGCCGCTCGACGAGGTTGAGCACTTCAGCGGTCTGGGCCACGCCGAGGGCGGCGGTGGGCTCGTCGAGGATGACCACGGCCGGGTCGCCGACCAGCGAGCGCGCGATCGCGACGGTCTGCCGCTGCCCGCCCGAGAGGCTGGCCACCGGGATGCGCACGGAGGGGATCTTGGCGGCCAGCTGCTGCAGCAGGCCCCAGGACTTCTGCTCCATCGTCACTTCGTCCATCGCCAGTGCACTGCCGATCTCGCGGCCCAGGAACAGGTTCTGCACGACGTCGAGGTTGTCGCACAGTGCCAGGTCCTGATAGACGGTGGCGATGCCCAGCGCCTGAGCGTCCAGTGGGCTGGCGATCGTCGCGGGCTGGCCGTTCCACAGCACCGTCCCGGAGTCGGCGGAATGCACGCCGGCGAGGATCTTCACGAGAGTGGACTTGCCGGCGCCGTTGTCGCCGACCAGGGCGACGATCTCGCCGGGATAGACGTCCAGGTCGACGTTCGTGAGCGCGCTCACGGCGCCGAAGGCCTTGTTGATGCCGCGCAGCGACAGCAACGGCTGGGCCGATCGCGGCGGTGCGGGGGTGGTCATGGTCACGGGTTCCTTCCGTTCGGTCGGCGTCCGGCGCCGACAGGCTGCCCGGCGCACCCTCGTGCCCCGGGCGCGGGGCACGAGGGTGATATCACTTGATGCCGTGGGCGGTGCACGCCGCCGCGAAATTCGGCGTGCAGATCTCACTGATCTTGTAGACGCCGTCCTTGACGACGGTCGACATGATGGTGTCCACCGTCACCGGCAGCGGCTGCTGCAGGAAGGCGGGGATGGAGTCGATCGTGTCGGTGGACTGCGGGGTCTGCCCCGTGGCCAGCTGCACGGCGACCTGAGCGGCCTTGGTCGCCTCGCCGTTGAACGAGTTGTAGACGCTCATGTACTGCTGGCCCGCCAGGATGGACTGCACACTGGCGAGGGTCGCATCCAGACCCGTCGTCGGCACGAGCTTCATGCCGGCCGCGTTCATCGCCGAGATGGCCGCCTGCGCGTTGCCGTCGTTGGCGGTGTAGAACGCCGTGATCTTGTTGCCGAACTTGGCGATCTGAGAAGCGGCGAATTTCTGGGCGGTGGGGCCATCCCAGGTCTCCAGGTGGCTGAGCACCTTGTAGCCGGCGGGCTCGATCACGCCCAGCGCGCCCTTGCGGATGTTCACGGCGTTGTTGTCGGTGCTCGCGCCGTTGATCATGACGATGCCGCTGCCGGCGGGCACGCCATCCTTCTTCAGCTTCTCCACGAGCGCCTGCCCCTGCAGCTCTCCGACCTTCTCGTAGTTGTTCGAGATGATGAACGACAGCTTCGGGCTCTTGATGAGCCGGTCATAGGCGACCACGGGCACGCCCTGCGAGCTCGCCTCGTCGACGATGCTCGCTGCGGCCACGCCGTCCCATGGGTCGACGACCAGCACCTTCACCCCCTGGGTGAGCATCGATTCGGCCTGCTGCTGCTGTTTGGCGGCATCCTGATTCGCATTCGCGTAGACCAGTTCGCACTGCGGGCACAGCTGCGTCAGTGCCGCCTTGAAGTCGGGGCGGTCCTGCGTCTCATACCGGGTCGAGGTCTCGTCGGGCAGCAGCAGCCCGACCTTGAACCCCGTCGCAGTCGAGACTCCGCTGGATTGGCTGGGTCCGCTCGTCGCACCGGGGCCGCTGGACTCCGGGGCGCACGCGGTGAGCCCGAGGCCAGCGAACACGATGGCGGCGGTGGCTGCTGCCAGCCACGGCCCCCTGATGGTGATCTTCATTTGACAACCTCCGTCGTTGCACGCCATCGGCGTCGATGGTTGGTCGAAGCATCACACCGGCGGACTGCACGAGCAAGGCAATACGGCCACTATTCGTTAGCGAGTAGCAAATCCTGTTATTGAGTAACTAACGCTGTAGGTCCAGCACTCGGCCGATTCCAGCGGCGGCGTCCCGCATCCGCACCGACAGTCGGCTCGGCGCGATCTGCCGCAGCCGGGCGGTGGCCACTGCGATCGCCAGACATGCCCGCACCGACCCGTCGACCGAGCGGACCGGCACCGCGACGCTGGACAGCAGTGGCTCCTGCTCACCCCAGCACACCGTGTAGCCGTCGTCCTTGGCCTTGACCAGTTCACGCATCAGCCGCGTCGGATCGGTGATCGAGGCCCGCGTCGGCGCCGCGAGCGGTTGATGCAGATAGCTGACCAGACCGCGCTGGGGCATCGCCGAGAGGAACACCTTGCCGGACGCGGTGGTGTGCAGCGGCGAACGCCGGCCGACGTTCGCCACCATCTCGAACGCGTCGGACGTCTGGAACCGCTGCACATAGAGCACCGACTCGTGATCGAGCACCGACAGCAGCACGGCGCCGTCGGCGGCCAGCGCGTCCAGCGATGCACCCACGGCCCGTCGGAGGGCTGCCGCCTCGGCCACGCGGCTGCCCAGCTCGAACAGACCCCAGTCGGCGGCATACCGCCGATCCGTGCCGCGCACGACGAGTCGCTGCTGCACCAGCGTGGTGAGCAGGTTGTAGGTCGAGGGCTTGCTCAGCCCGGCCTTGCGCGCCAATGCGCTGAGCGTGAGCGGCGTGGGCGCCGCGGCGATCATCCGCAGCAGCGCGACGGCGTGACTGACCGCGTGCACCGTGCGCGGCCGGTAGGTCCGATCAGATGCGTCCATGGCACGATCCTCTGTCCGAGCGTTATCTCCTGCCGAACACCATTATCCTCTGCCTATTGCTGGTGGGAAGAGCCCGTCGATAACGTATTGGCATCGAAGTCGCGACAGCGCCGAGCCGAGAGGGGTCGTCGATGCAGGATCCACTCGATGTCGACCGCGCCCTGGACGTCGCCCAGGCCCATGTCCGCACCCTGATCGAGGACCATCCCGGCCGGGTGCCCACATGCACCCACGGGGGGCACTGGCAGTTCGACGCCGATTCATGGGCTCCGGTGTGGACGTCCGGCTTCCTCGCCGGCGAGCTGTGGATCTTCGCCGAACGCACCGGCGACCCGACCTGGCGCGCCGCCGCCGAGCGCTACAGCGAGCATCTCGAGCACCGCAAGCTCGACGCCGGCACCCACGACATCGGGTTCCTGTTCTCGCCGAGCTGGGGCCGTTGGCACCAGGTGGACCCCTCGCCGCGCAACGCCGCCGTGCTGATCTCGGCGGGGCGCACGATGGCGGCCCGGTTCAACCCGCACGGGCGGTATCTGAGCACCTGGGTGCACGCCGGCAGCACGTTCATCGACATCATGATGAACCTCGACATCATCTTCCAGGCCGCGCAGCTCAGCGGCGACGCCGGCCTCTCCGAGATCGCGTTCCAGCACGCGCTGACCACGCGACGCTTCCTCGTGCGCGGCGACGCCACCACGGTGCACGAGGGGTGGTTCGATCCCGCCACCGGGGAATTCCTGCGGGCGGCCACGCACCAGGGGTACCGGTCGGATTCATGTTGGGCGCGAGGACTCGCCTGGGGCCTCTACGGATTCGGCTCGGCGTACCGCAACACCCACGACGAGCGCTTCCTGACCACGGCCCGTTCGCTCGCCCGCACCTACATCGAGCGCACCGGCGATGCCTACATACCCCCCAACGACTGGGACGACCCCCATCCGGCACAGCCCTACGAGTCCTCCGCGGCGTGCATTGCGGCATCCGGTCTGCTGCAGCTGGCCGAGCTCATCCCCGAGCAAGCCGCGACGTATGCGCAGTACGCCGCCGGAGTGCTGTCCACCCTCGCCGGGCCGGGATTCCTCGCCCCGCCGGATGGCGAGTGGGAGGGCATCATCCGACACGCCATTTATCACCCGGGCAACAATCTGGGCGTCGACGAGTCGGTGATGTGGGGCGATTACTACTTCGTCGAGGCGCTGTGGCGCCTCGCCACGTCGCCGCAGCTGCGGGCCGCAGCCGGCCCCACGCTGGTGGACCGGGCCGGTCCGCCACGCTCCGCGGCGGTTGCCGATGCGTGACCGAACCTGGACACTGAAGTCACAAGGAGGACCTTCATGAACCCGCACTTCTCCTCGCCGCCGCGTCTGATCATGGGCGACGGCGCGTTGGATGCCGCAGCCGGCGAGCTCCCCCGGCTCGGCCACCGCGCCCTGATCGTCACCGACCCGGGAATCGTCGCCGCCGGCCTGCTGGAGCTGGTCGCCGGAATCCTCGGCAAGGATTTCCCCACCTCTGCCTTCACCGAGGTGATCGGCAATCCCGACATCGCGACGGTCGCAAAGGCCCAGCGCGCCCGGGAGGAAGCCGGCGCCGACGTGATCATCGCGATCGGCGGCGGCTCGAGTATCGATGTCGCCAAGTCGATCGCGGTGCTGGGCACCAACGACGGCACCATCACCGACTTCGAAGGCGTGGACAAGTTCGCGAACCGCCCGCTGCCGGTGGTCGTGGTGCCCACCACGGTCGGGTCCGGATCCGAGGTGACCAAGGGAGCGGTGATCACCAATCCCGACACGCAGGTGAAGATGGTCATCGTCTCGGATCTGATGTTCGCCGACATCGCCGTGCTGGACCGTCGGGTCGTCGAGCACCTGCCCAGCCGGATCGCCGCGACCACCGGGATGGACGCCCTCACCCACGCCATCGAGGCATACGTCGCGAAGGGCGCGAACCCGATCACCGACGCTCTGGTGCTCGGCGCGATCGAGATGATCGGGAAGAATCTCGTCGCCGCGTCGCAGGGCGATCCGGACGCGCTGTACGGCATGCTCGTCGCGTCCTCGATGGCCGGCATGGGTTTCCACGACGCGGGCCTGGGCGCCGTCCATGCCCTGGCCAACACGCTCGGCGCGCACTTCGGCGTGCACCACGGAACGGCCAACGCGCTCTTCTTGCCCTATGTGATCGACTTCAACATCCCCGCAGCGCCGGCACGGTTCGCCCGCATCGCCGCCGCACTCGGCGAAGACATCACCGGACTGAGCGAGGCCGACGCGGCACAGCGCGCCTCGGTCGCGGTGCACCGCCTGGCCGAGCAGACCGGAGTGCCCCGGCGCCTCGCCGAGGTGAACGTGCCCGTCGACGCGATCCCCCGACTCGCCGCCGACGCCCTCACCCAGGCCGACCTGCCGGGCAACCCGCGCGCGGTCACCCTGGAGGACCTCGTCGCGCTCTACACGAAAGCCGCCTAGCCAGACCAGGCGCCACGCACGAAAGAAGAAGGATGACATGACCAGCACAACGACGGCACGTCCGGTGCAGCACTTCGTCGGCGGTGAGTTCATCGACAGCGCCGACGCGGCGCCGATCGACCGGCACGCACCGGCGACCGACGAGATCATCAGCCTCGTGCAGGCCGGCGGGGCACCCGAGGTGGCCCTGGCGGTGGCCGCCGCGCGGACGGCGTTCGACGAGGGACCATGGCCGCGCATGACGGGGCTGGAGCGATCCGTGCGCCTGTCCCGCGTGGCCGATCTGATCGACGCCCATGCCGCGGAGCTCGCCGCCCTGGACGCGGAGGAGGTCGGCAAGCCGATCCGACTGGCCGAGGGCGACATCGGCGGTGCCGCGGGCCTGTGGCGCTATGCCGCATCCCTGGCGACGACGATGAGCGGGTCGACCTACACGAACAACGGTCCGGACTTCACGGGCCTGGTACTGCGCGAACCGGTGGGCGTGGTCGGCCTGATCGTGCCGTGGAACTTCCCGGCGCTGATCCTCAGCCAGAAGCTGCCGTTCGCCTTGGCCGCCGGTTGCACCGCGATCGTGAAGCCGTCCGAGCTGACCAGCTCCAGCGCGCAGCTGATCATGCGACTGACCATCGAGGCGGGCATTCCTGCGGGCGTGATCGGGATGGTCGCCGGCGACGGCCGCGCCGGGCAGGCACTGACCGAGTCCGCAGGCGTCGACCTGGTGTCGTTCACCGGATCGACGGCCACCGGACGGCGCGTGATCGCGGCCTCGACCGGCAACATCAAGAAGCTCTCGCTCGAACTGGGCGGAAACGCCGCCAATGTGGTGTTCGCGGACGCCGATCTGGAGGATGCGGCCGCCGGCGTCGTGTTCGGGGTGAACTTCAACAACGGCGAGTGCTGCGTGTCGCAGCCGAGGCTGCTGGTCGAGCGCAGCGTCGCCGACGACTTCGTCCGCGAAGTGGCGCGGCAGACCGCGCTGCTGAAGGTCGGGCAGCCGATGGAGCGCAGCACCGACGTCGGCGCGCTCATCCATGCCGGCCACCTGGGCAAGGTGACCTCATACATCGACGGCGCGGCCCGGTTCGGCGGCGAGGTGATCACCGGCGGAACGCGGCTGACCGACGGCGCGTTCGCGCGCGGGCAGTTCATCTCGCCGACCGTCATCGACCGGGTCGTGCCGGATGCGCCGGCCTTCCAGGACGAGGTGTTCGGTCCGGTGCTGACCGTGACCCGGTTCGACTCGCGCGACGAAGCCATCCGGCTGGCCAACAACGTGCCGTATGGCCTGGCCAACAGCGTGTGGTCGCAGAGCATCGACACCGTCCTCGAGGTGGCCAAGGGTCTCAAGAGCGGCACGGTGTATGCGAACACCACGATCGACGCGCCGCCGCAGATGCCGTTCGGCGGCTACAAGGCCAGCGGCGTGGGCCGCGAGATGGGCCAGGCGGGCTTCGAGGAGTTCACCGAGCTGAAGTCGGTCAACATCCGCACCGGCAAGCGTGCGGGCACGTTCGCGATCCGCGTGGGCGACTGAGCACACCGACCACCACCGAGGACGACAGGAGGGGCGGCCGATGACCGACCCGATCGGATTAGAGGTGCGCGAGGACGGCGTGGGCGTGCTGACGCTGGACGCCCCACCGCTGAACCTCATCACGCGCGCCATGACGATGCGGCTGCTGGCGCTGTGCGATCAGATCGCAGCCGACCCGCGAGTGCGGTCTCTGGTGATCACCGGCGCCGGCGACCGGGCGTTCTGCGCCGGCGCGGACGTCGGTGAATTCGCGCAGGTGCGCGACGACGTCGTCGGCAAGAAGCTCACCCGCGAGAACCGTGCCATGACCGCCGTCGCTACGCTGCCGATCCCCACGATCGCCGCGATCAACGGCGTCTGCCTGGGCGGTGGTGCCGAATTGGCGATCGCGTGCGATCTGCGCGTGATGGATGCCGATGCCACGGTCGGCTTTCCCGAGATCCTGCTCGGGGTGTTCCCCGGGTCGGGGGGCGTGTTCCGGCTGCCGCGCATCATCGGCATCGCCGGTGCGCTCGACCTGCTGTATTCGGGCCGCCAGGTGCACGCCGACGAGGCGCTGCGCCTGGGCCTGAGCTCCGAGACCGCACCGGCCGGATCCGCACTGAAGCGGGCCCTGGAACGTGCCGCCGTCCTGGCCGATCGGCCGGCGCTGGCGCTGTCGCTGATCAAGTCCGGGGCATCCGCCTCCTTCACGCAGACGATCGACGACGCCACCGCCGCATCCCTCGCCGACAGCCGTCGCGTGTTCACCGGCCCCGACATCGAAGAGGGGCTGGCCGCATTCTTCGGCAAGCGCGCACCGCATTTCACCGCGCTGCGGACGGCGCATGTCCGTGCCATCGAGAACACCCAGGAGGACGCATGACCGGCATGCTGGACGGGATCAAGGTCGTCAGCTTCACGCATTACCTGCAGGGCCCATCGTGCTCGCAGATGCTCGGCGACCTCGGCGCCGACGTCGTGCGGATCGAACCCATCGGTGGCTCATACGAGCGGTTCTGGTCGGGGGCGCGCACTTTCGTCGGCGACGAGAGCGTGTTCTTCCTGCTGGCCGGGCGCAATCAGCGCAGTGCCGAGATCAATCTGCGCTCCCCCGAGGGCGAGCAGGTGCTGTGGCGCATGATCGATGCCGCCGACGTCATCGTCGAGAACTTCCGCCCGGGCGTGCTCGAGCGCCGCGGCTTCGGGTACGAGGCCGTCGCAGCGCGCAACCCGGGCATCGTGTACTGCTCGCTGACCGGATTCGGGCCCACCGGACCACTGGCCGACCAGCCCGGCCAGGACCTGCTCATCCAATCCTTCAGCGGGCTGGCCGCGCTCAGCGGTCGCGCCGGAGATCCGCCGGTGCTGATGGGGTCGGCCATCGTCGACGAGCATTCGGCGGCCCTCGGGGCGCTGGGCATCGTCGCCGCCCTGGTGCGCCGCGCACGCACCGGCGAAGGCGCCAAGGTGGACGGCAACCTGCTGTCGGCCGCGCTGGACCTGCAGCTGGAGCCGCTGAACTGCCACCTCAACGGCGGGCGGCTGTGGGACCGCAGCGCCTCGGGAATCTCCTCCCGCTTCCACCAGGCGCCGTACGGCGTGTTCCAGACCTCGGACGGGTGGCTCACGCTGTCCCTGGCCGATGGCGCGACGCTGGCCACGGCGTTCGACGACGACCGGTTCAGCGCGTTCAGCCGCGACGACCAGTTCGAGCAGCGCGAACAGATCAACGAGATGGTCGCCGCGCACATGCGCACCCGCCCGACCGCGCACTGGCGTGCGCATCTGAGCGAGGTCGGCGTGTGGAACGCCCCGGTCAACGAGTACGACGACCTGCTGCCCGACCCGCAGCTGGCCGCCAACGAATCGGTGCTCACCTTCGAGCACCCCGCCGCCGGCACCGTGCGCGTGGTCAACCACCCCGTCAAGTACGACGGGCACACCCCTGCGCTGCGGCGCGTGCCGCCCACCGTCGGACAGCACACGGGCGAAGTGCTGCACGACCTCGGCTACGCCGACGACGAGATCGAGCGCATGCGCGCCGCCGGCGCCATCGGCCCCGACCGCGCCGTGGTCGGCTTCGACCGGAAGGCATCCGAACCGGCATCCGCCTACTCTGCCAAGCGCTGACGCCGCCGCCGGCTCGCGGCGGTTAGGAGTTCGCTGGGAATTCTGCACGAATGCATTTTTGCGTTTGCGCAGGTTGGCTCGGGCGAGGAAGATCGCAGGAGTGCAAGATCTACCCACCCCCGGACTGCGCGAACGCAAACGCGAGCAGACCCGGCACCGCCTCGAGTCCGCCGCGATCGAGATAGCCCTCGAAGAGGGCCTGGACCACCTGACCATCGACGCGCTCAGCGAGCGGGCCGACGTCTCCCCGCGCACCTTCTTCAACTACTTCGACAGCAAAGAAGACGCCATCCTCGGCATGCGCACGCAGGATGACACCGAGCAGCTGGTCAGCGAGGCGCTCGAGCAGATGCACCCGGACACGGTGCTGGAGGGCGTGCTGGAGCTGCTGACCACGGTCGGCCGCGGCCCCGACCATGATCTGCACGAGCAGCGGCATCGCGTGCTGCGCGAGCACCCCGAGCTGCTGCAGCGCAAGTTCACCCACATGGGCCGGATGCTCGCGCCGCTGACCGAAGGGGTGCGCACCCTGATGACGCGGCTGAGCGCCGAGCACGCGGATGACGCGCCTTCGGCCGCGCACGCCCAGGTGATGCTGATGACCTGCGGGGCGGCGCTGCGCGCGGCCACCGCCGAGCTGGCCCGGGGACACCGAGATCTGTCCACCGAGGCATCCACCATCTTGCTGCGCGCCCGCGCCGCAGCACTCGTTCGAGAGACGGCAGGAATCCTGAAATGACCGCAGCCACCGCAGAACCCGCAGTGGAACCGCATCACGCCCGCAACATCCTGCTGGTGTTCGCCGGCCTGATCGTGACGATGCTGCTGGCATCGCTGGACCAGACCATCTTCAGCACCGCGCTGCCGACCATCGTCGGCGACCTGCACGGGGTCGACCAGATGAGCTGGGTGATCACCATCTACATCCTGGCCTCGACGATCATGCTGCCGGTGTACGGCAAGCTCGGCGACCTGATCGGCCGCAAGGGCATCTTCATCGGTGCGATCTCGATCTTCATCCTCGGGTCGATCATCGGCGGCTGGGCGCAGGACATGCCCTGGCTGATCGCCGGTCGCGCCGTGCAGGGTCTGGGCGGCGGCGGTCTGATGATCCTGTCGCAGGCGATCATCGCCGACGTCGTGCCGGCCCGCGAGCGCGGCAAGTACATGGGCATCATGGGCGGCGTGTTCGCCATCTCGTCGGTGGCCGGCCCGCTGCTGGGCGGCTACTTCACCGACGTGATCGGCTGGCGCTGGGGCCTGTGGATGAACATCCCGCTGGGCATCCTCGCCATCGTGGCGGCCGTCGCGTTCCTGCACCTGCCCGCGCACCCGCGGCGCGAGGTCAAGCTCGATGTCTTCGGCATCGCGCTGCTGGCGCTGGCATCCACCGGCATCGTGCTGGTCAGCACCTGGGGCGGCCACGACGCCCCGAACGGCTACGCCTGGGATTCGCCGCAGATCATCGGCCTGATCGCCGGCACCGCGATCGCCGCGATCGCCTTCGTGTTCGTCGAGCTGCGGGTGGCCGAGCCGGTGATGCCGATGCACCTGTTCCGCAAGCTGAACTTCAACCTGATGACCGCCGCGGGCCTGGCCATCGGCGTGGCCATGTTCGGCACGCTGGCCTACATCCCGACCTATCTGCAGATGGTCACCGGCGCCAACGCCACCCAGTCCGGCCTGCTGATGATCCCGATGATGGGCACCGTCCTGGTCTCGTCGATCATCTCGGGCGCGCTGGTCAGCCGCACCGGCCGGTACAAGTGGGCGCCGATCTCGGGCACCCTGGTCACCGCCGCCGGCATGGTGCTGCTGTCGACCATGACGCCGGCGCTGCCGGTGTGGCTGATGTGCGTGTATCTGGGCGTGATGGGCCTGGGCCTGGGCCTGTGCATGCAGATCTTCGTGCTCGTCGTGCAGAACACGTTCCCCGCCTCGCAGGTGGGCGTGGCGACGGCGACGAACAACTACTTCCGCCAGATCGGCGCGTCGCTGGGCGCGGCGGTGGTCGGCAGCCTGTTCACGACGCGGCTGCTGAGCCTGCTCAGCGACCGGATGCCGGCGGCCGCGGGAGGCACCACTGGAGGGGCGAACAGCCTGACGCCGGAGCTGGTGCGCGACCTGCCCGCCACGATCCGCACCATCATCATCGGCGCGTACAACGACGCCCTGACCCCGATCTTCCTGGTCATCCTGCCGCTCGTGCTGATCGCGACCGTGCTGGTGTGCTTCCTGCGCGAGGATCCGCTGAAGAAGACGATCGACCGCAGCGATGTGGCCGCCGCGAGCCTCGAGATCGACGGCGCCGATTCGGTCGCGCTGGCCACCGGCTCGCTGGCCGTGGTGGGCGACCGGGGCGAGTCGGCCTCATAGCTCCCCTGTCGTGACTTGCCAGAACTGGTCGCTTTCGGTTCGCCGATAACGACCAGTTCTGGCAACTCACCGGCGAGAGGGGCGATCGGCGGACTGTCACGTCCGTCGTGGCGTCGTAGAGCGTGACGGTGATCCGGTTCGGGATGCTGCCGCCGGGCTCGTCGACGGGGATGACATAGCCGGCCGGCACGAGGCCGACTGCGACCAGCCGTGGGCGGTCACCGATGCGCCAGAGAAGTACGTCGCCGGACAGCTGCGCGCGATCGTCGGCGTGAGATGGACGTGAACGATGTCGATGCCAAGGCGAAGTGGAGTCAGAACCGTTCGGATGCCGACCGCGCCGGCGTCATCGCGGGCTACGCGGCCGAGCATCGCCCGGTCGCGGCCGACCGCGTGCGCACCGGGAATCTCTGATCGCTCTTGCGCCGCCGTCCGAGCGCCCCCGCCCGCCCGTCTCCCCCTGGCCCTGGGTGTGAAAGCAGGCCCGATCGCGCGATGCTGCGGGGCTGGGCCCGGTTCACGCCGATCCAGCCTGCTTCTGCGACGCCCTCGCCTCGGTCGCCATATGCGGGGACCGAACGCCAGCCGCCCAGAACCGCCGGACTTGAGTCGTCACAGATGGCGGGCCCGGCTGCCCCGAGGCCACCACATGCGACGACCGAACGCCGTCGGAACGCCGTCGGAACGCCGACCCCCGGCCCGCCCCCGCTCAGAACCTGGCCGGCGCGGGCTGCGAGGGGTCCTTGCGGTTGACCGGGCCGTCGAAGAGCTGCGTGATCTCCTCGACCGACTTGCCCTTGGTCTCGGGCAGGAACAGGTAGACGAACACGACGCCCACGGCGCACAGCACCGCGAAGATCACCATGACCCAGCCCAGGCCCAGCCCGACCTGCAGGATCGGGAACACCAGCACCAGACCGTAGTTGGCCAGCCAGTCCACCGCGGCGCCGATGCCCGACGCGCGGCCGCGCACGGCCGTGGGGAACACCTCGCCCTGCAGCAGCCAGCCGGTGCCGCCGATGCCGATCGCGAAACACGCGATGAACAGCCCGAAGCCGACCATGATCACGATCAGCTGCGGCACCCCCGACATGAACGAGGCGCCGTACGAGCCGATCAGCAGGAACACGATCATGCCGATGTAGGCGCTGATCGCGAGACGGCGGCGCCCGATCGTATCGATGAACCGGTAGGCGAAGTACGTCGCGATCACGTTGACGACGGCGAGGATGCCGGCGGCGAAGACGCCGAAGATCTCAGCCTGCACGGCGCTCGTGCCCGGCCCGGTGAAGTAGGGCTCCAGCAGATGCGGGCCGTAGTAGAAGGCGACGTTGATGCCGGTGATCTGCTGCAGGATGAAGAACACGCACACGATCACGAGGGCGCGCCGCACCGGCTTGGTCCACTGCGTCCTGCCCGCGATGCGCTCCTGCTCGCGGCGCACCATGGCCGCCTCGGCCTGCACCTGCTCGGCGGTGGCCTCCAGGCCCAGGGTGTGGAAGGCCTTCAGCGCCTTGTCCTGCCTGCCGTGTTCGAGCAGCCAGCGCGGGGACTCCGGCATCCGCGCCCGCATCAGCAGCGAGATGACCGCGGGGATGAATCCGATGCCCAGCAGGATCCGCCAGTCGACGGTGGATGCCGCGCCCGGCGCGATCGCCAGAACGATCACCGCGATCACATAGGCGGCCAGGATGCCGATCGTGATCATCCACTGCTGGATGATGGCCAGCGAACCGCGGCGCTTCTTCGGTGCGAACTCCGAGATGTACGCCGTCGCGATCGCCGAGTCGGCGCCGATCGCGATGCCGATGATGACGCGGCCGACGATCAGGGTCGTCGGCTCGAACGCGAACGCCGAGATCAGCGACCCGAGGGCGAACAGGGCCGAGTCGGCCAGCAGCAGGGATTTTCGACCGAACCGGTCGGTGAGCGGGCCGGCCGCGAGCGCTCCGACGAACGAGCCGAGGGATGCCCCGCCCACGATGATGCCGATCGCAATCGGACTGAGTGTGAAAGGCAGGAACACCAGAGCGGACCCGATATTGGACGAGTCGAAGCCGAACAGGAACCCGCCGATGGTGGCGAGGACTGCCAGATAGATGTAGAACCGACCGATGTCGCGGGTGTCGAGCGTGGCAAGGAGTCCAGCCTGTTTGCTCTCCATGCTCGGGAGAATACGCCTGCCGCCCGCCCGGCGGAATGGGGTGTGCGCCGAGCCGGCAGGTCGTCCCTGCGGGCTCGACGCACACGGCTCAGGCGGCTGCGCCGACCGGGGTGCGGGCCGGGCTCTGAGTCCGGGCGACGGCGGGGCGCGCGGGACGCAGCAGCCGCATCGCGTTGGCGATCACGATCAGCACGGATGCCTCGTGCACCAGCATCCCGACGGCCATCGTGACCCCGCCCAGCAGCACGCCCAGCAGCAGCAGCGCCACGGTCACCAACGCGATCACGATGTTCTGGCGCATGTTGTTCACGGTGCGGCGGGCCAGCGAGATCGCCTCGGGCAGCTTCAGCAGGTCGTCGCCCATCAGGGCGATGTCGGCGGTCTCCACCGCGACCGCCGAGCCGGCCGCGCCCATCGCGACGCCGATGTCGGCGGTCGCAAGCGCCGGGGCGTCGTTCACACCGTCGCCGACCATCGCCACGACGTGGCCGCCTCGCTGCAGCGCCGCGACGGCGTCGAGCTTGTCTTCGGGCAGCAGCGAGGCGCGCACCTCGTCGATGCCGGTGGCGGCGGCGACCGCGTGCGCGACCGGCGGCGCATCGCCGGTGAGCATGATCACGGTGCGCACGCCCGCGGCGTGCAGGCCCGCCACCAGTTGCGCGGCGTCGCGGCGGATCTCGTCCGCGACGCCGATCACGCCCGCGACGATGCCGTCCACGGCCACGATCATCGGCGTGCGGCCGGCCTGGGCCAGCTCGCCGGCCGCCCGGGCGGCGGCACCGGCGTCGGCGATGCCGAAGTGATCCAGCAGCGCCAGGTTGCCGATCAGGATGCGGCTGCCGGCCGCCGTGACGGCGATGCCCTTTCCGGGCACGGGCTCGGTCGACTCGGGCAGTCCGGTCGCGGGCAGGCCCTCAGACGCCGCGGCCTCGAGGATCGCACGGGCCAGCGGATGCTCGGAGCCGGCTTCGGCGCGCGCCGCCGCGGCCAGCACCTGCGTGCGGGTCATTCCGGCGCCCAGCACGACCACGTCGGTCAGCTGCGGCCGGCCCTTGGTGAGCGTGCCCGTCTTGTCGACGGCGACGGCGCTGATCTTGGCGGAGGTCTCGAGGAACTCGCCGCCCTTGATCAGGATGCCGTCCTTCGCGGCGCGGCCGATGCCGGCCACGATCGACACCGGGATCGAGATGACCAGTGCTCCCGGGCATCCGATGACCAGTAGCGTCAGCGCCAGGACGACGTCCTGCGTGAGCACGCCCACGACCAGCGCCAGGATCATGATGGCCGGCGTGTACCAGGCCGAGAACCGGTCCATGAACACCTGGGTCCGGGCCTTGGCGTCCTGCGCCTCTTCGACGCGGTGGATGATCCGCGCCAGTGTCGTGTCGGCGCCGACGCCGGTGGCGCGCACCTGCAGGAACCCGCCGCGAGAGACGGTGCCGGCGAACACCCGGTCGCCGACCATCTTCTCGACCGGCATCGACTCGCCGGTGATGGATGCCTCATCCAGCGCACCGGTCCCGCCGATGACCTCGCCGTCGACGGGCACCTTGCCACCGTCCTTGATCAGCACGGTCTCGCCGGTGGCCACGGCGCCGGCGGCGACCTCGACCTGCTCGCCGTCGCGCAGCACGATGGCGACGTCGGGGGCGACGGCGACGAGGGCGGCGAGGGCCGACCGGGTCTTGTTCAGCGTCGCCGCCTGGAGGGCGTGACCGATCGCGAACAGGAAGGTGACCGCGGCCGCTTCCCAGTACTCGCCGATGATGACGGCGCCGATCGCGGCGATCGACACCAGCAGATCGATGCCGACGACCCGCGCCATGAGCGCGCGGGCCGCGCTGATCACGATGCGCGTGCCGGCGATGACGGCCGCGGCCACCATCACGAGGTCACCGACGGTCTGCAGACCCGTCACCGCGGGGATCACCCACGCGACGACGATCGCGATTCCGGCGGCGGCGGGGATCGTCCACCGGTTGCCCAGCAGTCGGCGCAGCGCGCTCATGGCAGTCACCCTTCTCTCATCGCCGAGCGGTCAGAAGCTCGCCGGGCGCGAGGTGTAGCCGGCCTTCGCGACGGCGGCGACCAGGTCGTCGACGCTGGCTGCGGCCGGGTCGTGGTCGATCTCGACGCGAGACGAGGCGAAGTGGACGGTGACGTCGGAGACGCCGTCCACGCGCTTGATCTGCTTCTCGATCTTCGCCACGCACGAGGGGCACGAGAAGCCCTCGGCGCGAAGCACGGTGTGCGTGGGGGTGGGGGCTGTGGTGGTCATGATGTCGTCCTTCCGTCGATCGTGAGAACCCCACTGCTGTGGGTGATCCTCACGTTACGAAGCAGGCGCAGAACGCACCATGACGGGCGTCAATCAACGGCAGATCAGTCGTCGGCGGCGATGGCGGCGAGCCGGTCCCGGTCGAGGATGGCCGTCCAGCGGCGTCCGGATTCGATGATGCCGTCCTTGCGCAGCCGACTCATCACGCGCGAGACCGACTCGGCCGTCGAGCCGGTCATCGCGGCCAGGTCGGCGCGCGAGAGCGGCAGCTGGATCAGCGTGCCGTCGCCGCTGACGCCGTGCTGACCGAACCGGTCGGCCAGCCGCAGCAGCGTCGTCGCGACACGGTCGGCGACGGTGACCGCGGTCTGCTGACGGGCATCCGACCGCGACCCGCCCAGCAGGGCCGCCACCTCGTCGAGCACGCGCAGGCCGACCTGCGGGTGCTCCACCAGCACCTGGCGGAACACGGCGGTGTCCATGCGCAGCGCGCAGGCCGTCGCCAGCGCCTCGACGGTCTCGGTGTGCGCCGGCCGGCCGGCCGTCGTCAGTCCCCCGAACAGGTCGCCCGGCGCGAGGATGTCGACGATGGTGTCCTGTCCGTTCGGCGCGGACTGGTAGGCCTTCGCGTGCCCGGCGGCCAGCACATAGAGGTGGTCGGCCGGTTCGCCGGCCGTGTACAGCCGGTCGCCTTCGCCCCACGACAGCGACACCATCCGCTTGTCGATGCCGTCGAGGTCGGCCTCACTCAGCCCCGCGAACAGCGGGATCTGGGCGAGGATGCGCATGCGCATCGGCCGCGGGCACTCGTGCGGCTGGGCGCACGTGCTGCGCAGCGGGATGCGGCGCCGATGCGCCGGAGCGCCAGTGACCAGCGCAGCCGGTGCACCGCCGGGCGGGGAATCGGTCACGGTCTCCTCCGAACGCTGTCGCCGCATGGGGACTCATCTGGAAGAACCATACCGGCGGGCGGGCCATTCCCCGCAGGTGCGCGGTGGGTCCCGGAGGGCAGGCCGCTGAGCCAAGGCGCGGAAGGAGATTCAGGCGAGGGAAGGAGATCAGATCGTCCCGAACACCTTCTGTCGCCGGATTCGCCTTCCGCCGCCGCGCCGCCGCGGCCGGTCAGCTGACGGCGGCGGCCTCCCAGAGGTCGATGCAGTCCGACTTGCAGGTGCTGTCGACCAGGGGGTCGCCTTCGCGCAGCGCCGGGCGGTGCAGCACGGCGCGGGAGGGCGTGACGTGGATCACGCCGTCGTCGGAGTTGCGCGCCGCGCCGTCGACGATCAGCGAATAGCCGTCGGGGTCGGCGGGCGGCCACACCAGCGTGACGTTCGGGTTCTGACCGGTGTTGGCCAGCGTGTGCCGGCTGATGCCGCCGACGGTGACCGTGGCCGCCTCGATGCCGGGGAACACCGCCGAGGTGTGGATCTGGGCGTTGTCGCCGATCGTGATCAGATAGGCCAACCCGCCGTACTCGGCGGCCCTGCGGGTCAACGCCGCCATGTCGACTGTCTTACTCATCTGGGTCTCCTCCGTCTGCCTGCGTCCAGATTAGGCGTGTATCCGGGTGCCGGGGCGCCCGCGCTCCGCCGGGCCGGCCCGGCCGGTCGCAGCACCCCGGGTGTACGGTGAAATCGGCCGCTGAGCCACGCACGCATCCATCCCGACGACGGACCCAGAGGCGCAAGTCCCGCTTCGTGGAAGAGGTGTGCTCTCGTGTCCGACCAGAATCTCGAAGAACGGATCCGTCGTTTCGGTGATGCGGTCAGGATGCTGCGCAGCGCGCCCGCGCTGAAGTTCCCGTTCCTCTACCCACCCGAATACTCGTCCTGGCCGGACGAGCAGCGCGCGTGGAAGACGACATCCGTCCTGTTCGACCAATCGCATCACATGGCCGACATCCATGTGAAGGGGCCGGATGTGCGTCGGCTCTTCTCCGACGTCGGCGTGAACAGCATGGCGGCCTTCGGCCGGAATCGCGCCAAGCAGTTCGTCGCCTGCAATCCCGACGGGCTGTTCATCGGCGACGGCATCCTGTTCGGGTTGGAGGATGACGAGTACAGCCTCGTCGGCGGTCCGCTCGCGTTCAACTGGGTGTCGTATCAGGCCGAGACCGGCGGGTACGACGTGGAGGTCACGAAGGATCCACCGACTGCGTTCAACCCCGGCAAGCGGCAGATGTACCGCTATGAGCTGAACGGGCCGCGCTCGCGCGAGATCCTCGAGAAGGCGCAGGGCGGGCCGCTGCCGCAGATCGGCTTCTTCCACATGGATGACCTGACGATCGCCGGTCGCCGGGTGCGCGCCCTGAACCACACCATGGCGGGCGCTCCGGGCATGGAGAACACGGGGCTGGAGCTGATGGGGCCGATCGACGACGGTCCTGCCGTGCTGGATGCGATCATCGCCGCCGGGCAGGAGTTCGGGCTGCGTCGCGGCGGGTCGCGCGCCTACCTCACGACGGCGCGCGAGTCCGGGTGGATCCCCCTGATCGTCCCGGCCATCTACACCGGTGAGCAGATGAAGCCCTATCGCGAATGGCTGAACCCGCGTGGGCTCGAGGGGCAGGCATCCCTGCAGGGCAGCTACGACTCCGACGACATCGAGGACTACTACGCGACGCCGTGGGATCTCGGCTACGGCAACCTGATCAGGTTCGACCACGATTTCATCGGGCGCGACGCGCTGCAGCGCCGGACCGACGAGCCGCATCGCCGCAAGGTCTGGCTGGTCTGGAACAGCGACGATGTGCTCGGCGTGATCGAGCACAGCCTGTTCGGGCAGGGGCTGCAACCGGCGATCCTCGACCTGCCGAATGCCGAATACGGCACGCTGGTGTTCGACAAGGTGCTCGTCGACGATCGCGTCGTCGGGCTGTCGACCTGGGGCGGATACACCGCGAACGCGCGGCGGTTCATGTCGCTGGCGATGATCGACGAGGCGGTCGCGCAGGAGGGCGCCGCCGTCAGTCTCGTGTGGGGACAGGCCGATGGCGGCGAGGGCATGCCGTTCCAGGTGCCGCACCTGCCGGCCGAGATCCGCGCGACGGTGAGCCTGCAGCCGCCCGACTGACCGGGGCGGGTCAGCCGTCGACGGTGATGCGCAGGTGCTCGGCCAGCAGCGGCGCCATCAGCGTCGCCTGGGTCGAGCTGATCGTCGCACCCGCCATGCCTTCGAGGCCGGCGATGATGTGCAGGTCGAGGCCGCGCAGGTCGACGTGCCTGAGGCGTGCACCATCCAGTCGCAGCGTGTCGACGGTGCAGTCCCGGAACGCGACCCGGGTCAGTTCGGCGCGCGAGAGGTCGAGCTCGTCGATCGTGCAGTCGGTGAACTGCACGTCCTGCAGGCGCGCGGCGCGCAGATTCGCGAAGCCGAGCTTGCAGCCGGTGATCGCGGTGGACTGGATCTCGGCGTCGTAGAGCTCTATCGAGCCCATCCGCGAGTGGCTGAGCTCGGACTCCCGGAACACGGCTCGGGCAGCCGTGAACACCGGGGCGTTCAGCCGCTGGATGCGCGTCTGCACGAAGCGCGCCGCCCGCAGCTGCGTCTCGTGCGCGGTGATCGCGGCCAGCTCGCACTCGGTGAACGACGCACCCGACAGGTCGGAGCCCGAGATGTCGGCATCGGCATACCGCGTCGCGTCGTACATGCCCTGGGCGACCAGGGCACCGGCATCGCCGTCGTCGAGGCCCGCGAGAGTGAGCGGCTCGATCACCGGGCCGGTCGCCGTCCGTCTGCCCATCGTCATCCTCCGGTCCTGGAGTTCGAGGGTATCGGACCCGGCGGACATGCGGCGCCGGCCGGGTGCGCCGGTCGCGTACTCTCGTCACATGTACGTGCCGCATTTCAATCGCATCGACGACCTCGACCAGACTCGCGCATTCGTGCGCCAGGCCGCCGTCGGCACGCTAATCACCACTGGACCCGACGGGGCGCCGGATGCCACGCTGTTGCCGCTGCTGTGGGACGGCGACCGCGTCCTCGCGCACTTCGCCCGTGCCAACGAGCACTGGAAGCGCATCGCGGACGGCGCGCCCGGGCTGTTCGTCGTCTACGGTCCGGACGCGTACGTCACGCCGTCCTGGTATGCCGCCAAGGCCGAGCACGGCAAGGTCGTGCCCACCTGGAACTACTCCGCAGTGCAGCTGCGGGGCCCGGTGACCGTGCACGAAGAGACCCCGTGGCTGGAAGACATGGTGACCGCGCTCACCGAGCGCCACGAGGACGAACGCGATCGCCCGTGGGCGGTGACGGATGCTCCCGAGAAGTACATCGCCGGGCAGCTGCGCGCGATCGTCGGCGTCGAGATGCAGGTGACGGATGTCGACGCCAAGGCGAAGTGGAGCCAGAACCGGTCGGATGCCGACCGCGCCGGCGTCGTGGCCGGCTATGAAGCCGAGCACCGGCCGATCCCCGCTGAGCACGTGCGCACCGGACGCCTCTGACGCCAGCTAGCCCGCCCGCTCCTGCGCGTAGCGCGGCGCCATCGCCTCCATCTGGTCCATCACCAGCGCGATCGCGCCGGGCTGGCGGTCGGGCGGGTACTTGTACTTCACGAGCAGGCGTTTGATCGACGAGCGCAGCTTGGCGCGCACGTCGTCGCGCACCGTCCAGTCGGTGCGCACGTCACGGCGCATGACCGCGACCAGTTCGCGCGCGATCTGCGCGAGCACGTCTTCGCCCTGCTCGTTCACGGCTGATTCGTTCTGCGCGACGGCGTCATAGAACGCGAGCTCGTCGTGCGACAGCGGCGGCCGGAAGGTGTCGCCGCGGGATGCCTCGCCCGTGACCTCCTTCGCCAGCGACACCAGTTCGGCGATGACCTCGGCGCTGGTGAGCTGCTGGTTCGTGTAGCGCAGCATGATCTCGCCGATGCGGTCGCTGAAGGCGCGCTGGCGCACGAGGTTGCCGCGCGTGGCGGTGCGCGCCTCGCCCAGCAGCGTCGCGCGCAGCGCCTCGATGGCCAGCTGCGGGTTGCGCGCCGTCTGCGCCTTCGCGAGGAAGTCGGGGCCGATCTCGCTCAGCGCGATCTGCGGCAGCCCGGCAGCCTCATAGATGTCGACGACGTCGCCGGTGGCCAGCGACTCGACGACCACCTGCCCGAGCAGCCGCGCGATCTCATCCGAGATCGGCTCGTCGCGGGCCTGGCGCTCGCGGGCGTCGTATTTCGCCATCCACACGCGCACTTCGTCATAGAACGCGATCTCGTCGTGCAGTTCGATCAGGCCGGGGCGGCGGGATGCCAGGGCCCACGCCCGCGCGAGTGCAGAGCTGGCCGCCCGATAGCGGGCCGACAGCCGATCGACTCCCCGCTCGGGGTCGTTGAGCGGACTCTGCTGGTCGCGCACGAGGTTGACCACCGTGGTGACGGCGGTCAGCATCGCGCGCGGCCCGCCGCGCTGCAGGATCGCCCGCCAGTCGCAGTCGCGCAGCATCTCGCGGATCTCGTTCACGAGCGCCAGCGCGATCTCGACGGCCTCTTCGACGCCGCGCCCGATGGGCCGCATCGCCTGGTCGTCCCTCGTGTACTCCGACAGGGCCGAGGCGAGGTTCTCGGCCAGCGGCGCGTAGGCCACGAGCAGCCCGTCCTGCTTGCCCTGGTAGGTGCGGTTGACGCGGGCGAGCGTCTGCATCAGCAGCGCGCCCTTCAGCGGCCGGTCGAGATACAGCGTGTGCAGGGGCGGCGCGTCGAACCCGGTGAGCATCATGTCCTTCACGATGACGAGCTCGAGCGCGTCGTCCGGGTCTTTCAGCCGCGCCTTGATCGCGTTGTTCTGCGAGTCGCGCCGCACATGGTCGCGGATCGGCGGCGGGTCGGCGGGAGTGCCCGAGTAGACGACCTTGATGGTGCCGGCATCCAATGCGTCGGAGTGCCAGTCAGGTCGCAGCGCGACGATCGCGTCGTACAGTCGGGCGCAGATCTCGCGCGTGCCGCCGACGATGAGCGCCTTGCCCGGCCCGCCGATGAACTCGTGCATGCGGGCGCGGCGCTCCTCCCAGTGCGCGACGAGGTCGGTGGCCAGGGTCGCGATGCGCTCGGGGGCGCCGTACACGGCGTTGACGACGGCGACGGATGCCTCGATCCGCGCGCGTTCGGAGTCGTCGAGCCCGAGGGTGGCCTCGTCGGCGGCGCGGTCGATGTCTTCTTCGGTGGTGCCGTCGGCGAAGCCGACCTTGATCAGGCGCGGCTCGAACGAGACCGGCACGGTGGCGCCGTCGGCGACGGCGCGGGTGAGGTCGTAGATGTCGATGTAGTCGCCGAACACGGCGCGGGTGTCGCGCTCGGCGAACGAGATCGGGGTGCCGGTGAACGCGATCAGCGTCGCGTGCGGCAGCGCGTCGCGCAAGTGCCGGGCGTAACCGTCGAGGTCGTCGTAGTGGCTGCGATGGGCCTCGTCGACGACGATGATGACGTTGCGGCGGTCGGTGAGCAGCGGATGCCGGGTGCCGGCATCCTTCTCGGCCTTCGACAGTCCGAACTTCTGCAGCGTCGTGAAGTAGATGCCGCCGGTGAGGCGCCCCGACAGCTCGTCGCGCAGCTGCGCGCGTTCGTGCACCTGGACGGGCCGCTCGGGCAGCAGCAGGCTCTGCGCGAAGGTCTGGTAGAGCTGGCCGTCGAGCTCGTTGCGGTCGGTGACGACGACGAGGGTCGGGTTGCGCAGCTCGGGCCGGCGGGTGACGAGGCCGGCGTAGAGCTCCATCTCCATCGACTTGCCCGAGCCCTGCGTGTGCCAGACGACGCCGGCCTTGCCGTCGCTGGCGACGGCTTCGACGGTCTTGCCGACGGCTTTGGTCACGGCGAAGTACTGGTGCGGCTTGGCGATGCGCTTGACGAGCCCCTCGGCGCCCTCGTCGAAGGCGGTGAAGCCGCGCAGCAGCTGCAGGAAGCGCTCCTGGTTGTAGAGCCCGTTCAGGGCGTCGTCGAGCGGGGTGACGCTGTCACCGCCTTCGATGCGCGGCTGCAGCAGCGGCGTGCCGTCGTCGTCGACGTTCCATGGCGCGAAGTGGTTGAGCGGGGTGAACGGGGTGCCGTACTTCGCCTCGGTGCCGTCGCTGGCGAGCGTGAACACGCAGAACCGGAACACCATCGGCAGCTCGTCGAGGTACGTGCGCAGCTGCCAGTACGCGTCATCCACCCCTGCCGAGGCCGCTCCGGCGCGCTTGAGTTCGATGACCGACACCGGCATCCCGTTGACGTACAGCACGATGTCGAACCGGCGGTGCACGTCGCGGTCGCGCACCGTGACCTGGTTGACGGCGAGCCAGTCGTTCTCTTCGGGGTTGGCGCTGATCAGTCGGATGCGCGGGTTCTGCTCGACGCCGTCGGCGTCGATGTAGCCGAGCGGGTAGCCGCCGATCAGATAGCGATGGATGCGCAGGTTCTCGGTGATCGCATCCTGCGAGCTCGGTGCGGCGATCTCGCCGAGCGCCTGCTGCAGGTAGTGCACCGGCACGTCGGGGTTCAGCCGCCGCATCGCCTCGAGCAGGCGCGGGCGGATGAGCAGCTCGTCCCAGCTGGCGCGCTCGCCCGTGCCGGGGGCGATCTTCTCGCCGACCATCGGCTGCCACATGAGAGGTTCACCGAAGACCTCCATGGCCTCGCGTTCCCATTCGGATTCGGGGATACCGCTCATGTGATCGCTCCTTGGATGGTCGATGCGGATGCCGCGTGTAGGTCGCGTGCGCGGCGGTACGCACCCGAATATTCATAACTCGTCGTCGACTGTTTATGAGTAACGCCGGTACTCATAAACGCGCCGTCACTGCTTATCCGCACAACTGCGTTCAACATCGGCGACCGCCCTTCGTGTACTCCATGGTCGATCAAAGTCGTCACTGCGATGCTTCCAACCGCACAGTCGATATTGTCGAAGGATGCGCCCTGAAAATGACCCCGCGTTCTGGCGTGGGCAACTGTCGGGCCGCACCCGCCCGCGGGCTGAGACCGTCATCCGCGCTCCCCGTGAACGCGCACGCTCGTCGGGCGCCGGTGCCTTCCTCGCGCTCGGCGCGAACGGCAACCAGTACTGGGTCAAAGTCCCGAACAACGGGCAGGGCAGCCAGGTTCTCGTCAACGAGGTGATCGTCGGCGAAGTCGGAAAGCTCATCGGCGCTCCCGTTCGCGAACGTGTGCTCGTCACCGTGCCGCCAGGCGTCACGACCTGGTCGGACTTCCCCGTCGCCGCCAGCAGTGTGCCGTTGCTCGCCCACGGCTCGCTCCACGTCCCGCACGCCGTCGACGATGACGAGTTGACGTACACGCGCCGCGACGACAACGCCCGGCGGCAAGCCGCGATGCTCGGTCTCTGGGACCTCTGCGTAGGCGAAGACCCGCAATGGCTGTATGAGACGACTGCCGCGTACTCTGTGTGGTCGTACGACCACGGACTCTGGTTCGCAACCGGCGAAGGTGACTGGGACGCCGCAGTCTTGAACAAACTGCTCCACGTAGACGCCTCGTTCCCCCACCCCCCGAAGGGCATCAGCGTTCGTGCGCTCCGGGAGACGGCTACACGAATCAGTTCTCTGACCAGCGGGGAGCTGCTCACCGCGATGTCTGCGGTCCCGGTAGAATGGGGTACCGGCGACGAGGATCTCGAAGCGATGGCGTGGTTCTTGTTCAGCCGCCGCGAGCCCGTCGCGCACCGGCTCAACAAGCTCGCGGCCGCTGCGTCGGGTTGACGAACGACAGGATCCCCGAGATGAGCACGGCATACCTCTACTGGTTGGTTCGCTACGTCCCAGACGTCGCGCGTGGCGAACAGGTGAACGTTGCTGTCATCGTGGGTCGCGATGACGGCGACTGGGCTATCCGTGTAGCCCCTGACATGCGCCGCGCCAGTCGACTGGGCGGCGACGCCAGCACACTCCGCCCATGGCTCGACCGATTGCAGCGCTCGATCAACGATTACGAGCGCCCACCGCTCGAGCTGTTTGCAAGCCCGGACGACGTGCGCGTCACGCGCTCCTGGCTCGAATTGCTGTCGCACCGATTCAACAACGCACTTCAGATCAGCTCTGCTTCGCCCGTTGAGGCTGACTCTGCGGCGGACGGCGCCAACTTCTTGTTCCCGCTCTTGGTCGCCACGCCAGAACCCATCCGTCGCTCGCAGACACGCACCCGCATTGTCAGTAACCTGACAGAGCTCTACGAACGAACCGCACAACTCGAGATCGGTGAGTCGCTGCTCACTCGTCCCCGTGCTGCGATCGGGCGTCAGCGTGGGCAGTTCGACTTCGCGGTCGTCGACGATCAGGTCGACCAGCTGTCGCAAGTGTTCGCCTTCGACGTACGCGACGCCGACGTACTCGAACGTCAACTTCAGTCCTGGAACTTCGTAGTCAGCCGGCTGCGCAACGACGGTGCGGACATCACCGCGCAGCACACGACCGCCCACGCCAATTCTGATGTCGCCATCGCCGTCGCCTACCAGGAACCGCCAGCCGGTCATTCCGAGCAGCACGCAGAAGTGTTCGCCGCAGCCCTTGAAGCTTGGGAAGGGCTCGACATCCATGCGATCCCAAGCACGCAGCTCGAGCAGATCCCACGCCAGGCGCGCGAGCTCGTTACCGTGTGACCACGCACTAATCGTCACACCCGTTCCATGCGGTGAGCTCACATCACGATCCCGTCTTCGCCGAGTCGACTTACAGAATTGCAGCGCAGGTCGACCTCGCTCCGTAGTTTTCGTGCGCAAAAGGAAGCGAGGAGACTACCCTCCAACAGTCGGAGGATCGTCAACGCGTCGAAGCATATATTCATCGACCCCCTCCCTCACACGCATGATCTCGGAGTACATATAGTTGACGCGCTTGTGACGGAACTCAGTCCAGTTGAACCAAACCACTTCGCCAGGAGCCAACACGTCGATATTCCCGGACTGTTGAGGATAGATAGACGTCGGCAGGTATCCACTGGCCGCACGCCATCCACCATCCGAAGTTGCGATCTGCACGCCAAACTCGCCAAATGGACGCCGCGATTGATTGATCACTTGGAACGAGTCTCCGGCGCCTCGTTTCAGAAGAATTGGAAACTGCTTCTTTCGCCTTCTGCGTGACACTGAACTCAACCCATTGGTAATTCCGAGCGTAGCTAGAGTCGTGACGACGCTAGCAACGACAGATGGAACCACACTGGCCCACGTATCAGTCACAGTTCGCAAAACCCTCCTGTGCAGGAGATGTGTTCAGATATCGAATCGAGTGCGCACACTGGTTTTCGATCTTCCCACTTGAACTTCCCCAGACATTAGCCGAGGCAGAAGCGCATCGCGCGTTGCCGCGAGGATGCGGTTCTCAGCCATAGCGGCGCGGACCGCATTGAAAACATCGGTGACACGTCTCCCGAACTCCGACAACCACTGCGGATCCGGAGCGGGAACTTTAAACCTCGCTACATCCGCGGCCGTCACTCGCTGCCGCCCCGAGGTGCCGACCATGTTCTGTATTGCGCTCTCGCGGAACCGAGCCTCCTTCGCAATGAGGAATGGAACAGGGGAAGCAACTCCTTCACGGGGGCGAAGAACAATGAACTCCGTGGAGCCAAGACCAACGGAGTCGTCGGGCAGCACATCGACGTACCCGGTCTTGCCGTTCTCGAGGCAGGGTGTGATGCGGGCGAGCAGGGTGTCGCCATTCATGAACCGAGCCCCGCCCTTTGCCTTTCTGCGATCGAAACCATCGATCGTCCAACGCCGTTCTGAAAGCCTCTTCATATCGATGTATGGCGGCTCGGGAGACACTGGCCGAGGGCTGGACGGATTCAGCTCCATAAACTCGACAACCGGGACACAGGGCTCACCCTTGTGGAGCCAGCTCGAGTCAATCTCGGCGCGGACAAGCTCATACGCTGCGGCGGCGAGCTTGGTGTTGGCGGCGATCTTGTCGTCGAGGGCACCCAAGACCTCGGCGATCGCCTGCTGCTCGGGGAGGGGCGGGAACTCGAGTCGAATTCTCGAAATGTCTCGTACGTTCAAACTGCTAAAGACAGCGCCAACATTCAGCAGCCGATCGACCTCGCCCCACCACTGCGGACTACGTACTGCCCATCGCAGGTAGTGCTGATCGGCACGCTCGCCATTGGTGCGCAGGAGAACAAGGTTCTGGCCAATTGCGCATCGGATACCGTCAGGAATGGGTGCGGTGTCCCCCACGCGGCCCCGCCGAGTGACGAGAATGTCGCCCGTGCGCGGCGTTGTTCTACGGGTCCAAGCTGCGAGATCCTCCTTTGAAATCCGGCGCGCTTGACCGAGGAGCACCCGACCATCTTGAATGTCCGGAATCGCTATATACGGGAACCCAGAAGGCTGCGCCTGCGGCGTCTTGTGCTCGCAATCGAGTACATCGACGCCAGCGTCGCTGAGCGTCAAAACGGTCACAGGACCCTCCCGAGCTGCTCGCGCACGACGTCGGCCAGGCGCGCCGACTCGGCGAACTGAGCCTCCAGCTCGGCGCGCAGGCGCGCGAGCTTCGCTTCGATCGGCTCGCCGTCGTCTTCGATCTCGGGGGCGCCGACGTAGCGACCGGGGGTCAGCGCGTAGTCGGCGGCCTTGATCTCGGCGAGGGTTGCGGAGTAGCAGAAGCCGGGAACATCCGCGTACACCTCGTCCGCTGCATCCCGACCGAGCCATGCGTGGTAGGTGTCGGCGATGTGGGCGATGTCCTCATCCGACAGCGCGCGCTCGGCACGGTCGACCATGTGGCCCAGGTTCCGGGCGTCGATGAACAAGACCTCGCCGGCGCGCGTGCCCTTGTCGCGGGCGAAGAACCAGACGCACACCGGAATGCCGGTCGAGCGGAACAGCTGCGTCGGCAGCGCGACCATGCACGAGACCAGATCGGCCTCGACGATCTCGGCCCGGATTCGACCCTCGCCACCCGAGTTCGACGACATCGACCCGTTCGCCATGACTACGCCGGCCTGCCCACCCGGAGCGAGCTTCGAGAGGATGTGCTGAATCCACGCGTAGTTCGCATTGCCCGCGGGCGGCATACCGTAGCGCCAGCGCGGGTCGGACTCGGACCGCGCCCAGTCCTTGATGTTGAACGGCGGGTTCGCCATCACGAAGTCGGCCTGCACCTCGGGGTGCAGGTCGCGCGCGAAGGTGTCGCCCCATCGCGGCCCCAGGTTGCCCGTCAGGCCGTGGATCGCGAGGTTCATCTTCGCCATGCGCCAGGTGCGCTCGTTGTGCTCCTGTCCAAAGACCGAGATGTCCGACCCTTCGCCGCGGTTCGCGTCGATGAACTTCTCGGCCTGCACGAACATGCCGCCCGACCCGCAGCACGGGTCGTACACCCGCCCGTGCGTCGGCTCGAGCATCGCCACCAGCACCCGCACGACACCGGCCGGCGTGTAGAACTCGCCGCCCCGCTTGCCCTCGGCGGCGGCGAACTTCTCGAGGAAGTACTCGTACACCTCGCCCAGCAGATCGCGCGCCCGGCGCCCGTCCGACCCGTTCTGCCCTTGACCCGCGAACCGCGCCGTGTTGAACAGGTCGACGAGCTCGCCCAGGCGGCGCTGGTCGACGTTGTCGCGGTTGAAGATGCGCGGTAGCGTGCCCGACAAACCCGGATTGGCCGACATCAAGGCATCCATCGCCTCGTCGATGAGCTGTCCGATCTGCTTTCCGGGAGCATCCAGCGTGGCCGGCAGCCCCTTCGCGTGCTCGGCCAGATACGACCACCGCGCGTGCTCGTCGACCCAGAACACTCCGCGCCCGGTGTACTCGTCGACGTCGTCGATCAGTTCGGCGATCTGGTCGGCGTCGTACCCGTCGGCCGTGAGCTCGGCGCGGATCTGCCCGCGCCGCTCGTCGAACGCGTCGGAAGCGTACTTGAGGAACACCAGCCCCAGGATCACGTCCTTGTACTGCGAGGCATCCATCGAGCCGCGCAGCTTGTCGGCGGCCTTCCAGAGCGTGTCTTTGAGTTCCTTCATGGTCGACGGCGCCAGCGAGGCGGTCTTGTTCGCAGTACGGGGCATGAGTCCTTCTTATCGGGTGGGTCGGTCATTCGAGATCGTGACGGCACGGGCGGCAACCGCGTCGGCGAGCAGATCGGTCACCTGGTCGAGCCGCGCGATGCGCTGCTGCAGCTCGCGTCGGGTGATGGATGCCGCAGCCAGGGCAGCACGCAGCGGTCGCAGCTGTGCGGGGTCGACGACGCGAATGCGCCAGCGGCGCCACGCGCCGGGGCCGGCGACGCCGGTCCTGATGTCGGCGGCGACCAGATCGGGCACGAGCCCACCCGGGTCGGCCGGTGCGATGCGCAGCACCCGTGCGGGATACGCGACCACGCGCGAGCCCTCGGCATCGACCCACGCGCGCGGGGTCGGCGCCGTGCGGAACACGACATCACCAGGCCGCGTCAGCTGTGCCCTCGGGTGCGCGGCGGCGAACGCGAGGTGGTCGATGCGATGTGCACCGATCTGCGCGGCATCGTCGAGGTCGTCGATGGTCACCACTGCCAGGCCCGTGTCGCCGAACTCGTCGGCGCCGATGCGGGTTCCCGGCAGCACCCGTGCGTGCCCGTTCGACACCGCGGCATCCACCGTCATCGTCTTCGGTTCAGCCAGCGCCTGCGGGGTGACTGCGACGGCGAGCGCCGGCGCGTCGCCTGCCGCAGCCGCGATCGCCGCGTCGAGCAGGGCCGGCAGCTCGCGAGACGCCGAGGCCGGCGTGGCGCCGCGACGCGGGGCATCCACCACCAGCGCGCCCGATCGGGCGAGCACCGACGACGTGCGCTGCAGCCGGGCGAAGCGGAACGCGTGCGCCCGTGCGGCGACCGGGCCGCCGAGATTGGCGAGGATGTCGCTGATCAGGTCGGCCACGGTCGCGGGCGTGAGCACCATGCCGGTCAGATCGGCGAGCGCGATCACCCGATCGCCGAGGGCGATGTCGGTGCCCGGCCCGAACACCCACAGCGCCAGCGCCTCGCGTGACGCGCTGGTGACGTGACCGGCGTCGAGCCGCACGATCGCGCGCACCCGGCCGGTGCGCAGGGTGTCGGCCCGTGCGGCCCCGTGCGCCGTCGGCAGGGCGTCGACCAGGGCACGCGCGGGACCCACGACGACGGCGAGATCGTCATGCTCCAGGCTCAGGCCCAGCTCGTCGACGGTGGTCAGCATGCTCGCGACCGACGCGCCCGCCACCACCGGCATCCGCGCGAGCACCACGGCCGTGCCGGTCCGGCCGCCCACATCGATCGGGATGCCCCGGCACGCCTTCGCGCGGCGCAGCGCCCGCGCCGCGAACCCGTCATCCCATGCGATGTCGACCTCGTCGCCGGCGGTGCGCGTGACGGTGTCGAACAGCGCCGCATCGACGCCCGGGGCGATGCATACGGCGGGAGTGCGGGCGGCCTGTGCGACCAGCGCCTGCACCAGTGCCGCGACGAGGTCGCGGGCATCCCGGTCGAGCGCGCCCGCCGACCCGTGCGCGCGCTGGCTGTGTGCGGCGCGGCGCTGGATGCGCGCCAGCGCGGCATCGGCAGAGTAGGCCGCGTCGATGAGCTGGTCGGCGTAGCCGGTCCACACGGCGTCACGGGTCAGATGTCGCTCGATCTCGCTGCGCAGCTGTGAGTCGTCGGGGTCGGCGGCTGCCGCGAGGGCCCGAAGGTCGTCGCGCGATGCGTCGGCCAGGGTCGCGCCGGACTGGGCGCGCAGCGCGATGAGCGCCTCGAGTTCGGCGACGTCGGCGGCGTCTGAGAAGTCGATCGCGACGCCGTCGGCGAATGCGGCAGCGTCAGCAACGGCGTCGGGGTTGTGGCCGTGGCCGGTCTCGACGAGCCAGCGCGCGACCGCGTGGGCGTCGAACATGTTGCGTCCACGCTGCTGGGCGACGGCCGGCGGAAACGGCGCGTCGGTCTTGCGCGCCCTGGTGCGCCACATCGAGGCGACGGCTCGCTGCACGCCGGCCAGCTCGGCCACGCCCGCCAACGAGATCAGCAGCGGTGCGACCACGGCGGTGTCAGCGGCAGGTGTGGGCATGAGAGAACGGTAGCGCGCTTGGTTAGCCGCTGCAATCGCGCTGTGTGATAAGCAGCCTTATCATGCATTTTCCAGACATGGGGGGCGGTGCGCTTCTAGGTTCGAGTTCGACGCAGAGAGCGACCTCCGGCGCTGGGGAAAGCCGTTCGGAACCCCTCGCGTCAGGGCGGGCGGCGATGGGGATCGCCGTCCGCCCGCCACCCCCGTCCCTGTTCGAAGGAGAAGGAACCATGAAGCGACTCATCGTCATCAGCATCGGGCTGGCAGCCGCGCTGACCATGATGACGGCATGCAGCGCCGTCTCGACGATCACTGCCACCGACGCTCCCACGTCACCGAACGTCACCTACCCGGAGCAGCATGACGCCGAAGCATCGAGCGCACCGGTCGAAGCGGAGCCAGAGAGCACCGAACCCGAACCGGGGTCGCTCGAGAACCCCTTTCCGAAGGGTTACACCGCCACCATCACGCAGGACGACGAGGACTACTACTCGGTGACGTTCGACCTGATCGCCGCCGACGGCGACAAGAAGGTCGCGGAGGCGAACCAGTTCAACGACAAGGCCCCCAAGGGCTACCACTACGTGATCATCAAGGCCACCTTCACGGGTCTCAGCAGCGAAGCCGTCCGGCCCGGTTCCGAGATGTACGACTGGCAGATCGCCGATCAGGACGGCAACCTCTACCAGCCGGCGTCGGTCGTGCCCGTCGGTGAATCCATCTCGGGAGCACCCGACCTGTACAAGGGCCAGAAGTTCAGCGGCGAAGAGGTCTACGCCGTTGCAGACTCCGCCAAGAAGCTCTTCATGAGCGCGCTCGGCTCGTACCTGCTGCTCTGACCCCACGACATCCCGTTCACCACGAAAGGAATCTCATGTCCATCCCCGCATCACACACCGGCGCCTTTGCGCCGGCGCCCTACACGCCGCCGCCATCGGCCGCAAAGTCATTCGTCACCGCCTGGCTGCTCTCCTACCTGCTCGGCGTGCTGGGCGTCGACCGCTTCTACCTGGGCAAGGTCGGCACCGGCATCCTGAAACTGATCACGTTCGGCGGTTTCGGCGTCTGGGTGCTGATCGACCTGATCCTGATCCTGACCGGCGCGATGCGCGACAAGGCCGGCCGGCCGCTGGTCGGCTATGACCAGCACAAGAAGGTGGCCTGGATCGTCACCGCCGCACTGATCGTGGCCGGTATCGTGATCGGCTCGGTCACCGCCGCGAACGCACAGAAGGCGCCCGACGCACTGCGCCAGGACCGCATCGCGCCCGCGGCCAGCACACCGCCCGCCGGCGCACCGACCGACGAGACGTCGGCCGCGGCATCCGCAGCCCCCGCACAGAGCGTCGAACCCGTCGAGCCGGCAGCGCCGGTCAACCTCGCGGCATCCTGGGCCGATGATGCCTACGGCACGTTCGCGACGATCAAGAAGAGCGGCACCGGCGACTCGCTCATCACGCTGCCCAAGGGCGCGACCGGCGGCGTCGTCACCGCGACGCACAAGGGTCAGCGCAACTTCGCGATCGCCGCGCTGGATGCCTCGAACCAGTCGACCGGCGAGCTGCTCGTGAACACGATCGGCGCCTATTCGGGCACGACCGCATGGGGGCTCATGGCGCTCGGCGACGGCACTCGCCTGCAGGTGACCGCCGACGGCGCCTGGACCGTCACGATCACACCGTTCTCGGCGGCGAAAGAACTGACCGGCTCAGCCAAAGGCACCGGCGACATGGTGCTGCTGTACAACGGCGACGCCGCAGCGCTCACCGCCACCCACGACGGCTCGCGCAACTTCGTCGTCTACGAAGCAACCGACCAGCTGTTCAGCATGGGTCTGCTGGTCAACGAGATCGGCAAGTACTCCGGCACCGTGCCCCTGTCGGCCGGCCCGTCGATCATCTCCGTGCAGGCCGACGGTGCGTGGACGCTGACGGCCGAGTAGCCCGTCTCGGACGAAGGAGATCCCCGCCGCGGAAGGTGATTCCGGCGCGGGATCTCCTTCTGCCGCCGGAATCTCCTTCCCTGGCTGACGACGATTCCCGGCGACCCGACGGGGGCTGCTCCACCTGTGGATAACTCCCGGTCAATGGCCGTTTCAATGTCGGAGGTACCGGGTTGAATAGAAGGTATGGAAGCACTGGCCGCACAGCTCGATCGCCTCGACGAGGCACTCTCGCTTGCCGTCGGCGAGGCGCTCGACGGCAACGCCCTCGCGGGCTGCGATGACGCCGAGCTGCTCCGCGTGCTGGCCACGGCATCCCGCCTCGGCCGACTCGTCGACGCCGCCCTGGTCGAGGCGACCGGGCACGTGCACGAGCGCTGCCTCACCGCCGAGCGCGTCGACCGGCTGTCGACGCGGATGGGATGCCGCGACACGAACGAACTGCTCCGTCGTGCGACCCGGTGCTCGGCCCAGCGCGCATCCGAGCTCGTGCGCGCGGCCGACGCCGTGCATCGGCGCACGGCGCTCTCATCAGGCGAGCTGCTGACCGCCGACTACCCGTCGCTGCGCGAGGCGCTGGGCGCCGGCGAGGTGTCGAGCGAGGCGCTGGGCGGCATCGTCCGGGCACTTGACAAGGCCCTGCCCGCCGCCACTGTCGCGCAGCGACTGGCCGCCGACACCGAGCTGGCGGCCGCGGCATCCGGCACGGCACCAGACCAGGCTCCCCCGGCGGGTGCCGACGACCTGCGCTGGCAGGCGCAGGTGTGGGCGATGGTCCTCGACCAGGACGGCGCCGAGCCGCGCGAAGATCGAGCGCAGCGCCTGCGCGAGATCCGCGTCGGGCGGGTGCGCGACGGACTCGCATCGGTGCGCGGCTACCTGCTCGCGGATGTCGCGGCACAGCTGACCCTGCTCACCGACGCGATCGACAATCCGAAACGGCAGCCGTCGTTCGGGCCGGCCGCAGACGACGACGATCCGCCCGAGCGCCTCGCCGACACGCGGACGGCCGGGCAGCGCCGGCACGACGCGTTCGCCGCGATCCTCACCGCCGCCGCCGGCTGCGCCGACATGCCGACGCTCGGCGGCGCCGCCCCGACCCTGACCGTCGTCGTGCGGGCCGAAGACCTCGTGGCGGGCGTCGGATTCGCGCACATCGACGGCATCGACGAGCCCGTTCCGCTCGAGGTCGCGCGGCATGTGGGGTGCTGCGGCAAGATCGAGCGCATCACGTGCGATTCGTTCGGCCGCATCCTCGACATCCAGGTGCAGGATCGCATCTTCACGCCGCAGCAGCGCCGGGCGATCGCGACCCGCGACGGCGGGTGCGTGATCCCGGGATGCCGCATCAAGGCCGTGTGCTGCGAGATCCACCATGCCCAGGAATGGGCCGAGGGCGGCCCGACTTCCACCGACAACGGGGTCACCCTGTGCTGGTTCCACCACCGCACGCTGGGATCCAGCGGGTGGGAGGTGCGCATCCGCGACGGCGTCCCCGAAGTGCGTGGCCCTTCGTGGTGGGATCCGCACCGGCGCTGGCGCCGCGCGGCGAAGCATCCGCTCTGGATGCGACCACGCGCGCGGACGGGGTGACGGCGATCTGGCCGCCGCGAAGCGCGCCGCACGGACGACGTCGACTTAAGCGGGCCGACGCACCTACGCGAGACGCGCCTATGCGATCACGATCCCGCAGCAGCCGCGGCGTGAGGCGAGCGCTTACTCGCCTTCAGATGCTCGAGCGCAGCGCGCGCCGTGCTCAGGGCGGTGCGCGGCGCGCCCACTGTCTCAAGCGTCAGCAGCGCCGCACCCAGGATCGGCCGCGATCGCACGAGCGTGGCCACGGCCAGCGGCGCGAGGTCTGCGAGCCCGGCCTCGACTCCCCCGATCAGGCGATCATTCCCCGTCGCGAGCACACCGCCGCCCAACACCACCGGCACCGGACGCGTGAGCAGATCGAGGCGCTTCATCGCCGCGACCGCGAACGCCACGATCTCGTCGGCCTGCCGGTCGACGATGCCGCGTGCGATCGCATCGCCGGCATCGGATGCTTCCAGCACCAGCGGAGCCATTCCAGAGAAGCTGCCCGCCGGCAGCGTGCCGAAGTGGAAGGCCTCGATGACCGCCGCCACATCGGCGAGCCCCAGATGGGCGGGGATGGCGCTGGTCAGAACAGTCGCGTCGCCGCGGCCGTCCATCGCGCGGGCCGCGTGCCACAGGGCCTGCTCGCCGAGAAACGACCCGCCGCCCCAGTCGCCCGAGATCCTGCCGAGGGCCGCGAACCGGGCCTGCTGCCCATCGCTGCGCACTCCGATGCAATTGATCCCGGTGCCGCACACGACGGCAACGGCATCCTGTTCTTCTGTGCCCGCGCGAAGCAGCGCGAACATGTCATTGCCGACCACTGCGGGATGGCCGGTGACGCCTGTCGCCCAGGGCGTGGTCGCGACGGCCCGCGCGAACGCAGACACCTCTGCGGGCAGATCGAGGCCGGAGAGATAGATGTTGGTCTGCAGCAGCGGGCGCCCGCCCGCGGCGTCGTGCACCCGCCGGATGAGCGAGTCGACGACGTGCACCGCCGGGCCGAGGTCGATCGTCTGCGGGCTCGACCCGGGCATCCGGGCGCGAGCGATCACGTTCCCCTCGAGGTCGAGGGCGACACCGTCTGTCTTCGATCCTCCCCCGTCGACCGCGATCAGAATGGCATCATCGGGGCGCCCGCTCACGATGCCCATTCGAGGTAGCGGGCGTTCTCGGCCAGCAGCAGATCGGTCAGCTTCTCGGCGCGGTCGTACTGCCCCACCAGCGGATGAGCCAGCAGCGCCCGAAGCACGCGGTCTCGACCGCCCTGGACTGCGGCATCCAGCGCGAGGCGCTCGTAGCCCGCGACATGCCCGATCAGCCCCGCCAGGTCCTCCGGCAGCGGTTCGATGGGAAGGGCATGCACGCCGTCGGCGCCGACGGTCGCCGGCACCTCGATCGCATGGTCGTCCGGCAGGAACGGCAACGCGCCGTCATTGCGCAGGTTCACCACCTGCACGTCGCCGCGGTCTGCGGTCAGCGACGCGATCAGGTCGACTGCGGCCTCGGAGTAGAAGGCCCCGCCGCGCTGTTTGAGCTCCTCGGGCTTGGTGTCGACCTTCGGATCGGCATAGATCTTCAGCAGCGCGTGCTCCACCGCCATGACCGCCTCCGCGCGGGTCGCCGAGCCGAGCTGCTGGGTCAGCACCTCCTGGTGGGCGTAGAAGTAGCGCAGGTAGTAGGACGGGACCATTCCGAGCATGGTCAGCAGGCTGCCGGGCAGCTCGACCTCCTCTGCCAGGTCACCCAGATGCGCGTGCAGCAGGTCGTCCAGCACCGGTGCGCCGTCGACGGTCACGCCGCGCTCCCAGGTGAGGTGGTTCAGGCCCACATGCTGCAGCTGCACGCGGCCGTGGTCGACTCCGAGCATGTCTGCGAAGCGGCGCTGGAAGCCGATCGCCACGTTGCACAGCCCGACGGCGCGATGGCCGGCCTGCAGCAACGCGCGGGTGACGATGCCGACCGGATTGGTGAAGTCGATGATCCACGCATTCGGCTTGGCGAAGGTGCGGATCGCCTCGGCGACCCTGAGCACGACCGGCACGGTGCGCAATGCCTTCGCGAAGCCGCCCGGACCGGTCGTCTCCTGCCCGATCACCCCGCATGCGTGCGGCCAGGTCTCGTCCCCCTTGCGGGCGGCCTGTCCGCCGACACGCAGCTGGATGAGCACGATATCGGCGTCCGAGACACCGGCCTGAAGGTCGGAGGTGGTCACGATCTTGCCCGGATGCCCCTCTCGGGCGAACATGCGCCGCGAGATCGCCGCGACCAGCTCGAGGCGGTGCACGTCGGGGTCCACGAGCCAGACCTCCCCGATCGCCAAGGTGTCTCGCAGTCGGGCGAACCCGTCGATGAGCTCCGGCGTGTAGGTCGACCCTCCGCCGACAACCGCTAACTTCATTACCGCTATCCCTTCACTCCGGTCAGTGTGATGCCCTCGACGAACGTGCGTTGGGCGAAGAAGAAGATGACCACGACCGGGATGGTCACCAGCATCGTCACGGCCATCGTGGTGCCCCAGTCGGTGCCGTGCGAGCCATGGAATGTGGCCAGGCCATAGGCGACCGGCCAGTTCTGCGGGTTCTCCGACGTGTACAGCAGCGGGCCGAAGAAGTCGTTCCACGCGTTGAAGAACAGGAAGATCGCGCTGGCGGCGATGCCGGGCTTGGCCATCGGCACGACCACCCGCAAGAGCACCCCGAGCTCACCGTTGCCGTCGATCCTGGCCGCGTCGGCATACTCGTTCGGGATCGTGAGGAAGAACTGCCGCAGCAGGAAGATGGAGAACGCGTCACCGAGCAGATTCGGCAGGATGAGCGGCCACAGCGTTCCGGTCAGCCCGAGCTGCGCCCACATCACGTAGATCGGCACGACGGTGATCTGCGGCGGCAGCAGCATCGCGATGATGATGGCGAGGAAGATCAGGTTCGCTCCGCGAAAGCGGATCTTGGCCAGCACATACGCGGCGGGCACGGACGAGGCCAGCATGAACGCGGTGGCAAGCACCGCATAGGTCGCCGAGTTTCCGAACCACAGCGCGAGCGGCACCTGGCCGAACGCGCGCGCATAGTTGCCCCAGTCGAACGGGTTCGGCCAGAACGATGCGGTCAACGTCTGGTTGGCCGACATGAACGAGGTCAGCAGCACGAAGACCACGGGCGCCATGAACAGGATGCCCAGCGTGACCAGAACGACGTGTTCGCCGATGAAGACCAGCAGCCGATTCGGGCGGCGCCGTTGCGCCGACAGGACTGCGGCGTTCGTCGTGGCGGTCATGATGCGTCCTCCGGACTGAAGGCCTTGAATTGGCGCAGCAGGATGCCCACGAACACGCTGGCGACCACGAACAGCACCACTGCCAGGGCGGCCGCATAGCCGAGCTGGAAGTTGCTGAAGCCACGGACGTAGAGCCACTCGGTGTAGGTGAGCAGCGAGTTGGCCGGGTAGCCGAGCAGTGCGCCGATGCCGTTGTTCACGCCGGCGGTGCCGCTGGCGACACTGGATGCGACGGCTGCTTCGGTGAAGTACTGCAGCGCGGCGATGACGCCCGTGATCACGGCGAAGACGATCACCGGGATGACGGTGGGAATGGTCACATACCGCAGCTTCTGCAGGCCGTTGGCGCCGTCCAGCGCTGCCGCCTCGTACTGCTCCTGCGGTACATCCAGGAACGACGCCAAGAAGATGATC
This sequence comes from Microbacterium kribbense, assembly GCF_039537285.1. Taxonomy (NCBI): domain Bacteria; kingdom Bacillati; phylum Actinomycetota; class Actinomycetes; order Micrococcales; family Microbacteriaceae; genus Microbacterium; species Microbacterium kribbense. Next base: position 124,992 of record NZ_BAABAF010000009.1, on the reverse strand, counting down.
ATGATGTCTCCGAGCACCCACATGCCCAGCAGCACGAGCGAAGGCTTGGACCAGGCCGGGTCGCTGAACCACAGCGGACCCTGGATGCCGAAGAACTTGAGGACCTGGTTGACCGGCCCGGTGCCCGGATTGAAGAGGAAGACGAACGCCACGGTCGAGGCCACCGGCGGAACGAGCGCGGGCAGGTAGAACAGCGTGCGCCAGAAGCCGCTGCCGTGCTTGACCCGCGTCAGCAGTCCGGCCACCGCCATGGCCGAGATGACCCGCACCGGCACGAGGATGACAACCAGCCACAGGGTGTTGAGGGTCGCCGTGACGATTGCCGGATCCTGCGTGAACAGGTAGATGTAGTTGCGGAATCCGATCCATTCCGGCGGCGTCAGCAGGTTGTAGCGGGTCAGCGAGAAGTAGATGTTGGCGACCAGCGGATACCCGAAGAACACTCCCAGCCCGAGCAGCGCCGGAGTCAGCATCGCCCAGATCACCAGCTGGCGTTTGATCTTCGGCCGCGAAGTCCGGGTGGAGCGGACGGCCGACGCCGCCCGCTCCATCCGGACAGTCGAGACGGTCATCTCACGGTGCCTTGCTCAGCGCCAGGGCATTGTCGATGTCGTGGTCGACCTTGGCCAGTCCTGCCTCCAGGTCGGTGTCTGCACCGGACTGCCAGTTGTCCCAGAAGTTCTGGAACGTCGTCTGGTTGGCATGTCCGATCGCCGTCGCCGGAACCGTGATGAGGTGCGGGCTCTTGGCGATGTCGAGGAACGTCGTGAACTGCTCGGGGAAGTCCAGCTTCGGCGAGCTCAGCGCGTCCTTCGTCGTCGGGATGTTCTTGATCCCGTTCGACAGATCCACGACGGCATCGGTGTTGGTCGCGAGGTACTTCAGCAGCGCCCAGGCCAGCTCGGCGTGCTGCGACCCCTTGGCGATCCCGGCGATCGTGCCGGTCGTGTAGCCACCACCGTAGAGATCGGTGTACTGATCGCCGGTAGGGAAGGGCGCCGTGCCATAGTGCAGATCCGGCTTCTGGTCTGCGATGAACGCGACCCGCCACTCGCCGTCCAGGTTCATCGCCAGCTGGCCGGTCTGGAAGGCGTTGTTGGCCGACCACTCGTCGCCCAGTCCCGCGCTGAAGGCCTTCAGCTTGTCATAGCCGATCTTGTCGATGAACCCCTTCTGCCAGGTCAGCAGGTCTTTCCAGGCCTGGTTGTTGACGTCGCTCTTGGTCCCGTCGTCTGACATCCACGCGGCACCGTTGACCCCGGTCCAGTTCACGGGCTGGTTCTCGTAGAAGTTCATCAGCGGGTTGAAGCCCAGCGTCTTGATCGACCCGTCGGTGTTGTACGTGGTCATCTTCAGCGCCATCGCTTCGAGTTCGGAGAGCGTCTTGGGCGGCGCGGTGTAGCCGGCCGCTTTCAGCAGATCGGTGTTGTAGTAGAGGCCGTAGGCGTCAGCAGGCATCGGCAGCGCGCACTGCTTGCCATCGAACGAGGTGTAGCTTCTGGCGACGTCGGAGAACTGGGACATGTCGACCTTGTCTCGCGAGATCACCGGCGCGAGGTCACGGAACGAGCCGCTCGAGCAGAACAGCCCCACGCTGTCGGTCGACCCCGAGATGGCGACATCGATGTCTCCGCCGGTCGCGATCTTCTGCTGGAGTTTCTGGTCGTCCTGCCCGGAGTGGATGGTGACCGTGACGCCCGGGTTAGCCTTCTCGAAGTTGTCGACGACCCCCTTGATCACCGACGCCTCACGGTCGGTGAAGAAGTGCCACAGCGAGACGGTGCCTTTGAGGCTCTGCGGAGCGCTGGCTCCGAAGCTGCTGCCGCTGGTGCCGCTCGAGCACCCCGACAGAACGAGCGCAGCGGTGGTGGCGACCGCGCCGAACGTGGCCAGCTTGCGCAGATATGAGTACTTCTTCAACGTGATACCTCACTTTTCTTCCGATCGGATACGGATGGTCTTCGTTGCGCGCAATGCCGCGCGTCCGTCAGGACTTCGCTTCGAGTTCATGCAGCAGGCGCTGCCGCACCTCGCGGACGAGCACTATGCGGGCGCCGCGCAGCACCGGATGCACTGCGATGCCGGAGTCGGTAATGCGGGGATGCCACAGCGTCGTGCGGCGGACCTCGGAGCTGACAAGTTCGGCCAGCAGCTCTCCGCCGGCCGCACCGACGGGGCCGCCGAGGACGATCAGCTCCGGGTCGAGGATCGCCAGCACCGGCACCACCCCGATCGCCACGCGGCGAGCGACCTCGGTCAGCACGGCCGCGCGCGCGGGATGGGTGGTCAGCGCCTCCAGCACCGCCCGGTCATCGCCCGATACGCCGTGCGCACGCGAGATGGCGAGGATTGCCGCCTGGCCGAACAGCTGCTGCAGGTCGGTGGCGTCCGGGTCGATCTCAGCCGCGTTGCGCGGCGCCGGCAGGTAGCCGATCTCACCGGCACCACCGGCAGCCCCGCGATGCACGGCCCCGGCGAGATCGACGGCCAGGCCGAGGCCCTCGCCCATCCAGAGCAGCGCGAAGCTGTTCGCCTCGGCGCCCGACCCCTCGCTGCGCACGGCGATCGCCGCGAGGTTGACGTCGTTGTCGATGACGACCTCGAACCCGAGCTCGGCCTCAAGCTGGGCGCGGACATTCTTCGTCGGCCAGTTCGGCAACGCATCGATGAAGGAGAGCTCGTCGGTGCGCGGATCGACCGATCCGGGGATCCCGAGGGACACGACGCGGACAGCGGAGGGGGACTTGCCTGCTGCCGCGCAGGCGGCGTCCACGGCCTGCTGCACCACCGACGCCGCGGCGCGGTCGCCCTCGCTCGCGTCGATGACGGTCTCTGCGATGGGATATTCCGTGCCGTTGACGTCGACGACCGTCGAGCGCATCTCAGACTCACCGATGTCGACGGCCACACCGAGACCTCGGTCGCTGCGCACGCTGTAGGTGGCGGCATTGGGGCCGCGCCCGCGGGAGACCTCGCCGACCGCCTCGATGATCCCCACGTCTCCGAGATGTGCCACGATCTGCGATGCCGTGGGCTTGGACAACCCAGACAACTCACCGATGCGATTGCGGGTCAGCACGCCATGGTCGAACAGCACCGAGAGCACGGTGCGCTCGTTTCGCTGGCGCAACCAGGAAGGCGTGCCGGGCAGTGTCTTCGTCGACATGGATTCGTTTCGCTTTCGCTTGTGAGTCGGAATCTATCAGGAAAGGTTCTTAATAGATAGGGGGTGGGTGAAGATTCTTTCCGTGCCGGGCCGATGCCGGGCCGATGCCGGGCCGGTGCCGGCTCAGATGTCGAGGCCGCGCGGCGGCACCAGATGCACCGGGTTCCAGTGCCCGGGCAGATCGAGTTGCCCGTACTCCACCTCGACGCCGTCCGTCCCGATCGAGGCCACGCACAGCAGCAGCGACTGGGTCGGATAGCCCAGCGGCCGGTTGTCGCGGATGATCGCCCGGTCGTCCGTGGCCCCCAGCTCGGCGCTGCGCGCCAGCACCTCGAGCCACGGATGCGCCCAGGCCGGTCCGCCCGAGGCGATGGCGCCCGACGCCGGCGGCACGGTGTCGGCGAGCGCCCGGTCGGGGTCGGCGACCTCCCCCGCCTGCATCGCGGGCGAAGCGGATGCCGCCGCGTCGTCGGTCGTCGACGCAGCGGCAAACGCATCGTGCCAGGCGGTGATCCGAGCGGTGCGCGGGTCGTCCAGGTCGTCGTGCGCGATCATGTGGGTGCCCGGCGGCACCGCGACCTCGCTGCGCGTCAGGCCGTCCCACGTGATGACCCGCACCCCGTCCGGCCCGGCGTCGACGAGGTTGAAGCCGAGAACCGCGTGCGTCGGTTCCGGAGCGTCGCCGGCGACGGCATCCAGCACGATCGCCCCCCGTGAGATCGGCGCGACGCCTTCGGGAACCGGCGGGCTGTGCCGGTTCAGCAGTACGGCCAGGCGCCGGGTCGCGGCATCCGCTGCCAGCCAGGCACCGCCCGCGCGCACGTCGCGCACCCCGACCACGCCCGGATGCGCCTCGGGCCACCAGGCGCCCAGCGGCTGCCACGGCCGATTCGGGTCTTCATCGCGCACGGCCAGGATGCGCATCGGCTCGCCGGCATGGTCCGGCACGCGCAGGATCACCGTGCACATCGCGCACCTCCGCCGGGAGATGGGAGGATCGTGCCATGTTCATCGTCGTGGGAGTCACCGGCGGCATCGCGGCCTACAAGTCGGTGCACCTGGTGCGGCTGCTGGTGAAAGCCGGTCACCAGGTTCATGTCGTGCCCACCGTCGACGCGCTGCGGTTCGTCGGGCTGCCGACGTGGGAGGCGATCAGCCGCCACCCGGTCACCACCTCGGTGCATGACGACGTGCCGCAGGTGCGCCATGTCGCCCTCGGCCAGTCCGCTGATCTCGTGATCGTCGCGCCCGCCACTGCCAACTCCCTTGCCAAGATGGCCGCCGGCATCGCCGACGACCTGCTGGGCACCACCCTACTTGCCACCACGGCGCCAGTCGTTCTGGCGCCGGCGATGCACACCGAGATGTGGCGGCATCCCGCCACCCAGCACAACATCGCCACACTCATCGAACGGGGCGCGCACGTGATCGGGCCCGGCGACGGCCCGCTCACCGGCGGCGACTCGGGCCCCGGCCGCATGGTCGAGCCGGAAGAGATCGTCGCCGCCGCACTCGCCGTGATCGCGCCGCAGGACCTGGCCGGGCTGCGCGTGGTCGTCTCGACCGGCGGCACCCGCGAGCCGCTGGATCCGGTGCGGTTCCTGGGCAATCGCTCCAGTGGACGGCAGGGCACCGCCCTGGCCCGGGCCGCCGCCGACCGCGGCGCGGCCGTGACACTGGTCGCGGCGCACACCGATGCGGGCGTCCTGGATGAGGCGGGCACGATTCCGATGCGTCGGGTCGGCACCGCCGCCGAGCTGCAGGCCGCGATGGTGGATGCCGCCGCCGACGCCGACGTGATCGTGATGGCCGCGGCCGTGGCCGATTACCGGCCGGCGTCGGTCTCGGACGGCAAGCTGAGCAAGGATGCCGTCAGCGGCCACGCGCGCACTCTGGAGCTGGTCGAGACCGAGGATGTGCTGGCCGGTCTCGTGCGCGCGCGGCGGGAGGGCCAGACCATCGTCGGCTTCGCCGCCGAGACCGCGGCCGACGACGCCGACCTGCTCGATCGCGGCCGCCGCAAGCACGCCCGCAAAGGCACCGACCTGCTGGTCGTGAACCGGGTCGGCTGGACCGGCGGGTTCGAGGCATCCGAGAACACCGTGGTCGTGCTCGGCCGCGCGGGCGCCGTGGTGGCCGAGGCATCCGGCACGAAGCGACAGGTCGCCGACGCCGTCTGGGATGCCGTCCGGGGCGCGCGGGGATAGGGGCCGGGCCAGCGCGGCGAACCGGGGCGGCCCCCGGTTCGGCGGCCCGGACAGCAGGCCACGGGCATCCGCCCACCGTCAGCCCGCGGCCACGACCCACGTATCACCGGTGCTGCTCCCCGCCTCTTCCCACGAGGAGGCAATCATGAGTACGCCCTACGCGCCCAAGAACATCGTGGTCTGCCTGGATGGCACCAGCAATGAGCTCGACCGGCATCCGACCAATGCGGCCAAGGTGTTCATGATGCTCGACCTGGACGATCCGGCCGCGCAGATCGCCTATTACGACCCCGGAGTCGGCACGCTGCCGTCGGCGACCGCGCGCGGATCGATCGAGCGCTGGCTGTCGCAGCTGTGCGGGCTCGCGTTCGGATTCGGGATGCGGCGGAAGGTCAGCCAGGCCTACGGCTGGCTGGTGGATCACTACCGGCCCGGCGACCGCGTGTTCATCTTCGGGTTCAGCCGCGGCGCCTACACGGCACGCGCCCTGGCGGCGCTGCTGGCACGCCCGGGGCTGCTGCGCAGCGGATCGGAGCACCTCGTCGAATACGCGGTCGCGCAGTATGTGAAGCCGGCCGGCACGAAGAAGTCCGTCGCGCTGCGCGCCCGCGAGGCGAAGGCCTTCGCCGACGCCCTGTGCTGGGGCACGGCCGGCGAGCCGGTGGCACCGGCCTCCGGCGGGTTCGCCGCCGCGGATGTGCACGCGATCCCGGTCGAGTACCTCGGGGTCTGGGACACCGTGGAGGCCTGGTTCGCGGGGCTCGGCAGCCTCGACTGGCCCGACACCAGCTCGCTGTGGAACGTGCGCCGGCTGCGGCACGCGGTCTCGATCGACGAGACGCGGCGTCCGTTCCGTTACCTGCCGGTCGATCGGCGCGACGGGTTCGAAGAGGCGTGGTTCCCCGGCGTGCACTGCGACGTCGGCGGCACCTTCCAGAACCACGAGCTGGCCACGATCGCGCTCAAGTGGGTCTTCGACGGCGTGTGCGGCCAGCTGCGGCTGCGCGACCAGCAGCCCGCCGTCGCCTATGCGCGGTACTGCGCCGTCGAGCGCTCCTACGCGCAACAGGCGCCGGCGCACCGCAACCAGTGGGCCTGGAACCTGCTGATCCCCCGCCACCGGCGCATCCCCGACGACGCCGTGCTGCACGAGTCGGTGCGCGAGCGGATGGCCGCGCAGCCGGGTTACCTGTCCGACCTGGCGCGGGCGGATGCCGCCGACCGCTGGACCGATCCGGACTGGTGGATGCCGCAGGTCGCGGGCGCTGTCACTCCAGCCGCTCCGGGCGAAACCCATAGCCCACCAGCCGTGCCAGCAGCGGCGTGAGCAGCGGCAGCACCAGCCGCAGCACGACACGCTGCGGCCTGGTCGGCGGGTGGGAGATGATGCGCCCGATGCGCCCGCTCGCGATGAAGCGATGCGCGCGATACTGGATGGCCTGCATCATCGCGGTCGGCCGGTCGCGGCGCCGCTGCACGGCCGCGCAGGCCCGATCCACCGCGTCCGACGCCTGCGCGGCGAGCGCCGGCACGAGCACGCGGGCCGCGGCGACGGCGTCCTGCACCGCATAGTTGATGCCGACGCCGAACATCGGCGACATGGCATGAGCGGCATCCCCGATCAGCAGCACGCCGGGGCGCCACCACCGCGGCAGCCGGTCGATCTGCACCGACAGCAGCTTCACGTCGTCGTACGAGGCGACCGCGTCGATCACCTCGCCCAGTCGCGGCACGACCCGCACGACCTGCGCGCGGAACGCGTCGATCCCCTGCGCGTGCAGCGCCTCGTCGGACTCCTTGGGCACGAGCAGCGCGCACTGCAGGTAGTCCGGCCGCGGAATCGTGATCGCCACACCGCCAGGGCCGGCCCACGCGAGCGTGTCGGGCACCGGCCGCTGCGGCCTGGGCACCCGGAACCACATGACGTCGGAGTCGACCGGCCGCTCGCGCGGCACCAGTCCGAGCGCGCGCCGCACCGTCGAGCTGCGGCCGTCGGCGGCGACCACGAGGCGCGCCTGCACCGTCAGCTCACCGTCGGCGGTGCGCGCACGCACGCCGCGCACGCGGCCGCCGCGCTCGACCAGGCCGGTCACCTCGGCGCCCATCCGCAGGTGGAACGACGGATGCTCCGCCCCGGCCTCGGCGAGCAGGTCGAGCAGATCCCACTGCGGCATCAGCGTCACGAACCGGTTCGGCGGCGGGAGCGAGGTGAAATCGACCAGGTGCAGGCGGATGCCGTTGATCACGGCATCCAGTCGCCGCAGCGGCGCGTGCGCGATGGCGTCGAACCGCGCGCGCAGACCGAGTGCGTCGATCAGGTTCAGCGTCGAAGGGTGCACCGTGTCGCCGCGGAAGTCGCGGAAGAAATCGTCGTGCTTCTCGAGCACCAGCACATCGATGCCCGCTCGCGCCAGCAGCAGCCCGAGCATCACGCCGGCGGGCCCGCCCCCGGCGATGCACACGTCCGCACGAACGTCGCTCACGGTGGCACACTACGCGCGGGCCGCCGGCCTCGCCACCCCTGCTGTGGGCCGGCGGGACCCGTCACCCGTGCCTCGAACCGGCCGGCGCCGCCGCGGTGCGGCAGGCCGACCGGGCAGAACTCCTCCCAACCGGAGCCGACGGGCCCCGACACGCCGCGCAGCGGGCCGGAACGGCACGGATCGAAGGAGTTCTGGCCGCCGGCCCGACTTGAGCCTCCGCCCTCAGCCCACCCCGCTCGATCTCAGACACGGCCGTCAGCCGGGCCGGCAACCCGGCCCCAGCCCCGCTTCACACCCCGGTCGCGACGAACAAGCGTCCCGAGCCGGCCGCGTTCAGCTCGGCGGCCGCGTCGACGAACAGGATCGCACCGCGATCGGCCGCAGCCTCCGCTCCGCCGGCGCTCAGCGTGAACGCACCCTCGAGGACGACCGCGATGGCGGCCGAGTCGACCGCGAAGGTCGCGTCGCCGGTGACGGCCAGCAGCTCGAACCCGACGCCCGCGCCCGATTCCACCGATGCCGGACGGTACGACACCACGTTCGACCCGAGGGGCGCCGGCTGCAGCCGCGACGGCGGGCCCGGTGTGAAGTCGAGCACCTTCGCCAGCTCGTCGCGGTCGATGTGCTTGGGCGTCAGTCCGCCCCGCAGCACGTTGTCGCTCGGGCCCATCAGCTCCACCCCGGTGCCGCGCAGATACGCGTGGATATTGCCCGCGGGCAGCCACAGCGACTGCCCCGCCGCCAGCGTCACGGGGTTCAGCATCTGCGCGACGAGAATGCCGGGGTCCCCCGGATAGGCCCGCGCCAGCCGATCGATCAGCTCGAAGTCGGCCGGGTGCGCCTGCGCGGTCGCGACCGCCGCAGCGACGGCCCCGTCGGCCGCTCCGGAGAGCAGCCACTCGAACGCCTCGCGCACGCCTGCCGCGGTCGCCGCCCGCCACGATGCCAGCGCCTCGGGTGTGTCGGATGCCGCTGTCAGTGCGTCGATCAGCGCCAGGGTCTCGGCCACCGGCCGAAAGCCGCACAGCGCCTCGAAGCCGTCATCGACGGCGACGATCAGCTCGGGCTTGGCGTGGGGGTCCTTGTAATTGCGCTCGCGTGCGGTCAGCGGCACACCGGCCGCCTCTTCGCGGGCGAAGCCGGATGCCGCCTGTTCGGGGGTCGGGTGCGCCTGCAGCGAGAGCGGGGATGCCGCCGCCAGCACCTTCAACAGGTAGGGCAGCGTACGACCGGAATGCGCCTCCCATTCGGTCAGGTCCTGCCAATCCCCGGTGCCCACCCGCCGGCTCGGCGAGAGCGGATGCGCCCCCAGCCACAGCTCGGCCTCCGGCGCGCCGGTGGGCGCCCAGCCCAGCGCCCCCGCGACGCCGTCGACGGCGCCCCAGGCATAGTCGCGCGGCGTGTTCGTGATCGGGATGAGGTGTGCCATCGTGTCCTTTCCAGCCACCATTCAGCGTAGGCGCCCGACGCGCGTCCTACGCCCCAGCAGGTGCGCGAACAACGCCTCACACCTGAGGCAGGTACGCCGCCAGCGCCTGCAGCGGCGGCCGGGTGCGCGCGTCGGCGACGACCGCGGCGCCCACCGCACAGGCGGCGGCCAGTGCGCGCTCCTCATCGACGCCCTGCAGCAGACCGACGGTCAGCGCAGCGGCGAACGCGTCACCCGCCCCCACGGTGCTGACCACACTCGTCGGCACGCCGGGTGCCTGCGCGACCCGCACCCCGCGACGCAGCAGCACGGCTCCCTCGGCGCCGAGGGTCAGCGCGACCAGCGGCGCCGTGGCCAGCCGCGGCAGCGCCGCGTATTCGCCCTCGTTCACGATGAACAGCCCCGTGCGCTTCCACAGCACGGCGCTCAGTTCCCGGGCGGGCGAGACGTTCAGCGCGAACAGTCCGGTGCTGGTGCGCGCGACGTGGTCCACCACCTCGGCATCGATCTCGAGCTGGGTCAGCACCGGCACCGCCGGATCGCGCACGATCGCGGCCGGGTCGATCTTCAGGTTCGCACCGGCGCACACGACGATCGAGTTCTCGCCGTCGGCATCCACCACGATCAGGGCCGTGCCGGTCGGGTCCGAGACGGTCTGCACGCCGGCGGTGTCCACGCCCGCCTCGCGCAGCGAGGCGAGCATCTGCGTGCCGGCATCGTCGGCGCCGACCGCGCCGATCAGGCGCACCTGGCCACCCAGCCGTGCCGCCGCCGCGGCCTGGTTGGCGCCCTTGCCCCCGGGTTCGCGCGTCAGCACGCCGTCGGCGACCGTCTCTCCGGGCGCCGGCGCGCGCTGCACATGCGCGAGCAGATCGAGGTTGATCGCTCCGAGCACGTCAAGTCGCGGATTCATCGCGCCCACCCTTCGCACCGCGGCGGGCCACGATGACCTCGATGCCGGCCTTGCGCAGCCGCCGCACGTGCACCGGCGCCGTGTCGGCGTCGACGATCACGGCGTCGAAGTCGCTCAGCGGCAGCAGCGCATGCAGCGCCCGCTTGTCGAACTTGGTGTGGTCGGCCAGCAGGATCCGCCGGCTGGCCGCGTCGAACATCGCCTTCTTGATGTCGACGGTCTCCAGCGTCTGGTGGAACGCGATGTCGTCGGTGATCGCCGACGTCGACATCACGAAGACGTCCGCCCGCAGCGTCGCGACCGCCTGCACCGCCATCCGGCCCATGAACGCCGAGCACCAGTTGTAGTACTGCCCGCCCACCGACAGCAGCGTGATGCCGCGCGCCCCGCGCAGCTCGTCCATGATCGTCAGCGTGTTGGTGATCACCGTCAGCGGCGTCTTGGCGTGCAGCATCGGCACCAGCTGCATCGTCGTGGTCGAGTCGTCCAGCATGATGGCTTGGCCGGGTTCGATGAACTCCAGCGCGGCGCGCGCGATGGCATCCTTCTCACTCAGCTGCCGGCTCTGCCGATACACGTCGCTGGACTCGACCAGCGCCGACGACAGCGCCGTCGCGACGCCCCGGCTCTTGCGCAGCAGACCGCGCCCCTCGAGTTCGTCGAGGTCGCGATGGACGGTCATCACGCTGATGCCGAACCGCTCGGCCAACGTCTCGATGCGGATCGCACCGGCGGCCATCACCGCCTCGGTGATCTCGCGCTGGCGGGCCTGCTGGCGCCCCTGCCGCGACACCGACTCGTGCGCGACCGGCCCGTCCGACGCCCCCTCACCAGAGGGCGACTGGGTCATTGCCGTCACTTCCGCCTCGTTCCCCGACATGCGCCGAGCGCATCGCCGCGGCCTCGTCGACCACCCGCTCCAGCTGCTCCGGGTCGTGCGCGAACCGGCCCAGGAAGAGCCCGTCGACGCTGCCGCCGAGCCGGCCGAGCAGGCCGGGCTGCGCGCTGCCGCCGTAGATGAGGGTGGATGCCGCGACCCGCGGGTCGGCGCTGAGACCGGTCCGCAGCGCGGCCGAGACCTCGGCGATCCACTCCGCCGGCGCGGGCTGGGCGGCCCCGATCGCCCACACCGGCTCGTACGCGACGATCAGCTCGGGCACCACGGTCGACGCGTCGCCGAGGGCGGCGTCGATCTGCGCGAGGCACTGCGCGACGGCCTCGGGAGCCGCCTCCCGCACGTCCTCCCCCACGCACAGCACCGGGGTCAGCCCGTTGCGCACGGCAGCGGCCAGCTTCTTGCGGATGATCTCATCGTCTTCGCCGAACACGGCGCGCCGCTCGGCGTGCCCGACCTCGACATACGAGCACCCGACCTGGCGCAGGTCGGTCCCGCTGACGGCGCCGGTGTACGCGCCGCGATCCTCCCAGAACAGGTCCTGTGCGCCGAGCCCGACCGCACTGCCGTCCAGCGCGTCGCGCACCTGAAGCAGCGCCGGCAGCGACGGCAGCGCGAACAGCCGCACCGAACCGTCCTGCACGGCCGGGTGGCGGCGAGCGAGCTCGCCGACGGCGCGCGCCCACGCCACGGTGCTCCGGGTGTCGAGGTACAGCTTCAGGCTGACACCGAGAGTGACCGCGGCGTGATCGTCCATCAGTGCGGGTCTCCGGCGGTGTCGCCGGATGCTGCGGACTGGCCCGCCTCGTACTCCTTCATCACGGCGACCTTCGCAGCCGACGCCGACGTCTCGTCGAACTCGTAGCCGAGCCATTCCCGGGCCAGGCGCCGGGCCAGCTCGAGGCCGACCACGCGCTGCCCGAAGGCCAAGACCTGGGCGTTGTTGCTGAGCACGCCGCGCTCGACGCTGTAGCTGTCGTGCGCGGTCACGGCGCGGATGCCGGGCACCTTGTTCGCGGCGATCGCCACGCCCAGCCCGGTGCCGCACACCAGCAGCGCGCGGTCGGCTTCGCCGTCGCGCACCTTCTCGGCCGCCGCGATCGCGACGGTCGGGTAGGGGGTGTGCGACTGCGCGTCCACGCCCACGTCGATGACCTCCGAGACCCGCGGGTCGTTCTGCAGGTCTGCCTTCAGGGCTTCCTTGTACTGGAAGCCGGCGTCGTCGGATCCGACGATCACACGCCAGGTACGAGCCATCTCAGTTCTCCTTCTCTTCTCGGATGTCGCGCTGCGCCACGAGGACGGCGGCGACCGCCGTCATCGCCAGCGCCAGCGAGACGGCACCCGGATCGGGGGTGCCCAGACTCTTCTGCACGTGGGGTCGGGCCCGGCCCATCTTGGGCACCAGGTCCGACGTGGCCGCCGCAGCGGAGGTGGCCGCCGCGGCGGCATCCGTCCACGCCTCGGCAAGACCCGCGCCGCCGTCCACTCGCGCGGCCAGGGTGTCGGTGAACGGGACGAGCGCGTCGACGAGCGTCTTGTCGCCCACCTGCGCCTTGCCGAAGTCCTGTACCCGGTCGCGGGCGTGCGCGACGGCGCCGGCGACCGCGCGCGGGTCGGGAGCGGTGGAATCCCCCAGCCGCTTCCCGACCGCGCGCAGCGCCATTCCCCAGAGAGCGCCCGAGGTGCCGCCGGCCTTATCGGCCCAGGCGTCACCGGCGAGCGCCAGCACCGTGCCGATGCCGGCGTGTGCGGCCGCGGCCTGCGCCGCGGCGGCATCGGCGGCGCGGGCGCCGCGTTGCATGCCGATGCCGTGGTCGCCGTCACCGGCGATCGCGTCCAGGCGGCCCAGTTCGTCCGCCTCGCGGTCGACCACCGCACGGATCGCGGCGATCGCCGTCGCCGCCAGCGCCCCGGCCGCGGCCGCCTCGGGGCCGGCCGCGACGATGACGGGCTCGGCGGTGTCGTCGGCGGCAACCTCGTCGGCGGCAGCACTCTGTGCGGACGACTCCATCGCGCCCTTGCGATAGGCGGGGGTGCGGGCGGGTGCGCACCAGGCCTGCTCGAGCTCGTCGTCGAGCCAGATCAGGGTGAGCGAGAGCCCGGCCATCTCGAAGCTGGTGGCGTATTCGCCGACCTCGGGGTCGACGATCTCGATGCCGGCCGCCTCGAGCTCGGCCGCCACGGTGCCGTAGAGCACGAACAGCTCTTCGGACTTGACCGCGCCCAGGCCGTTGACGATCACGCCCACGCGCGCCTGGTCGGTGTCTTCCGGGCGCTCCTCGAGCAGGCGCCCCACCATCATCCGGGCGATCTCGGCCGAGCTCGGCAGATCGACCATCGCGATGCCGGGCTCGCCGTGGATGCCCATGCCGACGGCCATCTGACCGGCCGGCACCGTGAACAGCGGCTCGGCCGCACCGGGCAGCGTGCAGCCCGAGAAGGCCACGCCGATCGACCGGGTGCGATCGTTCGCGCGCCCGGCGAGGGCGGCGACCTCATCGAGCGAGCGACCCTGTTCGGCCGCCCAGCCGGCGACCTTGAAGACGGCGAGATCGCCGGCCACGCCGCGGCGCTTGTGCGCCTCGTCCGGGGCGGCACTGGAGATGTCGTCGGTCACGCGCACCGTCTGGCAGGGGACGCCCTCGGCGCGCAGCTGCTCCTGCGCCTGGTCGAAGTTCAGGGCGTCGCCGGCATAGTTGCCGTAGCTGAGCAGCACACCGGCATCCGTGGCCACCGCCTTGGCGACCGCGTGCACCTGGTGCGCGCTCGGTGAGGCGAACACGTTGCCCATGGCCGCGCCGTGCGCGATGCCGGGGCCGACCAGGCCGGCGAAGGCGGGATAGTGGCCCGATCCGCCGCCGATCACCACGGCCACCTGGCCGGGAGAGGTGGCGGCGGCCCGCGCGACACCGCCGCGCACTCGCCGCACGGCAGCGCGATGGGCCGCGACGAAGCCGGCTGCGGACTCGTCGGCGAAGTCCGCCGGGTCATTCAGTAGGTAGGCCATGGTCCCTCTTCGTCGGGTGCCGGATGGGTCCGGAGCGGGTGCACTGGCGAGGCACCCGCTCCGGTCTGGCCGCACGGGAGCACGGCCGTTGTGCGATGATCAGCCGCTGTAGGTGAACGGTCCGGTCATCTTGTCGACGTTGGCCTTCGTGATCAGGATGCAGTCGAAGGACTGCTTCTCCTGCGCGGGCTTCTTGCCGGTGCGGATGTACTCGTCGAGCTGGTCCACGGCCTTGGCCGCGAACACGGCGACCGGCTGCAGCACGGTGTAGGCGAGCTCACCGGCCTTGATGGCTGTGACCGCATCCGGCGAGCCGTCGAAGCCGCCGACCACGATGCCGCCGGCGGTGCCGTCGGCCGACAGCTTCTTGCCGGCCTGCTTGATGGCGGCGATGGCGCCCAGCGCCATCTCATCGTTGCCCGAGATCACGGCGTTGATGTCCGGGTGCGCCTGCAGAATGGACTGCATCTTCTGCTGGCCCAGCGCACGGTCCCAGTTGGCCGTCTGCTTGGCGACTTCCTTCCAGTCCGGGTACTGCGAGATCACCGTCTTGTAGCCGTTGGAGCGGGTCGCCGCGTTGTTGTCCGACGGCAGGCCGAACAGCTCTGCGTAATTGCCCTTCGTGCCGGCGACCTTGATCCACTGCTGTGCGCCCAGCGCCGCGCCCTGCGCGTTGTTGGAGACGAGCTGGCCCAGCGCGACACCCTGCTGGTCGATCTCGGCGTTGACCAGGAACACCGGGATCTTCTTCGACATCGCGCGCTGGATGTTGCCGATCGAGCCCTGCGCATTGGCGGGGTCGAGGATGATGCCGGCGGCGTGCTTGGCGATCGCGGTGTCGATGATGGTCGACTCCGTGTTCACATCGCCCTTGGACGCCGCCACCGACGCGGTGTAGCCGAGCTTCTCGGCTTCGGCCTGTGCCACGTTGCCCTCGGTGAGCCAGTACGGGTTGGACGGGTCGTTGACGATGATCTGGATGAAGCCGCCGGCCTTGCCGGCAGAGGGCGCTTCGGACGAGGACGGGCTGGTGGCGCCGCCGCCGGAGCAGCCGCTGAGCACCATCAGCGCGCTGGCGCCGAGCGCCAGTGCTGCGACGATTGATTTGCGAGACATCTGTGATTCCTTCTCTCGGTTGGTGATGGACCGGTGACCGGGGTCAGCCGGCGTTCTGCGAGACGGTGGGTTCGGCGGCTGTGTCGCCGTCCCCTGGTGGTGCGGAGGCCGTGGCCTCCGGTGCCGCCGGCACCCCGGGCTTGCGGGGCCGGCGAGAACGGAGCTGGATGCTGTTCAGCAGCACCGCGAGCACGATGACGGCGCCGGTGAACACGGTCTGCACGTACGCCGAGATTCCGACGATCGTCAGCCCCGCGGCCAGGAAGCCGATCACGAACGCGCCCAGCAGGGTGCCGCGCACGTTGCCGGTGCCGCCGAACAGCGAGGCGCCGCCGATGACGACCGCGGCGATCGCGGTCAGTTCGTACGAGGTGCCCTGGGTGGGCCCGGCGCTGGTCAGCTCGCTGGTGAGGATGACGCCGGCGATCGCGGCGCACACGCCGGCGATGACGTAGGCGCGCACGCTGACCTTCTTCACCGGCACACCGGACAGCTCGGCCGCCCGGCGGTTGCCGCCCTGGGCGTACAGCCAGCGTCCGTAGACCGTGCGGCTCAGCAGCAGGCTGGCCACGATGCTGATCAGCACCATGATCCACACGCCGACCGGAATGCCCAGCATCGAGTTGAAGCCGAGCCATTCGAAGCCGGTGTTGCCCAGTTGGGGCTTGCCGCCGAGGTTGTTGACGGTCAGGCCGTTCGTGGTCAGCGCGGCGAGCCCGCGCACGACGTACATGGTGCCCAGCGTGGCCACGAACGGCGCCACATTCAGCCGGGCCACCAGCACGCCGTTGAGCAGTCCGACCAGGGCGCCGGTGGCAACGGCGAGGATCACGACGACCCACACCGGCGGGTAGAGGATGACGCCGCCGATCGGGAAGCCCTGCAGCGCGAGGCCGGCGACCATGCCGGACAGGCCCAGCGTGGAGCCGACCGACAGGTCGATGCCGCCGTCCATGATGACGACCAGCATGCCGATCGACAAGATGGCGTACACGGACACCTGCTGGCACATCACGATGATGTTCGACAGCGTCGGGAACGCGTTGGGGGCGAGGATCGTGAAGACGAGGAAGATCGCCAGGAGCGCGAAGTACGCGCGCCCTTCGAGCAGGACTGCCGCCCAGGTGAGCCCCTCGAAGGGGCGACGCCGGCCGGCTGTGGTCAGTTGAGACATGAGTCTTTGTTCCTTCGGGTCGCGCCTACGCGGCGATCACGGCTTCGCCGGAGGCGGCCATGATCTGTTCCTTGGTGACGGTGGGATCGAACTCGGCGACGATGTGGCCGCGAGCCATCACGAGAATCCGGTGCGCGATGCTCAGGCATTCGCTCACCTCGCTGGTGGAGTACAGCACGGCAAGCCCCGTCTTCGCGCGCTGCGCGACGAGCCGGAACACCTCGGCCTTCGCGCCGACGTCGATGCCGCGGGTGGGCTCGTCCAGCAGCAGCACCGTGGGCCCGGTGGAGACGATCTTGCCGATGACCACCTTCTGCTGATTGCCGCCGGACAGCGAGCCGATCGGGGCCCCGCCGCCCGAGGTCTTCACGCGCACGGCGTCGATGGCGTCCGCGACGTGCGCGGCCTCGCGCTTGCGTGAGACGAACAGCCCCTTCACGAAGGTGCTGACCGAGGCCAGCGAGATGTTGCGGCCGACGCTCATCGTCTGCACCAGACCGTCGCGCTGGCGGTCCTCGGGCACCAGGCCCAGGCCCGAAGCCAGTCGGCCGCGCAGGCTGAGGTGCGTGATGTCGCGCCCGCGCACGCTGACCGTGCCATGCTCGATCGCGCGGCGCCCGGCCACGGACTCGAGCAGCTCGGTGCGCCCGGCCCCCATCAGGCCGTAGATGCAGACGATCTCGCCCTCGCGCACCTGCAGCGAGAGATTGTCCACCAGCATCCGATCGGGATCCTTGGGGTCGCTGACGCTGACCTCGGAGACCTCGAGTGCGACCGGTCCGAACTCGTAGCCGGTCGGCGGTGAACCGAGGTCGAAGTTCTCGCCGACCATGTTCCGCACGATCCACTCCAGGTCGATGTCGGTCCGCGGCGCCTTCGCGGTCATCGCGCCGTCGCGCAGCACCACCGCGTGGTCGGTGACCTGCAGCGCCTCTTCGAGGTGATGCGAGATGTAGACGATCGCGACGCCCTTGGCGGTGAGCTCGTCGATCACCCGGAACAGGATGTCGACCTCGTTGGCCGACAGCGCCGAGGTCGGCTCGTCCATGATCAGGATGCGCGAGTCGGCCAGCAGCGCTCGGGCGATCTCGATCAGCTGCTGCTCGCCCAGCCGCAGGTCGCCGACCTTGACACTCGGGTCGATCTGCAGGCCGAGCTCCGCCAGGGCCTCATGGCTGCGGCGCAGCTGCGCCGCGAAGTCCACGCCCAGCCCGCGGTGCAGCTCGCGCCCCATGAACAGGTTGTCGCGCACCGAGACGTTCGGCGACAGGCTGAGCTCCTGGTGGATGATCGAGATGCCGTGATTGCGCGCGTCGTTGGTGTCGGCGAATTCGATCTCCTCGCCGTCGAGCAGGATCGTGCCCGAGGTCGGCTTCTCCACACCGGAGAGGATCTTCATCAGTGTCGACTTGCCGGCGCCGTTCTCACCGAACAGCGTCGTGACGGTGCCCGGGTAGACGTCGAAGTTCACGCCCTTCAGCGCCCGCACGCCGCCGTAGTTCTTCACGATGTCGCGAGCCGACAGCACGGGGGTCTCGGCCTGGTCGTCGCGCTGCGTGCCGCTCATGGCCCCACCGTGATCTTGGAGGGCGTGACGTTCCACTGCTTCGGGTTGATCAGCGTGAAGGCGCCTTCGACCGAGATCGTCTTGCCCTGCAGCCCGGTCGCGTCGACCTTGGCCAGCACGTCCTTCTTGAGCTGCTCGTTGATCGCCTGACCGGCATCCTGGTACTGGATCTGGTTCTCGAAGTTGTTCAGCGTGACCTTGCCGGTGACATCGCGCAGGTCGGTGCCGTTGACGGCCGGGCCCAGCTGCAGGCCGATCTTCACGTCGCCCGCCAGGCCCGTCACCGTGATCGGGGTGTACCCGGCCGCCGGGATCTGGCCGACCACACCGGTGAACTTCACCGGGATGATGTAGGTGACGTCGTCGGTGGAGTGGCCGTACTTCTTGGCCGCGGCGCCCTGATCGGCCGCGACCGCGGTCGCCAGTTCGGTCGCACCGACCGCGTTGGCGGAGATGAACTCCTGCATCTTCGGGAACTGCGTCTTGCCGTAGTCGGCGGCGCTGAACTGGCCCGAGCCGGCGGCGAGCGCCGACCCCTTGGTGACGACCCGCGTGCTCAGCGCCATCGCGACGATGAGGGCCACGATCAGGACGATCCAGATGATCCGCTTGGTCAGCGGGCTCAGGCCGTTCCGCTTCACGACGACGGCCGAGGTGGCGGCGCTCATGGGATCAGCACCCGGGACTCGGTGTCGTTCGGGCGGATCTGCAGCTTGCGACCGGTTCCGGCGCGGAACATCTCCAGAGCCTCGGCGTAGTCGTCGAGGGTGAACGAGTGGCTGATCATCGCCTTGGCGTTGATCGCGCCGGCCTGGAACAGCTCGACGGCGCGGCCGAACGAGTTGAGCACCGCCATCGTGCCGACGATCGAGATCTCGTCGCGGTAGACGCGGAACGGCGAGTACTGCGCGGTGCGGTCGGCGGGGGCGACCCCGAAGTCCTGGAAGAAGCCGGCGGGCTTGACCCGAGTCAGAGCATCCTCGATCGCGCGGATGTTGCCGGTGCAGTCGATCACGACGTCCCACTTCGCCCGGTCGGCCTGGTCGGCGCTGGTGTAGCGGTTGACGATGCCGCATTCGGCGGCCACCTGCAGGCGGTCCTCGTTCAGGTCGACGATGCTCACCGTCGCGGCACCGGCCCGGCCCGCGAGCTGGGCCATCAGCAGACCCATCGTGCCGGCGCCGTAGACCAGCACGTGGTCGCCGAGGCGGCGGGGCAGCACGTCCCAGCCGCGGATCGCGCAGGCCAGCGGCTCGATCAGCGCGGCCTGGTAGAGGTCGGTGGCGGGGTCGAGCTTGTACACGTTGGTCGACGGCGCGGTGAAGAACTGCTGGGATGCCCCGTCGGAGGCGACCACGCCCAGGCCGTTCCACTTCGGGCACAGGTTCTGGTGGCCGTTGAGGCAGAACTCGCACTCGCCGCACGTGGTGCTGGGGTTGACGGCGACGTGGTCGCCGACCTTGAAGTGGTAGACCCCGTCGTTCACGCCCTTGCCGAGCGCCACGATCGTGCCCGTCGCCTCGTGCCCCGGTACGAGCGGGAACACGGTTCCCTCGAACTCGCCGTCGAACACGTGCGTGTCGGTGCCGCAGATGCCCACCGCCGCCGTCTCGATCAGGATCTCTTTGTACCCGGGCTCGGGTGTCGGCCGTTCCTCGAGGGTCAGCTGCCCCTCGGCGGCGAATACAACTGCGCGCATCTCTGCTCCCGTTCGCGTCGCGACCGCCGCATCAGCTCGCCCTGAACCGAGGCTCGGTGTGCCCGGCCGGTGTGCGACTGCGCATCCGCCCGACACTGCGGTGGTCATTCACCTCATGTGATCTTGTCTGTGATCTTGTCAAAAGATCACGTTAGATACACCATAGGAATGGCGGGTGCGGATGTCAATAGATCTCTTCGGGCCCGTCGGCAACGATTCGGCAACGGCCGTGCAGCGCGACGGCACCGCGAGAAGGAAGAACCTGTGAGCACTCCAGTCCCCACCCCCGTCCCCGAGTCGATGCGCGCCGCGGTGCTGATCCGCGCCGGCGAGATCGAGCTGCAGCAGCGTCCGGTGCCGGTTCCGGCCGCCGACGAGGTGCTCGTGCGCGTGCACGCGGTCGGCGTGTGCGGATCGGACGTGCACTTCTACCACGAGGGGCGCCTGGGCGACTGGGTCGTGGCCGAACCCCTTGTGCTCGGTCACGAGTCCGGCGGTGTGATCGTCGCCGTCGGCCGCGACGTCTCCCCCGCGCGGATCGGGCAGCGGGTCTCGGTCGAGCCGCAGCATCCGTCGCCCTCGTCGGCCGAGACGCTGCGCGGCGACTACCACCTCGACCCCGAGATGCGCTTCTATGCCGTGCCCGGCACCGACGGCGCATTCCAGGAGTACGTGACGATCCAGAGCCACTTCGCGCACGCCGTGCCCGATTCGGTCAGCGACAATGCGGCGGCGCTGCTCGAGCCGCTGTCGGTCGCCGTCGCCGCCGGTCGCAAGGCGCGCTTCGAGGTCGGGGCGCGCGTGCTGGTGACCGGTGCGGGCCCGGTGGGCCTCGCGGTGGCGCAGGTGGCGCGTGCCGCCGGCGCCGCCGAGGTGCTGGTCACCGACATCAGCCCGACGAGGCGTGCGGCGGCGGCACGGTTCGGCGCCACGACCGTGCTGGACCCGATCGCGGATGCCGCGGCCGTCGCGGCGGCGCACGTGGATTCGTTCGTCGACGCGTCCGGCGCGGCATCGGCCGTGCGGGCGGGCATCGAGAGCCTGCGCCCGGCCGGGCGCGCCGTGCTGGTGGGGATGGGCCTGCCCGAGATCGCACTGCCGATCACCCGCATCCAGAACAGCGAGCTGGTCATCACCGGCGTGTTCCGTTACGCGAACACCTGGCCGACCGCCATCGCACTGGCGGCGACCGGGCAGGTCGATCTGGACGGCATGGTCACCGGCACGTTCGGCCTCGCCGAGGTGCAGGCGGCCCTGGATTCACCCGCCGACGCGGCCACGATCAAGAGCGTCGTCGAGCCGATGCGCTGACCCGACGGCGCACCAGCCAGACGACGCGAGCGCGCGGCGTGTTCGGAACCGATCCGGGAACGGCCGCGCATGGGGTGCTCACTTTCCGGCGGCGAGGCCGACGAGCAGGCGCGACACCCCGCGCAGATCGCGCGCGGCCCCGCGCCACAGCGCGGTCAGCGGCCGGGTGATCGGCGCGCCGGCGATGGGCACCCGGCGCAGCCGGCCCAGCTGCACGTCGTCGGCGACGGCAAGTTCGCTGACCACGGCGGGCGCGACGCCGCCGGCCACCGCCGACAGCACGGCCACCGTGGTCGCCAGCACCAGCGCCGGCTCGGCGGGCTCGCGCCGCAGCTGCTCCCGCACCGCGACCTCGTAGGCCAGCCGCGTGCCGCTGCCGTCCTCGCGCACGACCAGCGCCGTCGCCGCCAGCTCATCCAACCCCACCGTTCCTCCCGCCCAGGGGTGATCCGGCGCGGTCACGACCACCATGCGATCCGTCGCCACCCGCGTCGAGCCCAGGCCGTCCGGGATCACCGGGCTCTCGATGAACCCGAGATCCAGCTCGCCCGCGCGCACCAGCGCCTCGATCTCGGCGCTGTTGCCGGTGCGCAGCCGGATCGGCGTGGGCTCCCGCCCCGCCTGCAGCTGCCGCTCGCGCAGCCGCAGCAGCCACGCCGGCAGCAGCCGCGCCGCGATGGTCTGGCTGCCGCCGACGGTCAGGGCGCGATCCGGCGCCGCCTTCAGCAGGTCGATCGCGGCGCCCATCCGCGCCGCCGCTGCCAGCACGTCGCGGGCCCAGGCGATGACCGATTCGCCGTCGGCGGTGAGGGTGACGCCCTGCGGCGAGCGCAGGAACAGCTCGAGTCCGGTCAGCCGCTCGGCCGCGCGCACCCGCGTCGACACCGCCTGCTGGGTCACGTGCAGCTCCCGGGCGGCGGCCGACATGCTGCCGTGGCGGGCGACGGCATCCAGCAGCTGCAGCCCGACCAGATCGGGAACGTGACTGTGCATCGGGCCTCGCCATCTCAGATCACAACCTGTGCTTGTATGCACACAGATTACCGCCGAGTACCGACATCCGGGCGCGGGGGCCACGATGGACGAGTGCAGCTGTCGCCTCTTCCCACTCTCCCCCAGCGCCTGTCCACCCGCGGCGTCGATGTCATCCCGGGCGTCGCCGTCTGCGTCGTGATCGCGATCGCGGCCACCGTCATCGGCCGGTTCGTGCCGATCCTGGGCGCCGCCGTGCCCGCGATCGTCATCGGCGTCGTCATCTCGCTGGTGCGCCGGCCGGCCGGCCGGCTGCGTCCCGGCATCGCGTACAGCTCGAAGTTCCTGCTGCAGTGCGCGGTCGTGCTGCTGGGCGCGCAGCTGTCGCTGACCAGCATCTTCCAGGTCGGCGTCGAATCGCTGCCGGTCATGCTCGCGTCGCTGGCGGTGTGCCTGGCCGGCGCATGGCTGATCGGCCGGCGCATGCGCATTCAGCCGCGGCTGCGCACCATGATCGGGGTCGGCACCGGCATCTGCGGGGCATCGGCGATCGCCGCCGTGGCCCCCGTGATCGGCGCCGCCAGCGCCGAGGTCGCCTATGCCATCTCGACGATCTTCCTGTTCAACGTGCTCGCGGTGCTGGTCTTCCCCCTGCTCGGGCACCTGCTCGCGATGGACCCGCACACGTTCGGGCTGTTCGCCGGCACCGCCGTCAACGACACCAGCTCGGTCGTGGCCACCGCCAGCGTGTTCAGTGCCACCGCCCTCGGCTTCGCGATCGTGGTCAAGCTCGTGCGCACCCTGATGATCATCCCGATCACCGTGACCCTCGCGGTCGTCGAGGCCCGGCGCAGCAGCGGCGACGAGAAGATGTCGGCGCGGCAGATCGGCACACTGGTGCCGTGGTTCCTGATCGGGTTCCTGGTCGTCGCCGTCGTGAACTCACTGGGTGTGATCGGTCCGGGGCTGCGCGAGATGCTGGTGCAGGCCAGCATCTTCCTGATCGCGGTGGCACTGGCCGCGATCGGGCTGTCGACGGATGTCGCGGGCCTGCGCCGCGCCGGATGGCGGCCGCTGGCCCTCGGCGCCATCCTGTGGATCCTGGTCGCGGCCACCTCGCTGGGCGTGATCTGGCTGACCGGCGGCTTCAGCCGGTAGCGGCATCCGGCGCCGCCCCGACCCCGCATCCTTCAGTCGGCGCATATGGCGGGCAGAACCGCGCGCAGGTCGCCATATGCGACGACCGAACACTCGGATGCCGGCGTCGCCATCCTTCAGTCGGCGCATATGGCGGGCAGAACCGCGCGCAGGTCGCCATATGCGACGACTCAACACCCCGGTGCAGACGGCCCCACCCTTCAGGCCCGGATGGCTCAGTCGGACGCGGCCAGCCAGGCCGACGCCGCCACGATCAGCGCCTCGGTGCCGGTCTGCAGCGTCGGCTGGATCACCGGCAGGAACAGCGGCGAGTGGTTGGCCGCAATGGCGGAGTGCACGGTGCCCGCGGCCACGGCGGCGGCCCACGCCTGCGGATCGGTGCCGCCGATGCCCCAGTAGCTGTAGGGGATGCCGGCGGCACGGGGCACGTCGCTGAAGTCCTCACTGGCGGTCTGCAGGTCCAGCTCCACGGCGCGGTCGCCGAAGTGCTGCCCGAACGCCGCCGCGACCTTGTCGGTCGTGGCCTGGTCGTTGACAGTGAGCGGGAAGCTGTCGAAGACCTCGAACTCGGGGTCGCGCTCGCACGCACTGGCAGCGCACTCGGCACGGACGATGCGCGTGACCGCGTCGACCAGGTGCGCGCGAGTGGCTTCCGTGTAGGTGCGCATGTTCAGCTCGAGCGTCGCCTGGTCGGGGATGATGTTGCTCTTCTGCCCGGCGTGCATGCTGCCGACGGTCAGCACGGCGGCCTCGGTCGGCGCGACCTCGCGGGCGATGACGGTCTGCAGCCGCACCACGATCATCGCCGCCAGCACGACCGGGTCGATCGTGTTCTGCGGCATCGACCCGTGCCCGCCGCGGCCGAACACCGTGACCCGCATGCTGTCGGCGGCCGACAGCACCGGCCCCACCCGGGTGCCGACATGGCCTGACGGCCCCGGCAGCACGTGCTGTCCCAGCGCGACGTCGGGGGCCGGAATCTGCGAGAGCAGGCCGTCGTTGACCATTCCCTGCGCACCGTCGCCGGTCTCTTCCGCGGGCTGGAACAGGACGACCAGAGTGCCATGCCAGGCATCCCGCGTCATGCTGAACAGCTGTGCGGCCCCGAGCAGGCACGCCACGTGGATGTCGTGCCCGCAGGCGTGCATGACCGGCGTCACCTCGCCCGCGTCGGAGGTGGTCTCGACCGTGCTGGCGTAGTCGACGCCGGTCGCCTCGCGCACCGGCAGCGCATCCATGTCGGCCCGCAGCAGCACCGTCGGGTCGCCGTCGCCGGCACCCGTGCCGCTGAGCACCCCCACGACGCCGGTGCCGCCGATGCCGCCGTGCACCTGGAAGCCCCACTTCGTCAGCCGCTCGACCACCTCGGCCGCCGTGCGCGTCTCGTGGTGCGACAGCTCGGGATGGGCGTGCAGGTCTCGGTAGAAGTCCTCCTGCGCACTGCGGATCGCGTCGTATCCGCCCAGGATCGCGGTGCCGGCCATGATGCGTCCCTTCGGTCTATACGACACGGGCCGCTCCCGCGTCGCGCCGCTCACGATACGCCGTCAGAGCTATGCCGCGACTGCGAACCCTGCGCGTGCACGATGTGCCAGTGGAAGCGCAGCGACAGCACCCGGAACGCGAACACCAGCACGGCGACCACGAGCTGCCCGGACGGACCCAACCAGCCCGTGAACCACAGTCCCGCCATCAGCGCCGCGCCGAAGAACGCCGGCACCGCATAGAGATCGTTCGGGTTGAACAGCTGCGGGTCGCGGTTGGCCACGACGTCGCGCAGCAGGCCGCCGCCGACGCCGGTGGTGACCCCGAGCACGATCGCCGCCGCAGGGTTCATCCCAGCGCGCAGCGCCGTGATGGTTCCCGTGGTGCAGAACAGCGCGAGCCCGCCCGCGTCGAACACCAGCAGGATGCGCGAGTAGCGCTGCACCGTGCCGCTCAGGAAGAACACGACGATCGCCGCGACCACCGGGGGGATCAGGTGGAACGGCTCGTTGAACGCGGCCGGCGGTGCGCCGATGACCAGGTCGCGGATCACGCCGCCGCCCAGGCCCGTCAGCGAGCCCAGCAGCAGCGAGCCGACGATGTCGAAGCCGCGCTGCGCGGCCAGCAGCGATCCCGAGATCGCGAAGAAGAACGTGCCCAGCAGGTCAAGTGCCAGCGACCAGGTCATCACAACCACTTTCGGTGCGGCCGCCGTGCGGCGGGCTTTCGGTAGATCGGTTCAGGCATCGGCCGGCTCCGCGGCACAGATCTGCAGCACGAACGCCTGCTGCGGCCAGAGCGTCGGCAGCTGCAGTCCGATGCGCTCGAGCACCGCGCCGCGGGCGACGAGCCGGCCGGCCCGCCACCACGGCGGCACCCCCGGACCGTGCTGCGCCTGGCCGAACTCGGTGCGCAGCCGCACGGCGTAGTCGCGGTCTGGCTCGAGCCCGGCGATCCGCAGCCGTTCGGCGCGAGCGTCCTGCACGCCGGCGACGGTGGCCACCACGACGACGGCAGCGACCTCGCCGGCGGCGACGGGCCGGCGTGCGCGGAACGCGGTCGCCCGCCAGGCCGGGTCGCGCAGGGCCGGGTGGGTCACCGCGCCGGTGTGCATGACCGGGCGCAGCCGCTTATAGGCCATGATGAACGAGCGGATGGTCTCGAGTTCGGCCGGCGTGCACGTCGCGATGTCCCACTCCAGCCCCGCGCTGCCGAGCAGGCTCGTCGCGCACCGGTACGACAGGTCGGTCACCCGGCCCGACGTCGACGAGCGCGGCGGGCCGACGTGCGCGCCGATCATCTCGGGCGGCAGCAGCAGTCCGGTGAAGCGCTGGATGTCCTGCCGCTCGACGGGGTCGTTCGAGTCGCTCGCCCAGACCCGGTCGCACAGCGTCATCATGCCCAGGTCGGTGCGTGCACCGCCGCTGGAGCACGATTCGATCTCGAGGGCCGGATGCCGCTGCTTGAGCGTCCGGATCAGCGCGTACACAGCGACCGTCTGCGCGTGCACGCCGGGACGCCCGTCGTGCACCGCTTCGACGAGATCGCGGTTGTGGTCCCACTTGATGTAGTCGAGCCGGAGGCGGCCGATGAGCTCCTCCATCTGGCCGAGCACGTGTGCGAACGCGTCGGGATTGGCCAGATCGAGCACGTACTGGTGCCGCCACGACAGCCGCGGGTCCTCCGGCCCCGGCGCGTGCAGCAGCCAGTCCGGGTGGCGACGCGCGGCGTCCGAGCGCAGCGAGATCATCTCAGGCTCGAACCACAGCCCGAACTGCATGTCCAGCTCGTGCACCCGCGCGGCCAGCGGTTCCAGTCCCTCCGGCCACACGGCGGCGTCGACCGTCCAGTCGCCGAGGCTCGTCGTGTCGTCGCGCCGGCCGGCGAACCAGCCGTCGTCGAGCACGAACCGCTCCACGCCGAGCGTCGCCGCCAGCTCGGCGAGCGCCGTCAGCCGATGCGGCTCCTGGTCGAAGTAGACGGCCTCCCAGGTGTTCAGCGTCACCGGGCGCGGTGACGAGGGATGGGTCGGACGCGCCCGCAGCCAGGTGTGGAACCGGGCGGCGATGCCGTCCATGCCCTGGTCGGAATATGCGAACAGAGCGCGGGGTGCGGCATAGCTCTGCCCGGGCTGCAGCACGATCTCGCCGGGCCGCAGCAGCTCGCCGGCGCCGATCAGCGGCACCGCGTCGGTCATCCGATCGCTACGGTACGTGACGTCGGCCGACCAGGCCAGGTGCACGGCCCAGACGTCGCCCGCGGGCCAGCGAGGGCGGCCGGTCGAGGCGAGGAACACGCCGGGAGCATCATGGCCGCCCCGGCCCCGACGCGACTGCCGCGTGATCGCGCCGGCCGGAACCCGAGTGGTGACGGGGCGCTTCTCGCGCGACCAGCGGCCGTCGAACGTCGTCAGGTGCGTGGTCTGCGCCGGCACCGGCAGCGTCGGCTCGAGCCAGTCCACCTCGACCGGCGCCATCCCCTCGCCCTCGTGCGACAGCGACATGTCGACGGCGACCAGGCCTCCGGCCTCGATGCTCACACGCCACCGCAGTCGCATGCCGGTGGCAGCATCGGTCGCCGTCACCGTCGCGATCGCACCCGCCGACTCGATCTGCACGTCGTCCCAGCGCGGGTGGTGCAGCACCCCTGCACGGCGCAGCCGCACGGCCGGGCGACCGGCCCAGCCGTCGCCCTCGGCGGGGGCGACCGACAGCTCCCAGGCGTGATCGAGCGTGCCCGGCGCGCTCTGGGCCCCGACCATCTCGGGCACCGCGCCCCGCGCATCGGCCGGCAGTGCACCCAGCGCGCCGCCCCAGTGCAGCACCGCGGGCAGGCCTACCGGCATCGTGGCCAGCACGATCGCGACCCCGTCGCG
Source organism: Microbacterium kribbense (assembly GCF_039537285.1). Classification (NCBI taxonomy): domain Bacteria; kingdom Bacillati; phylum Actinomycetota; class Actinomycetes; order Micrococcales; family Microbacteriaceae; genus Microbacterium; species Microbacterium kribbense. Next base: position 97,532 of record NZ_BAABAF010000009.1, on the reverse strand, counting down.
CTCGAGCAGCACAGCACCCGGCGCCCCGGTCGCGCCGGCACGCGCCGCGGTGCCGCCCCGCTCAGCCATGTTCGTCTCGCCGTCTGATTCGGAACACGTCGAAGAGCACCCGCAGCGTGAGAAGACCCGAACGCACGGCCAGCAGATAGCCGAAGATCTGGAACAGGGTCGGCGCGGGCAGCCAGCGGTCCGGCCGCGGAATCGAGCCGACCGGCACCAGCAGCTCGGCCAGCACCAGGAACGCGATGGCGACCAGGAACACGATGCCGATCTGCACCGGCAGCAGCGCGGGCGTGTACGCCTGCTCGCCCCAGACGAACTGCGACTCGAAGCCGACCCGGGCGCCCAGGCCCAGAAGGCCCGCCAGCACCAGGCGGACCACGCCGATGCGCACCTCCAGAATGCGGTTCGCGAAGCCGGACAGGACCAGCATGAACACGATGGTCAGTGCGGCCATGACCAGGACGTCCCAGAACACGCTCATCCGACCTCCCAGTTGGCTGCGCCGCGGTGCATCGCTGCGTGTTCACGCTATCGCGGCGGCGGCGCCGAGCCGGTGACGTCACGCCGGACGGCATTGTTGCGCCGCGTGACGGGCGGCTTCCGACGTGCCGGGAGCCGGCCGTAGCCTGGGCGTGGACATCCCGACCGCAAGGAGAGACTCGTGAACACCCGCGCCGCCGCCACCACACCCGCCGAGGTGGATGAGCGTGCGGCGTGCATGTGCGGGCACGGCGACGTCTGCTCGTCCTTCGCACCGGGGCACGCGCTGCACCTGATCCAGGCGCGGCTGGCGGCGGCGACGCCGTCGGAGTGGACCGACGCACTGGTCACGAGCGCGGATGCCGCGACCGGCGCGATCGTGCTGCAGACCCTGGACGGCGCCGAGCACGCCCTCTGGAATGCCGGCGCGGCAGCCCTCGAAGCCGCACCCGGCACGCCGGTGTCGCTGCACGCGCGCTACCACGTGCTGGCCGTGGGCCGGGCCCGCTACAACGTGCGCCGCGACGACCGCGCGGCATAGCACCGCAGCCGCCGTCTCCGGCGCCTCCCGCTCCCCCAGCTCTCCGCCCTCCCAGTGTCCGGAGGATCCCATCAAGTTCGGATGATTTCGGCCGAGTCATCCGAACACGGGCTGGTTCTCCGACGCCTGTCGGGCTGCGCGGTCACTATCAGAACGAGTACTCTCTTTGCATGCCTCGTCTGACCGAGTCGCGGCGCCAGAGCCGGCGCGAGACATCGATGGCGGACATCACCGGAGCACGTCTATGAGCACCGCCGACGCTGTCATCGAGGTGCAGGGTCTGACCAAGTCCTACGGCCGGTTCCAGGCGCTGAAGAGTCTGGATCTGCGCGTGGACCGGGGCCAGGTGCACGGATTCCTCGGCCCGAACGGCGCCGGCAAGTCCACCACGATCCGGGTGCTGCTCGGGCTGCTGCGCGCCGACGGCGGCATTGCCCGGGTGCTCGACGGCGACCCCTGGAAGGACGTCGTGTCGCTGCACCGGCGCCTGGCCTATGTGCCGGGGGATGTCTCACTGTGGCCGGGGATGACCGGCGGTGAGGCGATCGACCTGCTCGGCGCGCTGCGCGGCGGACTGGACCCGGCACGCCGCATCGAGCTGCTGGAGCGGTTCGAGCTGGACCCGACAAAGCGCGGCCGCCAGTACTCCAAAGGCAACAAGCAGAAGGTCGCGATCGTCGCGGCGCTGGCGTCGAACGTCGAGCTGCTGATCCTCGACGAGCCGACCAGCGGGTTGGACCCGCTGATGGAGAATGTGTTCCAGGAGGTCATCGGCGAGGCGAAGGCCCGCGGTGCATCGGTGCTGCTGAGCAGCCACATCCTCGCCGAGGTCGAGTCGCTGGCCGACCGGCTGTCGATCATCCGCGACGGGCGGATCGTGCAGACCGGCACGTTGTCGCAACTGCGCGGCCAGACCCGCACCACGATCCACGCCGAGTTCGCCCACCCGCCGGAGACAGCCGCGCTGGCCGCGTTCGGCGACGTGCGCCTGGACGGCACCCGGCTGTCGGCCACGGTCGAGTCCGCGCGCATCGGGGAGGCGATGGCCATCCTGACGCGGTACCGGATCACGTCGCTGACGGTCGAGCCGCCCTCCCTGGAGTCGCTGTTCCTGCGCCTGTACGAGCCGGCCACGGCGCAGGCGACGCGATGAGCGTCGCGCTGGCCGGAACGCGCCCACTGCTGCGGGCGTCGCTGCACCACGACGGCAGGCTGTTCGCCCCCTGGATCCTGTTCGCGACGTTGCTGTCGGCATCCTCGGTCCTGGCGTATCCGTGGATCTTCCCGAGCGCAGCCGATCGCGCCGGTCTCTCGACGGCCATCGGTGCGAATCCGGCCCTCGGGCTGATCTTCGGCCCCGCGTTCGACCTGTCCACCACCGACGGCTTCAACGCCTGGCGGAGCCTCGCCATCGGCGGGTTCCTCGCGGCACTGGGTGCGATCTTCAGCGTCACCCGCGCCACGCGTGCGCAGGAGGACTCCGGTCAGGCCGAACTGCTCGCCTCCGGCGTGATGGGGCGCGTGACGCGGCTCATGGCGGGCGTCGCGATCGGGTTGCTCGGCTCCGTGCTGATGGGGGCGGTCGCGGGGCTCGTCACGGTGGCGTGCGGCGGCGACTGGACGGCGTCGATGCTGCTGGCGGCCACTTTCACCGCCACCGGATGGATGTTCACCGGGGCCGCCGCGATCGCCGCGCAGCTCGGATCCGACGCGCGCACCGCGAACTCGATCGCGATCGGCACGCTGGGCGTGCTGTTCCTGCTGCGCGGATTCGCATACGCCGTCGACGCGCCCGCCTGGACGATCTGGATCAATCCGCTGGGGTGGATGACCGAGACCAGGCCGGCCTCCGGTGACAACGGCTGGCCGCTGCTGCCGGCCGTCGCGCTCACGGCGGCGCTGCTGGCGGTCGCGTTCGTGCTGCAAGCGCGTCGGGATTTCGGGGTCGGCGCCATCGCGCCCCGGCCCGGGCCGGCCCACGGTGCAGACCGTTCCGCCTGGCGGCTGGCACTGCGCCTGAATCGCCCGCCGCTGCTGACCTGGACGATCGCATTCATCGCCCTCGGCCTGGTGTTCGGCTACTTCACCACGTCGATCCACGACATCCTCGGGCAGAACCCCGCCGTGCAGCACATCCTCGCCGCCGGTGCCACGACGCCGGACGCCCTGGTCGGCGCATTCGTGGTCACGGTGCTCAGCCTGGTCGGGATCATCGCCGCCGTCCCCGGCGTGCAGACGATGCTGAAGGTGCGGTCCGAAGAACTCGCCGACCGCGTCGAACCGGTGATCGCCGCCGGCGGGGCCCGCACCCGGTACTACGCCGCCCACGTCGTCGTCGCGCTGGCTGCGCCCGCCGGGTACATCCTGATCGCCGGTACCCTGATCGCCACCCTTGCCGCCTCCGCCGACATCGGCGTGGGCTTCGGCGACGTGCTGCTGCAGGCGCTGGTGACGGTCCCGGCGGTCTGCACGGTCGTCGCGGTGTCGGTGGCCGTGGTGGGCGCGCGTCCGCAGATCACGCTCGCCGCCTGGCTGGGCGTGCTGGTCTCGTTCGCGCTGACCCTGCTCGGCCCGACCTTCAAGCTGTGGGACTGGATACTGGCGATCAGCCCGTTCTGGCATGTCCCCCACGTGACCGCAGCCGCCCCGGACCTGCCGGGGATGCTGTGGGTCGGCCTGGTCGCGCTGGTGCTGATGGCGATCGGCTTCGCCCGGTTCCGCCGCCGCGATCTCGCCCGCTGAACCTGCTCAGGCGGCGGTCTGAGCTACTTGGCCACGTGACCCGCAGCTCCGGGCCGGCGGTGGCGCCCACATGTTCGCCGTGGAGCGGCGGCGATGGCGACGCCACTGGCGCGCGACCGCGGCATCGATGCCGTGTTCGCGGCATCCGACCGGATGGCCGTCGGCGCGATCAGCGCGCTGCGCAGAGCCCGACGCCGCCTGCCCGACGACGTCGCGGGCGCGCCAGCGCGCAGCGCGCGGTCTCAGGCGGCGCTCATCATCGCCGCGCGCACCTTCGCGCATGCGTCCATGCACGCCTGGCAGGACTGCGCGCACATCTTGCACACTTCGCTGTGATCGGCGTGCTGCATGCACTCGTCCATGCACGTCTGACACATCGCCACGCAGGCGTCGAGCATCGCCATCATCGAGGCGGGAGTCATGCCCTGCATGCGCATCATGGCGCGCATCATCGTGTTGCACATGTCTGCGCAGTTCATGCACGCCGGCGCACACGACATCAGCTGCGTCGAGCACACCGTGCACGCCTGCTCGCACGCCGAACAGGCATCCATGCACTCCTGCATCATCGCCATGTCCATCGTGTCCATGCCGGGCATCGACATCATGTCCTTGCCCACGGCATCCATCATCATCGCGTCCATCGCACCCATCCTTCGGCCGGCCGCGGCGGGCAGGATGACCCGCCTGCCGCTGACATTAGCCCTGTGCGCGGGCGACGTCCACCGCTGCCGGGGCACAGGGCAGCTCGGCCGAGATGCGCGTGCCGGCACCGGCGGGGCTGTCGATCCACATCGACCCGCCGAGGACCTCGATCCGGTCGCGCAGTCCGGTCAGCCCCAGTCCCCCACTGGCATGCGCGCCGCCGACGCCGTCGTCGTCGACGTGCAGCGTCAGCAGGCCGTCACGGTGGCGCAGCCGCACCGCCACGTTGCGTGCGCGGGAATGCCGCACAGCGTTGTTGAGGGCCTCGGCGAGCACGAAGTAGGCGGTCGCCTGCACCGGACGGGGGATGCCGTCGGCCAAGGTCATCTCGAGGGTGGTCGGCACCGGGATCCGGTCGACGAGGTCCTCCGCGGCGGCGGCGAGCCCCTGCTCCATCAGCGGGGCCGGCATGATGCCGTACACGAGTTCGCGCAGGCCCGCCGCGGCGTGGTCGATCCGGCCGCGCAGCCGCGCCGCCGCGTGGGTCAGCTCGGTCATGCCGGTGACGGCGGCCATCGCGTCGGACAGGCTCTGCGCCTCGACGGCCAGCAGCACCAGCTCGGCCTGCATCCCGTCATGCAGGTTCTGCGCGACCCGCTGCCGCTCGCGATCGCCGGCCTCGACGATGCGCGCACGCGACTGCTGCAGCGCGCGCTGGCTGGCGCGCAGCTGCACCGTCAGCCGCTGCTGGTCGACGGCGATGGCGATCACCCGTCCCGCGGACCGGATCGGCGATCAGCGTGCGGTCATAGCGGACGCCGCCCACCAGCCGGCCGTCCACCTCGATCTCGACCGCCCCCCGACTCTCGTCGGAGGCCGGCTCGGGCAGCAGCTGGCCCTCCGCATCGACGTACCCGCCGCGACCGGGCATCCAGTACGCCAGCTGCACCGTGTCATCGCCGAGTGCGTGCGCGAGCGCCGCCGCCAGCTGGGGGCGCTGCCCGGCGGCGCGGCCCAGCCAGGTGCCCAGCTCCTCCAGCTCGCCGGTCTGCGCGAACCCGCCGAGCAGGATCGTCAGCGTGAACAGCAGCGGCGCGCCGGCCAGCAGAATCGACTGCACGACGAACGAGATCTGCCCGCCGATGGGCGCGATCGGCCCCAGCAGCCACGGCGCCAGCGGCACCAGGAGGACCGCGGCGATGCCATAGCCGTACAGCGGCGTGAGCACGCGCCTGCGCTCGCGCGGTGCGCGCCGCAGTCGCGAGATCAGGATGCCGGCGGTGCAGATCATGACGCTGATGCCGGCGGCCGCTTGCACCCAGGCGCCCACGGTGGCCGGCCCCGGCCGGTCGGCGATGGCGAGAACGCCGCCGGGACTGGCATCCGGATTCCACAGGTACAGCGGAATCTGCAGGATCAGCGACACCGCGTAGCCCGCGGCGACCACGCCGTGCGCCGCCGGCGATCGCAGCCGTCCGGACGGGAACGCCAGCAGCAGGTGCACCACCACCGCCAGCGGCACCGAGCCGATCACCACCGCGGTCAGCGCGACCGGCGACGGGCCGTTCGCCCCCAGCGCACCGACCAGCCACACCACCGCACCCAGCAGCATGATCGGCCCCAGCGTGTTGCTCGGGCGGCGGGACCAGGCGATCAGACCGGCGCCGGCATAGACGAGTCCGCCGATGACGGCGAGCACGATCATCCACACCGTCGCCTCGGCAGTGGCTATCGCCTCCGCCACCGCGAGGGCCGCGATCAGCAGGATGGAGGCGGTGATCAGCACCAGCGCCAGGCCGAGCGATCGGACGATGGGCGGCCGTGGCCCGATCCGGGTACGGGTCATGTCGTCATCTTCCCACTCGTGGTGCGATGCGGCATCGCACCGTCAAAGATGGACCTAGGTCTATGGCCGGTCAGACAGTGTTTGCCGAGGATGAGAGCAGCGACGTGCCAGGCGCCGTGCTCCCCCGGGCCGGCGCTCCGTCGGAGAGAAAGGCCGAGTCAATGCGTCTGCAACGCCTCCGTACACTTGCCGTCCTGGGCGGCGGGGTGATTCTGCTCTGTGGGCTGGTCGCCGGCCCCGCCTCGGCGGATGAGCCCGCCTACACCGTGGTGGCCAGCGGGCTGAACAACCCGCGCAATCTGACCACATCCCCCGACGGCGGGCTGTACGTCGCCGAAGCAGGCACCGGCGGGCCGCAGTCCGACTCGTGCTTCGTCGCATCGGCCGGCGCGAATGTGTGCCCGGGCGACACCGGCTCGATCACCAAGATCACCGCCGGTGCGCACGGCTGGCACCAGCAGCGGGTCCTGACCGGGCTGCCGTCGCTGGCGCCGCCGCCGGGAAGCACCGATCCCCGCAGCGGCGCAGACACGTCGGGCACCGATGCGGCGGGCCCCAGTGGCCTGGTCGTCACCGGGCAGCGCTACACCGTCGCCGTGGGGTTCGGCGCCGGCTGCGGCACGGAGGGATCCGGCGGTGCCGGGCCCGACCCGAGCTGCAACCCCGCGGCGGAGCACAGCCTGTCGCCGCTGTTCGGCACGCTCGTCTCCGGCGCCTTCCCGAGCCACAGCGGACCGCGGGTCCTCGCCGACATCGCCACCCACGAATTCGCCACCAACCCGATCGACAACCCCGACAGCAATCCGGTCTTCGTCTCGCGCAGCGGTTCGAACTACGTCGTCGCCGACGCGGGCGGCAACACGATCGTGCGGGCGTCGGCATCGGGTCAGATGACGACCGTCGCGCAGTTCCCGAGCGTGATGGTCCAGAACCCGTTCGCACCTGAAGGGGTCATGATGCCGATGCAGTTCGTGGCGACGTCGGCGGTCCAGGGCCCGGACGGCGCGCTGTACGTCAGCCAGCTCACCGGCTTCCCGTTCCCGCAGGGCGGGTCGACGATCTGGCGCGTGCAGGCCGGACATGCCCCGACGGCGTATGCCACGGGGCTGACGAATGTCACCAGCCTGGCCTTCGCTCCGGACGGCAGTCTCTATGCGGTCGAGATCTACGAGCACGGCCTCCTCGCCGGCGGCCCCGGTGCACTCGTGCACATTCCGCGCGGCGGCGGCACCGCGACGGTGGTCGCGGGCGGACTGCCCGCGCCGTACGGCGTCGCGCTGCAGGCCGGATCCGCGTACGTGACGACGAACAGCAGTTCGCCGAGCGTCGGGCAGGTCATCCGGATTCCGCTGGGCGCGGATGACTGACTCACTGCGGCTCACCGCGGAGGAGGACACCGGGCTGCGTGGCCAGATCACCGGTCCGGTGTTCCTCCGCGGTGACCGCGGCCTCGAGGCAGAGGTCGAGTGCTTCAACACGAACGCCGGCCTCCCCGACCCCGAGATGGTCGTCGGCGCGGCCGACGAGCAGGATGTGTGTGCGGCCGTCCGCTTCGCCGCCGACCACCGGCTGCCGGTGCGGGTGCAGTCGACCGGGCACGGCCCCGGCCCGTGCCCCGGCGACGGCATGATCATCTCGACCGGACGGCTGAACGCCGTGCAGGTCGATCCCGACTCCCGGCTGGCGACGGTCGGGGCAGGATGCCAGTGGCGCAGCGTCGTGACGGCGGGCGCCCCGTTCGGCCTCGCCCCGATCACCGGCTCGTCGGTGACCGTCGGGGTCGTCGGGCACACCCTCGGCGGCGGCATCGGTCCGCTGATCCGCAGCCACGGCTATTCGTCGGACTGGGCCCGGGCGTTCCGCGTCGTGACGGCGGACGGCGGCGTCGTCACGGCCGACGCCGACAGCCATCCGGACCTGTTCTGGGCGCTGCGCGGCGGCAAGGGCGGATTCGGCGTCGTGACCGAGATGACGCTCGAGCTGCCGTACCTCCCGGCGCTGTATGCCGGACGCCTGGTCTTCGCAGGCGACGCCGACATCGAGGCGGCGCTGCGGGCCTGGGCCGGATGGCTGCCCAGTGCGCCGCCGGATGTGTCCACGTCGGTCGCGCTGGTGCCGGCGGCCGACGGGCAGCAGCTGCACATGCGGTTCGCCGTCCCCGGTTCGGCCGCCGACGGGCAGCGTCGCACCGCGGCGCTGCGTGCCGCACTGCCGGCGGCGGCGGTAGGCACGCTCGGCGAGCTGCCGCTGACCGAGGTGCACTCGATCCACGACGACCCCGTCGACCCGCTGCCGCTGCGCTCGTTCTGCACCGAGCTGACCGGCCTTCCCGACGACTTGGTGACGGCGCTGCTGGCGCGCGTCGGGCCCGGCTCGGCTGCCCCGTTCGCCGAGGTCGAGATCCGGCACCTGGGCGGCGCGGCCGCACAGCACGTCGCCGACGCCGGTGCCGTCGGCGGCCGCGGCGGGGCATTGATGCTGCGCCTCGTGCTGGACGACCCGGCGGCGGCGCCGGTGGCAGTGGCGATAGCGGCGGATGTCTTCGCCGATGCGGCACCGGTGCGCTTCGCCCAGACCAACGTCAACTTCTCGGGCAGCATGTCGAAACGGCCCGCGTTCGAGAGTGCCTGGTCGCCGCAGATGCGGGCGCGGCTGGCCCAGGTGCGCAAGACCTACGACCCGACCGGCCTGTTCCCCTTCGGACCGGCCGATTGAGGTCCGGTCAGGCGTTCAGATAGCGGATCACCGCCAGCACCCGGCGGTGATCCTCCGGCGAGTCGGGCAGGCCGAGCTGGTCGTAGATGTGCGAGACGTGGCTGACGACCGCCTTGGGACTGATGAACAGCGCTCGGGCGATCGCGTCGTTGCTGCGCCCTTCGGCCATCGCCGCGAGCACCTCCTGCTGCCGGGCGGTCAGGTGGCCGACGGCGGCGTTGCCGGTGCGCGCACGGCGCACCATGAGCCCGGCGACCTCGGGGTCGAGCGCCGTGCCGCCAGCGCAGACCCGCTGCAGGTCGGCCTGGAAGGTGCTGATGTCGCCGATGCGCTGCTTCAGCAGATACCCGATACCGGCCGGGTTCTCGCCGATGAGCTCGGTCGCATAGCGGCGCTGCAGGTGCTGCGAGACCACCATCACACCCACCCGCGGCATCTCGGCGCGGATCTGCACCGCCGCCCGCAAACCGTCGTCGGTCAGGTTCGGCGGCATCCGGATGTCGGTCACGATCAGATCGGGCCGGTGCCGGCGCGCGAGCGTCAGCAGCCCCGGCGCGTCGACGGCGGTGCCGACGATCTCGAATCCGCCGCGCTCGAGCACCAGCGTCAGTCCGGCACGCAGCAGCGTCTCGTCCTCAGCGATCACACATCGCACAATCAATCACCCCAGTGGTGCGTCGTTCCCCGCAGCCAGGCTAGCGCGACCGGAGCACCATCGGTCAGCGGTCGAGTGCGAGATCCCTCATCAGGGCCGCGCGGATGGGCGGCGCGAAGCGCGCATACCCGGCGGCGTTGAAGTGCAGCCGGTCCGGCCCGAACAGCGAGCCGTCGATCTGCCCTGTCGCGGTGAGCAGGCTCGGCGCCGTGTCGATGAAGGTGATCTCGCCGGAGCGCTCGGCCCATTCCTGAAGCATCCGGTTCGCGCGCCTGATCTCGCCCCGCACCCTCGCACGGGAGGGCGTCTCGGTGATCGCGACGTAGTAGATCGAGATGCCGGGCAGCCGGTCGCGGACGTCGGCGACGTATCGCCGGATCCGCCCGACGACGTCGGCGGCCTTCTTCGAGACGAACGGCAGGCCGCTGATGTCGTTGGATCCGGCGTAGACCACGAGGGTGCGCGGCGCGAACGGGACGACGAGCCGGTCGAGATAGAAGGCCTGATCGCCGATCTTCGTGCCGCCGATGCCGACGTTGACGGTCTGAAGCGGTGCCAGGTCGGCCGCGGAGCTCGTCCAGCGCTCGAAGAACGAGCTGCCGGTGAGCAGGATGGCCCCGCGGGGCCGCTCGGGTCCGTAGCGGGTGTCGACCGCGGCGACCTTGCGCGCGAACAGTCGGGGGTGGTCGCCGCCGAAGGCGAAGAGCAGGCCGGCTGCTGCGGCCGCGACCGCGCCGAGGACGGCCACCCCGGCAATCGAGCCCGCAGTGGCGCCCTGGACCGGGCGCGAGCGCTGTGCGGGCGGTCGGTCGGTTGAGCGGAACATGTCGGCGCCTCCGTCCTGGTCATCGCCGCTGTCAGGAACACGGTACCCGCCGGGCCGGTGCAACCGGTCATGGGCTATCCGGAATCAGCCGATGGGTGGATGCTGGGAGGTGGCACGGCGGTCCAGGCGGGGCGCCGCTCCACCGATCTCCGTGCCGGCAAGGGAGCGACATGTACAAGGTCGGTTATTTCGTCGGCAGCCTGTCCTCGACATCCGTCAATCGAATCCTCTCCAGAGCGCTCATCCGTCTCGCGCCGGACGATCTTCAGTTCACCGAGATCCCGATCCGTGATCTGCCGCTGTACAGCCCGGATTACGACGCGGACTATCCCCCCGAAGCGCGCGCGCTCAAAGACGCGATCGCCGCGTCGGACGCCGTCCTGTTCGTGACCCCGGAGTACAACCGGTCGATCCCGGGTGCGCTCAAGAATGCGCTGGACTGGGCATCCCGCCCGTGGGGGCAGAACTCGTTCCATCACATTCCGGCCGCCGTGACCGGCGCATCGATCGGCCAGATCGGCACGGCCGTGGCCCAGCAGAGCCTGCGCGGGGTGCTCAGCTTCTGCAATGCGCGGCAGATGACCGCTCCCGAGGCATACATCCACTACACCCCTGAGGTGTTCGCGCCCGACGGCGAAGTGCTGGTGGAGAGCACCGCTACTTTCCTGCGCGACTTCATGGCCGAGTTCCGCAACTACATCGAGATGGTGCTCACGGTGCTGCCGCGGCAGTAACCGGCTCCGCATCGCGCGGGCCGCCGGCCGCGGCCTTGAGGATGTCGGCCAGGCGCGTGCGGACGACGCACGCCGGCAGCGCGAAGTCGTCGGCGAGCGCCTCGGCTTCGGCGGGTGAGAGCCCCGCGAAGGTGCGCGCGTACTCGTCGACCATGGCCTCGGCCAGCATCACATGCCGGATGTGCCCGTGGATCCAGCGGTGCGCACCCCAGGGATAGGGGGCGAAGCCGGGGAACTCCCGTCGGAACAGCTCCTCGATCGGATCCAGGACGTCCCGCACCCCGGCATCCGTGCCGCCCCACGAATCGACGCCCAGGCGCGCCTTCTTCTCCAGGAACGGTGCGAGCCGGCGCCGGTACCCGGACTCGGGTGAGACGCCGGCCAGCGCCTGCAGCCCGACGTCCTTGTAGGTCCACAGCGCCCAGCTCGCGTCATGGCGCGCGAAGATCTCGAGCTGGTCCTCCAGCAGCGTGTACCGCTGGGCGTCCCGCTGCGGGTCGCCGGTGTACACCGGCCCGAACTCCCCCACCCAGATCGGCGTGCCGGTCTCGCGCATGTAGGCGGTGCGGGCCAGGAACGTCTCCTCCACGGTGTCGCGATCGATGTACTGCCCGCGGCTCACACCCGGGTAGGGGCCCCCGTCGACGAAGCCCGGCAGCGCATAGTCGTGCGCCGTGTAGACGCAATTGGGCAGCGGGTCGCCGAGTTCGTGGAACTGGGTCGAATAGCGGTTGCCGTCCAAAAACAGGATGTGGTCGGGATCGACGGCTCGGATGGCGCGCTCGACGCGGCGGTAGAACGGCCCGATCACGTCTCCGTGCGCGTCCGCAGGTTCATTGACGGGGTTGTATCCGGCCACCCACCCGTTGCCGCGGTAGCGGTCGGCGATCCGCTCCCAGAGCGCCACGACCCGGTCCTGGAACTGACGCTGCGCCCAGAACCCCGCCCACTGCGTCGGGTTGTCGCTGTGCCAGTGCTGGTTCTGCGCACCCGGGACGGCGTGCAGGTCGATGATCGTGTAGATGCCGTGCCGGGCGCACAGCGCGATCATCCGATCGAGCAGCGCGAAGCCCTCCTCGCGGTACTGGAACGGGGCGTCGTCGCGCTCGAAATGCCGGTAGTTGACCGGGATGCGCAGCGAGTTCAGCCCCAGCGCACGCAGCAGCGCCGCGTCGTCGTCGGTGAAGAACGCCTTCATCAGCCGGCCGAAGAAGCGCTGGTAGCCCTCTTCGCCCAGCGTCCGCCGCATCGCCCGACGCATCTGGGACTCGGTGCCCGCATAGCCGGTGATGAAGTTCTCCATGTTCATCCAGCCGCCGAGCCCGAAACCGCGCAGCGTCACGACGTCCGCACCCGCGACGATGCGGGAACCGGCGACAGCGAGGATCGGCGGTTCGGGCACCGCGGCGGGTCTCGTCATGGCGCCCATGCCAGCGTGAGCGCCGTCCAGGACACCGGCGGCAGCGTCAGGGTGAGCACGCCGCCGACCAGCCGGGCGGTGTCGTTGTGCTTCATCCCGACGCGATCCGGTTCCCCCAGAGTGTTCGCAGCGTGCATGTCGTCGTCATGCAGCGTGCGCACGCTGCCCAACTCGACCGCGCCCAGCAAGGCCACGTCGATTTCGATCGTCACGGCCTCCTCGAGGCTGCGGTTGACCAGGAACACCGCGGTGCCGGCCTCGGCATCGTGCGTGGCGACCGCGTCGACGACGGGCACGTCGCCGTAGAGCCCGGTTGCATACCGCGGGCAGTCGAGCTTGAGCTCGAGCGTCGACCCGTGCGCAAGCGCCGACGTGATCGCGAACGGGAAGAACGTGGTCTGCCGCCACGCCGGTCCACCGGGTTCGGTCATGATCGGCGCGATGACGTTCACCAACTGCGCGAGGCTGGCCGAGGTCACCCGGTCGGCGTGGCGCAGCAGCGAGATGAGCAGGCTCCCGACGACGACCGCATCGAGCACGGTGTACGAGTCCTCCAGCAGTCGCGGAGCCACCGGCCAGTCGTCGACGCCGGTGATCTTGTCCACCTCGTTGTACCGGGACTGGTACCAGACGTTCCATTCGTCGAACGAGATGTCGACCGTCTTGTCGCTGCGGCGCAGCGCCTTGACGTGGTCGGCGGTGGCCACGACCGACTCGATGAAGCGGTCCATGTCGACGGCGGATGCCAGGAAGCTGCCGAAGTCGCCGCCGTGCGGCTCGTAGTAGGCGTGGCACGAGATGTAGTCCACCTCGTCATAGGTGTGCTCCAGCACCACGCGCTCCCACTGGCCGAACGTGGGCATGCCGGCACCCGAGCTGCCGCAGACCACGAGTTCGAGGTCGGGGTCGAGCTGCCGCATCGCGCGCGCGGCCTTGACCGCGACCTGGCCGTAGTCCTCGGCCGTGCTGTGGCCGAGCTGCCACGGCCCGTCCATCTCGTTGCCCAGGCACCACATCCGGATGTCGTGCGGCTGGGTGGTGCCGTTGGCCACGCGCTGATCGGACAGCGCCGTGCCCGACCGCACGTTCGCGTACTCGAGCACATCGAGGGCCTCCTGCACCCCGCGGGTGCCGAGGTTGACCGCATACATCAGCTCGCTGCCCACTTCGCCCAGCCACCGGGCGAACTCGTCCAGGCCGATCTGGTTGGTCTCGAGCGAATGCCAGGCCAGGTCCATCCGCGTCGGCCGCAGCGCCCGGTCGCCGACCCCGTCCTCCCAGCGGTAGCCCGACACGAAGTTCCCGCCCGGGTAGCGGACAGTGCTCACCCCGAGCTCCTTGACGAGTGCGATGACGTCCCGCCGGAACCCGTCCTCGTTCGCGTCCGGATGGGCGGGCTCGTAGAGGCCGTCGTACACGCACCGGCCCAGGTGCTCGACGAAGGAGCCGAACAGGCGGCGGTTGATGGCGCCCACGGTGAAGTGCGGGTCGATGGTGAGGTGAGCAGAGATCAAGGTTTCCTCGTCGGTGGGTCGATGGGTGAAGGCGGGGCGCTACTTGAGGCTTCCGATCGACAGCCCTCCCTGCCAATAGCGCTGGAGCGACAGGAAGGCGATGATCAAGGGTATGACCGAGACCAATGAGCCCAGGATGATGATGCTCCACAGGCTCTCGCCGCCTGCGGCGCCATAGGTCGACGCGGTGGATTGCCACAGCCCGATCCCGACCGTGACCGGGTAGAGCCGGTTGTCGGAGAGCATGGCCAGCGGCAGGAAGTAGTTGTTCCACGACGCCACGACCGACAGCAGCAGCACCGTGACGATGGCCGGTCGCATCATCGGCAGCGACACCTGCAGGAAGGTGCGGAACTCTCCCGCGCCGTCCACGCGCGCGGCATCCAGAAGCTCATCGGGCACGGCGTCACGGGCGTACACGTTCATCAGGTACACGCCGAACGGGTTCAGCAGCGTGGGCAGGATCACCGCCCAGATGGTGTTCGTGATGCCCATCTGCGAGAACAGGATGAAGGTCGGGATGACCAGCGCGGTCGCCGGGACCATGACGGCGCCGAGCAGGATCGCGAATCCCGTGCGCCGGCCGGCGAAGCGGTACTTCGCGAAGCCGTAGCCGGCGAGCACGGCCAGCACCGTGGCCCCGAGTCCGCCGGCGAAGGCGTACAGGGCGGAGTTCAGGAGCCAGCGCGCGTAGATGCCGCCGCCGTAGGTGAACAGCTGCTGCAGGTTGCCGAGGTAGTCGATGTCGGCGGCGAACCAGAGCGAATTGCCGCCGCCGAACAGGCCGGCCGAACTCTTCGAGCTGTTGACGACGACCCACCAGAAGGGGATCAGGAAGTAGATCACCAGGAACGCGAGGACCACCTGCAGCGGGATCTGTCTGGGAGCGCGCCGAACGCGCGCGGTCTTGATCGTGCTCATGAGAGGAAGCTCCCGCGCTTACGGGTGGCGAACAGGAAGACGTAGACGCAGATGAAGACGACGGCGCCGAGCGCGAACGAGATCGCCGAACCGTAGTTGTAGTTGGCCAGCGCGAACGCCTGTTGATAGGCATACAGGTTCGGTGTGAAGTCCTGCGGGATGGCCCCGGCCGCAAGAGGTTGCAGGATCTTCGGTTCATTGAAGAACTGCAGCGTCCCGATGAGGGCGAACACGAGGATCAGCACGAGCGCGGGTGCGACCAGCGGGATCTTGATCCGCAGCATGATCTGCCACTGGGACGCGCCGTCGATGCGCGCGGCCTCATACAGGGTCGGCTCGATCCCCTGCAGGGCCGCGTACAGGATGATCATGTAGTAGCCGGCCCATTGCCAGGTGACGATGTTCAACAGGCCGTAGAAGATCAGGTTCTTGCTGAGCAGGTCGGGCCCGGTGGCGCCGAAGGCCGCGAAGAAGTCCGCGATCGGACCGAAGTTCTTGCTGTACAGGAATCCCCACATCAACGCACCGATGACCGCCGGAATCGCGTACGGCATGAAGATCGTCAGGCGCGAGAACTTCGCGAACCGGGTCGTCATCATGTCGAGGATGAGCGCGATGGCCAGCGAGATGGCCATCTGGACGGGGATCAGCACCAGTGAGAAGCGGATCACGAACCAGACGCCGTCCAGGAACGAGGGGTCGCTGAACGCCTTGGCGTAGTTGCCGAAGAGGACGAACTTGGTGCCGCCGATCAACGCCTTCTGGAAGGTGCTGAGGTAGAACGCGAACCCCAGCGGAACGACGAGCATCGCGATGAAGACGATCGTGAAGGGGCCGACGAACAGCCACCCGGTGAGGTTCTGACGAAGCGTCGACGCCTTCGAGCGGCGAGTCTGCCGCGGTTCGGCCTCGCGCTGCGCCGGCAGGGTCATGGTCATGGGAGTGCTTCCTGGTCGAGGGTGCGGGAACCGGTGGGTCGGCCGGACGGGCCGACCCACCGGGTTCAGCGGATCACTTGACGGTGAATCCCTGCTCCGTCGCGTACTGCACGACGTCCTTCTGCAGCGCGTCGGCCGCCTCGGACCCGGTGGCGGATCCGTCATTGATGGCGGCGACCTGCTTGGTCATCGCGGAGTAGTAGTACTGACCGATCGGCGTGTAGGTCATGCCCTTGTAGGCATTGGCCGCCGGGATGTAGACCTCCTTGTTGGCCTCCTGGCCGTCGAAGAAGTCCACCTTCAGGTTGATGAACTCCGGGTTGTTCAGCGCGTTCACGTTCAGCGGGAAGATGATCTGGTTCTTCCAGCCTTCAGTGAGCGATGCGTCGTCGGCGTAGACGCCGAAGGCGACCTTCGCGGCGAGCGCAGGATCCTTGGCCTGGCTCGTCACCGAGAACGCCGAACCGCCCCAGTTCACCTGCACCGGGCTGTTCACGTCCCATTGCGGCAGCGGTGCCGTCTTCCACACGCCGGCGTCGGCACCCTCGCCGACGCCGGCGCCCTGGAGGTACCCGGGGGCCCATGCGGCCGAGAGGTACGTGGCGTAGTCCCCGCCGATCACACCGGCGATGTACTCCGGGGTGAACTGGTCCGCGGTGCCGACCAGGCCCTTGGAGACGAGACCGGCCCAGTAGTCGAGCACCTTCTTGGCGCCCGGACCATTCAGGTTGATGCCGATCTCGCCGCCGTTGGCCGGGTCGTAGGTGAACAGGTCCTCGCCGGTCTGGTAGAGCAGCGCCGTGACGAACGCCGCCTGGTTGGCGGCGAAATCGGCGAACACCGGACCGCCGGCATCCTTGACCTTCTGCGCGGCCGTCTCGAACTCGGCCCAGGTGGTGGGCGGGGTGACCTTGTACTTGTCGAAGACGTCCTTGCGGTAGATCATGGCCATCGGGCCGCCGTCGATCGGCGCGCCGTAGATCCCGTCGCCGACCGAGACGTCCTTCCAGGCGCCCTCGCTGAAGTTGGCCTTCACATCCTCGTAGCCGTACTTGCTGATGTCGACGAGGCCCTTCTGGACCTGGAAGGTCGGGATCCGGTCAGCCTCGACCATGACCACGTCCGGAGCCCCGGTGCCAGCGGTGATCGCCGTCTGGAACTTGTCGTACTCGGCGCCGCCGGCACCGGCGTTGGTCCAGCACACCTGCACGTCGTCGTGCTGCTTGTTGAAGTTGTCGACGACGGTCTCCATGTTCGGATACCAGGCCCACAAGGTCACCACCGGCGCATCGGTCTTGGTGATCTTGTTGGTGCAGTTGCTGGCGTCGGCTCCGTCACCGCCGCCACCGCCACCTCCTGCGCTGCAGCCGGCGAGCACCCCGCCGATCATGACGGCCGCGGCCGCGGCGATTACCTTCTTCATCTTCATTGATCGATTCCTTTCGGAGGGACATCTTTGTCGGTGCGAATCGTGCCGCGGCCGGCCAGGCTCCTCCGAGCGGAAGGCGTTCGGCCCGACCGGGCGTCGCCGAAATAGAATTTCCAACGTTGTATTTCAGCGTTGTAACAGACTATTGCTAACCTCAGTGCTGATGTCAAGCAAAAACTCGCGACAGCGTGAGTCAGCGCCGACATGATCCGGTGACCGAATGACGAGGGGGCTCCCGTGGTCTCGACGCTCCGTGATGTCGCACACGTGGCGGGGGTGTCGATCAAGACGGTCTCGAACGTCGTGAACGACTACCCGCACGTCCGTCCGGAGACGCGTGCGAGGGTGCTGGCGGCGATCCGGGACCTGGACTACCGGCCGAACCTGTCGGCGCGCGGTCTGCGCTCCGGCAAGACCGGGGTCATCGGCCTGGCCATCCCCGAGCTGCGGCAGAACTACTTCGCCGAGCTCGCCGACACGATCATCCGCGTCGCCGCGCAGCGCAACGTCGATGTCGTGATCGATCAGACCAGCGCCACGCGCGAGGGCGAGCTCGCCGTGCTCGCCGGCGATCGGCTGCGGCTCACCGACGGCATCCTGTTCAGTCCCGAGCAGCTCGGCCAGGACGACGTCGAACTCCTCAAGGTCGACTTCCCCCTGGTGCTGCTGGGCGAGCGCATCTTCGGCGGTCCGACCGACCACGTCACGATGCGCAACGTCGAATCGGCCCGGGCCGCGACCGAGCACCTGCTGGCCATCGGCCGGCGCCGCATCGCGTTGATCGGGGCGCACCCGATCAACCAGCACGACATCCGTTCGGCCAACCTCCGCGTCACGGGCTATCGCAAGGCGCTCCAGTACGCGGGCATCCCCTACGACCAGCGGCTCGTGCGGGTCGCCGCTCCCTGGCACCGGGGCAACGGCGCAGCCGCGATGCGCGCCCTGCTCGACGAGAAGATCGAGTTCGACGCCCTGTTCACGCTGAACGACACGCTCGGTCTGGGGGCACTCCGCGCGCTCGGCGAGGCCGGCGTCCGGGTGCCGGACGACGTGGCCGTGATCGGCTTCGACAACATCGACGAGTCGCGGTTCTCTGTTCCGTCGATGTCGAGCGTCGATCCGGGCCAGGACCAGATCGCTCAGACCGCGGTGGAACTGCTGCTCGAGCGGATCGCGGAGAAGGGCACTCCGGCGCCGCCGCGCCAGATCCTCGCCGACTACCGGATCGTGCGGCGCGAGTCCACCGGGTTCTCGGAGCCGGCGGAGGAGGCCGCGGCGGTCTCCCTGCCGGCACGGATCTGACCCCGCCGGGCGCCCGCATGCGAGCCGTTGCCGGTGCGCACCGGCCGCGGCGCGCCTACTCCGCGGGATGGATCGGCGCAGGCCCGAGCTCGTCGATGAGCTTCTTCATGGCCACGTAGGCCTTGTTGCGGTAGGCGACGAGTTCTGCGGTGCGCTCGGCGGGCACGTCGAGGTAGCCGGCGCCGGACTTGGTGCCGAACTTGCCGGCATCCACGAGCTCTTTCAGCGACACCGGCGTCGCGAAGCGCTCCGGCCACCGGGTCTGCAGCGACGCGTAGCAGAACGCGTACACGTCGAGGCCGGCCATGTCGGCGATCGCGAACGGCCCGAACACCGGCAGGCGGAAACCGAAGGTCGTGCGCACGAGCGTGTCGATGTCCTCCGGGGCGGCGATGCCCTCTTCGACGATCTGGGTCGCCTCGTGGAACAGCGCGTACTGCAGCCGGTTCAGCACGAACCCGGTCGAGTCCTTCACCCGCGCCGTCTGCTTGCCGGTGGCCGCCACGATCTGCTCGACGGTGGCGACCGCCGCGTCATCCGTGCCGGCGTGCGGAATCAGCTCGACGCCGGGGATGAACGGTGCGGGATTGGAGAAGTGCACGCCGAGGAACCGCCCGGGCCCGGTGACCGCCGGCGCGAGCGACCCGATCAGGATGGTCGACGTGTTCGAACCGATGATCGCATCCGCCCGCGCGGCCGCGCTGATCCGCTTCAGGGTCGCGCGCTTGACGTCGATCTTCTCGGGCACGGCCTCTTCGATGAAGTCGGCGTTGGCAACGGCCTCTTCGATCGAGGCGGCCGGCGAGACGCCGGCCCGGATGCGCTCGACGGCGTCGGCGGGGAACAGCCCGTCGGCGACGAACTGCGCGGCCTCGGCGATCAGGCGCTCGCGGTTGGCGGCGGCGATCTCTGCGGTGATGTCGGCGAGCGTGACAGTGTTGCCGGACAGCGCCAGCACCTGCGCGATGCCGCCGCCCATGTACCCGGACCCGACGATGGCTACGGTGCGGTGGGTCATGATCTCTGCTTTCCGTGCGATGCGGCTGTGCCGCGGGGCTTCCGTGCGATCCGACTACGCCGCGGGCAGCAGCGTGCGGATGTACTTCTGGTTGGTGGCGCACACGCCCAGGCTGTCGCCGCCGTACTGCTCGGCGAGGATGATTCCGGTGAAGCCGAGCTCGATCGCGTCGTGGAAGACCTGCCGATAGTTGATCAGGCCGGCTTCCAGGGTGGACGGCACCGACGTGGCCCACGATCGGTCCGCCGCCTCGTCGCGGGTGTAGTTCTTCACGTGCCAGTAGTTGGCGTACGGCAGCGTCTTCGCATACACCTCGCGCCAGTCCTCGACCGGGCGGTGCAGCCGGATCAGGTTCGCGACATCCGGATTCAGGCCCACGTTGTCCAGCCCCACCTCTTCGACGAATCGCACGGCGCTGTCGGCGGTGCCCAGGTAGGTGTCCTCGTACAGCTCGAGCGCCATCGGCAGCCCGACCGAGGCGGCATGCCGGCCGAGCTCGCGGATGCGCGTGACGGCGGCGTTCCAGACCTCCGGGTCGTCCGGGTCCTTCGGGCCGGGTGCCGTCCAGAACCACAGCGCCTCGCGCTGGGCCTGGCTCAGCGGCTGGTGCAGACCGGTCGAGAAGACCTGCATCCCCCATTCGGCCGCCGCGTCGATCGTGCGGTGCGCGTAGGCCAGGTTCTGCTGCTCGTGCCCCGGCATGATGATGCTCTGGCGCTGCAGATGCACCGACGGGATGCCGATGCCGTGCGACCGCGCGATCGAGAGCAGCTCGCCACGGCGCGCAGGCGTCAGGTCGGCCGGGCGGATGTGGCTGTCGGCGAGCTCGACCAGCGTGAAGCCGACGCGCTCGATCTGGGCGAACATGTCATCCCACACCTCGGCGGGCGCATCGTGCAGCGCGCGGCCGTTCTTGTCGATCGGCGGGAAAGCATGCAGGCACGTGGCGATCGGCCAGGTGTCTGCGGTGTATGTCGGCCCTGCCATGATGCTCCGTCGCATGAGTTGTCGCATGGGGCGCCGCGCGAGTGCGCTGCGCCGGTGGTTCGGGCCCCATCCTATAGACGAGGTCATGCTGCTCAGAGGGCACCGTCGTCGGCCGCCCGGGTGATCGCGTCGTCGTGCGGCTGCCGCCGCTCGTGGCGCGGATCCTTCAGGAACGCCGTCAGCCCGAGTGCGATCAGCGGCAGCACGATCAGCACGGCCAGCGCGACCTGCAGCCCGAACGAGTCGCCGAGCCAGCCGAGCACCGGGGTGAACAGTCCGCCGACCGAGACGGCCAGCCCCACCGTCACGCCGCTGGCGGTGCCGATGCGGTGCGGCAGGTAGTCCTGACCCAGGATCACGAACACGGCGAACGGCATGAAGATCGCCACCCCGGTGATCACGACGAAGATCATCGCGGCCGGCCAGGTCGGCGACAGCAGCATGCCGGCGATGGCCGGGACGGCGACGGCGAAGCCGATCCGGATGCTGCGCAGCCGGCCGAAGCGGTCGGCCACCCAGCCGCCGATCAGAGTGCCGCAGGCGCCGGCGATCAGGAAGACCGTCAGCGCCGCCCCGCCGATCACCTGCGAGGTGGCGAGGTCGTGGATGAAGTACAGCGCGACGAACGAGGTGATACCGAAGAACACGACCGAGCGGATGATGACGATGCCGGTCAGCTTCAGGAAGGCCGGCCAGTCATCGTCGCCGACGGGCAGTCCGTGGCGCGTGGTCTTGCCGGCGCGCCCGTCCAGAACCGTGCGCAGGGCGAGGAACAGGATCGCGGCCATCACCGCCGCCGGCAGCACCAGCAGCACGGTTCCGCGCAGGCCGGTGGCCAGCAGCAGCGGCGTCGCGATCAGCGACCCGAGGGCGAACCCGGCGTTGCCGCCGAGTGCGAACACGCTCATGGCCCGGTTGCTGTCGCCGGATGCCTGTCGGGCGGCGCGCGCGGCCTCGGGGTGGAACGCGGCGATCCCGAGCCCGGACAGCGCGATCAGCAGCCAGGTGAGCCAGTAGCTCGATGCCAGCCCCACCAGTGCGACGCCGACGCCGGCGGTGAGCATGCCGGCCGGGATCATCCACCGGATCGGCTTGCGGTCGCCCAGCAGCCCGAAGGCCGGCTGAGCGACCGACGACAGCACCGTTGCGGCCAGCGTCAGCCCGGCGACGGCAGCATAGCTGTAGCCGCGTTCGGCGACAAGGAACGGCAGCAGCGCCGGCACGACGCCCTGATAGAGGTCGTCGGCCAAGTGGGCCGAGGCCATCATGGCGACGCCGCGACGGTTCACGCGCGGCGGATTCACGTGTCGGGTCCGCTCGGCTGATCGCGAGAGGTCGGGCCGGCCACCCACCTCGTCACGATCCGCACTGTCCGCTCCCGGCCTTCTCTTCGACTCTTCCATTGTCTCGCGTCGGGCGGGGCCGAGTGCCCGCGCCGCATCCCCCGCCATCGGACAGCGTGGCTCCGCTGGGCGCGCGTCTAAGATCTGTGGCATGACCGGCTTCGGGGTTCCGACTTCCCGCAGCCGAATGCCGACCGACGGGCATCCTGCTCCGGATCAGGCCCCGGGCAGATGAGCAGCAGTCGCAGGCGGCGTCCGGCCACGGCGATCGCGATGGCCGCCGTCCTCATGCTCGCCGGGTGCGCGGCATCCCCACACCCGCAGCCGTCCGGCCCGCAGCCGTCCGGCCCGCTGCCGGCCCACACGACGCCGACCGCGCCAGCGCCGACCGAGACGAGCGCGACCGCGAGCCAGCCACTGTCCCACGTCGTGATCATCGTGGAGGAGAACAAGCCCGCCTCATCGATCATCGGCAATCCGAGCGCGCCCTATCTGAACGCGCTGGCCCGGGAATTCGCGTCCGCGACCGACGACAATGCGATCACGCATCCGAGTCTGCCGAACTACCTTGCGCTGACCGGCGGCACGACCGCGGGCATCACCACCGACTGCAACCCCGAGGGAAGCTGCCTCGCGCGCGTTCCCAGCATCACGACCGAGATCGAGAGATCCGGCCGCACCTGGAAGATGTATGCCGAGGGGATGCCGTCACCCTGCGACGCGCACAACTCGGGGCGATACGCCGTGCGACACAACCCGTTCCTCTACTATCCGAGCATCACCGACGACGCGCCGTACTGTGCCGCGCACAACGTGCCGCTGACCCGACTGGCGGCAGACCTGGCATCGACGGCCACGATGCCCGACTACGCCTTCATCAGCCCGGACCTCTGCGATGACATGCACGACTGCTCGATCGCGACCGGCGACCGGTGGCTGTCACGCCAGGTGCCGGCGATCCTGTCCTCGCCGGCGTTCGCGAGCGGTCGGTCACTCCTGGTGGTCACCTTCGATGAGGGCGACCGGACGAGCAACACCGTGCCGCTGATCTTCGCGGGGTCGGCGGCGAAGCGCGGCTACCGGTCGGACCGCGGCTACACGCACTACTCGCTGCTGCGCACGATCGAGCGGGAATGGGGTCTGGCCCCGCTGACCGGCAATGACGCAGCCGCGACCCCGATGACCGATCTGCTGCGGTGACGGCGCGCGCGCTTCAGGCCCGGGCTGCTTCTTCGATGATGTCGGCGACGGCTTCGGGCTGGGACAGAAACGGCGAATGGCTGGTCGCGAGGTGCTGCACGCTCGAGCCCGCACGCGCGGCGAGACCCTCCTGCGCCTCCGGGGGGAAGATCGCATCCTTGCCCGTGACCAGGAATGTCGTCGGCTTGGAGTGCCAGGCGGCCTCGGTCAGCGGCTCCTGGAAGGCGAGCACGCTCTGCGGCTTCAGCTGGGCGACCGCAGCGGCGGCGGCGGCCGCGTCGAGATCGCCGTAGAAGAGCGAGGCGGCCGGCTCGGCATCCGTGCCGGCCGTGGCAAGCGGGCCGTCGACGACCCACCAGGACGGCGCCACGCCGCCGACGGCGCCGAGCAGCGATTCGCCCACGTCGAGGGCGAACGCGGCGAGGTAGACGATGTGCTGCACGTTGTCGGCGCGTGCCGCCTGCGTCGTGGGCACCCCACCGTAGGAATGGGCCACGACCACGACCGGGCCGTCGATCGCCGCGATCGCCTGTGCGACGGCATCCGCATCATCGGCCAGGTGCAGCCCGACGATGTCATCGGCGTGCACAGTGGGAAGGTCGACGGTCTC
Source organism: Microbacterium kribbense (assembly GCF_039537285.1). NCBI lineage: Bacteria > Bacillati > Actinomycetota > Actinomycetes > Micrococcales > Microbacteriaceae > Microbacterium > Microbacterium kribbense. The sequence goes on along the minus strand of NZ_BAABAF010000009.1, from coordinate 73,663 downwards.
GACGGTCCACCCGCGAGCCTCGAGGATCCCCTTCAGCGGCGCCCAGCACCATGCGCCATGCCAGGCACCGTGGACGAGCAGAAGAGTGGGCTGTGCGGACATGTCGGTCTCCTTCGGCAGATGGGGCCGGCGCTGCCTGCGGCCCGCTCGTCGCATGACGCCAGGCTACATCCACCGTGCGCGAGACGGTTCGGTGGTCCGGGCCGCCTGTGCACGCACGCAGCTGCGCCGGGTCACGCGTCGTAGGATCGAGGATCATGGCGGACTCGCGTTTTCCCCGCAGCGTGTACTCAGTCGGCGAAGAGCCCGACCCGCGGTTCAGCCTGGCCAACGAGCGCACCTTCCTGGCCTGGATCCGCACATCCCTGGCGCTGCTGGCGGTGGGTGTCGCGATCGAGGCGCTGCAGCTGCAGATCCAGCCGGTGCTGCGCTTCATCGCCGCCGTGATCTTCGTCCTGCTGGCGGTGATCGCCGCCGTGCACGGCTGGATGTCGTGGATGCACCACGAGCGCGCGATGCGTCTGGGCCGCGCACTGCCGGCACCGTCGACGGCGCCCATCATCGCGGTCGGAGTGGTGCTGGCCGCGCTGCTGCTGGCGGTGGGCCTGTTCCTGTGAGCGACGGACCGCACGAACGCCCGTTCGACCGCGGTCTGCAGACCGAGCGCACGCTGCTGGCCTGGCGGCGCACCTGCCTGGCGCTGGCGGTGGGCAACGCCGTCGCGATCAAGTACCTCTCGGATCTGCTCGGCCCGTGGGCGACGCTGGTCGGCGTCGCCGGGCTGGCGCTGTCCGGCGTCGCATGGGTGATCAGCGCACGGCGCTACCGACGGATGCACGAAGGCCTGGTCAGGGACGGCACTCTGGCCTTGGACGGGCGGATGCCGCTGCTGCTGGCCGGCTCGGTGCTGATGGCCGCGCTGGCGGCCATCATCCTGATGGTCGTGCTGTGGCGGCCCTGGTAGGAGCCTGAACCCGTTTCAATCATTGAAACGGGTTCCACCGAGGTTCGACGCCGAACCTATCGTGGGACCCCAACGGTCGGACAGGTGCACCATCTCGAGGTCGAGATGGTGCGGACCAGTTGACGATCAACGCCGATTTCAACGCCTGGAGGCATCACAATGCGCAGGAACCAGACACTACTCTCCGCCGCAGCTGTGCTCGTGAGCGCCGCACTGCTCACTTCGTGCAGCGGGTCACCGTCGTCCGGCAGCAGCAACAGCGCGGGAGCAGGTGAGCTGACCAGCATCACCGTCGGGGTGCTCCCGATCGTCGACGTCCTCCCGGTCTATGTCGGCATTCAAGAGGGCATCTTCAAGAAGCATGGCCTCGAGGTCACGCCATCGGTCGCGCAGGGCGGCGCAGCGCTGATCCCATCCGTCCTCCAAGGAAGCGTGCCGATCACCTTCACCAACACGATCAGCCACATGATCGCCTACAACAAGGGTCTGCCGGTGAAGTATCTGGCCAGCGCCGTGTATTCGGAGAGCCCCTCCGGTCCGTCGAGCGCAGACCATCCGGCATCCATTCTGGCCACCGCACCGGACTCTCCCATCACCTCGGTGAAGCAGCTGGCGGGCAAGACGATCTCGATCAACGCGCTCAAGGGGATCCAGGAACTCGCGGTGCGCAATGCGGTCGATGTGGGTGGTGGTGACTCCAGCACGGTGAAGTTCCTCGCGCTCCCGCTGCAGCAGGCGCAAGGGGCGCTCGAGGCCGGGCGGGTGGATGCGATCAGCATCAACGAGCCGTTCACCACGGCGGCGCTCAAGGCCGGTGACCAGATCATCGCCCACCCGTTCACCGACTTCAAGATTCCAGCCGCGGACTATGCCGACTACACGACCAGCACGAAGTACGCCGATGCCCATCCCGATGTCGTGAAGAACTTCACGGCCGCCATCACCGAAGCGTCGGAGTGGGCCCGCACCCACGAGGCAGCGGCCCGCAAGGTGCTGCTGACGTACACCAAGCTGTCGGCCCAGGATGCCCAGGAGATCACGCTGCCGTACTACGAAGCGCAGGCCGACCCGGCTTCGCTCCAGGAACTCGCGGATCTCGCACTCAAGTACAAGATCCTCGACAAGCCCCTCGACGTCACCTCGATGCTCGGCGACGCGGCAGTTCTGCAGAAGTGAGCGGCGGTCAACGATGACGACCTCCACCATCGACCCGCATCCATCCACGCAGGTGATGTCGACGGACGCGCTGCGCGCCGCGTCCCAGACCCGCCGGCGGCTGATGCGCAATGCCCTCTGGGGCGTCGGCTCGATCGCACTCGGCGCTGTCCTCTGGCAGGGCGCGGTGTGGCTCGGGGTTCTGCCAGCGCGCTACTTCCCGGGCGTGCCCGACCTGGTGCGCGCATGGGTCGAGCTCTTCGGCGACGAGACCTTCTGGATGGCTCTCGGCAACACGCTTCTGACCACCTTCCTCGGGCTCGCCCTTGCCGCCGTGTTCGCGATACCCCTCGGCATCCTGATCGGGCGCAGCGTCTACCTCTTCCACTCGACTCAGTTCGTGCTGGAGTTCTTCCGCCCGATCCCCGTGGTCGCGCTCATCCCGCTCGTCGTTCTCATCATGGGCATCGGTGTGGATGCGAAGACTTTCCTGGCGGCTCTCGCGGCGTTCTTCCCGCTGGTGGTGCAGACCACGTACGGGTCACGGAGCGTCGATCCGGTCGCACTCGACACCGCCGCAACCTATGGGTTCGGACCGTTCCGGCGCCTGTTCGGCGTGCTGCTGCCCGCGGCGTCGCCCTACATCATGACGGGCGTGCGGATCTCTGCCGCCGTCTGCCTGCTGGTGTCGGTCGCGACGGAGATCATCGTCGGATCGCCGGGGCTTGGACAATCCATCCTGATCGCTGAGAACAGCAATGCACTCGATGTCATGTACGCGCTGATCGCGATGACCGGCTTCCTCGGGATCGGGCTGAACGGTCTCGTCGTGGCGGTCGAGTCGCGAACCGTTCGCTGGGCCCGAGAGGGAGGTGCCTCCTGATGACGGCAGCCAGGCGCAAGGGTGTCCTGCTCACCCTGGAGGTCGCGACACCGGTGGTGCTGCTGGCGCTGTGGTGGGTGCTCTCGAGCGGATCGACCTCGACCTTCAACCCGCCGCTTTCCGAGATCGCCCAGCGGTTCGTGCAGAACTGGTTCGGCGAGCTGTTCGTGACGTACTTCCTGCCCTCGCTGGGTCGCACGCTCGCCGGCTATGCCATCGCGGTGGTGATCGGCGTCGTCGGCGGAACAGTGATCGGCCTGTCGTACGTCGCCCGCCGGCTGACCGGCCCGCTGGTGTCGTTCCTGCGGTCGATTCCGGGGGCGGCACTGCTGGCCCCTGCTGTCACGCTGCTGGGGGTCGGCGACGCGATGAAGATCGCGATCATCGCTTTCGTCTGCGTGTGGCCGATCCTGCTGAACACGATCGACGGCATCGATGAGATGGCGCCGACGCAGCGGAACACCGACCGCATCTTCCAGGTCAACGGCATGCGCAGACTGATGTGGTCGACACTGCCGGGCGCCAGTCCCCGCATCTTCGCGGGGCTGCGCACGAGCCTCGCGCTCGCGCTGATCATGCTTGTCATCAGCGAGATGATCGCCTCCACGGGCGGGCTCGGCTACTTCATCCTGCAGGCCCAGACGACATTCGACGTCGCCGACATGTGGTCCGGCATCATCCTGCTGGGGCTGCTCGGGTATGCGCTCACCCTCGCGTTCACGTTCATCGAGCGACGGGTGCTGCGCTGGTATTTCGAATCGAAGGGAACAGCATGAGCATGCTTTCGACAGTCCACGCCGAAGTCGACAAGGAGACGGCCGTGCAGAACATCCTCGAGGTCGAGCACCTCACCAAGACGTACGGGGCCGGATCGACCGCCTACACCGCCCTCGCCGACATCTCATTCGGTGTGCGCAGTCAGGAACTGGTCACGGTCGTCGGGCCGTCAGGTGCGGGCAAGACCACGCTGCTCAAGTGCATCGCCGGCCTGATGGAGCCCAGCGGCGGCCAGGTGCTCTTCGAAGGCAGTCCAGTACGCGGCGTGCGCAAAGGGCTCGCGGTGGTGTTCCAGGATTACGCGAGGTCGCTGTACCCGTGGTTCTCGGTTGCGCGCAACGTCGCCCTGCCCCTGGCCGCGGCCAAGGTGCCCCGCGCAGAGCGCGAAGAACGCGTCTCGACCGCGCTGGAAGCCGTCGGCCTTGCGGCGGCCCGGCACAAGAAGCCCTATCAGCTGTCCGGCGGCATGCAGCAGCGGGTGGCGATCGCCCGGGCACTCGCCTACCGTCCGTCGGTCCTGCTGATGGACGAGCCGTTCGCTTCCGTCGACGCGCAGACGCGCGCCGAGCTGGAGGACCTCGTGCTGAAGGCCCGCGCCGAATTCGGCATCACCCTCGTCTTCATCACCCACGACATCGACGAAGCGGTGTATCTGGCCGATCGGGTCGTGGTGCTCAGCCCGCCGCCGGCGCGGGTATCGGAGACTGTCCAGGTCGCGCTGCCGATGCCTCGGGACCAGATCGCGACCAAGGAGCTGCCCGAGTTCGGGCACCTGCGAGCACACGTCTATCGCGCGGTCAAGAACCGCCCCGACGATGTCGCCGGCCAGGCAACGACGACGGCGACGGCATCGTGAGGCTCGTGCTGTTGGGCACCGGAGGCGGCCCCCGCCCTTCGGGCACCCGGTTTCCGAGTTCGCAGGCGCTGGTCATCGGCGATCGGGTGATCGTCGTCGATTGTGGCAACGGCGTCGCCAAGCAGCTTTCTTCGGCGGGAATCAGTCCGCGGAACCTGTCAGATCTGCTGCTGACCCACCATCACGTCGATCACAGCGCCGATCTCGGATATCTGCCATTGATCTCCTGGGTGGAAGGACGCAGCGAGACGATCGGCATCTACGGGCCCCCACCCACGGTCGGCGCGCTCGAGTCAATTCTCGATGGCTATGAAGAGGATCTGCGCAAACGCACCGCATCGACCGGCAGGCCGCCGTTTCGACCCATGCTCGACCCCCACGACATCGTCGTACCGGGCCTGGTCTTCGAAGACGACGACGTGCGCGTGACGGCCGCCTTCGTGGATCACCCGCCATTCGAGATCGCACTGGGGTACCGCATCGACTCGGCGTCCGGCTCGGTCGTCGTCTCCGGGGACACGGCACCATCGCCGAACCTCGTGGATCTCGCACGCGGCGCCGATGTGCTGATCCATGAAGTCGTCCACCCGTCCGCAATCACAAAGCTGCAGAACGGCACGAACGCCTCGACGATCGCGGATCACATCCGTCGCAACCACACGATGCTCGCCGACGTCGGCGCGATCGCCGAACAGGCCGGCGTGCGCACCCTGGTGCTCTCCCACCTGGTGCCACACGACGTCGACGACGGCGACTGGCTGGCCGGCCTGGGCGGCTTCTCGGGCCGGACCGTTGTCGGGCGCGACCTCTTGGAGGTCGACATCCGATAATGAGGTATGAGCCGCCCGAATGATGCGCGGTCGGTCACATCGAAGGTGCTCGCGATCCTGGATGCGTTCCGGCCGGCCGAGCCGGAACTGACCCTGTCGCAGATCGCCGCCCGGGCCAAGCTCAGCAAGCCGACGGCGCATCGGCGGGTCGCGGAACTCGTCGACTGGGGCGCGCTCGAGCGAGACGAATCGGGTGTCTTCCGGATCGGCGTGCGGCTGTGGGAGGTTGCCTCACTGGCACCGCGGGTTCTGCCCCTGCGGGAGCTCGCGTTGCCATGCCTGGAGGACCTGCTTCGACTGACGAACGGGAATTCTCAGCTCGCAGTGCGCTCGGGCGACGAAGCGCTCTTCATCGAGCGACTCCGCGGCCGCAACACTCTGCGCGCACACACCGCCGCGGCCAACCGACTTCCGCTCACCGCACCGGCGGTGGGGCGCGCATTGCTGGCCTTCTCACCGTCACAGCTGCAGGAGGAGGTTCTCTCGAGGCCGATCCGCCGTTTCACTGAGGAGACCGTGACGGACCCCGATGAAATGCGCAGAAAGCTGGCCGAAGTGCGCGAGGTCGGCTATGCGGTCAGCCCACGCCAGATCGAGCTCGGCGCGACCTCAGTCGGGGCCCCTATCTTCGACCGCACCGGGATGGTGAAGGCGGCGATCGGAGTGGTCTTCGAGAACGACAAGATCGATCCCGAACACCTTGCGAGTATCGTGCTGACATTCGCCCGAGCGCTCTCCCGGGTGCTCGGCGCCGACATCAGCCGATAATGCGGTCCGTCGGGTCGAGCGCGGACGAACCGGCCGCTATTCACTCCATTCCAGCCGGTCTTGGCGAGCAGCATCCGATCATGCCGGCTTGTGACACCGAGGCCCGCTCTCGCCCGCCCCGACCTCGTCGTCGAGCAGATCCCGTTGATACTCGAGCGGGCATAGCTACCTCTGGATCGGCCGCCTCTTGTGCTGCCCGAACGTTCAGTGCAGTTTCTGTGCCATCAGCGGTGAAGCGAAGCCCTCGATCTTCGCGTCGATCAGGAACGGATGGTCGCGAGGGCCGGCAAGCCAGGCGTCGAGCGGGGCCAGGTCGTCAAGGGAACGGACCGTGGTCGCCTCGCAGCCATAACCGCGGGCAATGGCCGCGATATCCGTCTCCGGAAAGCGCACCGCGTCCTTCTGCGGATCGCTGTCGAAGATGTGCGCTTCAGCGCCGTAGGCGCTGTCGTTGAAGACGACGATGAGCATGCCCAGGTGCGTCCGCACGGCGGTGTCGAGTTCGACCGCGTTCATCAGCAGCGAACCGTCGCCAGTGGCGACCACGGTCAGCCGGTCAGGCCGTGCCATCGCCGCGCCAATCCCCTCCGCGAGTCCGGAGCCGATCGACTGTGAGGCGATGCTCAGAACGTAGCCGTTCTCGTCAGGGACGCGGAGGAATGAGCCACCATACGCGTTCACGTTGCCGCCATCCGGGATCACGACCCGCTCCAGCGGCAACCGCCGATCCAGGTCGATGGAAAGCTCCGCCGGGTCGATGAATCCATTCGTGCGGATGAACTCGATGTTCTGATCGGACCAGTACCGCACCGCCTGCACACGGGCATGCACCTCCGGCGTCCGGTAGGCCGCACGGCCATCGGGGAACCGGTCGCGGATCGCGGCGGTCACCATCTGCGCTACCGGCGCCGAGTCTCCCAGCACGCCCAAAGTCACGCTTCGGTGCAAGCCGAACGCCTCGGGCCGATCATCGACCTGTACGATCGTCTGCCCATCGGTGAGCTCACCGCCGCGCGCCGTCCACTTCGTCAACGCCACGCCGAAGACCACGAGCAGGTCGGCGTCCTTGATCAGCGCCGCCGCACCGTCAGTGGCAAAGCCCCCCATCACATCCAGCGCCCATTCATCGCCCACGAAGATGCCACGACCGCCGCCAGAGGCGACCAGCAGTGCGCCGGCGGCCGCCCCGAGTTCGCGAAGGGCCGCCTTCGCATGATGCGCTCCCCGTCCGCCGACGATGACCGGCCGGTCAGCTCGCACAAGCAGGTCGACGATCTTCGCAATCGATGTAGCGTCCGGCACCGCCTGCGCGGCTTCCGGCGCAGCGGGCACCAGCGCCGGGTCCCATTCGACGAGCTCTTCCTGTATGTCGATGGGGACCGACAGGATGACCGGCATCCGTCGCGCAACCGCGGTGTGGACTGCCGCCGCCGCATCCTTTATCGCGTCACGAGCAACATGCACACGTATCGCGACCGCCCCCACGGCCACGGCTGCCTGGCTCTGATCCAGGTAGAAGTTCGACACCAGATCCCCGCGGGCAACCTCACCGGCGACAACGACGACACCGGTATGCGCCTTGACCGCTTCCAAGACCCCGGTCAACGAGTTCAGATACCCACCGCCCTGATGCACCGAGACGACCGCCACCCGCCCGGTCAGCCGAGAATACGCATCCGCGGCAAGAGCAGCACCGAGCTCATGCCTGGTCTGCGTGAACTCAACACCCGCGTTGATCAGCGCATTCGTCATATGGAAATTACCGCTGCCCACAACCCCGAACGCGTGAGCGGCACCCGCCGCAGCCATAGCCCGACCCACCGCCACCGCAACCGTGACCTTCTCCATCAGATTTCCTTTCCACCGCACTTCGCCGCGCCATCAGACCGAACCCACGCAAGTGCGCCGCAGGCTGAGCGCACCAGACCTTCCGCGTCCGTCACAGCCGCACTCCGCTCACCGGTCGGCCGCGCCCGGTCTCCATATTGCGACCGCACATCGCGTCGCATCCCCATCAGTAGGAGTCAGCCTTGGAATAGACGCCGCCGCTGAACTTCTGAATCTGCGTGATGTTCACGGCCGGCTCGGTGAGCGACGTCGTATCGACCGTCACGCCGGGAAGCAGCAGCGGGACCTCGAGGTTCTTGAGGCCGTGAACGCCATCCATGAATGCGGCGCGGGTAGGTGCCTTCATGGCCTTGAACGCGGCTTCCGTCGTTGCGCCAATCGAGTACGCCCACTCGCATTGTGCGAACGCGTTCGACGTGGCCGACTTCGGCGCGTATGCGGCCATGTCCTTGACGTACTGCTTCACATCCGCATCATTCGCGTACTGCGGGTCACCGGCGTTCTTGGAAAAGCCGGTGGTGTAGACCGCCGGATATGCGTCCGCGTGACCCGGATCCAGGATCGTCGCCTTCGCCGACGTGTTCGCCGGAAGGAATATCACCGGAAGCCAACCCAACTGCTGCGCCTTCAACAACGACGCGATGGTCAGGGGCACCTGCACGTCCGCAGAAAAGAACACGTCCGCCTTGGATGCTGCAAGACGTGCGATCTGCGCGTCGACAGTGGGATCAGTCGCTTCGTATGTGGCTTGAGCCACGATCTTCACTTGCGACCCCTTGATCGCGTCCTTGAGCCCTTCCACTTCTTGCAGAACGTCATCGTTCTGTGCCAAGGTCGCGACCGTGAGCGGCTTGTCTGCGGCGGCAAGGAACTTCCCAAACGCCTCGCCTTCACTCCGGTACGTCGGAAGCCACCCGGTCGTCCACGGATTTGCCGACTGGTCGCTGCTGAACTTCGTGGTGTTCGACTGCAGGAACACCTGCGGAATCTTCTGTTGGTTCGCGAGCGGCATGATCGCGAGATTGTTTCCGGCTCCCAGTCCGCCGACGTCCGCAAAGACCTTGTCCGCGATCATCTGATGGAAGTTTGAGACCGCTTTGGCCGGGTCATAAGCGTCATCATAGGTTTTGATCTCGACCTGGCGGGTATGGCCGTCACCGAACTTTATGCCACCGGCCGCATTGGCCGCGCCGAAATAAGCCTGAAGCCCGGCCGCGGCGCAGGACCCGGGTCCTGCAACTGGGCCGCTCAGCGGCGTATCGACGCCCAATGTGATCGTGGAATCCGTGATGCCCGGATCGTCCGCCGGCCCTCCGCTGCTGGACGGCGTCGTACCCGCACGTGTGCATCCGGCCATGCCTACGGCCAACATTGCCGCCACGGCAACAACACTCGTCGTCTTTCCAACTGCTCCCACCGATATTCTCATCTGCTGTACCTTTCGATTCTCTCGGGCTGGCGACGGTGTCAGTCCTAGCGTGCAAAGTCGGCCCTGAAGGCCTTAGACCGCTTGTGCTGCGCTCGTGACATCAGCACCATCGGCTCCACCCGGTTTCGGTCGCCCCGACCGCTTCTTCATCGACTGCCGAATCACGCTCGGTACGGTAACCAGCCCCCCCGGAACGATGAGCAACACGATCAGCAGCGCCGCACCCGAAAAAATCGCCGTCTGGGACGAGTTGACCTGGCCGGCGAGGATCGGAACCACGACATAGAAGGCGCCACCGATGAGGGAACCGGTGATGCTGCCGGTGCCGCCGATGACCAGAGCCGCAACCAGGTTGATGGCGATGACGAAGTTCAATGTTTCGGGAGAGGTGAACTGCACGGCACCCAGGTACAGGAATCCCGCGACACCCCCATACAACGCGGAAAGCGCAAAGGCGATCACCTTGTACCGATAGCTGGAGATTCCCATGGACGTCGCAACGGCTTCGTTGTCTCGGACGATCGCGAATGCGCGTCCAACGCGTCCTGTGACGAGGTTATGAGCGAAGAGGAAGAATACCGCAGTGATGATGACAATGACGTAATAGCGCCACTGATCGACTGCCAGGCCAGTCCAGGCCGGCGCATCCAGCCAGTTCACTGTCATCCCATTCGATCCGCCGGTGACTTCCGGAAACCTGCGCGCAAGGGGGATCGCGATGATCGGCAGCGCCAATGTCACAATCGCCAGAGCATGACCCCGCAGCCTGAGCGCAGGAAGCGCCACCACCAACCCCACGACTGCTGAAATGAAGCAGACAAGTATGAATGTCAGCACAATCGGCCAGTGATTGCTGACGCCGAATGCGGTGATGTATGCGCCCAGTCCGACGAACGCGCTCTGCCCGAGCGATATCTGACCCGCGTACCCCATCACGATGTTCAGACCCAGAATCGCAAGGGCGAACACAGCGATCATGGTCAGCTGGAAGTTCACATAAGGAGATGACACCAGCGGCGCGACCGCAACCACGATAGCGACCACGATGAAGGCGGCCACCCGTAGCACGCGTCGATTCGTCAGAAAATTCATCGTCACACTCGCACGAGCTCTTTACGGCCGAACAGACCCTGAGGTCGTACGGTGAGGACGATGAACATGGCCAGCAGCGGCACGATGATCTTCAGATCGTCTCCGATGACCGGTAGGTAGGCGCTCGCCAGATTTTCGAGGATGCCGATGAGCCACGCCGCGATCACCGCGCCGACCGGGCTGTCCAACCCGCCGGTGATGATCGCCGCCAGCGCATAGACCAGGACGAAGTCGAGCATGCTGGGGGTCAGGAAGACCTGGGGCGCCACCAGGCACCCGGCGATGGCACCGAGCGCGGCCGCCAACGCCCACCCGATCATCAGCAGTCGACCGACGTGCAGTCCCAGAAGGGATCCAGACTCAGGGTTATCCGCCACCGCGCGCAGCGCCAAGCCGAGCTTCGTCTTCTGAAAGAGGAGTTGCAGGAGAACGACGACCACCACTAGGACGGCGATCGTCCCCAGCGACCGAACACCGATTACTGCACCGGCGATCTTCACCGTGGACAGCGGAAACAACGACGGGAAAGTCAAGGGGTTGTAACTCCAGATCGCACCAGAGATGCCCTGGATCAGGACGAACAGACCGACCGTGACGACGATCGCAGTCGCCACCGAGCCTCGTTCGAAGCGCCGGATCACGACCCGCTCAACACCGGCTCCGAAGACCAGCGAGACGCCCACTGCCAACAGAATCGCAGCGATAGGCCACAGGCCCGCACGCCACAAGGTGAATGCAATGTAGGTCGAGAAGACCGCCATCACCCCTTGCGCGAAGTTCACCAGCCCGGTCGCGCGATATACCAGGACGATCGCGAGAGCGAGTGCTGCATAGATGGAGCCACTTGCCAAGCCATCTACGATCAGCTGAATAAACTGTGAACTCATGCGGCGCTACCCTCCCAGGTACGCTTTCCGAATGGAATCCATGCCCATCAGCTCCGTGCGAGTACCGCTGAGCACGTTGCGGCCCGTCTCCAAGACCGTCGCATTATCGACGAGGGTGAACGCCAATGCCGCGTTCTGCTCGACAACGAGCATCGAAAGGCCCGACTCAACACGCAGTCGACCGACGGCGCTGTAGACATTTGCGGAGGTGCTGGGGGCCAGTCCGAGGGATGCCTCGTCGAGGAGGAGCAATCTCGGGCGGGACATGAACGCGCGGCCGATCGCCAGCATCTGCTGCTCGCCGCCAGAGAGCGCGGCACCGGTCGACCGTATCCGTGTTCGAAGCTGCGGGAACAGATCGAGGCAATAGTCCAGATCCGCGGTGATGGCGCGCCGATCCCGCCGCAAATAGGCCCCCAGCAGAAGGTTGTCGCGGACCGTGAGCCGAGACAGCGTGCCACGGCCTTCCGGGACGTGCGCGATTCCGAGACTGGCCACCTGGTCAGGGCGCAACCCCAAAATGCTCTTTCCGTCGAACACGATGCGCCCGCTGGCCTTTACCAGGCCGCTGATCGCGCGAAGTGTGGTGGTCTTGCCGGCACCGTTCGCGCCCAAGATCCCCGTCGCACCGCCTCGCTCGACGTTGACCGATACGCCATGCAGGACAGTGACGGGGCCGTATGCTGCGCTCACGTTCTCGAGCTCGAGAAGGCTCATCCGACAGCGCTCGTCCCGAGGTAGGCCTCGATCACTCGCGGGTCTTGCTGTGCCTCGGCCGCCGTACCTTCCATCAGTTTCCGTCCATTGTCGAGTACGACCACCTTGTCCGTAATCGCAGAGACCAGTCCCATGTGATGCTCGACGATCACAATCGTCAGATCGAAGCTCGACCGAATTTCTGCGACCGATTCAATGAACGCGTCAATCTCAGCGTGGGAAAGCCCTGCGGCCGGCTCATCGAGGAGCAGAAGCTTCGGTCGGGCCAGCAATGCCCGGCATAACTCGACACTCTTGTGCAGGCCGTGCGACAAATCCCCAGCCGGTTCATCAGCCGCCCATCCGAGTCGAAACCGATCCAGAAGTTCGCGCGCCTCTTTTCGAATGCTCCGCTCTCCCCGGACCGTCGCGGGCACGCGAAATCCCCACGAAAACACTTCTCCGCTGAGGCGGGAATGACCGCCGAGGAGCACATTCTCCAAGACAGTCGCCTTCAGCTGCAGAGCGGGATGCTGAAACGTTCTTGCCAGGCCGACTGTGGCCAGCTGCGAGGGCGCCATGGTCAAGACTTCGGCGTCATCGATCCTGATTGACCCCGACGAAGGCCGATAGTGCCCGCTGATGCAGTTGAAGAGGGATGTCTTGCCCGCCCCGTTAGGCCCCACGAGGCCCAAGACACTTGCGGCATCTGCTTCCAAGCTCACGGCATCCAGGACTTTGATGCCACCGAAGCTGAGACTGACATCTCGTACCGACAGATGTGCTGCAGTCGAATGCGCAGTAGAGGCGATGCGCGACACATCCGTCACCTTCCACTCCAGCGAGAGGCGCCGCTCCGCGCTTCCGCTCCACACGATACCTATCTGCATAGGTAAGGACAAGAGGTCTTGTCAACGAGGCACGTCTCGTGTGCCGCTTTCCCGACTTGACGCACCTGATCGCGCCTCGCCCTGAGCGCCGGCGCGAACGTGAAAACAGTCCAGCGCATGCCCGGCCACACCTCCGTGACCCTGGGCACCTGTGCGGACGTGTTCGAAGACGACCTCGACACCGTCTCCCTCGCACTCGACGCCGCCCGTCGCGGATCAACACGCGCACCTGCGGCATTCCGCCTCCCCGGAGCACTGCAACCGGGGGCCGGGCTCAACCACTGACGCGACGGCGCGCGCTCCAAAGGCGAGCACCACCCCGCGAAGCATGACTGTCGGAGTTTTGTCCTGCCCGAAAATCGGGCCCGTTGAAGATTTTTCCAGATTTCTTCCAACAGGGCCCTGCCGGCACCTGATGACGGCCCCGACATCTGCGGAATCACGCAGGAGCCGGGGCCTTCGACGGTGGCGGTGAGGGTGGGATTTGAAACCATTCCGCGTAATGCTCCGTCAAGGCGATCCTGCCCGGACCCGGGTGGCAACGCTGCGGGTCCACTTCGCCCGCAACATCACCCAGAAACTCGGTTCGGCCCGCTCCAAGCCCGTCAACGCGCTGATCACCACGATCTTCGCGCAGACCACCCCAGAAGCATTGCTCGCCCAGTATCACGCCGTGACCGACAGCCGGCGCGGATCGTTCCCCGAGATCGCCGACATGCTCTGGGCTGCGGAGGCGACTTGACCCGGTTCGCCGCCATGCCCCGCGAGCACTGCCAGAAGGTCTGGCCCAACACCCCCATCGAGCGCCTGAACCGGGAGATCACACGCCGCACCGACGTCGCCCAGATCTTCCCGACCGCGACAGCGTCACCCGGCTCATCGGCGCCGTCCTGCAAGAACAGCACGAGGAATGGCAATACGGAGAACGCCGCTACTTCTCCGACATCTCCATGCGCAAACTCGTCCACAGCCTGCACGAGCACACCGAACCCGCCCACCCCGAACTCCACCTCACCGCCTGACCACCACCTACCCACCGGAGCAACCGGAGTGACAGGGGGTGTCAGATCAACGGTGGATCGGGCCTGGCGCGTGGTTAGTTGATTCGGCCTTCGAAGGTGATCGCGAAGGCGTCCAGTGCGGGCTTCCACCTGGTCACCCGGTTACCAGTTCATGTTGTTCGTGAACAAGTTCGCTGTCTACGCGAACTCGGTCCTCATGCTCCTGGCCATATTCGCCTTCGCCGGTACGTTCAACGCCTCATACAACCCGGGACCGCATGCCTGGCTGCTCGGCGGATTCTGGCCGACATTCGTCGCAGCCGCGCTGATCGTGATGAGCAACCCGATCTCCTTCGGAGCCTTCCTCGGGGACTGGTCCAGGTATATCCCTCGGAACACCAGTCAAAGGAAGCTGCTGCTCGCCACCATCCTCGGCCAACTGCTGACCCTGATACCGTTCATCTTCGGCGTCGCGACAGCAACGCTCGTCTTCGGGAAGTCCGACTACGTCGTCGCCCTCCTCCAGGTCTCCCCCATCTGGTATGCGCTGCTGATCATCGTTGTCGCATTCATCGGCGGGCTCTCCACTGCGACGACCTCGCTATACGGGACCGGGCTGGATTTCTCCTCCGTCTTCCACCGCCCACCCACTCGGCAGCGGGACAAGGTGAGTGCGGTGGCTCTGAACGACCGACGTTCATACATCGAGTTGTCGCATCCGCTCCGCTCCGGGATGCAGGTGTACCCAGGCGACCCACCCGTGAACCTCTCTACGGCAGCAACCATCGCAGCGGACGGCGTCGCCGTCACGCACCTTGATATCGGCTCACACTCCGGCACCCACATCGACGCGCCCTCCCACTGCGTGGCCGGAGGACGGACGGTCCAGCAGATCGACCTGAACGAGGTCTGCGGTCCCGCCCAGATCATCCCGGTGGGCCCGTTGAGCCCCGACGCGCAGATCAACGCCCAAGACCTCGAACCCATGATCGGGTCAGCCGCACTGCCCCCACGTGTGCTCCTCGCATCCGGATGGGACCGGTATTACGGCTCCGCAACCTACCTTCACCACCCCACCATCCGTGTTGAGGCCGCACAGCTTCTCTGGGAACACGGCGCACGCATGTTCGGCATCGACTGGCTCAACCCCGATACCACCCTCACCGTAGACGACCAGGTTGCGACAACGCTGCCCACCCACGACTTCATCCTCGGCCACGACGGACTCATCATCGAGAACCTTCGGAATCTCACCACGCTGACCCCCAGTGATACCGTCGACATCCTGATCATGCCCCTACTGATCGAGGGCGCCGATGGAGCTCCGGTGCGAGCGGCTGCCACCAGGTTTCGACCGCTTGACCAACAGGAATCAGCCCCCTGAAGATTCCGAAGCGGATTTGCTCAGCTCATGCTGGCCCAGTCTGGATCGCTCTGCGTGAGAGCGATCAGCCCGCCGGCGGCGAGCATACGCATCAAGAATGGCGACGCGGGCGCGACACGTCGCTCGACACCAGACGTGTCGTTACGAAAGAGGCCCTCGGCGACATCGACGATGATCCGGTCACCGTCTTCAACCATGTCAGTCGCACCGGGGATCTCGAGCGAGGGCAGGCCGATCTCGAATGCGTTCCGATAGAAAGTGCGTGAGAACGCGTCTGAGACGACGCACCCGATCCCCGTGGCCTGCAACGCTTTGGTCGCGATCGCTCGTCCGGAGGACTGTCCGAAATGGAAGCCGGCCACGACGATGTCGCCGGGTTGCACCTCCAAGGGGAACAGCGGGTTGTGGTCCTCAAGCACGTGTTTGACGATCTCCTCCATCGGGTCGAATACGTACTGCGACTTTACGAGCGCATCGGTAGGGATGTTCGGGCCGAACTTCCAGCACCGGCCCTCGTACCGGGTGGCGAATTCGCTCATCATGCCTCTTTCTCCTTGACAGCGTTTTCGACGATGTTGCGCGGATCCGCGATGGTGCCCACGAGCGCGGATGCGGCGACCGTGTGCGCAGCGGCGAGATACATCGACGAGTGCGTGCTGCCATTGCGGCCTGGGAAGTTGCGGGCGTGGGTCGAGATCATCGCCTCACCCGCTGACATCGCGCCCATGTTGACCATCTGGTTCGAGCCCGTGCTGGGAGGGAACCAGGTGCCGCCGGCCTCGTGCAGTTCGGCGACCAGGCCTAGCTCAAGAACCTGGCGGAACACCTCGCGGCTGCCTGGAACGAGGTTCAGCTTCACGTCAGGATGGATGTGGCGGCCACGCAGCACCTCCGCTGCGAGCACGAAGTCCTTGACGCGCCCGCCGCTGTGGCCCCCGAGCTCAGCCCACTGGACGGGAGTACCGGCCAGTTCGTCGACGCCGTGGACGTTTCCGACGGTGGGCGGGGCCGCGACCTGCGGTGCCACGGCGCCAACATCGAACCGACGGATGTCTGAGGCGGGGTCGCCGTCACCGTTGACCAGTCCGTCCAGGCTGCCGCCGGGCAACGACTGCACGAAACTACGGGTTACCGCATCAGGTTCGATATAGCCGCACTTCGCGCCGAGATCCACGCATAGCACCGGGAACAGCCATCGGTCCCAGAAGTCCAGATTCTTGATGAACGGGCCGGTGAACTCCAGTGCCTTGTAGATGACGGACCCCTCGCCGAGCTCCTTCACCAGCCAGAGTGCCACATCGCGGGGTGTAACACCCGGCTGCAGCTGTCCCGAAAGTTCAATTTGGACGAGCTCGGGCACCCGAAACCAGGCTTTGCCAAACGGCATCACAGTGCCCGCGTGCGAGTCGTTGCCCAGTGCCACTGCCAGCGCCCCAACTGCTCCGTGCACGGGGGTGTGGCTATCCGAGCCGACCACGATCTGGCCGGGAAGGGCCAGTCCGGACTGCATCAGAACGTTGTGAATGTTCCCGTTACCACAATCGAACAGCCGAGTGCCACGCCGCTTACTCCATGCGCGGTTCCAGTTCAAAACATCAGCCTGATGTTCGGTTGGCGGCGAAAAGTGGTGGTCGAACACAGTCACCACTCGATCCGGGTACGGCAGCTCCGTGCCGATTCGTTCCTCATACACCTTGCTCGTCAGGTAGGCGCTGAGGTCGTGCATGACGAGCCGGTCGACATCTGCGACCACGACATCGCCCGCAGCGACTGACTCCTTGCCGCTGGCGCGCGCCAGGATCTTCTCAACGAGGTTCATTGGATCGCTTCCTTGTTCTTGAGGCTGCTCATCCGAGGACCAACCGTGGATCAGTGATCACACCACTGACTGCGGATGCCGCGGCAACAGCGGGACTTGACAGGTAGATGCCGGAGTCGTAGCTGCCCATTCGCCCACGGAAGTTGCGGTTGGCAGTCGACAGTGTGACCTCGCCATCTGCCATGGCCCCGCCGCTGCCGGCGCATGCGCCACATCCCGGGTTGGTCAACATCGCGCCCGCCTCGATGAGCGTTGTCACGATGCCATCCGTTGCGGCTCTGGCCATGATGTCGGCAGATGCCGGCGTCACGACGAGTCGAACGCCCGGTGCGACCTTCTTTCCCTTCAGGAATTGCGCCGCGATGGCGAGATCGTCGTATTTCGCATTGGCGCAGGAGCCGATGAATACTTGATCGACCTTGGTGCCGGCGACCTCACTGATCGGCACGACATTGTCGACCGTGTGCGGCACGGCGATCTGCGGCTCTAGAACAGTGCCATCGAGATCGACACGCAGGTCGTAGTCGGCATCGAGGTCAGGGAGAATCGGTGCGACCGTGTCCAGATCGACCCCATGTGCGGCGAGGTAGCGGTGGGTCTCGGCATCCGGCGGCACGAACGCGTTCTTGGCTCCCATCTCCATGGCGAGGTTGCACAGTGTCATGCGTTCCGAGACAGAGAGCGATTCAACCCAGGAGCCGTGGAACTCGACCGAATAATAAGTCGCCCCATCCGCGGTGAGGTCCCCGATCAGCTTCAGCATGACGTCCTTCGGGTAGACGCCCTCCGGTAGCGGGCCGGCCACCTCGATTCGCATCGACTTGGGCACCTTCATCCACAGCTTTCCAGTCACCCAGGCCGCGGTGATCTCGCTGAAGCCGACGCCGGTGCCTAGGGCGCCAAGCGCCCCGTAGATGGTTGAGTGCGAATCGGTCCCGATGATCAGGTTCCCTGGCTTGACCAGGCCGTGCTCCATCAGCACGATATGTGCGATGCCGGCGTTGACATCGAAGAAGTTCTTGATACCCATTCGATCAGCGAATTGGCGGGACAGTCGATGATCCCCGGCGATCTTCGCCGTGGCCGCGGGCGAGATGTGGTCCATCACCATGGCGATGCGGTCCGGATGACACAGGTCGGGCCACCCCATCCGCTCAAGAGTCTTGATACAACGCCAAGTTGCGGTGTGACTCATGTAGAGGTCAGGGTACGCGTCCACGATCTGGCCCGGAACCAACCCGGTTTCACCCGAAGCGCGCTCCAGCGCCTTGACCGCGAATGTTTTGCTCATCAGCTCTTCTCCTTGGCGAACTTGCTCATCAGGTGGGCCACGAGGCCACCTGCTTCGAGGATCTCTTTGAGCACATCGGGGAACGGGGCGAAGGGATGAGCCACGCCACCGACGGTAACCGTCCCCGCCGTGTAGTCGACCCAGACCTCGTCGCCCTCGGTGATCGCATCGACCGCAGCGGGGCACTCAACTGCGACCAAACCCGTGTTGATCGCATTGCGGAAGAACACCCGTGAGTACGACCGGGCGACGACGGCCTTCACCCCGGCACCGATGAGGCAAGTGGCAGCCTGTTCACGTGCGCTGCCGCATCCGAAGTTCTTGCCGGCGACAACGACCGGGCTCTGGTACAGCCGGGCCTGGATGTCGGGCCCCAGCGGCTCGAACGCGTGCTTCGCCAGCTCTTCCGGGTCGATGCTGATCAGGTAGCGGCCGGGGATGATGACGTCGGTGTTGATACTGTCGCCGAAGACGATGCTGCGGCCACCCAGTCTGTTCTCGGCGATGGTGGTCATGGCGTCGTCTCCTCGAGGAACCAGTCGGTGGGAATGACATGCCCGAGGTCGCGTTCCTCAGCGAGCTCGAGAATCCGCGCGCCCACCGCGGCGAATTGGATGCCCATGCCGGTGTTGTTCGCGAAGATTGTGATGTCGTCTTCGCTGGCGCGGGCTGGTTGCGGGTCGACCAGGATGTCGCCGAGTTCTTGAATGTCGTCCCAGCTCTTCAGACCGCGTTCGACGGGTCCGAGAATGTCGAACTGACTGTCGTGGTGTACCTGCTCGCGCGAGAACACGACGATGCGGTCGGCGCGGTCGAAGGCGGTGTCATCGAGCTCACGGCGTGTTGCCGTGCCATCCGGGCTGGTGATGCATGAGACGTGCGTCCCGGGCTCGATCCAGCTGCCGTCGAACACGGCATCCATTGCCGCGGTCGCCGCGGTGATGATGCCGCAGCCGACCACCGCCTGCTTTGGGTCATCGACGGCGATCACATTGCGGCCGGACTTTGCCGCCCAGTCAGCCGCGAACTGCTCTCGTCGCTGCCGGGTCGGGCTGAATACTCGGATCTCCTCGATCTCGGGGCGGACCAGCAACAGCGTCTCCAAGTGGGCGGCCGCTTGCCAGCCTGCACCGAACATGCCGGCGACTGTGACATCCTTGCGCGCCATCTCGCGGATTCCCAGCGAGGTGGTCGCACCCACCCGGTACTTCTGGATGACGGAATCGTGGATGATCGCCAACGGGGCGAGTTCGGTCAGACTGAACAGTGTCACCAGACCGACGTACTTGCCGCCTGGTGCGACCGGGAGCAGGCGACGGCGGCTTTCCCCCGTCGGCAGTGTCTCAACCCCGACCATGTCAGAGGTGATGCGCGTACCCCACACTCCGCTTGAGATGTTGCCTCCCTCCTGCGACTTGAATCGGAACCGGAACCCGGGATGATGTTCGTCTTCCACCGGGAAATAGGTGTGATTGCGCGGGCGGTTGCCACCGCGATTCTGCGCGAGTTCACGATAGGCGACCTCTAGTACGTCGATGACGTCTTGAGGACTGAGTAGTTGTTCAACGTCCGCGTTCGACAGGATTCTCATCTTCGACCTCCTTGGGTTGTAGGCACACAGGCAAAGCGGGTCACAGGGTCAGCGGATCAGCACCGGTCGCAGTGACGAGAACGGTGTCGGTCAAGACGCTGCGGACTCCTACCTCGTCCACAACCTCGATGACGAGTGCGGCGACTTCGCCGTCGGCAGGACCCCGGGTGGGCGGTGGTTGCAGCTCACCGCCTGTGGCGAAGTCCGCCTGGCTGATCCACCGGACGCTGACAACGGCATCCGAATTGACCTCACCGTGCGCATCGAGCGCATCAAGCGCCACCCTCTCCACATCCGCCCAGACCGCGTCGGAACGCAAAAGCGTCAGCGCGGCCGCTTGAGCCTGCTGGAGTGCCACGGCCAACGTGGCGTGGCCGAAGGTACGGCCGATCTGGAGCCATCCTTGGCGGTACTGTCCGGATGCCTCCATGGTGACATGCTCGCCGTCCTCAGCGATGCGCAACAAGATGTCAGCGAAGCCACCGCCCCGCGCGACCTTCTCCAATGCAGCGACGCGCTCCCGTGCATTCAGGCCCGAGGCCGCGGCGGTTTCGAGCGCATGGCGAAGAACCTCCGCGCCCCGCGTCAACAAGGCCACCTCCGTTGTCGAAGGGATTTTGCGTTGGTCGCGCACAATGGCCCCGAGTGACGCGATCTTCCAGTCCGGCGCGGCCACAGCGATCTCGTCGACGATTGCCGTCGGCCACAGCTCCGCGTCGATCAGTCCGATTGTGCCGGGGTCGCGGCCGTCGACATACGCGGCGACAAGCGCACCGATCGTGCGGCCGCTGCGCAGATCTGTCAACGTCGAGTTGCGCGTCATCCAGGGGAAGACTCGCGGCGAGATTTTGGTCAACAGCGTGAGATCACCCTCAGCGGGGATCGCGAGCACACCCTCGTTCCAGTAGATGACGAGGTTTGTGAGATAGCCGATATCGTCACCACGCGAGACGTCGTTGTACACGAGCGCAAGGTCCACCCCCTCGTCGACGATCCGCGCCTGCGCCCCCTGAGCGCGTTGCAGCCATTCGTCCTCGCTGGTTTCGTCATGGTCGAATACCACCAGCCCACGCTTCATGACAGGCTCCCTTCGTCGGAGGAGAACAATCGACGCTCGGTCTCTACCAGCCGTCGGGCGCCATCGGCCGTGACGACGACCTGGTCACCGAACACGTGATACCCGGCGATCGGAGTGTATGTGTTCGGGTGGATGATGAACGTCGCACCCTCGGGGATCACGGTGTGGTTGCCTTCAATGATCGGAAATTCATCCAGGTGCAGACCGAGTCCGTGGCCGCGGACGCGGGTCCACTTGTCCGAGCAGTACTCCCCGTAGCCGTGTTTGCGGAACACATCGTTCTCAGCGGTGGCCACCTCGTGGGCAGTGACACCAGGACGGACGGCTGCGACGCCCGCCTCGGCGGCCTCGTGGAACAACTCGAAGGACCGTTGCTGCGCATCAGAGGGCGGGCCTACCGTGACCGAGCGGCAGATCTGCAACCAGTATCCGCCGGTCTGCGGCGTCAACTCGGTTCGGACCATATCACCGACCTCGACACGCCGCCTGCTGGGGGGTGTCATCCCCAGGACCTCATCCTTACCGGAGGCAATCAACATGAAGTTGTCTTCCGCGCCGAGACGCTTGATCTCGCTTTCGACCGTCGCGACGATCTCATACTCGGCGAGGCCTGGTTCGAGTACGTCGACGAATGCCTTCCAAGCGGCGTCACAGACATGCGCTGCATCCTGCATCCTCCGCAGCTCCCACGGACTCTTCACCATGCGCACCGCATCGAACAACTTCGTAGCCGAGATCAGTTCGGCACCTGTGACGGCGCCACGGATCGCCCGCTCGAATCCGAGGGGAAGCAACTCGAGATGGCCAACACCGATCCTGCGAGCGCCGCTTCCACGCAGCGCGTCAGCAAGCGCGGCCGCATCCGGCAGCGCGATCACATCCGCTCGCGAGACCCATCCTGACTGTCGCAGCGGCGTCACATCGGCGAGCCTGGTGGAAAATGCGCGGATGTCGTCCGCGGTCACCAGCACGAATGCAGCGGCTGCGCCGATAGTCGTATCGGTGAGATATCGCACGTTCTCACGCCGCCACGCGGGGGCATATGCCAAGAGCGCGTCCAGACCCCGTTCAGCCATAGCTGTACGCAGCTTTGCATGACGGAAGTCGACTTCGGCGACATCCTCTATCGAGAGAACCTTGTCGCTCACGTCAACACCAGCCTTCTTCATGCCGCTCGGCAGACATCGCTTCTGCGGTGCGCTGCAATGCTCGGAACAGTAGGTTTGAATACATACTATGGGGTCCTGACTTTCTGGTCACTTATATGTATAGCGAGAAAACTCGGCTCTGTCATCCTCCGGGGTGCCATTCATCTCGACGACGCAAGCTGTGATCGCTGCAAAGGTGTCGAGGGCGATCTCATGTACCTCTCAAAGGAGGTGCCGAAATGCCGATGCCGGCCTCGTCGAGGCCTTCTTGTTCGTCACCTATCCGCTCCGGACTGTGCACGCGATGCTCGATGTCTCCGATGACGTCGTACAGTTTGCGGTCAGTTCGGTCCACGCGAAGCGAGAACACGTCAGGGCGGTTGTAGTGGCCTGCGACATCTGCAACGAATTTCGCGCGCACTGCAGTTTTCAGATCGGCCTCTGCCAACACGATCTGCTCTCCCCCGTCGTCACTCGCCTGCGCCATCACCTCTGCGGTGGGGGACACGATCACCGATCCTCCTGTTGCATTGGGCGACCGCAAGAATGCGGCGTGCTCATCGGTGATGTCCAGCGCTGATATCGTCGCTTCGTCGACCACGCCGCAGGCTGCGACGACGAACGTCTTCGCCATCTGCGCAAACGCGATTGCGGCGTTCTGTACCCGCGCGCGGATCGGCTGACCAGTTGGTCCGAACGTTGGCGGCCAGCTCATTCCGTGGACTTGCGTTCCTTCGGCGATGAGTGCGAACACCGCGAGCGGATTCGAGTTCTCGCCGCAGATCAGCGAACTGACCTGTCCGTACCGACTCGGACGCGCGCCAAAGGTGGCCGCACTCCCGGGGCCGTGTACCAGTCTCTCGGTCACCGTCGGAACCAGCTTCTGATGCTTTCCGAGGTATTCGCCGTCCGGTCCGAAGTAGACCTGCGTGTTGTATAGAGTTCCGGTCCTTCCGGGCGTCCGCTCGCACACGCCAACGACGACAAACGCACCGGCCGCCCGCGCCGCCTCAGCAATCGCCGCTAGATGCGGCCCGGGTACTTCTACGGCATTCGCGAAGAGTTCCACGCTGAGCCCGGTCGCTTCCGGACTCATGGCGGGGTGGTACTGGTACCAGATCGGGTGTGCAGGAATAAACCCCTCGGGGAACACGATGAACTCGGCGCCCGCTTTGCCTGCCTCTCGGATCAGTTCCGCCGCACGGGCGACCGAGGCCTGACGGTCCAAGAACACCGACGCGGCCTGGATCGCGGCCAGTCTGATCACCGGATACGAGTCGCCCATGGTTTCCTCAGCCGAATTCCGCATGCTGATGAGAGTTTCATCACGCGACGCTCCCGCCTTCCATCTCCAGGAATTCGCCGGTGATCCTTTTCTCTAGCGCGAACAGCTCGTCGTCATCAGGGTTCCGCATGTGCGGAACGTCGACGTCGAGTTCCAAGTGCACTCGTGCCGGGCGAGTCGTGATCATCAGCACTTTCGTGGACAAGAACACCGCCTCGCGGATGTTGTGGGTGACGAAGAGGATCGTCTTTCCGGTCTCGGCCCAAATTCGCACGAACTCTTGCCGCAGTCGCCGTGCCGAGAACTCGTCAAGTGCTGAGAACGGCTCGTCCGCCAAGAGCAGATCGGGCTCAATCGCCAGCCCGCGCGCCAGTGAAACTCGCTGTTGCATTCCACCCGACAGCTGCAACGGGAAGTAGTCGGCGAACTCATCAAGTCCGACGAGCTTCAGATACTTCTCGGTCCGCTCACGGATCTCGGCGGCATGCAGATGCATCTCTTGCAACGGCAATGCGACGTTCTGTCGGACCGTCTGCCAGGGCAGGAGTCTGGGCTGCTGGAAGACGACCGAGATCTTGACATCTGATCGGGTCTGTGTCGTGACCTCGATACCAGCGAGTGTCACGCTGCCGTTCGTGGCGTTGTCGAGTCCGTTGATGATATTCAGCAGTGTCGACTTGCCGCATCCGGACGGGCCCAGAATCGACAGGAGCGCGCCCTCCTCCACCTTTGTGTTCAGGCCCGATAGCACTTCGAGCGGTGCGGCCCCCGCCCGCGGGAAACTCTTTTTCAAGCCTGCGATCTCCAAATACGCCATCTCAGACTCCTCCCTGCGCTTGAGATACCGGTCGCCACCGGGTCAGATAGGCCTCCACTGGTTTGAGGATGCCGTACTCGATGATCAACAGCGTGATCGTGAACAGCAGGGTCCAGGCCATCACTTGCACCATGCTGAAGTTCCCGAACCAGTAGTTCAGTGTGTAGCCGACGCCGCTGGACAGGCCGAGCAGTTCCACGACCGTGACGATCTTCCACGAAAGGCCGAGTCCATACCGGAATGCCGCGAGTATGTACGGAATGAGCTGAGGAAGAACCACGCGCAGCACGATGGATCGTCGAGAGAAGCGGAACGATCTGGCCATATGGATGAGGTCTCGGTCGATCGCCTTCGTACCCTGCCACATGTTGATCGCGATTGCGGGCAGCACACCGACGCCCACCGCGATGATGGCGGCCCAGTCATTCAGGCCGAACCACAGGAGGCACAGCATCGCGTACACGATCGCGGGAACGGTGAACAGCGAAAGCACCCACACGTCCAGCAGTTCCTCACCCAAGCGAGACAGGCCCATAATGATGCCCGCGATGATGCCGCTGGTCACGCCGAGTGCCATACCCAGCAGCACTCGCACAATCGTGATGTACAGCTGGTAGTAGGTGTTGCCTTCACCGAGGTTCTTGCCCAGCTGTACGACGACGTCGATCGGGCTGGGCAGCACCGACGACTTCATCACCATAGATACGAGTTGCCAGACCACCAGCAGGACGATCATGGAGAGCACTCGGTTGCGCGTGCCGCGCACGAAGCGCGCACGCCGTTCCTTGGCCATCGTCGTGTTGTCGACGACGACCGCATCCCCATTCCGGGTGCCCGCTCCCATCGAAATATCTGACATGCGTGTATCCCTAAATCGCTTTCTCGCTGGTTCCGGGCTTGTAGAAGTCGGTTGCCCGCCAATAGAGGCGCTCTAGCACGTCGTAGATGGCGTCGCACTCCTCGGTTCCGGCTTCGATCGCGGCGATGCCGGCTGGTGTGGCTTCCAATACGACTGTGCGCCGATCTTCAACGCCGGCTTGCGTTCGAAGAAGATCTCGTTTGACGAGGGCGAAGACACCTTCTGAGACAGCTGCCATGGTCAGATTTGCCCGTGCTGCCAACTGGCTCATCGACGAGTAACCAGAGGCGACTCGAGAGATGGTGCGATATTGCCGAAACGTCAGCGGCACCTCAAGCCGTTGAAGGATGATGCTGTGGATCCGGCTCAGCCTGGCCGGAAGTGCCAGGAGGACATCCTGTCCGCGATGAGCGCCCCGCTCTATGCCCGTGGTGCTATCCATCACACCATCAACCTTCTTCACGGTCTGCCTCCCATTCTGTCGAGCCAATGTGCCAAGCCAGCGCGATCTTCACGTCACTGATCGAAGGGAAGATAGTCAAGGGAGAACAGCGCCGGGTCCACGGACTTCGGGAAGGAAGGATCCAGGTACGGTGTGATTGCTTCCATCAGCTTCTTCATGCCGTCCACCTGCGCCGGGCCGTACGACGTCACAAGAGAATGCGTATAGGCATTCTGGAAGGCCGCTCCCTTGCCGTCCTGTCCGACCGCCTTCGCATACTCCGTCCACACATCAGGCTTGGTGGTGATCTCGACCAGGGCGTCATGCAGAGCGCTCGTGAAGGCTCGCACCTCGCCGCAATGCGACGACGCGTAAGACTCCGTTGTGACCGGCGCAAGATACACACCGGCGAACCCGAACTGGTCAGGGAAGTCCTTCCCCAGGTCGGTGATCATCCGGTACTTGCCGGAAGCGCGCTGAAGAGCACTACCGTCAGCGCCCAGCACAGCGACATCGAGCTGGTTGTTATCCATCAAGCCAAGGAGTGCAGCATCCGGTGCGACGTGCACCTTGCCGTCTGCATCGCTGAATAGGTTGAAACCATAAGCCTTTTCGGTATAGGCCTGCACGATCGAGCCGATGGCCCCATTGGTCGGCGAGAATGACCCGACTCGTTTGCCCTTCAGATCCTTGAGGTCGTGATAGGGCGAATCCTTCTTCACGAATACACCGTTATTGGCAGTGGCGAGCGCGCCGATGACGATCACGTCGGCACCGGTTGCTCGAGCCTGGACCATCGTGGTCAGCCCGCCAAATCCCAGGTCGACCGCCTTCTGCACGATCGCCGGCGCCGTCGCCGTCGGGTTCTGGAACGACTTTACGTCGAGGTCCAGGTTGTACTTGGTGTCAAGCCCGGCGCTCTTGACATACTTGACCACGAAGTCCTGCATTCCGGGACCGGTGGCGATCGTTGCTTTCGTCACTTTGCCGGGCATCGGGCAGTCGCCAGACGCGGACGCCCCTGGCGACGCTGCCCCCTGCTGGCCGGATGGCGTATCGGCGCCGCTGGAACACGCAGCAAGGCCCGATACTGCCAGCAAAGTGATCCCGATCGCGGCGATCGACCTGTTGAGTCTCATCAGTAGTCCAATCTGTCGTTTTGCCGGTGATGGGATCACCGATCTGCTTCTTTGCAACACCCGGATCATCTTCGATCCATCGCCCGACTCAAAAGCTGTTAGGGCCCTTGAAAGTCAACGAGCTATAGCATGTCTAATCGATACTCCATGACCTGTCAAGCGTCGGTGACGCAGCCACCCGGACCCCCGCCGGCCACCGGTTGCGTGTCGGCCGCTGCCGGGCCGCTGAGCAGCTCAGCACGCGCCGCATCGCTCGCTCCGCCCGGCGGTGCGGGGGCAATCCGAGTCAACCTCAACACCGGGATGGTGCGAGTCGTTCGCGTCTCGTATCGCCGAAACCGAGAACTTTTCGCCAGGAACCGGGCCCATGCTACGTTCCGGGCCTCGGCATGCAGCTCGGTTGCTCGTACCGGGATCGCGCCTTCACCAGGCGCCTCTATGACTACTTCGGGATGGGCGATCGCGTTGAAGTACCACGCCGGGCTTCTATCCGAACCAGCCTTCGCTGCGGATACGAGCCACCCGTCATCACCCTGGCGAATTCCGGTTACCGGCGTCACGTGCGTCGCGCCGGTTCGGGCACCCACAGTGTGAATGAGCAGGAGGCTGGCTCCACGACCGCGTACCTGCCCGTCGTTCATCCGGAACTCATGGATGATCGCGCCATCCCTGGCCTGGCGCGATTCCTGGCTGATGGTTCGCGGACTCTCCTGAGCTGCTGGGCGAGGGTCATCATCGGGTCGTCTCATAAAGCTGCCTCCTTACGCCCTTGCGCCATGCGCGATGCATTAGGTAGGGTACCAAACTAGTAGGGTACCGAACTAGAGTCCCTCAAGATCGAGCCGACATGGAGATCTCAAAGAGGAGAGTTGCGATGGCATTCGATTTCACCGGCAAGGTGATCGTGATCACTGGAGGAGCGAGCGGCATCGGTGCCGCTACTGCCAGGGCAACGGCGGCTTCCGGCGCGCGCGTTGCGGTGCTCGATGTGAACGATGAGCTGGGCCAAGCTGTCGCCGACGAGCACGAGAACATTACCTTCTATCACGCAGACGTCGCGGACCACGACGAAACGACGACGGCGATCGCAAAGATCGTGGATCGGACGGGTCGTCTCGATGGCCTGGTGTGCTGCGCAATCGTGCAACCGTTGATCCCGGTGATCGACATGACACCGGACCGACTGCGAAGGGTGCTCGCGATCAACGTCGAAGGCGTCTTCTGGGCCTGCAAGGCTGCGGCGCCGGTGATGATGCGTCAGCAGAGTGGATCAATAGTGCTCTTCGTCTCCGGAACGGCAGAGATGGGCAAGCCGAATTCGTCCCCCTATACCGCATCCAAGGGTGCAGTCGCGGGTTTTGCACACACGTTCGCGAAGGAGGTTCAACCATACGGCGTCCGGGTCAACATGCTGCGGCCAGGAATCATCGACACACCGCAGTTCCGCGGCTCGAACCCGGATGCCGATTACACGACGCTCGACAAGCCAGAAGATGTCGTCGGGCCTGCGATGTTCCTGCTGTCCGACTTCGCGACCATGACGAACTCACTCTTGACCAGAGAAGGATCAGTTCCCAAATCACCGGCACAGGTTACTGTATGAGCTCGCGTCGTGGAATCTCCACTGTCTTGCAGTCGGACACTATCCGGATGCCCACACCACTGACGACTGCATACAGCGTGCCGCCCGGTACGAGAATCGTCTTCTTCAGTGGGCTCACCGCCAAAGATTCCGACTCTCAAACCGTCGCGAAGGGTGACGCCACGGGGCAGACCGAGCACATCCTGAACGCCATCGACGAGACGCTGCGCCAAGCCGGCGGGAGCCTTGACGATGTCATCAAACTGACGATCTACCTTCAAAAGCGTGAGGATGCGCCAGCTGTCGGGCAAGTGCGCGCTCGGCGTTTCGTGACCGGCCCACCGCCGGCGTCGACAATGATCATCGCGCAGCTGATGTCCGATGATCAGCTCGTGGAGATTGAAGCGGTCGCAGCTCTCTCTTGACGGCAGCTGTCGGTGAGGCTCGCCGGACCAGAAGTCGCCCGGAGTTGCAACCTCGCCAAAGGCTGGTTCGCGTCCGCAGTCCGACGCGCACAAGCCGCAGGCCCGTTCTTGCCGCGGGTCACTCCCCACGATCTTCGTCACACGGTGGCCGGCCCCTGCTTCTCGGGACGGTCCGCGGCGCGGCGCAACGTTAGGAACAGGGTCAAGACGGATCGGTAGCTCCCCCGTCGAGATCGGTCCTTCGTCCCCCTACCCCCTACGCGAGCACGTTTTCATCAGCGAAGTCGAGGAAGTGAGACCAGTCGTCGGCGATCACATCGTGTTCACCGAATCGCAAATGATAAGAGAGACGACCACCGACTCTCCTCCCAACCGCCGGCTCGTGCAGGTTGGCCACGACACAAGGGAGGACGTCCGTCCCAGGCACGTGCAATTGAGTAAGCAAAGTGCCGGAACCGCCGAACAGGGAAAAGATCGGACTGGCGTGCAAAGTGCTCAGATACTCTCCACGGGGGTCGGCATGGAAGTCCAGTGTCGCACTGGCCACATGGACCGGGCGCGGGGCGATGGCAGCGAGGAGGAGATGCTGGTCGACGGGTAGCTGATCGACGTCTGTTGCGAATTGGCGGAAGCCCCCCGCAAACCAGTGCGGGAACGCGTCGGTGATCATGGCGATGGTCTCGCCGGCGCTGTGGCGGAACAGCGATGCTCCCGCGCAGCCGGACTCGTTGCTGACGACGGCTGCGAAGCGCTGATCTTGGGCGGCAGCCCACAGCGCCGCCTTGCCAAGCCTGGAGTGTCCATGCGCGATGGCTGCGGCAGCGTCGACGGTCGGCATCGTCTCGAGTACGTCCAGGATGCGCGACAGGCCCCATGCCCACGCGCCGATGGCGCCCCAGGATCGTGAATCGGGCCGTTCGAGCTCAGCCTCGCCGTGGAAGAGCCCGCGGACGCCGCCACTGGCGTGACCGGGGAGATCCGCCTCCAGCTCGCAATAGTGCATCGTGGCGATCGCGTAGCCGCGTTCGAGGATCATTGACAGGGGCCAGCGCCGTTCGTCCGTGCCCCTCTCGGCGATTTCGGGCATCGGGGCCTGAGACAGCGCGATCGCCGCGTCCGCGCTGACGGAGTGGTTGCCGTTGAAGTTCAGCCCGACGAAGACCGGCGCGGGATCGGACGCAGTCGCCTCGCGGGGTACGTAGAGGAGCAGAGATACGTGCCGCGTGCCGAGCGGACCGGTGAGGGTGACGGTCCACTCGGTTCGCTCTGCAAGACCGTCCAGCGCTGCGGCGTCGCGAGAGATCCGCCGGATGTTCGCGACCCCACCGCCCTCGGGGGTTCGTCCGTACACATGGTCGCGGAACAGTTCGAGCAGTTGCGGCCGTCGGTGCGATGACCACGCCTCCGGCGTGTGCGGCACCTCGTCGGGCCCCCAAAGATCAGGAAGACGCGCGTGTTTTAACGGTCGCGGAGAGTCACTCATAGATGCGGCTCACCTCAGCCTCGACGTTGATGATCGTCTCAGGGTCGTAGCCCGCCTTCTTGCCGGGAAGATACGTGACTCGGTCGAGGCGCCCCGAATAGCGGAATGAGCGCTTCCGCATCCAGAGGTCCCAATCCACCGGCCCGCCCCGGTCGATGCCGATGCTGATACCCGTGAAGGGCGCCATCCCCACGAGTTGAAGAAGCCGCTCCGCACCGAAAAGCTCCTGCCCGTCCACCGTGGCGTGGAAGGCCCATTGCACGTCTTCCACGGCAGAGAACGAGAGACGCACCGCCATTGGACCGGTCCCCGGCCACGGAGCGGACATTCGATGCATGCGACCGTACTCGTTGTACGAGAAGCAGATCCGATCGCGTTCTGCGAAGAGCACGTAGCCGCCGCCCTGATCGCCGTGCGAGAGGAGCACTCCTTCATCACCCGCCTGCCGGTCGACGTCCACCACGATCTCGAACGAGCGGAAGGCGATGAGGCGACTGGAGCGATAGCGCTCCAGAGTAGGGACGCCCGGGAGGATGGTGAGCGGGGCTGCCAGCATCTCCTCCGTCGAGGGCCGCTGGCGGTACAGCGAGTTGTCGTCGTTGAGTGGGAAAACAGTATTGTTCCAGGCGGAGCTCCGCCACTGATCGGCGAGCTCGCGTACCAGGTCGGGCTGGAATGTGGCGAGGTCCTGTGTCTCGGTGGGGTCCGCACGGATGTCGTACAGCTCCCACTGATCGTCGGAGATCGTGTCGCCGGTATCGTGCCCGGTGAGGAGCTTCCACCTGCCGGACAGCATCCCCCGCCGACCGTTGTTCTCCCAGTACTGGCTGTGATGGACACCCGCATGATGTGGCTCACGCAGGATGGGGGTGAATGGTATTCCATCCGTGTCTCGTGCCGGAACTCCGTACCGGGACCGGAGATGCTCGACGCCGGCGAGTTGGAGCACGGTCATGCCGAGGTCTGTGACGAATGCGAACTGGTCACGCAGCCCGAAGTCTCCTGGCTGCTTCGGCAAGCCCTGGGGCCACGAGATGATCAGCGGCACGCGCACCCCCCCGGAGAACGTGTGAGCCTTGAAGCGGCGGAACGGCGTGTTCGCCACCGCCGCCCATCCGCGAGGATGGACCATGAACGACTGCGGTCCGCCGATCAGCTCAGGATCGCGTTCCATGTTGCGGGTCCACGCCGCAGCAGGCCCGACAGCGTTCGCGAATCGGCTGAGATAGCTCTGCGAGCCCTTGAGGCCGCCCTCGGACGTGCCTCCGTTGTCGGAGGTGACCACGATGATGGTGTTCTCGTATTCGCCCATATCCTTGAGTTGCTGGATGAGCCGTCGCAGATTCTGGTCGACGTTGTCGATGGTGGCGGCGTATGCCTCCATATATCTGGCGGCGGCTACCCGCTCATCATCGGTCAGTTCACTCCACGACGCGACCGCAGCAGAGCCATCGGTGTCGACCTGGCCCAGGACGGTGTCTGGAGGCAGGATGCCGAGTTCGATCTGACGACGAAGGCGCCCTTCCCGGATGACCTCCCATCCCATCTCGTACCTGCCGCGGTAGTCGGCCATGTCGACATCCTTCGCCTGGATGGGGGCGTGGACGGCCTGGTGTGCGAGGTAGAGGAAGAACGGCTTGTGCGGATCGTTGGATCGCAGCGTCGTGATCATGCCGAGCGCCTGGTCGGTCAGGTCGTCCGTGAGGTAGTAGTCCTCGGGAAAGTCGTCGATGGTGAGCGGGCTGTTGTCCGACACGAGACGGTGCGGGTTGAACTGGGTGGTGAAGCCGTCCAGGCAGCCGTAGTAGCGATCGAATCCGCGCTGGACAGGCCATGATCCTTTGTCGGCGCCATCGTGCATATGCGCTTCTTTGGTGAGGTGCCATTTGCCCGTGAGGAATGTCGCGTAGCCGGCCGCCCGGAAACTCTCAGCAATCGTCGGGATGTCGTCCGCGATCTCGTTGACGTATCCGGGGAAGCCCGGGTCGTAGTTCGCGACCGTGGCGAAGCCGGCGCGGTGCGGATTCAGCCCAGTCAGGAACGCGGCGCGCGCCGGTGAACAGACGGGAGTGCTCTGATAGTTGGTGAGTGTGTATCCCTCGGCAGCGAGTTCGTCGACGCCGGGAGTGCGGATCTCTGAGCCATACGGCGCCAAATCACTGAAGCCGAGGTCATCGAGCATCACGACGATGACGTTCGGAGCGTCGGGTGCGGGCTGCACCGGCACGGCCCACGACGGGGTGGACTCCGAGGCCAGCTCGCGCACGATGCCTCGGAAGCCGTCATACCCTCGTGACGGCAGTTGGTCGTCGGTCATTGTTCGGTTCCTCCCGTTGTGATGTCTCGTCTCTCGATCACCGTGGTCAGCGGCTGTCTCCCCACAACCGCAGAACCACCTTGCTGGACTCGGCGCCGTTGCTCGCCACCCGGAGCGCTTCGATCACCTGATCGGCGGCGAACTCGTGGGTGATGACGCTATCGAAGGCGGGATCGCGTTCGAGCAGCACAATGGCATCGTCCAATTCGGTGTCGAACCGGAACGAGCCGCGCACATCGATCTCCCGGGAGACAAGCTCGGCCAGGGCGTACGGAGCCGGCGCACCGGGAAGCATCCCGACCTGCACGATGGTGCCTCCGCTCGCGACGGCTCGGATCGCCTGCGTCAGCGCGGCCGTCGCACCCGACGCCTCGATGACGACGTCAAACGACTGGGCGGGGATCTCATCGACGCCAACCCGGTAGGTCGCATCCGCGCCGAGCGCCTCGGCCCGCGCGAGCGGTTCCGCCAGTACGTCGCATGACGACACCGAGATGACGCCACGGGAGAGTGCGGCTCGGGCGGCGAGGAGGCCGATCGAGCCGGCGCCGCTGACCAGGACGCGCGCTCCGGTCAGGTCACCCGCGCGCGCCAGTGCATGCAGAGCCACCGCGAGCGGCTCGGCCAGGACGGCACGCCGCAGTGGCAGACCGCTGGGCAGCGGCCGCACCTGCCCGACGTCGACGATGAGTCGTTCGCTGAAGGCGCCCTGAGTGTGTGGCATGCTCGCGGCGCTGCCAAGATAGCGAACCCCACCGCTGATGTTCGGCCTGTCTCGCCGGAACGATGCGCTGGCGGTGTCGTAGGCCGCCGGATGAACCGCTACGGGTGTGCCCGGCACAAGACCGCCGACTTCCCGGGTATCGGTCGCGACGATGCCGACAACTTCATGGCCGAGGACGAGCGGCTCTGTGAGCACGTAGGGCCCTACCCTGCCTTCACGGTAGTAATGCAGGTCGGAACCGCATATGCCGCCATACGCAGGCACGATCGAGACCTGCCCGCGACCGGGAATCGCTTCCCCCACACTGTCGAGCCGGACATCGTTTGCTGCATGCGCGACGATCGCCTTCATCGTTTCGAATCCTTCCTGATCAGACAACCGCGGTCATGCCGCCGTCAACGTAGATGACCTGGCCGTTCACAAAGTCCGAGGCCGGCGAGGCGAGGAACAGCAGCGCCCCGACTAGGTCCTCGACGCGCCCCCATCTTCCTGCCGGCGTGCGCTGCTGGACCCATCTGCTGAACTCCGGATCATCCACCAGTGCCTGGGTGAGCTCGGTCGCGAAATAACCCGGTGCGATCGAGTTCACCTGAATGCCCCTCGGTGCAAGATCCGCGCACATCCCCTTTGTCAGCATGGCGATCGCGCCCTTGGTCGCCGCATACGCGGCGATACCGGGCCGCCCGAGCATGCTCTGCACAGAGCCGATGTTGATCACCTTTCCCGAGCCTCGACGCTCCATGCTCGCGGCCACTCTCCGGCCGACCAGGAAGGCGCTGGTCAGGTTGGAGGCGAGGAGGTCAGTCCAGTCCTGGTCTGTGAACTCAGTGAAGTGAGCACGACGCTGAATGCCTGCGTTGTTCACCAGGATGTCGATCGGACCGACCCACTCCTCAATCCGGTCGATCCCGGCAGCCACGCCGTCCGGGCTAGTGACATCGAAGGCTGCCGCGCACACATCGCAGCCCGACTTCTCCAACATCGCACACGTGTCGGCTACCGCTTGCGGATCGCGGCCATTGATCGCAACCCGGGCACCTGCCTGGGCGAGTCCTCGTGCAAGGACCGAGCCAATGCCACGAGACGAGCCAGTGACAAGTGCTACCCGCCCGCGGACATCGAACAAGGGTGACGGGATGGTGGTCATCGGGGGTTCCTCATCGTTCGGCGCAGGCGGTAACGAACATCATTCGTCCGCATTGTCGTGGTGTTCCGGCCGTCATCGACCGGGCATGAGATCGGTCGGGCAAACAGTACTGCTGGCCGCATCCAGGATTGCGTCGACTAGATCCTCAGGCTTGCGGCCAAGATCGCAAGTGAACCCCCACTCATCCGCGCCCAAGGGTTCAAGGCTCGCGAGTTGTGAGCCGAGGAGGTCGGGCGACATAAACTCGTGCTGGCGCGCCAGAAGGCGTTTGGTGATTGTCTGGCCCGACCCGGCCAGATGTGCAAAGAAGACCATGGGCGCCCGCGAGCGGAGGACGTCCCGGTAGCGTCTCTTGAGCGCAGAGCAAGCGAGGACCGGCGCTGGCTGGCGCGTCAGCTCGTGACTGAGATCGACCAACCACGGCGCGCGGTCTCGGTCATCGAGAGGCAGTCCGCGAGACATCTTCAACTTGTTGCCGTCGGAGTGAAAATCGTCTGCATCGACGAATGGCCTCGACTGGCGTGTGGCGAGAATCCTCGCGATCGTGCTCTTTCCTGAACCCGCTACGCCCATCACGACTATGGGGGCAGCCCCTGACATCATGGATGACTCGTGCATCGTTGCAACCCCGACCGCTCGAATAAGTAGGACATATTCAGCGTAGCATGGCACTTGGGCGACGGCGCATTCGGCGTGTTCCGCCCTCAGACCTGCCGCCCCGCGACTTCAACCGCACGGACCAACCGCGCAACGCTACCTGTCGCGAGACTCCGGCTCGGTGTCCCGATGCACCCGTCGATGGCCCGTCGCCCATCGTGGTCTACTCGCGGGGTTCTTGGCCACCTCGTAGCTTGTGCGGTCGATCACCTTTTGAGCCGCCATTCGAGCGGCCGCTGGGTCTCGGACGTTGATCGCGCGAGCTATTTCGATGTGTTGCTGGAGTGCCTCTTCTTGGGGGTGGTCGGGCATCAACCCCTCCCGGGTCCTCCCAGAAAGCACCTCTCCAACAGCGACTCCCAGCTTGGCGAACATTTCATTCGCGGAACCTTCGAGGATCGCGGTGTGGAATCGAATATCGAACTCGAGAAACGTCTCCAAGTCGCCGCTTCGACCGATCTCCCTCATCTGCCCAGCCAGAATAAGCAGCGTCGACGCGTCTTGAGTGGGCATGTTCAGTGCAGAGAGTGCGGCGGCGGGTGGCTCGATAGCGCTACGCAACTCAGTCAGAGACCACAGTTGCGCGCCGCGCTCGCCCGGCAGCGCGAGACGCCAGCGGATAATCAGCGGGTCGAACACGTTCCATTGTGGACGTGGCAGTACTCGGATACCTAGGCGCTTGACCGACTTCACGAGGCCCAGGGATTCAAGAGCACGAACGACCTCTCGGATCACCGAACGCGACACGCTGAACTGGTGGCCGAGGTGCTCGGCGAGGAGCACCGCGCCCTCCGGGTACTCACCACCAACGATTCGTCGGCCAATGTCCGCGAGGACCGTCTCATGAAGTTGTTCCGCCACGCTCCGAATGATACGGGACCACCAATTTCCATCGACGACTTGACGAGAGCATAAGTATGATATGTTTGCTCGAGTTTGGGCGAGGGTGCCCGGAGTACACGACGAGGTGGAGAGCACATGGTAGCCCAAATAGCGCTTTCGACGTCCGGCATGGACGGGTCCAGGGCGGCGGCATCCGGAGCACCCATTCAGACAGGGAAGGTTCGCCGGCGACGTCGGCTCGGCGCTGTGCCCACAGGCACGCTTCTCTTCGCGGTACCCGCTCTGCTCCTGTACCTCTTCGTCCTTCTTGTGCCGTCGATCCGCGGGACCATCTATGCGTTCACGGACTGGAACGGCCTCGACGCCTCGTTCGACTTCATCGGCATCAAGAACTTTCTGACCGTTCTCGATTCTCCTTCCAACGTCCACGCGATCCAGATCACCGTGACGATCGCGATCGTCGTCACCGTCCTGCAGAATGTGATCGGACTCCTCCTGGCGTTGGGCGTGAACTCCCGGATCAAGAGCCGGAACGTTCTCCGGGTTCTCTTATTCGCACCAGCGGTGATCACGCCCGTGGTAGCGGCCTACCTCTTCCAGTACATGTTCGCGCCGAACGGTCCCATCAACGGCGCCCTATCCGCTGCTGGCCTCGGCGGACTTCAGCAGAACTGGCTCGGCGATCCGGATCTCGCTCTCGTGTCGATCTTGATCCTGATGCTCTGGCGAGGTTCCGGCTACTCGATGGTGATCTTCCTCGCCGGCCTGCAGGGCATCCCGGACGAGGTTCTCGAGGCGGCCTCGATCGACGGCGCAGGACCTATCCGCAGGTTCTGGTCGGTCGTGCGTCCGCTGCTCGCGCCCGCGCTCACCATCAACGTCATGCTCACCCTGCTGCACGGATTGATGGTGTTCGGCGAAGTGTGGATCATGACCGCTGGTGGACCCGGCACAGCAACCGACACGCTGTCTACCTCCATCTACAAGAACGCGTTCATCTTCGGGGACTACAGCGTCGGGATCACGCAGGCGCTGATCCTCTTCATCCTCGTCGCGGCCATCTCCATCTTCCAATACCGGTCCCTGTTGAAGCAGGAGAAGAAGAATTGAAGCGCTACACAGTCAGGACCTTCTCTCTCGAGATGGCGATGGGAGTCGTCGCCCTCATCTTCGCGTTCCCGCTTTACATCCTCGTGAATCTCGCGCTCTCGTTGCCTAACGAAGCGGCAAATCCCTTGATACCGACCGCGAATCCAACGTTCGACAACTTTGCGCGAGCATGGGAGCAGGCAAGCCTCGGCGGCGCGATCATGAACAGCGCGATCGTCACCATCTCGAGCGTCCTCGTCATCGTGTTCGTCTCGGCCATGGCTTCGTATCCGCTCAGTCGAATCACCTCAAGGCTGTCGTCCGCGATGTTCTGGACGCTCATGGTAGGTCTGCTGCTGCCATTCCAGCTCGCAATGATCCCGCTGTACCAAACTGTTCGCGACATCGGGCTGCTGGGCTCCGTCTGGTCCCTCGTCCTGTTCTATTCCGGCGCGCAGGTCCCATTCACAGTCTTCCTCTATACGGGATTCCTCCGCGCGCTACCGCGCGAGTACGAAGAGGCGGCCTGGATGGACGGAGCGACGGCGCTGTCCGCGTTCTGGCGCGTCGTCTTCCCGATGCTGCGTCCCATCACAGGTACGGTGGTCATCCTGAATGCGATCCACATATGGAATGACTTCTTCACCCCGCTGCTCTACTTGAGTGGAAGCGGGAGCCAGACCCTGCCAGTCGCGTTGTACGCCTTCGTGGGCGAGTTTTCCGCCGATTGGCCGCTCATCTTCGCTGGTCTGGTGATCGGCATCATCCCAATCCTGCTCTGCTACTTCCTGATGCAGAAAACCATCATCCAAGGCTTCGCAGGCGGGCTCAAAGGTTGAGCCACCGCTATCCCTACCAATTCCGCACACCACGACAAAGGAGACAGCCAGTGCACACAAAGAAGTACGTGTTCCTTGGGATCACCGCGATCACCGCCATCGCGATGCTCGCCGGATGTTCCACCAACGCCGGCGCGACCGGCGCACCCGACACCTTGACCGTCAGCGCGGTGAGCGGCGAGAAGCCGGGCCTCGACCCTGCGATCGCGTCGTTTGAGAAAAAGACCGGAATCACGGTCAAGGTGACCTACGCGGACAACCCCCAGTTCCAGACGACCATCCGGACTCAGCTGTCCGCCGGGACCGGTCCTGACGTCTTCACCGTATGGCCTGGAAACGGAAACACCGCCGCGCTTGAAGAACTAGCGCCCGGCAATTTCCTCACGGACCTGTCGGACATGGACTGGAACAGCAAGGTCCCGGAGCAGTTCACTCAGGTCACCGAGGTCAACGGCAAGCGCCTGATCCTGCCCATGGCAATAGGGGCCTACGGTGTCCTCTACAACGAGGCAGCTGTCAAGGACGCCGGCACGACTGTGCCCACGACATGGTCGGAAGTGCTTTCGTTCTGCGACGCCGCAAAGTCAGCTGGGAAGGTCGCATTTGCCCTCGGCGCTCAGACGGTGTCTGCAGCACAGGTCATCGCGATGGAACTCGCTGCAACCCTCGTGTACCAGGCTGACCCAAACTTCCAGAAAGACCAGGACGCTGGGCGGACCAACTTTGCCAGCTCGCATTGGGTAGAGGCCTTCAACAAGTACCTCGAAATGCAGAAGCGCGGTTGCTTCAACAAGAACCCCGTTGGAACGAGTGTCGACATCTCGAACCAGATGGTCGCCAGTGGTGACGCCCTGGCGCAGGCCCAACACACGGCACGCGTTCCGTCAGTGCAGACCCTCGCACCGAAGGGAGCAAAGTTCGGCTTCTTCGCGCTCCCCGCTACCGACAACCCGGATGACACGTGGATGCCGGCGGGCGCGGCCGACGGGTTCGCCATCAACTCAAAGGCCAAGAACCCTGAGGCAGCCCAGCAATTCATTGAGTGGCTTGCGAGCGATAGCGTCCGCTCCGACTACGCGACCAAGACTGGCGCCCTGCCGGCGCTCCCTGTCGACGGCTTCCAGCCGACACCAGCCGGCGCTGTACTTGACCAATACTTCACGGACGGCCGGACCGCGACGTTCATGGACCAGCTCTGGCCGAACGGCAAGGTGACCAATGAACTCAAGGTAGGCGTCCAGAACGTCCTCACCGGCCAGGCCAGCGTGGCAGACACCATGAAGGCCATGGACAGCGTCTACAAGTGAGACCCCCACAGAGGCGCCGGACACGTTGTTGTCCGGCGCCTCTGCCAACGCAGCGATGAAAGGACGACCATGCAGTACGGCGCCGACCGCCTCCGTGTCGCAGTGGCAGCTCCCCTGTCCCGCGACCTTGCTCCTCTACTGACCCAGCTCGAGAACCGCATCGAACTTGATTACCAGCCCGACCTGCTTCCACCAATGCGGTTTCCCGCTGATTTCTCGGGTGACCCCGCCTACCGCAGGACCGCCAGCCAGCAGACCCGCTACGAGCTGATGGTCGACACCGCCGACGCCTTATACGGCATTCCGAATGGCGACCCCCGTGCCTTGAGACGCACTATCGATGCAAATCCCGGACTCCGCTGGGTTCACACCATGGCCGCTGGCGGAGGCGGACAAGTTCGCGCGGCGAACCTGTCCCCGATGCAGCTGGAACAGGTCGTTTTCAGCACGTCGGCTGGTGTGCATGGCGGTCCGCTCGCCGAGTTCGCCCTGCTGGGCCTGCTCGCTGGGGCGAAATCACTTACCCGACTGCGACAACAGCATCGGAACCACGTGTGGTCCGATCGATGGGCAATGGGGCAGATCGCTGAACAGGACATCCTGCTGATCGGACTCGGCGGCATCGGGCGAGTGATCGCACAATACCTCAACGCACTAGGCGCGCACGTTATGGGTATGAGCCGCCGCAACGCGCCCGTTGCCGGCGTACACGAGCTTATCGAGCCCACCGAGTTGGCGTCAGCGATCCGGCGGGCTGACGGCATCGTCCTGTCGCTTCCCGGAACGGATCAAACCAACGGTCTACTCGGCGCCGAACTTCTGTCGGCCGTCACACCCGGCGTGACGATCGTCAATGTCGGTCGCGGCACGGTTGTCGACGAGCCTGCACTAATCGAGGCACTCGAAGATGGTCGCGTTGGATTCGCCGCCCTCGACGTGTTCGCCATCGAACCACTCCCCGCCAGTAGCGCCCTCTGGCTGAGAGAAGACGTCCTCATTAGTCCTCACACCGCGGGGCTAAGCACGCAGGAAGAAGAGCGAATCGTCCGACTCTTCGCTTCCAACGCGACCGCACTCCTCGACGGACACCCCCTACGCAGCGCGATGGATCCCGACCACTTCTATTGACTACACGAGTCAAGGCGGGCCCAGCCCAGCCCCTGCGACCAGATCGGCGCATGCACCGGCAACGGCACGGAGCTCGTTGGGCAACGTGGGTGGTTTCCATGTCGACGGCGCTCGATTCGACCCGTCATCGCACAAATCTCGCGCACCCTCAGGGGCGACCGAGCGGCACGATCCACCCGCGATCCGTTCCCTGTCCTGACCGTGTTGTTCCCGCCAACCGAGTCGAGCGAAGACGTGGTGCAACCTGGCTCACTGCGGGATACCGATCTGAGTCTCGATCCACTTCCGGAGCATCTGAAATGTCGCGGTCTCGAGTCGCTCTGTCCGTTGCGCGATAGAAACGCCTTCAGACGTTGGTGTGCGCCGATCCGTGCAGGCGTGTGCGCTCCGTCGCCGGCAGTGCCTCACCCTCGGATGACTACATCAGCCGAACGACGCACGGAGTTCGTCAGTGGTCAACAGCTGCTCGACCGCCGCGAGGCGCGCGTTTGGCTGCTGCCCGCGCGGCAGCGCGAGGATGATCTCGTTCGCCGACACTTCGTCGGCGATCCGCAAGTACGCCACGCGACCTCCGTCGAACGTCTCGGTACTGATCGGACGCCCACTGAACACCGAGTACCCGAGTCCGCGGGCCACCATCGCCCGCACGGTTTCCGGGTTTGTGAACGACCAGCCGGGGTGGATGGCCACACCAGCCTCCGCGATCACGTTCTCGATTGCACGCCGTGATCCAGTAGCATCCACCAGGATCAGGGGCTCGTCGGCGAGTTCTCGCAAGGATGCTGATCCCCGCTCCGCGAGCCGATGGTCCGCGGCTACGACTATATATGGCTCAATGGTGTGAATCGAGTGGCCATCGAGCTCTGGAACCAGCTGGCGACGGTAGAGCAGACAAGCGTCCGCCTCGCCACGGAGCACCAACGACTGGACAGACTCGGCGAGACCATCGGTCAGTTGCAATGCAACGCGCGGATATCTGCGAGCACAGGCGGCGGCAAGCACCGGCAGTACCCGTGGCGACAGTGCTGACGTGCACGCCAGCCGCACGGGGCCGACCACATCGTCATGCTCGGCGCGGGCAAGTTCTTCGAGCTCGCTCGTGTCGCCCAGGATCCTCCGTGCGACACCAAGCACCCGGGCTCCGCTCGCCGTGAGAGTCACCCCTCTGGCTGTCCGTCTGACGAACAGCTGGACGGCTAGGCTCTTCTCCAGTTCACGCAAGGCTGTCGACACCGCCGCTTGTGACGCAGAACAACGCATGGCACCCCCGCTCACGGTGCCGGCGTCCGCCGTCGCCACGAAGTACTCGAGCTGACGGATCGTGGTATTGAGCATAACTTAACCTTATGCTCATCTTCGAGTTTTTCAGCTTTACAAAAGCTAGGGCCTCCTCAAATACTGGACACACGACAACCCCTGAGCGAGGAGGCTCCGTGGCTACGCCGCACATCGTCACACTGGGCACCGCAGGTGGACCCCGCTGGTGGAAGAGCGCAGAGTCCCCTCGTTTCGGCATCTCGACCGCCGTGGTCGTTGGCGACCGCAGTTACCTCGTCGATGTCGGGCTCGGAGCTGGACGCCAGTTCAGCCGGGCCGGTCTCGTGATGGAGCAGTTGGGCGGTGTGTTCCTTACACATCTGCATTCAGATCACACGACCGACCTCGCCAATTTAGCGTTGTTCGGGATGTTCGGGCTCACCAGCGGAACGGCACCTATCCCGATCCTCGGACCCGGCGATCGTGGAGCACTTCCACTTACCTCGCCGCGCGCCGCAACCGCTCCGCGACCCATCGCACCGCACCTGCCTACACCCGGCACCCGGGACATGTTCCGGCTACTGATAGAAGCGTACGCAACGGACCTGAACGATCGAGTCCTCGATGCGCTCCGACCTTCACCAGTAGACCTGTTCGATGTCCGCGACATCGTGATCCCACCCCACTTTGGGTATCACCCGAACAACGCACCCACGCCCGAAATGGCGCCGTTCACAGTGTTCGAAGACGACCGAGTCCGGGTGGAGGCGACCCTCGTCGAGCACCCACCAATCGCACCCGCGTTCGGCTACCGGTTCACCACAGACGAGGGATCGGTGGCGATCTCTGGAGACACCGCCAAGACCGCCAACATGGTCCGCCTGGCGGAGGACGTCGACCTGTTACTGCACGAGGCAATCAGCTTCGACTGGGTGGAAGACACGTACGGGAACCCGCAGAGCGACACGGCTCGCGCCTCCTACGACCATCACCACAAGTCGCACACCAGCGTGATCGAGGCGGCCGAGGTCGCCGCCGAGGCGGGCGCACGCGCTCTTGCGCTCCACCACCTCGTGCCGGGCAATCTCGACACCGCGGACTGGCGGCGTGCCGCCGCACGTGCTGCGGCCATTTCCAATACTTCGATGCTGGTGCCCGACGACCTCCAACGGATCGCTTTCGCTCGCGGTGCCACCCAGCTGGCGGGTTGACTCGGCCCGCCAAACACCACCCTCCAGTCCTCAGAAAGGTCGATGATGACCACCAGCACAACCAGGAGCGAACCGCCTCACCCTGGGCGACCTGCCGGCGCAGCATGCGGCGCTCAGATCCTCGGGCCATTGGAATAGCCGGAAGACGCTCGCCGCAACCACCCTCGCGTTCGCACCGCCGCCACGGTGCTGATCCCTCCGCCAAAGATCGCCCAAGGAACGTTACCGACATGACACATTCGATGATTTCGCCCGGCGTCGCGGGACAAATGATGCGACGCTTCCTGGGCTTACCTGCTCTGCTCGCTGTACTGGCAGCCTTCTACCTGCTGCCAATCGTGATGGTCGCCATCGGTGCTTTCCGCACAAGCGCCCCCGGGACACCGGGGGAATGGAGTGCCGACGGATTCCTCTCGGCCTTCTCAGACCCCCATACATACGAGTACTTCGGAAACTCGGCACTGCTGGCGATCCTGGTCGGGTTTTTCACGACACTCATCGCCGTCACGCTCTGCTGGATCGTGACGAGGACCACAGCGGCATTGAAGCGCATCGTCACGCCACTTATGATCCTCGTCCTTGCCACACCACCGCTGTTCTTCGCACTCAGCTGGGACCTGATGGGCACGCCCAACCTCGGCATCCTGAACACCTCAATGCATGCCATCGGACTGCCCGGCAACATCATCCAAGTAGGGGGCCTTGGCGGCACGGTATTCGTACTGACTCTGAAGCTTGTCTCGCTGTCGTACCTCATGATGATCGGTCGGTTCATGGCTATGGATCGTCGGCTGGAGGAAGCATCGCTGATCTCCGGCGCCGGCAAGTTCCGCACCTTCATCCGCGTCAATGTGCCCGTCATGGCACCATCCGTGATCGGGGCAGCCATCATCAGCATCGTGATCGGCCTCGTGTCCTTCGACGTTCCTCTGATCATCGGCGTCAAGAGCGGATTCCGCGTCTTCTCGACGCAGATTTACGCATTCATCAACGACGACACTCCACCGTCATACGCCGGGGCGAGCTCTCTCGCACTCGTCTTAGTAGTGATCGTGCTCCTGCTCGTGGTAGTGAAGTGGATGCTGCTCGATCGGCGCCAATTCACAACAATCGCGGGAAAGGGAGCCAAGCCGGAACCCTGGGATATCGGGCGCGGCACATGGATCTGCAATCTCCTCATCGCCGTGTACATGCTGCTCGCACTCATCCTGCCGGCGCTCCAGCTGATCCTCGGATCGCTGCAGCCGATCTTCGGCGCCGGCAGCGGGCTGAGCCTGGAAAACTATTCCACCATCCTGTCCGATCCGACGACCATCTCGACGATCATGAACACGCTTCTAGTGGCCGGGCTCGGAGGTGTGATCACCGTGGTCGTCGCGCTGGTGATCGGGCTCGTGGCACGCGGCGTCGGGCGCGCGCTACGGCGCGTCATGGAACTGTCAACGTGGCTTCCGTGGGCGGCACACGGCGTCGTTCTCGGCCTCGGACTGGTATGGGCATTTCTCACGTTGCCGATGCTCACGCCGCTGTTCGGAACAGTCTGGATTGTTCTGATTGGGCTCGTCGTGGCATCCACACCTCTGGCAAGCCGCACCACCGACGGCGCACTGAGCGCCGTGTCGGCAGAGCTTACCGAAGCTGCCCAGGTTGCGGGCGCGGGCCCGGTGCGGGCAGCGGTGGGCATCGTCGGTCGTCTCGTCGTGCCGAGCCTACTGGCCGCCTTCGTGATCTCGGCGATCAACATCGCCGGCAACCTCGACGTGCCTATCCTTCTGTCGTCGCCCACCAACCAGGTGGTCTCCGTGGCGGTGTTCCAGCTGTACACCCTTGGTTCCACCGCCGAGGCCGCCGCACTGTTCTGTTTGGTGCTGCTCTTTGCGGCCGTTATCGCAATCGCCGGCTACGCGATTGCATGGTGGGTGTCGCGGGGCGTCGCGCAACGTT
Organism: Microbacterium kribbense; assembly: GCF_039537285.1. Taxonomy (NCBI): domain Bacteria; kingdom Bacillati; phylum Actinomycetota; class Actinomycetes; order Micrococcales; family Microbacteriaceae; genus Microbacterium; species Microbacterium kribbense. The sequence goes on along the minus strand of NZ_BAABAF010000009.1, from coordinate 28,781 downwards.
CGGGCGACGAATCCCCTGCAGACCTCAGCGACGGGGTCTTCCCACCCCCGGCTGAAGTGTCACTGACAACTTCGAACATGTTCGTGAAAGGACAGTAGATGGCTACCGTAACCATTCGCTCGCTGCGCAAGGTCTATGACGGTCACGTCGCCGTCGACAACATCGATCTGACAATCGGAGAGGGTGAGTTCGTCACTTTGCTTGGCCCGAGCGGCTGCGGCAAAACGACCACCTTGCGGTGCGTCGCCGGTCTGGAAAAGCCGGACGGCGGTGAGATCGAGATCGCCGGGCGTGTAGTCAGTTCAGCAAAACGTAACGTGGATCCCAACCGTCGCGGCCTAGGGATGGTCTTCCAGAGCTACTCACTGTGGCCCCATATGACGGTGTTCGGGAACGTGGCCTACCCGTTGCGGATGCGCCGCGAATCACGCCACGTGATCGCTCCTCGCGTCCGTGCGGCGCTGGAGATGGTCGGCTTGGAGCGGCTCGCAAAACGCTCCGTCGGAGCTCTTTCAGGCGGACAGCAGCAGCGAGTCGCGCTAGCACGAGCACTCGTCTCCGAGCCGCAGCTACTCCTCTTCGATGAACCGCTATCGAACCTCGATGCGCAACTGCGGGCCTCGATGCGCTCCGAACTGCACGAATTGCACCGACGCATCGCCACGACATCGATCTACGTCACCCATGACCAGCTCGAAGCGCTCACGCTATCCGATCGCATTGTCGTAATGAACCAGGGATCAATCCAGCAGATCGGGACCCCGCACGAGATCTATTCCAAACCGGCGAACTCCTTCGTGGCCAGATTCCTCGGCTTCGAGAACGTCGTTGCCGCCACATTGTCTACTGCAGATGGTAACCACGTTGCGCGACTGCGCGGGTTCGACGGCACAGTTGTCGTGACCACACCGCGCGATGTTGCGACCGCCGGCGAAGTCGACATCGCGATCCGCGCGAACGCGATCACGCTGTGCCCCCCGGGGCAGGGCGACGGCGATGCCACAGTGTCCGATGCCGCATACCTCGGCGACGAGAACGAATACCGGATCCGGCTCGACGATGGCAGCGAACTGGTTGCTCGGGCCCCGTTCATCAATGACCACGCCATTGCACGTCCGGGCGACCGAGTCGGCATCCTCGTCGCACCAGGTACAGCAGTCGCATTCCCCCGCGAGATCGCCACACTGGCGGCCGCGTAGCCTACGGAGGTAGTTCCATGAAAGCACGACGCTTGATCATTCCGCTCACACTGGCCGCGGCGCTCGCAGTTACGGGCTGTGCTGCAGGCGGCAGCTCAGATACCGCCACCGTAAAGACTGATCCTGCCGTTGCGTTCGGTTCGGCCGACAACGCGAAGCAGATGCAGGTGCTGTACGAGGCGGCGAAGAAGGGGAACGAGACGACAATCGTCACCTACGGTCCCGGTGAGAGCATCTATAAGCCGGTATACCAGCAGTTCTCGAAGCGTTTCCCCGGAATCCGAGTCACCAGTCAAACGATCTTCGGCGCGGAACTCGACACTCGGCTCACCCAGGAATTCACGAGCAACAAGCATGTCGGCTCCCTCCAGATCGGAGGCGCACCAGTAACCCTGCTGACAGCCGGCAAGGATCGTTGCGAGGCCTACGCACCGTTCACCTCTGACTACGAGGACTCGTCCCTGATCGCACCAGACGGCACTTACCGGGCAGTTGTGGGCTGGCCGTATGGGATCGAGTACAACACTGACAAGCTGACCGAAGCTGAAGCGCCCAAGAGCTGGAAGGAGCTCACTGAGCCGAAGTGGAAGGGCAAAATCGCGATGCAGGACCCGACCCGCATATCCGGAACGGCCAACACGATCACCCGGATGCTGTATGACGGACGTTACGACGAGTCGTTCCTGCGCGGACTCGCCGCCAACGACCCCCTCATCATCGCGGATAGTGGACCCACCGAGCAGGCAGTTGCATCCGGGCAGCGCGAGGTGAACTTCGTAGCGCAATACATAGAGTATCTGCGCACGAAAGCAAAGGGCCTTCCGATTGGCATCATCTTCCCCACGGAAGACGGCACAACGCTCGAGTACCATTACACGTGCCTGCTCAAAGATTCTCCGGTTCCCCATGCCTCTAAGCTGCTTGTGAACTGGCTATTCACCCCCGAAGGCCAGAAGGCGATGGCTTCCATCGGTGTCTACGGCGTCTTGGAAGGTGCGCAGCCCAAGGGCCTGCCCACAATGGGCGAACTGGCGCCGAAGCTCCTCAAGGCGATTCCCGTTGAGGAGCAATCCGCACTGACGAAGAACGCGCTCGCACTCTCGAAGGAGATCTTCCGCTGAGCCGGTGATGCAGGAGAGCGGCGTGAACGCACAAGACACCATCCCAGATGTCGTCGCAAGCATCCAACGTGGCGAGAACGCGGCGCTTGGGTTCGCGGAAGACGCGCTGGCCCGGATCGAATCATGGAATTCGACCGGGCCAGGCCTCCATGCGCTGATCGCGATAGCCGACGATCTTGAGGCGCAAGTATCCGAACGAGACGCCTCCCCCGTGCGGGGGGCATTACATGGCGTGCCAGTCGTGTTAAAGGACAACATCCAGACTACGTTCGCCCCCACTACCGCGGGATCAGTGCTCTTAGACGGATACCGCCCACGACACAACGCACCGATCGTCGATCGCCTCAGGTCCGCAGGAGCGATCATCATCGGTAAAGCAAACCTGCACGAGTTCTCTTTCGGTCTATCTACCGAAAGTTCAAAGGGTGGATCGACCCGCAACCCATTTGACGTGACACGCAATCCCGGCGGGTCAAGCGGCGGCACCGCCGTCGCCGTGGCCGTAGGCTTCGCCGTTGCAGGCGTAGGAACCGACACTGGGGGGTCGGTGCGGTTTCCTGCCGCTCATACCAGCCTGTGCGGACTGCGCCCAACCGCCGGTGCTTTGGACAGTTCCGGTATCGTGCCGATCTCACACCTCATGGACACCCCCGGCCCGATCGCGCGAACTGTGGGTGATTTGGCCATACTCTTCGACGTCATGCTCGGAATGGCGCACCCTCGAAACCTGGCGGCTCGCGATCCAGACAGCATTCGGTTGGGGATCCTGCGGGACCGATTCGGTGACGGCGAAGACGAACTTCCCACGACGTCCGCACTCGAAGCGGCACTCACGACGCTAGGAGACTACGGCGTACAACTAGTCGAAGTCGACGGCCGCGGGTTCGACGAGCGTGCCGCGGACACCGTGCAATTCGAGTTCGCTGCGACAATGGATCGCTACCTGCAGGCGGCTACTCCAAGAACCGGTATCCGCGATGCCTGGCAGATTGCCAACGACCCGCGGGTCGAGGCGCGCGCCCGAGCACGAATGATGCAGGCACTCCGAGGAGCAGATGACTCGCGCGGCCTTGCTCGCGCCACCCGGCACCGGGAGATCGTCCGTTACCGTGTGGAACAGATGCTGAACGAAAAGCGACTCGACGCGCTCATCTACCCGACGTTTCGCACACCCGCTGCGCCACTCGGCGAGGACCGTTGGGAAGCGGGCAACGGCCTTCTCGCATCGGTCGCTGGGCTGCCCGCGGTGTCCGTTCCCGCCGCATGGGCTGACAATCTGCCCATTGGGATGGATCTCCTCGGCCGCAGACATGCAGACCGCCAGTTACTCGCCACCGCCGCCACAATCGAATGGGTCCTCGACGCACGTCGCGTACCGGAGTTCGTGCAGGCCAGTTCATGACGCCAACCCCTTCAGGCCTGGCCCTAGTCCCATCTCAGGCGACATGACGACCAAGGCAAAGTCCGATGCGTGGCCCACTCCTCTGAGGCGTCGCGTCACCCGGCGCACTTCATGCGTACATCGATCAAAATAGTTGTTCCCCGACCCGTCTCGCGGTGGAGACAACGATCGGCGCCATTCGACGTGTCACCTTTGCTGACATGACCGATGCCGGGCCTGCAAGTGAAATTCCACCTACGACACCGCCCTTAGCGTCAACTAAGGGAGAGCCGAGCGCCACTCTCTCCGAAGCGCCCGGGTTTCGTGGAGGGCGAGTTCTCCCAGCGCCGGCTGGCGCTGGGGGTTGTTCTCACGGTAGTACTCGTTCTCCTTCTCGACGGGTGTGAGGTCTCCGATCGAGGAGTGCAACCGGTTCTCGTTGAACCAGTGCGCCCAGGAGTGATTCGCCCTGGGTTTGGTTCCGCTTCTTTTGGGAGGATGAATCATGCCCCGTCAGTTTCCGCCGGAGTTCCGGCAGCGGGCGTTGCGGATGCTCGAGGAGGCGTTGCCTGAGCACGAGACCGAGTACGCGGCGATCCGGCATGTGGGCGCGAAGCTCGGCGTCGGTCCGGAAACGCTACGCAAGTGGCGTCGCCGCGCTGAGGTCGATGCCGGCACGCGCCCCGGCGTGACCAGCGACGAGCTCGCGGAGATCAAACGGTTGAAGCGGGAGAACGCTGAGCTGCGCCGCGCGAACGAGATCCTGAAGGCCGCGTCCGCGTTTTTCGCGGCGGAACCAGGCCGCCCCACGACGAGATGATCCGGTTCGTTGACATGTTCCGGGATCGTTTCGGGGTCGAGGCCGTCTGCCGCACGATCGGTGCGACAGGATGTGGGTTCCTCACCGCCCGCGGGTACCGGGCCGCGAAGACCAGACCCGTGTCCGCGCGGATGTTGCACGACCAGCTGCTGGTACCCGAGATCGTCCGCCTGCACGCCGAGAACTACGGCGTCTACGGGGTGCGGAAGATGCACGCCCTGATGCGCCGGCAAGGGTGGGAGATCGGCCGCGACCAGACCGGCCGGCTGATGCGGCTCGCCGGAGTGCGCGGGGTGAAGCGATCCAAGAAGGTGTTCACCACCAAGACCGACCCTGCCTTGGAACGGCCCACGGACCTCGTAAACCGCCGGTTCACTGCGGATCGAACTACATGTCGCTGGTCTACACAGATCGCATCGTCGAGCTTGGTGCGAAACCGTCGACCGGGACTGCCGGTGACAGCTACGACTGTCAGTTTGTTTCTGCGGGGTCGAGACTCGATTCCGTAGTCCCGACCGGTGCGGTCTGACCCTTGCTTACGATCGGCCCGAGTGGTGCCTTTGCGTTGATCTGTCGACCGTCCGGCCGGGCTTGCAGTGAGGGCTGCCGCCGGTCGGGCGTGACCTGATAGGAGCCTGGAGCAGACTTTGAGAGCGTCCCCGTGACAGTCCTGTCCACCCACCGGCGACAGCGTGATTCCACGCTAACGGGCAGAAGGACAGGACACGATGACAGATCTCACCTCGACGCGATCAGGCGACGTGGTGGTCGGCGTTGACACGCATAAACACATCCACGTCGCCGCGGTTATGGACACGATCGGCGGCATCCTCGCGACGCTGACGATCCCCACCGACACCGGCGGGTTCCGGCAGCTGCTGGCCTGGGCGGAGGGGTTCGGCCGTATCCTCGCGTTCGGGATCGAAGGGACCGGCTCTTACGGAGCGACGTTGACATCGTTCCTGCGACGCCACGACATCAAGGTCGTCGAAGCCGGCCGCCCCGACCGGCGTCTACGACGCGCAAACGGCAAGTCCGACACGCTCGACGCGGAGAACGCTGCCAGAGCCGTCCTCGCCGGGTTCGCGACCGCGATCCCGAAGACAGCTGACGGCACCGTCGAGATGATTCGGCAGCTGAAAGTCGTGCATGATTCCGCGGTCCTAAGCCGCTCGTCGGCGATGATCATGATGAAAGCGATGCTCGTCCACAGCTCGGACGAGATGCGCCGCGAGACGAACAAAATGTCACGACCCAAGCTCGCACGCCACCTCGCTGGCCTGCGTCCACGCAGTCTGGAGACACCCGACGACGCGTTGCGCCACTCGGTCCGCACCCTGGCGCGGCGATGGCTGACCCTCGACACGGAAGCGAAAGAGCTCGAGGCTCTGATCGAGGACGCTGTTCGACGCACCGCACCGCAGCTGCTCGAACAGTTCGGAATCGGCGTTGACACCGCCGCGGAGATCCTCATCGTCGCCGGCGATAACCCGGAGCGGATCCGTTCCGAGGCCGCGTTCGCGAAACTTGCCGGCATCGCCCCCGTCCCGACCGGGTCCGGCATGACCAGCGGGAGGCATCGCATCAATCACGGCGGCCACCGACAACTCAACGCCGCGATCTATCGGACGGTGATCGTCAGGATGCGGTTCCATGAGCCGACCATCGCCTATGTTGCGCGTCGCACCGCCGAAGGCCGCAGCAAACGAGACATCATCCGCTGCCTCAAACGCTACGTCATCCGTGAGGTCTACCACCTCGTCAAAGCGAACCCGACCACCGGCGAAATCGGGAGTTGACAACTATAGGAGCTTCAACGCCCTCGCGGAGGCCGTGAACGGGCTCTACAAGACCGAGCTCATCCGCCGCCAGGGTCCTTGGCGCACGGTCGAGCAAGTCGAGCTCGCGACCCTCGAATAAGTGTGGTGGTGGAACAACTCCCGCCTCCACGGAGAGCTCGACCTCCGCACCCCCGCCGAAGTCGAGGCGGCGTACTACGCTGACCACGAATCACCCGGGCTGGCAATCACCAGCCACGGAAAACCCTAGGAACAAAACCCAGAGCGATTCAGCGCTTGACACCGCCCGCGATCGTCGCGCGACTGACCAGACTCCGGCATCCGCACACGGGCCACCAGAAGAGGCACGCCTGCCCACATGCGCCACCGCACCCCCTCAGCCGATGTGCCCACCTGCGACGGTCTCCTCCTCGACCTCGGATTCGCGGGTCGCGTCCTCGATGTACAGGTCGATCTGCTCCTTGGGCAGGCGCATGCGGACGGCCAGCCAGTAGACGAAGCCGGCAACGACGGCGTTGATCAGGAATACCCAGAAGAACATGATGTCGCCGAACGTGGTGCCACCGATCTTGAGGGACCCGATCGGGCTGTCGGCACTGAAGAAGAAGCTCACCAGGCCGTACAGGATGAACCAGGGGATCACCCACGAAGCGCCGAACGTGAAGAACAGCGGCGGCCTGTAACCCTTGCGGTTGGTCACCTGGAAGACGATCAGCAGCACGTAGCCGATGAGCAGCATGATCAGCAGCTTCGAGTTCGTGCCCCAGCCGGCCCAGAACATGATCATGTTGGCGCTCCAGAACGCCAGATACGGGATGACGTTTCCGCCGGGGAGCTTGAACGGCCTGGGCCGCTCAGGATGAGTCTTGCGCAGGATCGCAAGGACCAGAGGACCCGTGCCGAACGACATCACGGTCGCGCTGGTGATGAACCCGACCAGGGCCTGCCAGCTCGGGAACGGCAGTAGCAGCACGCATCCCGCCAAGAACGCGACCAGCAGGCTCCAGTGCGGCACACCATGCTTGTTGTTGGCGGCCAGCCACTTCGGCGCGTTGGCGTTGCGGCCCATGGCATAGGAGACGCGGGCGGTGATCGTCGTGTAGATAAGGCCGGTGTCGGCCGGCGAGACGATGGCGTCGAAGTACAGGATATACGCGAGCCAGATCAGTCCGCCGCCTGCGGCCAGCGCTGCGAGCGGGCCAGCGTCGTTGGTGAACGTGAGGTTGATCCAGCCGCCGGACTTCTTCAGCGCAGAGGTGGGCACCATGACGGTGAAGGCCACCTGCAGCAGCATGTAGAGGATGCCTGTGATGACCACGGATCCGACCAATGCGAGCGGAATGTTCCGCTTGGGGTTCTTGGTCTCACCGGCCAGTTCGATGCCCTGGCGGAAGCCGAGGAACGAGAACGTGATACCGGCGGTCGACACGGCGGTGAACACAGCGGCGAAGCCCTTGGGGGCGAAGCCGAAGTCCGTGAAGTTCGCGGCGCCGCCGGCGTGACCCCGCGCACCGTTGCTGACCATGGCGAACCCGGCGATCAGGAACACGACGATCACCAGGACGATGACGAACAGCTTCCACCACACCACGACATTGTTGATGCGCGCGAACAGCAAGACTCCGAAGTAGTTCAGCACGACGAACAGTGCCAGCGCCAGAACGGCGACCACCATGCCCACTGGGGTGAGGATGTGCTGCGTCGCGCCCTGGTATTGCACGGCCGTCGTGAACGGGAAGAACCTGCTGGCGTACTGCAGAGCGCCGGTGACCTCGATGGCCGGAACCGCGGCGGCGGCGATCCACGTCACGAAGCCCATGGAGTAACTGCCAAACGATCCCCACACCAGGTGCGGATAGCGCACGACACCGCCGGAGATCGGGAACATCGGACCCAGTTCGGCATATGTCAGGCCGATCAGGATGATCATGACCGCCGCGATCGCCCACGAGAAGATCGCGGCAGGACCGGCCAGCGCCGACGCATTGAACGCGCCGAACAGCCAGCCAGATCCGATGATCGACCCGATCGCGGCGAACATCAGCGCGATCGGGCCCAGAGACCGCTTCATCCTATGGACGGGTTGCGCTGCGGTCAGGAGGTCTCTCTCACTCATCACGGACATCGCGACTCCTTTGCCGTCTCACGCCTCACATTACGAACGTCCGTGGGCGCCCTGACAGGGAGCGGTCGCGCGGAATCCAAGCGAAAACTTACGCGCACGCATAAGGCGCAGAGACTCCGTCAACCCGATCCCGATGAGATGCAAAAGAGACACACAGCAAAGGCAGGTCCACCGTCGCGCCAAGTGCGGGAACACGTTGCATGCTTCGATAAGAGGTCAGACCGTGGGGGCTTTTCCTTCGATGGCTGTTCTGGACGACCCGGCCCCCAACGCCTCGATGGTGCCGCGGACTGTGAGCTTCTTGACGGTTGCGCCTTTGTCGACCTCCACGGTGACCACGCCGTCGCCGTGGGTGCGCAGCGATCCACCGATGGTGACCTCCTCGATGGTCCCGCCGGGCTTGACCGAGAACGCGATCGCCTTCAGCGACACCTGGACCCCCTTGACCAGGCTCATCCCCGCACCCCCGGTGGCCTCCACGTCCTGGTGCACGGTCAGCGTCTCCAGCGGCTTGGAGACCTGGATGCCGATCGACCCATCGCCCGCGGTCTTGACCGAATCGAACGCGGCTTCCCGCAGGGATCCGTCGTACAGGTTGAACCCGCGCGCCCCGGGCCCGGTGGTCAGGATCGGCGCATGCACCTCCAGACGGTCGATGTCACCGGTCAGCTCGAACACTTCGCCGAGCAGTATGCCCGCAACGCGAGCGCCCTGCAGTTGCGGCTGGCCGGAGAATGATGAGGATGTCCGTGTCGGTGCACGCATTTCCCGCATCACTCACGGACGTGACCCGCTCGCGACGCACGCGTCTTCGAGCGGGTCACGGACTCACCGCGGCACCAGGTTTGACAGCAGGCGCTACTGCGCGGGGGGCATCAGCACCGAGTCGATCAGGTAGACGGTGGCGTTGGCGGTGTGCACGCCGCCGCAGATGACCTTCGCGTCGCCCACCATCATGTTGTCGCCACTGCCGGTGACGGTGACGTCCTGTCCTTCGACGGTCTTGTGCGTGCCGTCGATGCTCGACGGCGGCAGCTGGCCGGGGATCACGTGGTAGGTGAGGATCTTCGTCAGCGTGGCGCCATCGGTCTTCAGGCTGTCGATGGTGGCGGCAGGGATCTTCTTGAACGCGTCGTCGACGGGCGCGAAAACGGTGAACTCCGATCCGTCCAGGGTGTCGACGAGATTCACCTTCGGGTTGAGCTTGCCGCTGACTGCGGCCACGAGGGTGGTCAGCAGCGGGTTGTTGGATGCCGCGACCGCGACCGGGTCCTGCGACATGCCCTGGATCGACCCGGCGCCATTGGGCACCGTGGAGGCATAGCCCGCACAGCCGGGCCCGACGAGGTCCGCAGCGGGGTCCATCGCCGACGGTTGGGAGGCGGCGGGCTGAGAGGCGGCCGGCGGGACCGCGCTCGGGGCGGTGTTGCCGTTTGCGCCCATCGAGCAGCCGCTGAGCGCCACCGCCGCGCCGATCACCAGCGGAACGGCCAGGTACATCTTCTTGCGGAACATCTCGTCCTCCTCGTGGTGCGTCCGGGAGCGTGTGCTCCCGGCATCCACCACCTGTTCGCGGCCCGGCGCCGAACGGATTGGATCGGATCCTGCGCAATCCGCTGCGGCCGCGACACCGAACAGACGGTGACGAATGGAGTACGGATGGAACTTGTCATCATCGGACTGCTCGGGGGCCTGATCACCGGGATCTCGCCGTGCATCCTGCCGGTGCTGCCGGTCATCTTCCTGACCGGCGGGGCGCAGTCGGCGCGGTTCGACGACGCCCCGGCGCCGGCGCCGCGGTCGCGTCCGTACTTCGTCATCCTGGGGCTGGTGACCAGCTTCACGCTGGTCACGCTCGCGGGTTCGCTCCTGCTCGGGCTGCTGCACCTGCCACAGGACGTCATCCGCTGGGTCGGCATCGGCGTGCTCGTGCTGATCGGCGCAGGTCTGATCGTGCCGCGCGTCGAGCAGCTCATCGAGCGCCCGTTCCAGCGCCTCGGACGGCGCAAGGATGTCGCCAACAGCGGGCGCGGGTACGGGGTGGGGCTGGCTCTCGGGGCTGTCTTCGTGCCGTGCGCGGGCCCGGTGCTGGCCGCGATCATCGTCGCCGGATCCACCGGCCGCATCGGCGGGGGCACTGTCCTGCTGACGGCATCCTTCGCGATCGGCGTCTCGGTGCCGCTGCTGGCGTTCGCCCTCGCCGGGCGGGGACTGGTCGAACGCATCCGCGCGTTCCGCGCGCACGAGCACGGCCTGCGCATCACCGCGGGAATCGCGATGATCGCCCTCGCGGCCGGGCTGGCGTTCAACCTGCCGCAGGCGCTGCAGCGACTCGTGCCGGACTACACGGCGCAGCTGCAGCGGTCGCTGACCGACAACCCCGGCGCGCAGAAGGCGCTGCAGCTGGGCGGGCTCGTCAACGACGAGAACAAGGACCTGTCCAAATGCACCGCCAACGCCGACCACCTGCAGTCGTGCGGCACCGCCCCGTCGTTGAAGGGCATCGCCGGGTGGCTGAACACCCCCGGCGGTGCGCCGGTCGACCTCGCCGCCGAGCGCAACAAGGTCGTGCTGGTCGACTTCTGGGCGTACTCCTGCATCAACTGTCAGCGCTCCATTCCGCACGTGGTCGCCTGGGACAAGGCATACCGCGCCCTGGGCCTCGAGGTGATCGGCGTGCACTCGCCGGAGTACGCCTTCGAGAAGGATGCCGGCAACGTGGCCGCCGGCGCGAAGGGCTTCGGCATCACCTACCCCATCGCGCTCGATGACAACCTGGCGACCTGGACCAACTACCGCAACCGGTACTGGCCCGCGGACTACCTGATCGATGCCACCGGGACCGTGCGGCACATCGGCTTCGGTGAAGGCGACTACGCGCAGACCGAGCAGATGATCCGGCAGCTGCTGACCGACGCGAACCCCGGGATGACGCTCCCCGCCCCCACGGAGGTCGCCGACCTCACCCCCGCCGCCGGATCGACCACTCCCGAAACGTTCCTCGGGTTCTCCAAGCAGCGCAACTTCGCCGGCTCCGCGTATCCCGACGGGACGTCGAGCTGGACTCTGCCGGCCAGCCAGCCCGCTGACACGTTCGCACTCGGCGGCCGGTGGACGATCGCGTCGCAGTCTGCGACCCCCGCCGGCGACACCGCACGAGTGCGGCTGCGCTTCCACGCGGCGACCGTGCGCATGGTGCTCGGCGGCACCGGCACGGTGCGGGTGCGGCAGGACGGCGGTTCGTGGCGGGATGTCGAGGTGTCGGGTGTGCCGCGGTCGTACGCGGTGGTCGCCGGCGCCGACGGATCGGACGCGGTGCTCGAGGCAGCGGTGCCCACGGGCGTGGATGTCTATTCGTTCACGTTCGGATAGCCGGTACCGGCCCGAGGAGAGGTGTGCGGCATGCTGGTGGACATGGTCATCGACGGAACGGACGTGCCCGCCGGCGGCACCGACCCCGTCGACCTGGTCGGGGAGCTGATCCGCCGCACCGCCACCGGCGATCGGGCCGCCTTCGCCGACCTGTACGACATGCTCTCGCCGCGCGTGTTCGGTCTCATCCTGCGGGTGCTCGTGAACCGTGCGCAGAGCGAAGAGGTCCTCCAGGAGGTGTTCCTGGAGGTCTGGCAATCCGCCGACCGGTTCGCTCCGAACAAGGGACAGGGACGGTCGTGGCTGCTGACCATCGCCCACCGCCGCGCCATCGACCGGGTGCGATCGTCAGAGGCCAGCAGTGACCGTGACATCCGGTCGGGGTTCCGGGACCTCGCCACGGTGCCCGCGGGTGTCGCCGAGCAGGTCGAGTTGCGGATCGAATCGCAGCGGGTCGCCGGTGCCCTCCGGCAGTTGCCGGACCGCCAGCGAGAGGCGATCATGTTGGCGTACTACGGGGGCTATTCACAGAGCGAGATCGCGGCGCTCACCGGGGCACCGCTGGGGACGGTGAAGACCCGCATGCGGGACGGATTGACACGACTGCGAGTGGAAATGGGGGTGACACGGTGACCGAGGAAGAGTTCGTGCAGCTCTCGGCCGGCGCGGCGCTGGGCGCACTGGGCACCGACGACCTGCGCGCGTACCACCGCGCACTCGCCGAGCACCCGGAATGGGCAGCACAGGCAGACGCAGACGCCGAGGCGGTCACCGGCCTCGCCGAGTTCGGCGACGAGGTCGCACCACCGCCCGCGCTGCGCGAGAGCATCCTCGCCCGCATCGACCAGACGCCGCAGCACTCCGTGGCAGAGGGCCGGCCGCACGCCGCACGGGCCAGCCGCCGGACACACCGATCGGGGCGCCGGGGATGGGGCCGCCGCCGGTGGTTTGCCCTGGCGGCATCCCTCGTCCTTCTCGCGGGTATCGGCACCGGAACCGTGATCGCCGTGCAACAGGCGAATCAGCCGGTCGCCGTGGTCGCGCTGAACCGCATCGAAGCAGCCCCCGACGCGCAGCAGGCGACCGCCCAGGTCGACGGCGGCGGCTCCGCCACGCTGCACTGGTCGGCATCGGCGGGACAAGCCGTGCTGGTCACCGGCGAGCTGCCCCTGTTGACCGACACCGAGACGTTCGAGCTCTGGTACATCCGCGGGAAGACCCCGATCGCCGCGGGCACATTCGACGCCACCGGAACCAGCACTTCGGCGCTGCTGGACAAGGGCATCCAACCCGGTGACGTCATCGCCATCACCGTAGAGCATGCCGGCGGTTCGCCCACCGGGCAACCCACCACGCAGCCGATCCTCACGATCCCGACCGCGTGAGAGCGGAGCATTGACACGACGTCACGCGCCGAGCAGCTCGTCACCCGCCTGATCCAGCAGGTCACGGGCAGCGGCACGCCCCGCCTCGACCATCCGATCGAACTGGTGGAACTCCAGCAGACCGACGCCCATCGAGTGCGGGGTGATCACCCAGGCGCCGAGACGCTGGGCCTCGGCCGCCCCGCCGCCGCCGATCATGAGCGTGCGCAGCATCGTCTCGCCGAGCGGCGGGATCCGCACCGGACGCGGCGCGGCACCCGGCGCAGGGCTGTGGCCACCGCCCATGGAGATGTTGACCGCGATCACCGGCCCCTCATCGCGCTCGACGAGCGCGTCGACCGGCAGATTGTCGAGCACTCCACCGTCGACGAGCAGCCGTCCCTCACTGGGAATCGGGGCGAACAGCACCGGCAGCCGGGCGGACGACTTGATCGCCTGGGTCATCGATCCCCGACGATGCACGACGGATGCGCGAGTGAGCAGGTCCGTGCTGACGCAGCGGAAACCGACCGGCAACTCCTCGATCTGCAGGTCGCCGAAGCACCGCACGAGCGCCCGGTGCACTCGTCGCCCCCGGGCGAGCGACGTGCGCGGCAGGCCGTAGTCGCCCAGCATGTCCTCACGGACGAACTCCCGATAGGTCACGTCGCCGAGCTCTGCGGCAGATGCCCCGGTGGCGTAGTAGCCGCTGACCACCGCGCCCATGCTCGACCCGGCGATGCGATCGATGCGCAGCCCCGCCTCTTCCAGTTCCATCAGCACGCCGACGTGGGTGAGCGCTCGCGCTCCTCCACCCCCGAGCACGAGCGCCAGCGAGCGACCCGCGAGCCGGTCGACCAGACCGCGGATGCCCTCCGGCAGCCGCCCCGGCGAGCCGGCATCGTTCATCGTGATCTCGCTCACCCGCCACGGGTCGACCGCATCCAGCCACACCTGCCTGGCCGCGCGCACCGGTGCACCCACCAGCACGAGCTCCGGGCGGGATGCCATCGTCGGAAGGGCTGCCGGCGGAGCCTCATCGGCCCGAGCGACCAGCACGACCGCATCCGCCTCCCGCGCGCACCGCGCGAGCCAGCCCTCGTCCGCGCCGTCGGCGACGAGCATCACGAGCTCGTTCTCCGCCTCGGCGCGATCGACCTGCTCGAGGGTGTGCGCACCGGCGAGCCGGGCGACCTGCAGATGCGCGGACAGGCCGCGCTGCAGCATCCCCGCGATGGCCTGCACCGGTGTGCCCGGACCCGCACCCACCACGGCGATCAGTCTCGGGCGTGACGCCGTCCGAGCGGCAGGCGGGCTGGCCTCCGCGAGCTGACCCGCCAGTGCGGTGACCAACGCCGACAGCGATGCTGCATCCTCGCCGATCGTGCGCTGCAGCAGCTCGCGCGACACCTCGAGCACCTGGCAGTCCCGGCGGGCACGGATCGACGCCGACCGGCGCCCGTCCGTGAACAGTGCGAGCTCGCCGACGACCGCACCGGGGCCGATCTCCCGCACCACCTCGTCGTCGATCACGACCTCGGCGCGACCCGAGATCACGACGAACATCGACTCGGCGCTCTCCCCCTGCCGCAGCAGCCACGACCCCGCCGGCATCGCACGGCGCGGTGCGTCGGCGCGCAGCCGCTCGCGGGCCCGCTCGGGCAGGCGTCCGAACAGCGACTCCTCGGGAGTCGGGATGGCCCGCCGCAGCACCACCGACCGCGCGGCATCCGGCGCCCGCAGCGGCGAGGGCCGCTCGTCGGTGTTGGCCGTGGCCACCTCGGCCCCGTGATTCACCCGCCCCAGGAACAGGGTGATCACCGCCCCCGCGGCGAACGCGAAGATACTCATCGTCCAGCCGTCGCGCAGATCCTGCACGACGGTCGCCGCCGTCGGCGTGCCGAGGATGACGACCAGCAGTGCGACGCCGATCGTGCCGCCGATCTGACGGGCGCTGGAGATCACGGCGGATGCTGTCGCGTACTTCCCGTCGGGCTGTGTCGCCAGTGTCGATGCCGCCAGCAGCGGCAGGGTCGCGCCCACCCCGATGCCGCTGATGATCTGGCCCGGAAGCCACTCCGCCAGGAAGTTCGGCGTCGTGCCGACCACGGTCACGTACCAGACATAGCCCAGCGCCCAGACGACGAACCCGGCCGAAATGATCCAGCGGTAGCCGACGCGGGCGGCGATCGGCTCGAGCAGACCCGCGACGAGGGCCGCGACCAGCGCCCCAGGCACCAGTGCGAGCCCCGCTTCGAGGATCGTGTACTGCCACACGTACTGCAGCCACAGCACATTGCCGAGCATGTACGCGAAGAAGCCGACGCCGGCGACCAGCGTGGCGACGTTCGCGACCAGGAACGGACGATTGCGCATCATCGCCAGATCGAGCACCGGTGAGCGGTGTCGCATCGAGCTCACGATGAAGCCGCCGAACAGCACCACGGCGCCCACGACCGCCGACCACAGGATCGGGCTGCCCCCACCCCAGTCCCCCGCCTTGATGATCACCGCGTTGATCAGGCCGAGTGAGCCCGCCAGCAGCAATGCGCCGCGAAGGTCCGGCATCCGGCGTCGGCCGGGCGCGCGGCTGTTCACCAGCTGACGCCGACCCAGCCACCAGGCGACTGCCCCCAGCGGCAGATTCACCCAGAACGCCCACTGCCAGCCGCCCGCCTCGACCAGCGCGCCCCCGATCGGTGGGCCGAGCCCCGAGGCGACCGCTGCGGCCGCCGACCACAGCCCCACCGCCCGCGCCCGCCGAGCCGCCGGGAACCCGTCGATCACCACCGCGAGCGAGGCGGGCACGAGCATCGCGGCGCCCAGCGCCTGCACGATCCTCGCCCCCACCAGCACGCCGAGCGAAGGCGCCAGCGCGCAGACCAGCGACGACAGCGTGAAGACGGCCACCCCCAGCAGGTAGACCCGACGCCGTCCCAGCAGGTCGCACAATCGACCGAACACGATCATGAATGCCGCGAACACGATGTTGTACGCGTTCAGCACCCAGGAAATGTCACTGATCGATTCACCCGGGAATGACTCCCGGATGCTGGGGAAGGCGATGTTCACGATGGTCGCGTCCAGGAACGCCAGCAGCGCCCCGAACGATGCCACCAGCAGCACAGTCCGCTCCGGTACCCGTCCCCGGCGCACGACGACCCCCGGCGCACGCACATCGGGAACACGATTGTGAGCAGACTCCAGCACCATGGACTCAGCATCTCGGGATGCGGCGGGGGAAACCTCAGTGAACTCACGGATCTTTTCCCGCACGCACCAGGACAGGCTGGGAACAACCCTGTCCCCCCGTCGAGGAGTCCGCATCATGTCGCACCGCCGCCTGCGAGCAGCCCGCTCGCTCATCGCCGTGACCGCACTCGCCCTGGCGGTGTTGATCGCCCCACAGGCGGCATCCGCCGACGCTCCGCCGCCACCACCCACGCCCACCGCGGTGACTGTCACCGCGCAGAGCGACCCGGCCTTAGCCGCCTCGATCGCAGGAGTCCCCGCGGGGGCGATCCCTGCGGTGCTCGCTGCGGTCCACGTCGACTTCGACATCCAGGTGACGCTGAAGGACAACACCGGCGCCGACGCGACCTGGGGTACGGATGCCACGGTGACCCTTCGCACGGATGGCGGCGGCACGCTGTCGACGACAACAAAGACGATCCCGGCCGGCACTTCGAGCATCCATATCCTCACCGCCTACTCGCAGGCGACCGCCGCGCTGACGGTCACGGCTGACGTGACGTCCCCGGTGGCTCCCGCCACCATTCTCACCGGCCCCGCCGCTCCGTTCCCCGTCGATCTTCATCTGACCGTCCTCGACGGGAACGACGCATCGCTGCTCAACGGCACCGCGGGGGCGGATGCCGCCGGCTGCGCCGTGGTCGATGCGACCCATCCGATGTGCGGCATCCTGTCGCTGCCGCGCGGGGCGCAGGGCACGACCGCCCTCACCCTGGGCGTCTGCCCAACCGGTGCGACCTGCGCACCCGGCGGCCTGGTCACGCAGTTCCTCGGTGACCTGACCGCACCGGGCGGTGCCGATCTCTACACCCGCACGGCACCGGCGAGCATGACGATCATCTGCGACAAGACGCTCTGCGGACAGCGCGGCGTCGCATCGTTCCGGGCGCAGTGGTCGGAGTCCGCGACTGGAGCACTGACCGTCGCACCGCCGTGCCTCGCCAAGGGTGTGATCGGAGCCGACCAGCGGTTCTGCACCGACCTCGCCTCAAGCAGCCGCACGAACGTCGGCGACCTGCGATTGGTCGTCCTGTTCTTGCACGACGTGCGAGGAACGATCTGATCCACGCGCCAGAGCATCCGCTCAGGCGATGACGCTCAGTCGATGACGCCGAGGTCGTGCAGCGCACGACGAGACTCGGCTCGCAGCGTCTCGTCGCCGGTGGCCTCGGCGAGAGCGAGGCGGAGCAGCGCCGGTTCGTAACCGCCGTAGCCGCCGGTGGTGCGGGCGAGTCCGTCGCGAGCGGCATCGGCAGCCCTGGCATCCTGCCCCTGCGCGACAAGCACCTGAGCACGGATGCGGTGCAGCCGGGCAAGGGTGTCGGCGGCCTTGGCCCGAGCCGCGCCGATGGTCGTATCGATCAGCTCCAGCGCCTGTGCAGCGTCGCCGGCAACGGTCATGACCTGCGCGCGTGCCGCATCGAGCAGGGCGACCTCGGTGGCCAACTCGAGGCCGGCGAGCACCGCACGCGCCTCGTCGAACAGCGGCCATGCACCCGTGGGATCACCGCTGCCGGCCGCAGCTCTGGCCTGCTCGCGCAGCACCAGGCCGACGAGCTCCTCATCATCGACTCGGCGGGCCAGGCGCAGGGCGGTCTGCAGCACCGGCAGCGCCGCATCATGCCGCCGCTGCGCGACGAGCACATCGGCGCGGTTGTACAGTGCGGTCGCCTCATTGGCCTCATCGCCGAGTCGGTGGAAGCTCTCGCCGGCGCGCCGGAAGGCGTCGATCGCGTCGTTCCAGGCCCCGCTGTTGTACGCGTCGATCGCGAGGTTGTTCAGAGTCAGCGCCTGCCCGCTCAGGTCATCGAGCCGCTCGTACAGGCCGAGGGCGATCTGCCCGTACGGCCGGTCCTCATCCAGCGGCGATGCGCCATAGACGAGGTGCAGCGCGTTGCAGGCGTGGGCGAGCACGGTCCGATCCCCCGACGCCTCGGCCCATTCCACACCGCGCCGCCCCCAGCGCACGGCTTCCCGCGCACGGCTCTGCAGATGCAGGCAGAACCCGTACCGGGTGGCGGCCTGCGCGCGCACCGCATCCGCGTCTGCACCGACGCTTCCCTCGAGCATCCGCAGCACCCGGGTCAGCTGGGCCAGCGCGGGCCGATACCTGCCCTGGCGCTGGATGATGCGCGCCTCGCGGTAGAGCAGCTCGGCGGTGGCGACCGGATCGCCGGCCAGTTCCCGCCGTGCACGCCGCAGCGCCGCCAGCGCACCTGTCGCATCACCCGCCATGTCGAGGCAGTCGCCGAGGGAGGAGGAGGCGGCCGCCCGTTCTGATCGCGGGATCTGCGGCAGGTGCGCCGCGGTGTCCAGGGCGCGGCCGAAGAAGTCCGCCGCCTGCGCATAGGCATACTTGCTGCGGGCCTGCTCGCCCGCACGCAGCGAGTGGATCCAGGCCTGCTCGTGCCGGCCCGCGGCGTGGAAGTGCAGACTCAGCAGCTCGGAGGATGCCGGCTGATCGGTCGCGCTCGCCAAGGCCACCGCCACCCGCTCATGGAGACTGCGCCGCAGCCGGAACGGCAGCCCGGCGTACGCGACGTCGCGCACCATCGCGTGCCGGAACTCCAGATCGCCGTCGTCGACCGGTCGCACGAACTCCGCCAGCCGGTCGGCGATGTCATCGGCCGACTGCGCGTCGCCGGTGTCGGGATGCGGGCCGCTCACGACCGGAGCGCCGTCGCGCAGCCGGGCCAGGAATCGCGGATCGAAGCGTGCGCCGAGTACCGCGGCCAGGCGCAGCAGCGCGCGATCGGCGGTATCGAGCCGGTCGATGTCGACCAGCAGCACCGCCTCCACCGTGCTGGGCAGCTCTTCGCCCGACGCCGAATCCGCCTGGCGGGCGGCAAGGGAGGTGAGGAACAGGGGGTTGCCGTGCCCGCGCTCCACGATCGCCTCGAGCGCGTGACGGCTGGGACGCACGGCTCCGGCCGCCTGCTCGACAAGTGCCAGCGCGAGCTCGTGCGACATCGCGGCGAGCGCGATGCGCCGGTCGGCGGGGTCCTGCAGCTGCGGCACGTGCCCGACCGGCACCTCGCGGCGGGTCGCGATCACGCACCACGGATGGTCATGGGCATCCGCCTCGAGTCGGTGCAGCAGCGAGTCGGATGCCTCGTCGAGCAGATGCGTGTCCTCGAAGATCAGCACGGTGGGGGTGGGCAGCAGCGATGCGAGAAGCGCGACGACCGCGTCCTCGATCCGGCTGCGGCGGAACCGAGGATCCAACTCGTCGACGTCGCGGGTCGATGGCAGCGCGATGCCCAGCGGCACACCGATCAGGGGCAGCCAGGGCAGCAGATCGGGCCGTTCGGCGCGCACGACCTGCACCAGGCGCGCGGTGACCACATCCACCTCTTCGTGCGGTGCGACTCCGAGGGCGGCACGGAGCAGGCCCCCGATGGCGGCGTAGGTCACCCCGGCCTCGTAGCCGCTGACACTCGTCACCAG
Organism: Microbacterium kribbense; assembly: GCF_039537285.1. Classification (NCBI taxonomy): domain Bacteria; kingdom Bacillati; phylum Actinomycetota; class Actinomycetes; order Micrococcales; family Microbacteriaceae; genus Microbacterium; species Microbacterium kribbense. Next base: position 8,901 of record NZ_BAABAF010000009.1, on the reverse strand, counting down.
CGATCGGATGCTGTCGGATTCCCCGGCCTCGGCGACGAGCCGGCTCTTGCCGATGCCCGGCTCGCCGACGACGTCGACGACGCTGCCGCGATGCGCGGATGCTGCGGCGAGCGCCGCGCGCAGCACGGCCAGCTCCTCGGCCCTGCCGACGAACGGCGCCTCGCCGAGGGCGCCCGTCACCTGGTCGCCGACGCGCTGCACGGTCAGGGCGTGCACGGGCGCGCGCTTGCCCTTCACCAGGAACGGCTCGATCGGGACGGCCTGCATCCGCACGCGCGCCGCGCCCACGGCATCCGCTGTCGCCACGACCTGACCGGGCTCGGCGCGCCCGAGCAGCCGGGCCGCGAGGTTCACGGCGTCGCCCTTGACGGAATAGGTGCGCCGAAGGGCGGGGCCCAGCTCGCCGGCGAAGACGTGACCGGTCGACACTCCGACCCGCACGCCGAGCGGCCCGGTGTGATCGGCGATCTCGCGTGCTGCCGACAGCATCCGCGCGGCATCGCGCCCGGCGCTGCGCGGTGCCCCCGCGATGAGCATGATCTTTCCGCCGTCGGCGGCGATGTCGGACTCGAAGAACGTCACGCCATGCCGCAGGCAGGCACGCTGCACGGTCTCCACCAGGGCCGCGACAGCATCCGCGGCCCGCTCCGGCTCACGAAGCAGGGCGTCGGTGCCGGTGAACTGCACGAACCCGATCGCGACCGGCCGGTGCTCGGGCTCGCCGGGACCTGCCCGGACGTGCGCGCGGATGACGGGCGGCAGCGTCTGCAGGACGGACCGGGTCTTCGCGGCCAGAGCGGTCGGTGCGGCCACCTGCGGCGGGATGTCGGAAACCGGCGGCACGGAGCGCAGCATCCGCCCTTCCCTTTCGGCCGCTGTGTCGCGCACCGCTGCGAGCGCCCCGTCCGGCAGCAGGTCTGCGGTATCGGTGCAGAGCAGGATCCGGCCCGCTTCGCAGGCCTGTTCGACTTCGACCAGGCGCGTGATGTCCGGGCCGCCGACGATCAGCTCCCGGTGGCTGGCCGGGTCACCGACGAAGAACAGATCGAACGTTCCGGTGCGGATGCCGATCGACATGCGCAGCGCCGCGGGCACCGGCAGGGTGCGCTCGCGGACCAGGGTGCGCAGCGCCGCCCGCATGCGATGCGCGATGCGGGCAGCGCGGGCAGCGTGCTGTGCACCCCGCACGAACAGCAGTACGGCGTCCCCGCCCCACTTCAGCAGGTCGGCGTCGTCCGCGAACGCGGGCGCGAGCAGCGTCGCGAAGGTCAGATCAAGGGTGTCGCTGAGCAGCTCTGCACCGACCCGGCCACGCCGTGCCAGCCGCTCGGTGAGTCGGGTGAACCCCGAGATGTCGGCGAAGATCATCGTTCCGGGCAGCCGCCGGTGGCGCTCGTCGGGCGTCTGCGCCAGCCATTCGGCGACGAGCCGCGGGGCGAAGGGGGCCGCAGAGTCGGCGTCATCGGGTGCATCTGGCCACATGGTCGCCTCCTTCGCTAGAATCCAGCTACCGGCGGCAGAGAGGCTGAGTCATCGCTATGCCTGCGTCTGCGCTTGCCCTCGTCCCGCCCGGAAGGCTCTTCCTCGGCCGGGATGCCGAGTTCGAGCGCCTCGCCGGTGCTGCGGCGGCCGGCTCGGCGAGCGGGCTGCTTCTCACCGTGCAGGGCGAGGTCGGCATCGGCAAGACCGCCCTGATCGACGCGGTGCTGAGCCGTGCGCCGCAGGGCCGACGGATCCTGCGCGGTGCGACGGATGCGATGGACCGGCGACGTCCGTTCGGACTGCTGCTCGATGCGCTGGCCACTGTTCTCGGCGCGGACGACCAGCGCATCGCCGCGGAGCAGAGCGAGCCGATCGCCGGTGAGCGCCTGCTGTCGGTCATCGAAGCGGTCGCGCGGGCACCCACCCTCCTGGTGCTCGAGGACCTGCACTGGGCCGATCCAGCGTCGCTGCGTCTGCTCACCCGACTCAGCCGCACCCTCGAGCAGCTGCCACTGGTGATCATCGGCTCGCTGCGCACACAGGCCCGGCACGAGACCGTCCCGGCACTCGATCGTCTGCTCAGCGTGCTCAGCGAGCGCGGGCTGCTTCGCGCAATCCCGCTCGAGCCGCTGCCGGCCCAGACCTGTCTCGCGATCGCCGAGCAGCTGACCGGCGCGCGCGTCGACGGCGCGCTGGCGCGCTACACGGCGGCGGCCGGCGGCAACCCGCTGTTCCTCACCGAGATGATCCGCGCGTTGCTGCGCGAGGGCGCCGTCACCCTCGGCGAGCACGGCGAGGCACTGCTGGATGCCCCGATCGGTCCGTCCCCATCGCTGGCGCTGATCATGATGCGCCACCTGAGCCACCTGAGCCACCAGACCCGCGAACTGCTCACCACCGCGGCCCTCCTGGGCACCCGTTTCTCGCCCTCGCAGTTGCGCCTGGTCGCCGATCGACCGATGAGCGAGCTCGTGCCCCTGCTGCGCGAATCGTTCGCCGCGGGGTTCATCGAGGAGATCGATGGCGACACCTTCGGTTTCCGACATCAGCTGATCCAGGACGTGCTGCTGCACGACCTGCCCGCCGCGGTTCGGGCCGAGCTGCACCGCGAGGTGGCGGTCACGCTGGACGCTGCGAAAGTCTCGCCCGCGACCGTGGCCGGGCACCTGCTGCGCGCGCCGACCTCGGGGGCCGACCTGCCCTGGGTGCTGCGACTCGCGCAGCGCACGGCAGCCGCCGCGCCCGTCACCGCCGTGGAGCTGTGGGAGCGCGTGGTCGCCGGCACCGACGCGGCCAATCCCCTGCACGTGCGGGCCACGGCGGGACTCGCCCGTGCCGCACTCAGTGCGGGCCGCGCACATGAGGCGGGTGAGCTCGCGGCGAGCGCACTGGTTCACGCCGGCGACGGCACGGCGGGCTCGATGCTGCGCGGCATCGAGTTGCGTGCGCTGCTGATGCAGCACGAGCACGCGGTGGCGCATGAGCGGGCGACGCGGTACTCCGCGCTCGAGCTGATCGAACCGGCCGAGCGGGCGGCGCACCTCGCCTTCGCCGGCTGGCCGCTGTTCATGCTCGGCGATGTGGCGGGAGCGCTGGAGCTGGCCCGTGCGGGTGCCACGCTGGCTGCGGAGCACGGCAACCATGGCGCTCAGACATACGCCCTCGCGCTGCAGGGTCAGATCGCCTCCTGCCGCGGCGATCTCGATGAGGCCGTCGCGGTGCAGACGGAGGCGGTGACGGTCGCCGACCGTCATCCGTCGCTGACCACTATCGAGGCTTTTCCGCATGCGCAGCTGGCCGTCGCCCTCGCCGATGTCGATCGCACGGCCGAGTCGATCGCCCAGGTGCAGCGCGGACTGCAGGTGTCGGAGCAGTTCGGGTACCGCACCGGCATCCTCGCCACCCACACCCTCGCCGCGCAGGCGCGCAGCCACAGCGCCCACCTGTCCGACATCGCCGCAGGCCTCGAGGCGCACCGCGCGATGCTCGGGTCGATGGAGATCCGGCTCGACCCGCCGGTGCGGGGTCTGCGCGCCCAGGTCATCGCGCAGCAGAGCGGACCGGATGCCGCGCTGGACGCGGCCGCACAGCTCGATCCGGTTCCCGGCCGGGAGCTGTGGGGCGGCCGCGGGCGCTCGTGGGTGTGGCTGGGACACAGTCAGATCGCGCGTGCGCACGGAGACATCGCGGGCACCGTCGAGGTGCTGTGGCGTGGATGGCAGGAGCTGCGCGCGGTCGAGATGGTCATGGACTGTGCCGAGCTGGCGCTCGATCTGGTGGAGCTGATGGGGCAGGTGCGCCGCGATCGAAGAGCGGATGCTGCGACGCGGGCGCGTTCGGCCGAAGGCGCCGAGGAGGTCATCGCGGTCGTCACGGCGTTGGCGGCGAGGAACCCGACGGTCGCCCACCTGCAGGCGACCGCACAGGCGACGGCTGGCGTGCACACGGGCGACGCCGCGCTGCTGATCGAGGCCGAGCAGCTGATGGCGACCACCCCGCGACTGCTGGATCATGCGCGCATCGCGGAGCTGGCCGCACTCGCGCTGCCGGCATCGGACCGGCGCAACAGGAGCCTCGCCGCTACCGCGCTGCACGCCTACGCCGAGGTCGGGGCGGATTATCAGCTGGCGCGGGCCCGGGCATCCTTTCGGCAGGCCGGCGTATCCGTGCCCGTGCAGCCGCGGTCTCGACCGACTTCGGGGTGGCAGGCGCTCACCCGCACCGAGGAGCGGATCGCCGGTCACGTGGCCACCGGAGCGACGAACCTGGAGATCGCGCAGGGCCTGTTCATCTCGCGTCGCACCGTGGAAACCCATGTCTCAAACATCCTCGCCAAGCTCGGGCTGCGATCGCGCACCGAGGTCGCCATCCTCTTCACGCATCGAGCCGAGCAATCGCGATAGGGCAGCCATCAGATCGATCCACCCGCGAAAGGGCAGTTCGTGGTCGTGACCGCCGACGCGGCCCGCAGGCGGATCCGTGCCGTCCAGCCAGATCTCGATGTGCACACCGCCAGCGTCCCATCGCAGGTGGCTGCGGGGATCCGTGAGTTCACTGATCTTCCGCCCGGCTCACACCGGGTAGTCAGGCGTCGAGTCTGTCGGCTCCGGGGGAGCCGGCCTCGCCGACCGTAATCCTTGTCTGCTCACCTGGGGACCTACTGGGCGGGATCCTGCACCGGTTCCGAAGGTGGCGAAGCCGATGAAGTACGAGACATGCGCACCCCGGCCCGACCGAGCATCGACGGCGACGGCACCGACGCCTCCAATGCGGCGGCAAACTCCTCGCCGGGTATGCGCAGGACGCGGCACGTCGTCTTCGCAGTGACCGTAGCAGAGCGCACGGTCCGATCGAGCAGTCCGAGTTCGCCGACATATCCTGGGGCTTCGACATCGGGCAGCGCCGTGATTGCACCGTCTCCCCGCACGGCATCCACCTCGAGGACGCCATCCTCGAGTACCCACAGAGCATCCGAGGGGTCACCCTGGCGGATGATCACCGCTCCGGCCGCCAGCGTGCGCTCCTCCGCGCTCTCAGCGAGATGCTCGATAAGGCTCCGCGGTGCTCCGGCGAACAGGTCGAGTCGGTCGAGTGTGCGCGTGATGGGTTCGAGGCGGATGGCCCGGTGTGCGACATCGGCGTCGAGGCGTCGCAGCAGGGGAAGCCCGAGAAGGCTCAAAAGCGGGAATCCCAGCCCGATCACGCCGAAAGCAACGGCCAGCCCAAAGGTCGCGTACAGGACGCTCGCGAGCACCGACGTCAGAACGGCACTGGTGAGGATGAGCACATCGAGCGTGCCGAGCACGCGCCCCAGCACCTCACGTGGCAGATCCCGTTGCAGCGTGGTGAATGCGAGCACGTCGACGATGACCATTCCCACACCCGAGAGCAGCTGAAGCGCTGCCCCGCCCAGGATCGACCCCGCGAAGACGCTCAACCAGAGCGGCACGCACTGCACGAACATCGCCACGGTGATGAGCACTGCCATCCGCTTCGTCGCGGCGAGCTTCTGCGCCAGCCCGGCGACCACGACACCACCGAGCGCATTCGCCGCCAGCAGGAGGGTGTACCCCACCGAATTGCCGTGCAGATGCTCTGAAAGTGCAGGCAGCAGTACATTCGCAGCGTTGGCCGCGGCGGAGTCGAGAATCAGGAAGACGGTCAGCACCAGCGCCTTGTGGTGCTGACCGAGTGTGCGCACCCCCGACATCCACTGCGCGAAGGCGCCACCACCCACTTCAGCGCTGCCTCGCGAGCGCACCCGTAACGCGTTGTACACGAGGGCCGCGAAAACGAAGCTCGCCGCATTGACCAGCACTCCGTACACCGGCGCACCCATCAACAGCAGCACTCCCCCGACCCCCGGCCCGATGACAACGATGACGCTTTCCAGCAGTGCGAACAGCGCGTTCGCGGCGACGAGGTCGGACTCCGGAACGACCTCGGGGATGAGCGCTCCCGATGCGGGACGCATCGGCGTGCAGACCGCCGTGAGAACGGCAGCGGCCACCAGCAGCATCCACAGTGGCGCGTCAACCCAGACGATGGCGGCGATGCCGACTGTCACGATCGATGCGATCCAGGCGCTGACCGTGAGTACGAGACGGCGATCGTAGCGATCGGCGAGCACGCCGGCATAGCCCCCGCAGAGCACGCCGACCACCCAGCGCACGGTGACGAGCGCGGTCACCCACCCGGCGGACTGCGTGCGGGTGAAGACATACGCGATGAGAACCACGTTGTACGACCAGGATGCACCGCCGTCGACGATGAAAGCGATGGTGAGCAGCCGCAGGTCACGGTGCTTGAGCGCCGCGATGAAGCGCGGCTTCGCCTGTACAACTTCCCCAGCGGCCATCTTCGCTCCACAGCGAGTCGGCACCCAGATCCGGATGATGAATGTCCGTGCAGGTACATCGGACTACGCAGACTCTAGACTCGAGGATCGTCGCGAAACATCCGTGGATCCACGTATGTCCGACGATCAACGCGGGGCCTTCAGCCTGCCTCCGAGAACCCTGGATCCACCAGCCCGCAGGCGCCCAATTCAACGCCCATCGGGCATCAAATGAGAAAGAAGTCCGTTCCCAACTCCTTCTCACGAGCAACAACCTGAAATCCGCGGAAACACGCGGCAATCCGGGCCATCGCACGGAGCACACCGCGCGGACTCTTTCTCACTCCCGTTCAACGGAAATTAGAAATACCTCCTTATCAGGGGTTTATGGCGGTGACGGTGGGATTTGAACTATTCTGCGATACCACGTGCACAGCACCGTCAGTCACGGCTTGGTTGATTTCATGCGGGTTCAGATCGGCGGCCAGCGTGGTTGGATTCGATTCGAGCAGGTTCGCCGGCAAGCGTCTGAGTTCGCTTGTTCCCACGACATGTATTCCTTCAGTGCCACCACCCTCGGGCAGCACGCCGATGAATATTCGCATAAGACTACGGCAGCATCCATCAAGACCACGACATAGAGCCAAGCCGCCGACCGGTATCACGCAAGTCCTCACGCGACTGATCGATCGCTGCGTGCACGCACCCTCGCGGAAGCGCGCGGCCAGGGCGTCTGCGGCGTGGAATCGCGTGACCGGCCTGCCGGCCAAGACGGGACCGAGGTTTCCCACGAGTCTGCGATCTGACGTGCATTTTCACATGCACTTCGGGGTGCATTCGGATGCGGTTTCCGACGTACACTAGCGGTATGGCTACCACCGTTCGACACGACCAGCGGCCAGGGCTGCGTGCACACGAAGACTCGATCCGCCTCCCTTTCGCTGAGCTCGTCTCGCAGCTGCGAGACATCCTCGGCGTGCGTGCCGTCGCCTACATCGGCGGTGTGAAGTCGTCACGGTCGGTGTCGACGTGGGCCGAGGGCGCAAGCACGCCGGGCGAAACGGACCAGCAGCGACTGCGTAACGCGTTCTACGCCGCGTCTCTGCTACGCGAGAGCTATGACGCAACGACGGTACAGTCCTGGTTCCGTGGGATGAACCCCGCGCTGAACGACCAAGCGCCGGCGCAGGTGCTGCGCGAGGGCGACCAGATGAAGGCGGCACGCGACGTGATCACCGCGGCGAAGTCGTTCGCGCACATCGGATGACGCAACCCGATCTCGAGATCGAGTCCTCCGACGATCTCGGCGGCGTCTGGCGGGTCGGCTTCGGCCCCGACATGTGGGCATGGACGCCCTGGAGCTACGCCGACGACGCCGGCCGCTTCTCTGGTCGGTGGGACGACCAGAGCGGCGAGTTCCGGACGCTCTACACCGCCGACAGCCTCCTGGGCTGCTTCCTCGAACTGCTGGCGCAGTTCCGGCCCAGTCGATCCCTGCTCAACGAGCTCGACCAGATCGAAGATGACGACGGCAGCGTGGAGAAATTCCACGAGGCCGCCATCGGGGCAGTGGGATACCGCTGGGTCGAGAACCGACAGTTCGGTTCAGCTCGGCAGACCGGCCGCTACTGCTACACCACCCACTCGCGAACAATCGCAGCCCTCATCGCACACTACCCGTTCGCCGATCACGGCCTCGCAGCAAGGGACGTCGACTCTGCGCTGCTGAAGGAAGCGCGTGACCGCGTGCTGACGCGTTCGATCGCACGATGGTTATTCAACCTCAGCGACAACGGAGATGACCTTGTCGACGGTGTGCGGTTCAACTCCCGCCATGGTGATGAGATCCACATGTGGGCGCTGTTCGAGCGCCCGGACGACCCGCCACGCAGCCCCAAACTCGAGCCCACCAGCGAGCCAACGCAGGTAACCCCCGAGCTCAGCGAGCTGCAGGAGGTCTTCCGCCGGTTCGGCCTGCACTGGGACGAGAGCTGACCCGCGGCTGGCGCGCGTCCAGATGCCGGCTACCGACTCGGCATCAAGGGGCTTGACCAAAACCAGCCGGGCTGAGGGAGCACCCACTCGATGCATTGTCGCACCCAGCTTCGGTTGCGCGCACACCGCCGACAGGCGACACGACCGGGACCTCTGCCCAGGGATGGTCCGTACCGTAGTACGCGCGAGGATTGCTCGGGATCCAAGTCGCGGATGTGGATGGTACAACGGCGGAGCATAGGAGCACACCAGCGCGGTTGGCCTGCTCCAAGATGAGGCCATGGTGGATGAGCGTGACGGTGCACGATTCCAACAGTCGGCGCATGCGGCCCAGCAGTTGGTGCGGCAGTGCCGGGCCCACGTCACCAAGGTGAACTCACGCTTACCCGAGTGGACCGCGCACGCTTCAATGACTTCGCCGCTCGGCATCGACTACGCCGCAGCAAAGGAGGGAGAACACGTCACTTCCTTCTCTCAGAGGATCAGACGGTGACGTCCCCTGGGGTGGTGTAGTTCTCGGTGCTGAGTGTCACGTCGTTGACGTGGTGAGCCATCGTGCGATGGTCAGTGAGAACCGACTAAAGCTA